>BTQZ01000086.1:0-4501 GCA_036986135.1 Anaerolineae bacterium | reverse complement strand
ACCAGTGGAACCGGGTAGCCTAAACCTTCGATATTCAGGGTCAGCGATAATCCCAACGATTCGGCGGCCTCGCCCAGCCCGATGTCATAGCGTTCATCCACCACTTCCGTGATGCGAAGGCCGCCAGGGACCATCTCAAACCCGCGGTCGAGCTGTTCCAGCAGTGCACTCTCCGCGATCTCAATCAGCTCCGATTCCAATTCCTGTCGCAGGTTTTCCATATCTTTCATATTTACCGCGGCCGCCACTTGATCTCGTCCACCGCGTGTGGGCTCAGGGTTGCTGACTGTGATCAGAAATCCAAGGGGTCCCTCGACGGAATCGATTGCCTCCGCGGCCACGTTCCCGGATGTACCCGGTTCACTGGCCTCGATCGGAACTGTAGCAGACGATCCTTCGCCGGCTTCCAGCAGAACTTCACTCGAAGTAAGAAATCGAATCTCGCCCGCGCGCAGTCCCGTTCCGGCTGGTACTGAGATCTCTTCACCGGTGCGGTTTGTGATTTCGACTTCACCGGAGGCGGCCGTTTTAGGCAGCCGTACTCGGCCAGTCGTATCCATTCGCTTGGCCCCCGAAATTTCAGCGGAAACCGTTTGCCCCGGTACCCTGCTCGAGGCAGGAGAAGGCAGAGGATCGATCCAAATCGATAGGCTTTCCTCTATCGGGACACCTACCGGTTGCATTACGATTTCCGCGCTGGGCACAACGGAAATAGCGATGGCGAGCACTGCTGCTATGGAAATTCCCACTGCGATCAATCGGCCCCATTCACCCAGCTGCAGGGAGCCATCCCTATCGCGTGCTTCCCGTAGTTCGGCCAGGGAGGGCCGCTCCGGCCTGGGAATCGACAAATCCTGAGGTTCGGTCCAGGTTCCCGGCGGCAGCTTCTCAAGCGAATCGAAAATCGGGATGTTGAGCTGTTTGGCGTTCGTGATGATTTCTGGGTCAAAGGTTACTAGCCCGAGTTCGAGACCGAGCCGGTTGGCGTGCCTCTGTACCAGCGCTAGGTCAAGCCGGCGACCCAGGGGCCTACCGCGGCGCGGCCAAACCAGAACGACTTTAGGAGCCCTAGCCCAAGAGATCTTGTCGCGAGCCGAGGCATGGTCGTCCTCTGGTTCCAGGTTGACGATGTGGACCTTCACGCGAGGTTATGGGGCCTCAGTCAGGTGCGCCTCCACCCATGCTGGTACTTGAGCCAGCGCTTCCGGCAGTTTGCTGGCATCCTTGCCCCCCGCCTGTGCGAGCGTCGGTTTACCGCCGCCGCCACCGCCCACCACTTCCGCCACGCTCTTGACCAATTCCGCGGCATGCAGACCGCGCTCCACCAGGTCCTCCGTGACCCCGGCCACAATGATGGGTTGATCGTTCTGGGTGGAAGCCAACACCGCCACTCCGCTCGGGTTGTCGGCGCGGAAGCGGTCAATCAGCAGGCGCAGCGAATCTGCGTTTAGATCATCCAGTAAGTTGGCCAAAACCGGAATGCCGTCGATATTCTCGGGCGTCAGGCGATCCAATTGTTCCAGAGCCAGCGCCTGGCGTAGCCTGGCCTGTCGTGCCTCCAGCCGATCTTGCTCCTCAAGCACCTTTACCACGCGCGTGTGAGCGTCGCTCGCGCCCACACCAAGCTCGTCTGCGATCGCATCGAGGGTGGATAGCCTGCCCTGGATCAACTCCAATGCCCCTCGGCCGGTGACTGCCTCAATTCGACGTATTCCGGAGGCCACGCTTCCCTCGCTGGTGATCAGGAAGGTCCCGATCATGGATGTATTTTCGACATGGGTGCCACCACACAACTCATAAGAGAAGCAGGCGGGCTCGCCGATGCAGATCGTGCGAACTATATCCCCGTAGGTTTCACCAAAGAGCGCCATCGCCCCGGCTTGAATGGCTTCCTCACGACCCTGATGACGGATCAACAATGAGTAATTGGAAAGGATGTCTTCATTGACTTTCCGCTGGATGCGCTTGATCTCGTCCTGGGTCAGTGCCTCGGGGTGCGTGAAGTCAAAGCGCAGTCGGTCGGGCGCCACTAAGGACCCGGCTTGGCGCGCGTGAGTTCCGAGCACATCCTTGAGAGCGGCATGAAGCAGATGCGTGGCGGTATGGTTGCGCATAATGTCCATGCGCCGCCCTCGATCCACGCTCGCCGTAGCGGTGTCGCCCACTCGGGGGATCCCGCTGGCCACCTTCCCGACGTGGATCACCAGCCCTTCAATGGGTCGGCGGGTATCCTCGACCTCGATCCGCCATTGCGAATCGCCGGAGGCGACGATGGTGCCGAAGTCGGAAACCTGTCCGCCTGCTTCCACATAGAAGGGGGTTTCAGCCAGCACTACGGAAACCTCTTCTCCCTCATTGGCGGTATCTATCGGCTCACCATCCCGCAGCAGCGCGAGCACCGGAGTTTCTAGTTCGAATGCCGCGTAGGGGTCGTAGTGCACTTGCTTGCCGCCTTCAGTCAGGGTTTCGAGGATCGCTCGATATCGATCGCCGGTCTCCCCCTCTTCCGCGGCTTGGAAGCTCTCACCGGTAGAAATGGCGCGATGGCGATCCATGGCATCGAAGAATCCTTGCTCCTCGACCTCCGTGCCGCTTTCACGCGCGATGTCGCGCGCGATTTCCAGGGGCAGCCCGTAGGTCGCGTACAGGTCAAATGCCACCTCACCCGGCAGGACTTCTCCCCGCAGCTGCTCCAGCCGCTCGTTTAGTCTGGAAATCCCCCCTTCCACGGTTCGGGCAAAACGCTGCTCCTCGTCCGTGATCAGGCGCTCGATGGCCTGCTTGTTTTGTTTGAGCTCCGGATAGGCCTCACCATAGTGGCCGATCACCGCTTGAGCGACCTCTGCCAGAAAGGGACCCTCGAATCCGAGCTTGCTGCCGAAGAGGCTGGCCCGGCGGATGATCATGCGCGTGACATAGTTGCGGCCCATATTTCCCGGCACCACGCCATCCCCAATCAAGAAGGAGGCCGCACGCGAGTGGTCCGCGATGACCCGATAAGGGGTCCAGTATTTCTCGAGTTCCGCCTCTCCGTGGCCGGCAAGCTGCTGAGTTGCCTCGATGATAGGTGTAAAGAGATCCGTCTTGTAGTTTGATCGAGTCCCTTGCAGCACGGAAACGATGCGTTCGAAGCCCAGGCCCGTGTCTACATGCCTCTTCGGCAGGGGGTCCAGCTGGGTGGGTCCACTTCGGTTGTATTGGATGAATACAAGGTTCCAGAGTTCGAGGAATCGAGTGCAATCCCCATTGACCTTGCATTCGTGGCCTTCGACGTCCTGCATATTGCAGTATTCAAGGCCCAGGTCCATGTGAATCTCGCTATCGGGACCACTGGGTCCGGTATCTGCCATCTCCCAGAAGTTTTCCTCACGGCCAAAGAAGACGATATGCGACGAATCAAAGCCAGGCTGCTTGGCCCAGATGTCGGCCGACTCATCGTCGCGGGGAATCTCGCCGATTTCGTCTTCGAAGCAGGTTGTCCACAGTTGATCTTTGGGGAGCCCCCAGACGTCGGTGAATAGCTGCCAGGCCCATGTAATGGCTTCTTCCTTGTAGTAGTCGCCAAAGGACCAGTTGCCGAGCATCTCAAAGAATGTGTGGTGGCTGTCGTCCCGCCCGACATCGTCCAGATCGTTGTGTTTCCCGGCCACCCGCATGCACTTTTGCGAGTCGACCGCGCGCACGTACGGCCGGCTCCCCGTGCCAAGAAAGACGTCCTTGAATTGGACCATTCCGGCGTTGGTGAAAAGCAGGGTTTCGTCGCCCCCCGGCACCAGCGAGGCGGAGGGCACGATCGTGTGCTTTTGAGCCGCGAAGAAATCCAAAAAGGACTGCCGAATCTCTGCGCTGGTCATTCCCTTAGGTGGTTTCATCAGACCGACGGCGATTATACGTCAGGGCCCGGCTTCTGGCCCTGTGGGATAGCAGCACACTCGTGGCCTTATGGCTCGCCCCCATGACGAGTCCATTCGAGATCTGGCGAACTTATGTTAAGCTCCGAACGGTAGATCCCGCCTGAAAGGCACCTGTAAGGCCCTCGGCAAGGCGCCTGTAAGGTGCCCAAGGGGGTTCGGCCCTACAATGTTGAAAGGACCTGATCCGTTTGTAAGACCTAAGGGGAAGAGGTCTTTTCTATGCTTAAGCCAGTCATACTAATCGTGGATGACGAGCGACCCTACGTCGATCTCCTGGGCGAGCTGCTGGAGAAGTATGGGCTCGAGGCTCATACGGCGTACGATGCTGGCGACGCGCTTTTTCGGATGCGCGCCACAAAGCCGGACCTAATCCTGATGGACTTGAAGATGCCGCAGATGGACGGTCTGTCGCTGATCGATCGGCTGCGCTCCGAACGCAAGTGGCGAAAGATCCCGATTGTGGTCGTCAGCGCCCGAACCGCCAGGGAAGACCAGGAGGCGGCGCTGGAGGCGGGTGCAAACCGGTTCCTCACCAAGCCATTCTCCTCGGCTGAGCTGATGGAAGTGCTCACCGAGTTCGTGGCGAC
>BTQZ01000085.1:0-4685 GCA_036986135.1 Anaerolineae bacterium | reverse complement strand
TTTAAGAGTGGGGTTCTGCCTCTTCATCATGCAGAGGCAGCCACACGGTAAACTTTGACCCTTTCCCCTTATGTCCCGTGCTCTCAACCGTGATGCGACCCCCGTGCAGATCGGCGATTTCTTTACAGATCGCCAGGCCGAGACCGGTGCCTGCTTCTCCTGAACTCTCCCCGGCATGACCGCGATAGAAACGTCCGAAGACCAGAGGCTGCTCTTCCGGTAGGATACCCATGCCGCTATCTTCGATTGCGGCGGTGACCCAACCATTATCCTTGCCTTTGGGGACGGTAGAACGCACCGTGATGCGGCCTCCCTCGGGCGTGTAGTGCATAGCATTTGTCAGCAGGTTGGTAAACACTTGGCTCATCAGCCGCCTATCCACAAAGACTTTGGGCAGCCTGGTATCGGATTCCATGTACAGTTCCAGACCGCGCGAGGCTGCCAGGCTGCGGCGATCTTCGACCAGGGCCAGCAGCAGTTCACCTACATCGATTGGCTCAGGATTGAATGGCGTGGCTCCCGCCTCCAGGCGCGAGAGAGAAAGCAGATCGTCAATCAAGTTAGCCAATCGCTCGCTTTCACGCGTCAGCGTTGCGAGGTACCGTTCGGTCTTGGCCCGATCCTCGGTCGTCTCCAACAAGTCCAAGTACAGTCGAATATTGGTAAGCGGAGTTCGCAGTTCGTGCGAAACATCGGAGACGAATTGGGACTTCAGCCGATCCACCTCTTTTAGAGCGCTGATATCATGCTCGACGCCCACCAGATTGATGGTTTCCCCCTCCGACCCTACGACTGACTGGACTGTCACTACCGCCTCATAAGTGGAACCATCCTTGCGCTTGTTGACCACCTCGCCGGTCCAGGTCTCCCCACTCAGGATGGTTTCCCACATCGAATCATAAAACTCGGGCGTGTGGTGACCGCTCTTGATGATCTTGGGGGTTTGACCCATCGCCTCGCTGAAGTAGTAGCCGTTCAAACGCTCCCAGGCGGCGTTGACGAATTCGATGCTCCCCTGCGGGTCCATGACGAAGACGGCATCGCCGACGTTGGCCAAAATGGCCGTCAGCCGGTCACGCTCGGCCTTCACCGCCGCCTCGAGCGCCTTGCGCTCCGAGATGTCAAAGACCAGAACGCTGGCTCCCTGCGGTTCGTCTTGCTCATCCATGATCAGGCTGATCGCCACGATCGCAGGAATACGCACATCATTTCGGCTCACGAAAACCGTGTCGTAAACCTCGCGCGACGGCCGCTCCCCACGCAGTCGGGCCTGATACCGTTCTATGGTCTGCGGGCCTAAATCCTTCGGCAGGCAGACGGTAACCGGCTGGCCCAACAGCTCATCAACCTTGTATTCAAGCATGTCTGCAAATGCCTGGTTTACATATACGAAGCGGGCCTCCAGATCGGCCTGGAAGATTCCGCCGACCGCAGTCTCCACCAGGGCCCGGTAGCGCGCTTCAGAAAGCGCCAGGTCCCGCGTGCGCTCATTGACCTCAATCTCTAGCCGATGCGCCTGCGACATGATCTGTCCGTACAGGTGTGCGTTCTCAAGGGCAACCGCAGCCTGCGCAGCGAAGGCGATCAGAATCTCCAAATCGCTTTCTCGGAAGGGGCGTTCGGTGCCGATCCGACGTACGGTCATCACGCCCATAGTCCTTTGTCGGACCTTGAGGGGAGCCATAATGAGCGTTTCGGGCTCTTCCTCAGGCGTGCCGGGAACCTGCAAACCGCGTGGATCGTCGAACGGTTGGTTGGTGAGCAGTGGCTCACCGCTCTGCATCACGTGTCCAACAAGACCCTCACCTGGCTTCAACTCCACCGCCTGAAATGCCTCCGACGACTCATCTAAGGCGATCACACAACGCAACACGTCCGCCTCGGGGTCGTGCAGGTGGATACGGCTGCCATCCGCCTGCAGCAAGTCCTTCGCCTTGTCCGCGATTAAATTGAGAACCGTTTCTTGGTCCAGAGAGGCGGAGACCGATCGGGCGGTGTGGATCAGCGCTTGCGCCTCCTCGGCGCGCTGATTGGCTTCCTCAAGCAGCCGCGCGTTGTGAACTGCCATGGCGGCCATAGTGGCCACCGCCTGCGCCCGCTCCAACTGTTCTTCGGCAAATGCACGGTCCTTCTCTTTGATGAAAAGTCCCATCGTACCGATCGACTCGTCGCCCACGATCAAGGGAAACCCCATGAAGGAATGCACCCCCGCCTCAACCCATTCCCGACGGGCGCTCGGATGGTGGGAGTACTCGTGAAGGAGTATCGACTTTCTGGTCTCGATGAGACGCCAGGCAAGGCCCTCGCCCTTTGGCTCGGCTGCCCGCTTCAACGAGCTAGGCACCCCGATCAAATAGGGGTAAGTCAGGGACTTGCCGTCGGGCGTGACAAGTCCGATCGCACCCGCATCCGCTTGCACCACTTCCACTGCCAGGTCTAGCACCCGTTTGAGGACATCGGAGAGGTCGAGCGAGCTCGCAACCGCCTCGATGACTTGATTACGCAGCTTCTCGCGTTCGAGCGCCTCATGCATCTGGATTCGAGTGCGAACATGCCCCAGGGCAATTGCAATATGATCGGTGAATGCCTCCACCATCGGAATATCGTCAGGCGTCAGCCAACTCGCGGTAACGTTTACGGTGCCGAGCGGCCGGTCTTCGAGGACGAGCGGCGCCACAATGACCGGCCTGGATCCCATAAGCTGTATGATCCGCGGCAAGAGAGATCCCAACCGGTCCGGGACCATCTGGGCTACCGTATCGCTGTTGTCGTATTCAAATACGGCCTTACGGTCTTTGAGAGCCCGCCGATAGGTGCCAACTTCCTGAGGATCGAACCGGAAACCCTCAAGCGACAGGCCGGTCAGCTTCTTGAGATGGCGTTCAACTGTGGGGTTGAGCGCGGAGCCTTGCAGCACTAGTTGCCCCTCTCGATCCAGCAGGGCAACTGCTCCCCGCAGATTGAGCCGCCGGAGTTCCTTGGTGACGGTTCGAATCAGGTCCTCCTCGCTGGAGGCGGCCTGGCGCGCTACCCCGGCAGCGGCCTTAAGAGCGGCTGCCCAGATTTCGTTTGTATTAGGAGCAGGTTCTTGGACTTCGACGGCCACAGTCGGAGCCTCGATTTGGGGACCGGCGAGTCTATCACGGAAGCCAGCACGGTGCTGGTTCCCTTTACACCATATGCCCCAGACGGTAGACTCGCCCCTGATATATTGGTCCCATAGGAGGAAGTGTGTCTCTGATCTCCAACTGGAAAGAAGTTATTGACACCGCCAACCTGTCGTCCGACAAGGATATGGACGTCGTCAGCAAGTGGTTGATCATCACCCGCGCGGCGGTCTTCACGATGACCGCGACTTCGGCTCTGATCGGCGGCCTCCTGGCGGCGGCGGTGGTGGAGAATCCAAACTGGCTCAACTTTGCGCTGGCCTTTCTTGGGTTGCTCATCGCACATGCGGCCAACAACATGAATAACGACTACTTCGACATGGAAGGCGGAGTGGACACGGATGACTATGCCCGGGCACAATATGCGCCGCACCCCGTCCTCGGTGGACTGGTATCGAAAGGAAAGCTGGGCGGAGCGGTGTTCCTGGCGAACGTGCTAAACCTGCTGATTCTGATCGCGCTCGCCGTGCGCACGGGTTGGCCAACTGTGGTTTTTGCACTGGCCGGATTATTCATTAGCTTCTTCTACGTCGCGCCCCCCCTCAAGCTCAAGCACCGCGGGCTGGGCGAGCCGGGTGTATTTCTGGTGTGGGGACCGCTCATGATCGGGGGAACGTACTTCGTGACCGCCGGAACCATGCCGACCTCCGGGGTCTGGCTAGCAACGATTCCTTATGGCATAGCGGTTGCCACGGTCTTGATGGGCAAGCACATCGATAAGATCGAGGCCGACACGGCCAAGGGAATTCGGACCCTACCCGTTATCCTGGGTGAGAAGACCTCGCTTAGCTTGAATTTGGCGCTGATGGTGGGCTTCTATTTGGTGGTACTGGCGCTGGTGCTGACGGGCACGCTGGGCGTCTGGCTGCTGCTGGTGGCCCTGGCGCTTCCCAGGCTCAAGACGGTGTACCAACTCTATCGAGAGCCCAAGCCCAGCGAACCGCCTGAGGGATACACCGTCTGGCCCTTGTGGTACGTCAGTTGGGCCTTCTATCACAATAAGCGCGCCGGCCTGCTGTTTGTAGTCGGCCTACTGCTGAATCTGCTCGTTCCCCTGAGCTTCTAAGAAGACTTCTGGCTTGCGCTCGCCGGGGCGCGCTTCGTTTCCCTGCTGCTGACATTGGGAGCGAGGGCCTCACGCATCCACTGCGGAAGACGGCGAGGCTTACCGGAATCTAGATCCACGGTAAGCCAATGGGATTGCGCCCGCGCCAGCAACTCTCCATCCGCAAGTCGAGTAATGGAGTAGCAGCGCACCGCGCTGGCCTGCCTCAGTGAAGTTAGCCAGGTTTCGATTTGCAGCTCTTCATCGGGCAGTGCCGGCCGTAGATACTCAATCCGGCTGCGCTTCAGGGCCCAACCCAACCCCGCTTGGAGGGAGCTAGCATGCGTAACGCCGTAGGCGAGGCCGGCCTCGATAGACGCTTCCTGCGTGTAGGAGAGATAGGCCGCGTTGTTCAGGTGCCCGAAAGGGTCAACGTCTCGCCACTCGACTCGGCGCTGCCAGATGATGGCGCC
>BTQZ01000084.1:0-4742 GCA_036986135.1 Anaerolineae bacterium | reverse complement strand
CGCGCATACTCGACGCTGGCGCCATAGGCCGCTTCGGCAATGCCCAGCGCCTGACTGGCGATTCCGATGCGTCCTGCGTCCAGCACCTGCATGGCAATCTTGAAACCTTCCCCCTCCTCGCCCAGCCGGTTCTCGGCCGGACACCGGTAGTCTTCAAACAGGATCTCGCAGGTGGCGCTGGCGCGTATGCCCAGCTTGGGCTCGGTCTTACCCAGGGAGAAGCCCGGCTGATCGGTCTCAATCAATAAGGCTGTCACACCGCGATGCGCCTTTTCGGGGTCGGTCATGGTAAAGAGCAGAATGAACTTTGCCACCGGCCCGCTGCTGACCCACGATTTGCGGCCGTTGATGACGTAGCTGTCGCCGTCCAGTACCGCGCGCGAGCGCATGCTGCCCGCGTCCGATCCGGACATGGGTTCGGTTAGAGAGTAGGCCGCAATGACCTTGCCGGAAGCCACCGGAACGAGAAATCTTTCTTTTTGTTCCACCGTGCCAAATCGTTCGATGGCGCTGCAGTAGAGCGAGTTGTTGACCGACATGATCGTGCCGTGGGAGGCATCCGCCTTGCTGATTTCGGTCAGCGCCAGCACGTAGGAAAGCGTATCCAACCCGGCGCCCCCGTACTGCTCCGGGATCTCAATGCCCATGAATCCCATCTCGCCCATCTTGCGGATGGTTTCGACAGGGAACTCTCCGCGCTCGTCGTGCTCCGCCGCGATGGGGACGATTTCTTTCTGAGCAAACTCGCGCGCCACCTGCTGAATCATCTCGTGTTCGGAAGACAGTTCAAGGGTGGGGCCGCTGACGGGGATTTCGGTGACTGCCATAGGCACAGCAAAGGAGCGGTGACGCGATTATAGCATTCTGCAATTCGAGGCTCACATTTTCATATCCCCGTCTCCTGGAAAACCTCAAGATTCAGATCCGTCGAGAGGACTCACCAGGCGAGAGAGTAAAATGGCTCCGCCGGAGGACCCTGTGACACAGACATCACAATCGGATCCACCCATCACCCCGGATATCTTCCAACACCTGGTCCGCCTCGCGGCCCTGGAGCTCGACGACGGTGAAGCCGAATACCTGAGGGGAGAGCTCAATCAGCAGCTGCAGGCCATCCGTGATCTCGAGTCGATTGAGCTGCCCGCAGATCTCCCGATCACTTCCCATGGAGTTCCGTACTCCTCTGAGACGCGCCCGGAGCTGCGCCAGGATCGTGCAGAGCCGTCGGACAAAGCGGATGCCATCCTTGAGCAGGTCCCCGAAGTTGAAGATCGGTTCATCGTGGCGCCTGACATTCCCCATACCGAGCTCGAATGAGCGCCGAGATTTGTGAGCTTCCCGCACATGAGATCGTAGCGCGCCTGCGTGCGGGCGATCTCGCCGCCGAAGCCGTGCTGGAGGCCACCCTTGCGCGGATCGAGGCGGTTGAGGGAGACCTCAGCACGCTCAACGGGGATCCGAATGGTGCGAAAGGGGTTCACGCCTATATCTCGCTCGCTGAAGAGCGGGCGCTTGCCCAGGCCCGCGCAGTAGATCGCGCGCTGGAGGCGGGCGAAGATCCCGGCCTGCTGGCCGGCGTCCCGGTGGCGGTCAAGGACATCTTCTGTGTCAGCGGCACACCCTCAACCGCCGGGTCGAAGATTCTGGCGACCTTCGTCGCACCATACACGGCCACTCCCGTCGCCCGGCTGGAGGCGGCCGGGGCATTGACGATTGGCAAGTCCAACCTGGACGAATTCACGTACGGCTCGTCCAACGAATCCTCCGCTTTCTTGCCCACTCCACGCAATCCCTGGTCGGCCTCACGCGTCCCCGGGGGATCTTCCGGAGGCAGTGCGGCCGCGGTTGCGGCAGGCGAGGCGGCGCTCTCGCTGGGCACGGATACCTCCGGATCCATCCGCCAGCCAGCCGCATTCTGCGGCATCGTGGGGATGAAGCCTACATACGGACGAGTCTCACGCTACGGCCTGATCGCCTTCGCCTCCTCGCTCGATTGCCCGGGCCCCATGGCGAGAAACGTCAAGGACACGGCCCTGATGCTGCAGGCAATGGCCGGTGCGGATGCTTTCGACGCAACCGCGGCAAAGATTCCGGTTGAAGACTACCTAGATCAGATCGAGGGCGGCGTGCGGGGTCTGCGGATCGGGTTGTCGCCGGATTTTTCCAGATTGCGCTACCCGGATGCCGACACCGGGAAACTGCGCGAGCAAGCGCTCCAGCCAGAGATCGAAAAGGCTCTGCTGGATTCAGCCGAGCGCCTGGCGGAGCAAGGGGCAGAGATCGTCGAGGGCGTCGATCTCCCGAACGTACGGTACGGCATACCGGCCTACTTCGTGATCTCGCGCGTGGAGGCTGCCTCAAACCTCCATCGCTATGACGGAGTCAAGTACGGCCATCGATCCGAGGGTGAGGCGGCAGATCTGTTTGAGCTCTACCGGAAGAGTCGGGGGCAGGGATTCGGATCGCAGCCCAAGCTCCGTATCCTGATGGGTATGTACGTTTCAGGAGAGCAATATGAGAAGCGTTACTACGAACGCGCGCTGCGCGTTCGTACTCTAATTCGAGCAGATTTCGAGCGTGCCTTCGAGCGAGTGGACGCCATGCTGGCCCCTACCACGCCGACCACCGCCTTCGAGATCGGCGGGATCTATGGGGATTCAGTGGCCATGCAATACGCCGACCTGCTCACTGTTCCCGCAAACCATGCGGGGATCCCGGCGATATCCGTTCCCACCGGCCTGGACGACTCGGGCCTGCCAATCGGGATGCAGTTGATGGGCCCCGACTTCACGGAACGCAGGCTCCTGCGGATAGGTCGAGTCCTCGAGCAGCCGCAGGAATCCAGGCCCACGCTTGTACAGGAGCTCCTAGATGCCTGAATTCGAAGCCGTTATTGGCATCGAAACCCACATCCAGCTGAATACCGATTCGAAGATCTTCTGCGCGTGCAGCACCGACTCGTGGCGTGCGCCGCCGAACACTCATATCTGCCCGATCTGCACCGGCCTGCCCGGCGTTCTGCCAAGCCTTAACCAGCAGGTCGTCGAAAAGGCCTTGATTCTGGCCACCGCCATGAACGCCGAAAAAATCGATCAAGCCTCGTTCTTTGCCCGAAAGAACTACTTCTACCCGGATCTTCCCAAGGGATATCAGATCAGCCAGTACGACGAGCCGCTTGCAGTCAACGGGTCCTTCGAACTTCCATTGCCCGAGGGGAATTCGCGCCGCATTTCCATCATCAAGCTGCATATCGAAGAGGATGCAGGCAAGACGGTCTACAAGAACGGAAAGCGGCTGATCGATTTCAATCGATGTGGAGTCCCGCTGGTCGAGATGGTGACCGGACCCGACTTCCGCTCGGCAGACGAGGTGGCCCAGTATCTAATTCGGCTTCGACAACTGCTTCGCTGGCTCGAGATTTCGGATGCGGATATGGAGCGGGGGCAGCTGCGGTGCGATGCCAATGTCTCGATCCGCAATGTGGGAGAGCATCGGCTGAACACAAAGACCGAAATCAAGAACGTCAACTCCATCACCAATGTGCGAGACGCCGTGAAGTCCGAAATCGAGCGACAGATGCGGGAGGTCGGGGCCGGCGGTGTGATCGAGGCGTGGACCCTGGACTGGGACGATGAGCGTGGCGTGCTCAGCAAGATGCGATCGAAAGAAACAGAGGCTGACTACCGATACTTCCGCGAGCCTGACCTGCTGCCAATCGAGATCAGTCCAGGCGCAGTGGCGGCGACCGCCTCTCAGCTACCAGAGCTTCCGCTAGCCAGGCGCAGCCGATTTGTGGAGGCTTATGACATTCCAGAGTATGACGCCGAGATCCTCACCGAGGAACGCTCGCTTTCCGATTTCTTTGAGGCAACCGTGGCCGCTCACGGTGGAGATCCCAAGCGAGTCTCGAACTGGGTGATGAACGATGTGCTGCGGTTGATCCGCGAGCACGACACCTCGGCGGGAGAGCTCGGGCTGCAGCCCGGTGAGCTGGCGGAGATCATCGGCATGGTAGAGGCAGGGACGATCTCCAGTGGCGTGGGGAAGGATCTTCTGGTTCAGGTCCGCGACTCCAATCGGACCCCTGCGCAGATCGTCGAGGAAGAGGGCTTGGCCCAGGTTTCAGACGCCAGTGAGCTGAGCGCGGTAGCCGCACAGATCCTGGAGGCCAATCCGGATCAGGTGGCGGCCTATGAGGGTGGAAAGATGGGCTTGATCGGGTGGTTCGTCGGCCAAATGATGCAGGAGACCGGGGGCCAGGCGGATCCGAAAGCGGCCAAAGAACTGCTCGAAGAGATGCTCGGTAGCTAGGCCTTCATTCTAATTGCTTTGGGCAGCTCAACCTCTTCCGGAGCTGCCAGGAAGCTAGATCTGCGTTCCAAGTTGCTGAGGATTACGAAACATCTTAAGGGGCTGCTCCGTGGCTGGATCCTGCTCGGGGCGCGGGCCGCAAGTTCCCGCTGTATGGGAACCTCAGCGACCAAGCTTTGGCAGCTCACTCCGCGAAGTCGTATGCCACGAAATTGCCAGGTGAGGTCGCTAGTGGCACCTTGCCACCCTCTGTGTCCGCAAGAGTCAGCGTCCAGCTCCCGGGGCTACCAGCCATATATAGATATTGCTCTGCATTGACCCAGCGCAGCCCGGTGCCCGACCCTAAAGGCACCGGTGGTGATCCGAGTTCTCCCAAATAGAGATCCAATCCCGTTCCCTTGGAATAGACCATCCGAATTGAATCGGGCGCC
>BTQZ01000083.1:0-5038 GCA_036986135.1 Anaerolineae bacterium | reverse complement strand
TCGTTCTCTCAACCGCCAGCCGGCGATCGCTGCTTCCCTCTCTGCTTCCTGCGGTTCATCTGGTGATTGTGCGGGCAAAGGATATCTACCCGAATATGGAGACCTGGCTCGAGGCTGGAGGCGCGCACTACATAGCTAACAGTTCAAGCGTGGTGTTCATCAGCGGCCCGTCACGCACTGCGGACATTGAGTTGAGCCTTACGATTGGGGTGCACGGGCCTGGCCAGGTGATCGCGGTCGTGATCGAATAGCTGCCAGCTTTCCGGCGCTGCTACTTCACGCGACCGCTGCAGACCTTCGACTCAGCTTCGAGCGTACTCAGATTGTCTCGTTCCCTGGCCTGAGTTCCTCCCCCACCAGCGTTTCCAAGACTCCGAGCACCGCAGAATTGTCCAGGTCGCGCATGCCAAGCTGCAGCATCGCTTCAAATAGCTGCATGTGGTTGGCGGTGGCCGGCAGCGGCATGCCATATGACCGGGCGGTGTCGAGCACGATGCCAAGGTCCTTGTGCATCATGTAGGCTTTGAATCCCGGGCCCCGCTCCCCCGCAAATAGTCGCGGCGGCTTCACATCCAGAGTCCAACATTGGGCCGCGCCGCCACGAATGGCTTCGACGACCCTCACGGGCGACACATCGGCTCGCTGTGCTAGCAGCAGCAGCTCACCCATTGCCACCATTTGGGCCGCAACCATCACCTGATTGCAGGCCTTCGCTACTTGCCCGGCACCGCTTTCCCCCACGTAGGTGATCGTTTTACCCATGGCCTCAAACACCGGAAGCGCCCTGTCAAACGCTTCTCTCGGTCCCCCGACCATGATCGCCAGGGTTCCTTCCTTGGCGCCAACGTCGCCACCGGAAACGGGCGCATCCAGCGCCGACACACCCTTTTCGGTCAGCGCGCGAGCGATGCTCCTGGCCGTTTCAGGCTTGATGGTGCTGTTGTCCACGTAGATCATCCCTTCGGAGGCGCCCTCCGATATGCCCTCGGGGCCCAGGACAACCGTTTCAACGTCCGGTGAATCTGGCAGATTGGTGAAGACTACCTCGCTGGCCTCAGCTACTTGCCGAGGGGTCTCCGCCTCGGAGGCCCCCAATGAGACCAGCTCTTGGACGGCTGCACGGGAGCGATTGTGGACCGTCAGCTCGAACCCGGCACGCAGCAAATTCGAGGCTATGGCCTTCCCCATCAATCCCAGGCCGATATAACCGATGCGTTTGATCATTCGAACCTCCAGATTTCACGATTGTATTAAACGGCAACGCCGCGCAGGGCGCGGCGTCGAGGCGACTTATTCCGTTTGCATCTACCGTTTGCGCAGCATTCTCAGCATCATGCCAAACATGAAGCCGGCCGCGGTAATTGCAGCCAATGCTACTTTAGTCGGATCCATGACGGGCTCAACGTACGCGCCTTCAGAGGTGACAACAACAATGGCGACCGGCCTAGAGAGCGTCCTCCCGCCTCCGCCTCCGCCGCCACCCGCTCCGACGGCACCATCTTCGCTGCTTTCCGTTCCGCCACCTGCGCCAACCCCGAAAGCCATGAACGTCAAGTTCTCAGAGGCAGGAATCACGGCGACGTCTCCCTGCTTGATCGGCCGGCCGTAAACTTTTGTTACGTCTGCCGCATCGATCAATTTCGAGAGCGTTTCCTGCACGACCGCATTCGTGCGGTCGATATCCGGCAGATTCGCTTCCTTGTCAGCCATCATTATCCCTCCATGAAATGGTCAGTCACCGCGCCCAAGGCACAGCCAGGCGGTCAGGCCACCCAGAGCTCCAATAGTTAGCAACGCGATCTGAGCGATGCGAGTGACGTCTCGGATCGGGAGATCGGCCTCGCTCCCATCGCTCCGCATCACAAGCACTCCGGCCGGTCGATTCCATACCAGGCCCCCGGATATTCCAGGGATCTGCACTATCGTCGCGCGCGAATATGGAGTCACTTCGCCATCTCCAAGCTTGATGGATTGGCCCACATGAAATCGTGTGTCCATATATCGGCGGAGCATGTTCCAATCATAACAAAGTCCGGGTCCAGATGGACCCGGTCGCGATCTGCTACGCCGCACTCGCGTCAGTTGTCTGGGAGGTCTGGCTTTGGGATCTCTTGGGTGAGACCCTCAGCAGAACATCGCCCACGGATCGCATGCTTGGGATAGAATTCAGGTATGCCCCTGTAGCTCAGTTGGATAGAGCACCGCCCTCCGGAGGCGGGTGCCGGCGTTCGAGTCGCCGCAGGGGTACTGGATAGCTCTTCCGCGCTTTCGGTGTCCGCGCTGACACATTCAGCTTCGTTTCTTTGAGGCGAGGTCAGCACATCACACAGCCCATGAATTGAGGCCCACTTCTCAGCTCGGGCCGCCTTCTCACCGAAAGGTGAGGGCTGTCCCATTGATTTGGCGTCTTGAGACAGCCCCGTTCGCGTCCTGCTCGGGCGGATCGCGCCCAATTCGATCCACTAGAGTCGAATCAGCTGTCATTTGAATTCACGTCCGGCTGAGCTTAGCCCTTGCTCAACTTTCCTTCAAGAGCTGCGGTGAGTTCAGGCACGATATCGAAAAGATCTCCCACAACTCCGAACCTCGCCAACTTGAAAATGGGCGCATCGGGATCCTTGTTGATCGCAACGATAGTCTTAGCGGTGCGCATTCCGGCCAGGTGCTGGATCGCGCCGGAAATGCCGCATGCGATGTAGAGGTCAGGCGATACGACCTTACCGGTCTGTCCCACCTGATTGGCATACGGTATGTAGCCAGCATCGACGGCCGCGCGGCTTGCGCCAACCGCGGCCCCGAGCACCTTGGCCAACTCCCCAATGAGCTCAAAGCCCTGCTGCGCCCGCCAGATTTCCTGCTCTTTCTCATCAGTAATCTCGGGCGGAGGCTCGAGAGATGGATTGTTGGAAGTCCCACGCCCTCCCGAAACGATGATGTCCGCGTCCGTCAGGCTTACTCCCCGCTCCGAGTCCGTGTAGCCCTGGACCTCGGTAAGGGGTTCGTCTAGCTCGAGCACCAATTGACGGATAGTGCCGCTCGTATCGGGTCTCTTCTCTGGACTCGGAAAGGCTCGTGGGCGGGTGGTGAGTATCTGAGGCCGCCGCGCTTTATTGACTTCTTTAGTCAGCAGCTTTCCAGCATAGATCGGGCGGGTCGTAACCACCACCTCGCCATCCATTTCGTAGTCTACGATGTCCGGACTCAGACCCGTCTCGAGATCGACGGCAAGCATTCCCGCCAGCTCCCGCGACCGGCTGGTGGTTGGGAAGAGCACGATCTCCGCGCCTTGCTTCTCCACGACCTGTGCTACAGCCTGCGTGTATGGCTCGGGTCGGAAGTGCTCGAGCATCGGCAGGTCCACAAGCAAAACCTCGCTTGCTCCATATTCCAGAGCCGCTTGCCCGATGGCCTCAACGCCATTTCCCAGGACGAGGGCCTTGACCTCCGAATCCGTCGCCTCGGCCATCCGCAGCCCCACACCGAGCGCCTCCCATGAGGCAGGGATGGCTCGACCGTCGAAGTGATCGATATATACGAGCACCATCAGATCACCTTCTCCTCAAACAGGCGCTCCGCGAGTTTCCCGGCGATCGCCGCCGGATCACTCCCTTCGATTATTTCACACTGGGTCTCGCCCTTTTCTGGCGCGAATATCTCGGGCCAGGTCAATGCCGGCTGGATGTCCCCATCCAGTCCGATATCCGCAGCCGACCATCTTGGAATTTCGGCCTTGGACGCCTTGCGGATGCCCATAAAAGAGGGATACCGCGGCTCGTTGATTTCCTTGACGACGCTCACCACAGCCGGCAGGGATCCGCTTACAACTTGCCGGCCTTCTTCCAGCAGGCGCTCGACGGTAATGGTCTTCGCGCTTGCGTCTAAATCCGAGACCGCCGCCACAAGATTGAGAGATGGCCACCCAAGCCGCCTGGCGACCTGCGGTCCTGTCACGCCAGTATCGGAATCCACGGCCGCCTTACCAAAGAAGACCAGATCGGGCGGGTCCAGTTTCTGTATTCCGGCTGCCAGTGCGCGAGAAGCGACAAGCGAGTCAGCCGCCTCAAAGGCTGGATCTTGGATGAGGATGGCCTCGTCGCAGCCCATCGCCAGGGCTTGTTTGAGAGCGTCTTCAGCCGTCTCGGGCCCCAGGCAAAGGGCAGTGACCTGCCCTCCCTCCGCCTCCTTGGTCAGAAGAGCTTGCTCGATCGCAAACTCGTCCCATGGGTTGAGAACGAGCGGCGCGTCGCCCCATGAGGCCTTTCCATCGACGATGGTCATCGTGGCAGCCGTGTCGAGTGTTTGTTTGACGCAGACTACGATATTCAATCTACCCTCCTTGTCAGGTACCTCACCGCAAGTTCTAGTTGAATGAAACCGGCTGTGTTACGCCCTGCATCGGGTTCGCCAAAACCCCAGCTTAATGAAGCCGATTATTCTACGCCCTGCATAGGGTTCGCAGAAACCATGGCGCAGGCATTATGGCTATGCGCAATTGATAAGGATGAGCGCGTGGGCCTGGCTAATTGGACTGCCACTCGTCCGCATCGTATGCGGGCATCTCGCGCCGCAGAGGTCGATCCTTGCGCGTGCCCAATGCATATCCGGCCTGGATCAGCGAGTGGATCTCGTTTGTTCCCTCATAGATCATGGCTCCCCTCGAGTTCCGCAAGTATCGTTCTACGGAGTACTCATCGCTGTAACCGTACGCACCGTGCACCGCGATGGCCTCTGAAGCAGCCGCAAATGAGGCCTCCGTGGCGAACTGCTTTGCCATCGAGGTTTCGAAGGTGTTTCGCAGCCCCTGATTTTTTAACCATCCGACTTTCAGATAGAGCAGCTTGGCAATCTCATAGTCTTGCGCCATGCGGGCCATCTTGGCTTGTACCAGTTGGTGATCGGCGATCGGGCGGCCGAAGGCTTTGCGTTCCTTGGCATAGGCCACGCTGGCTTCCAGGCAGGCCCGGATCAAACCCGCCGCGCCGGCTGCCACCGTATACCGGCCGCTGTCGAATCCGGACATGGTGATCTTAAAGCCCTC
>BTQZ01000082.1:0-5215 GCA_036986135.1 Anaerolineae bacterium | reverse complement strand
TTGGGGCGAGCGACGGGATTCGAACCCGCGGTCCCCGCAGCCACAGTGCGGTGCTTTACCACTAAGCTACGCTCGCCATGATGGTTCGCTATCGCTCGTATTTTACAGAGCGCGCCAAGCAGCGTCAAGCTGGGGGGTTCTATGCCTCGAGTATCCGGCTCACGATGGCCGCGGCTTCCCGGCGTGGGATTGACTGCTGTTCGCGGGTCAGCAGATCTCGAATCGTGACCGTCTCAGCGGCAATCTCATCCGGTCCCAGAATAACGGCAACTCGAGCACCCACACGATTGGCATACTTCAGTTGTTTAGTGAGTTTCTCGGCCACTGGATACCACTCAACTTCCAGACCGGAACCACGAAACTCAGTCGCCAGCTTCAATGCTGGCATCAGGGTTCCTTCATCGAATGTCGTGACCAGGACTTCCGCGGGTCGAGCCTCCAAGGGGGGGGTGGCATCGTACTGCTCCAACACCAGACGGATGACCATATCGCCCATGGCAAATCCCGTTCCAGGAACCGGATCCCCGCCGACTGCGGACACCAGGTCGTCATATCGACCCCCTCCGAAAATAGCACGGAATTTGCCAGCCGAATCTCTGGCTTCGAAGACCGTACCCGTGTAGTAATCCAGACCACGTATCACTGCCGGATCGTATGCCACATAATCTCCGACCCCCATGGCGTCTGTTGCCTCAAAGAACCGCTGCAGCGGCGCTGAGCTGCGCCAGGCTTCCCGATCGTCGAGCAGTACCTGCATCTGCTCGAGCTCTTCCTGGCTCAACCCTTCCTCCAGCGACCAATCTGCCCACTTATCCGGAGGCATCCGGTCGCGACGGTCGATGAGTCGAAAAACCAACGCGCGCCGGTCAGGACCAATGCCGATATTGTCCAGCTGGGACTCCGCCAGCCTACGATCATTCACCAGAATCTTGACCGCGTCGGGGGAGAGCCCCACGCTGCGCAGAAATTCGGCGCCAGCGGCCACAATCTCAGCGTCGGCCTCAGGGGACTCAATGCCAAGCAGGTCGATGTTCCACTGGAAAAACTCCCGCGAACGCCCCCGCTGCGGGCGCTCGTAGCGCCAGAAGGGACCGAAAGACCACCAGCGGATGGGGCGCGGCAGGGCCCTGCTCTTTGCAGCGACCATGCGTGCCAGGGACGGAGTTAGCTCCGGCCGGAGGGCCACCATCTCGCCCCCGCGATCTTCGAACACGAACGATTGCTTCTTTACTAGCTCCTCGCCAGATTTCGCGGCGTAGAGATCCAATCGTTCTAGGAACGGCCCGTCGAACTCCTGGTACCCGAATTTCTCCGAGGCTTCTCGGAGCCTTGCGTATAGCCATCGCCGGAAGGTCATCTCTTCCGGATAAAAATCCCGAGTTCCCTTTACCCGGCGTATTGCTTCCATAACACGGACCCTCCCAGAGAAATAAAAAACGGCGGGGCACCGCCCGCGCCGTCGATTGCAAAAGCAAGATTTACGGGCCTAGGCGGCGGCCTCCAAAGCTCCAAATGCTGGGTGAGAATGCGATCCTAATTGCATAACAGGGGGATTATAGCACCGGCGGGGGAGGCGTGCTCATCCCTATGGGATGATGAGCACGTGGGAACGAATACGTCCGCCATACCTCGGAGCCCGATCAACTTCTCGATCCGCACCTTTGAAAGGTCGAGGCCGATCCAGTCTTCCACCTTAGGCTACCCTCTTGGAAATGCGACTATATGGAGCGCGCGCCTTGCGGAGCGCTTGTTGCGGACTCGTCGTGGGCGGCGGAAACTGGATCACCTAGTTTCAATTCGCCGCCGCGGACGACCCGGGCCAATACGCCTCGTCTCCCCTGGATGTCTGAGCTCAGACCAGGCCGCAAATCGTCGAGCTTTGAGCACGGCTCGCAAGCGCCGGTCAACTCTAACAGGACCTCTCCGATCATCAATTCATGCTGGGGAGTGAGGCCAGAGAGTTCAAGACCCTCGAGCGTCACGTTCTCTCTTACGTCGCCCGGGTCGAGCCCTTCCTCATTCAATATTTCTATGTCGACAAGAAGAACCTGTCGACTCCGGCGTCCGAGGGAGGCATCTCCCACGAGGCCCTTACCTGAAATGGCCGTCACCGCCGCCACCTCCATCATAGGTTCTCCGTGTCCCGGCTTAATAAATAGGTTTGTTACGCTACCCATATGCCCGCATAAAACGCGGGCAAGTATAGCATGCAAGGCGTTTCGGCCATTCCGCATGGTATTCTTGATCAGCCTCGAGAGACTGTCTTGGCGCTACTCCCCAGCATCACACTCATTTTAGGGGCCCTGATACTCATTCCGCTCCGCGGCCGGCGGTCGCAGCCCGTGTCGTTGGTCAGCGCGGGGCTTGCGGTTGCGACTGCCGTGCTCCTCTCCCAACAGCTGCCTGCGGTGACGACAATTGCCCTGTGGCGGCCAATCGAACTGTTCGGACCGGGTTTCCTTTTCTCCATCGACAAGAACGTCTGGCCGTTCTTGCTGCTGGGATCGGTTGTGGTCTTTGCAGAGGCGCTTCTTGACGGGCGAAGCATGATCAGGCTGCTTTATGCAGGCCTCGCGCTCGCTGCGATCGCAGGTGGCAATCTGCTCACCATCGCAATGCTCTGGACCCTGATGATCTCAATGGAAACAGCCCACCAACTGAGAGGCTCAGACGATATTGGGGCCGCTCTCCGCAAGTCCGGAGCACAATTTGCAGCGGTTGCGGCCGCCATGGCCGCCGCAACCCTTGGGGAGGGCGCGGTAGTGTTCCTGGCGCTCGCCGCTCTAATTCGCTCCTTTGGTGGTACGCAGGCGCGATTTCCGTACAGCCTGGCGATTATGGCGCCCCTCGGAGCATTGGCGGCGGTCAGCCGGTATTCCCCTCAGTTTCTTTGGATCGCCGGCGCAGTCGTTGCGATCGCACTGGCGCGCCCTATGCTTTTCAAACTGGGGCTGCCAACCCGACGCCCGGTTGAGGGTGCGCAGCGGGTCGGTCGGGCGGTTTCGGGATCACTGGCAGCAGCCGTCCGCACGACTGCGGAAGTGCTTGAGGGCGAGAGTGCGGTGTTATGGATCCTGCTTGTCCTCCTGATGGCGATCATTGGGCTCCAGGCGGTAGCTGTATGACCTGGATTCCACTGCTTCTAGTGGCGGCCACGGCCTTTGCGCTCATCATCGTTGAGCGCCCCGGAATTCAGATCGGGATTCTGGCGGTCCAATACGCTTCTGTAGCGTGGCTCAGTTCGCTGGCTCTGCCGCCTCAGGTCGCAGCCGTCAAAGTTGTGGCGGGCATGATAGCCTGCGGCGTGCTGGCACTTACCGTGGCGGGCAGCCGCCCGGCTGCCGAGTCAGGAGCGGGTCGGGCCTTCCGAGTGATTGCCGCGATTCTGATCTTGGCAGCAGCCATTGGAATTGGGCAAGCAAATTGGATGAGAGTGCCGGACATCAGACAGGAGGCGATCATGGCCGCCGCGATCTTAATGTCGATGGGTTTACTTCAGCTGGGGCTATTCCGGAGCCCTCTGCGGGTGGTCATCGGGCTAATCACTCTGCTGAGCGGATTCGAAATCGCCTACAGCGTGATTGAGCCGGCGCTGGCGATCCTGGCACTCCTAGCAAGCGTGCACATTGGCCTTGCGATGGTGGTCAGTTACTTGACTCTCGTAGCGCGGCCACCTGGCCTGGCAGAAGGTAAAGAGTGAGCGCGCCTGCATTCGTTTTCATCGCAATTGCAGTATTGGCCGGGGCAACGCTCGGCCTAAGGCGCAGAGCATACTTACCCTTTGCAGTCGCCGGCATCTCCTGCGCGCTCATCGGTCTGTTTGTGCTATACGCCCCGCTGGATACGGCCTTCTCGCTGTTTGGGATCCCGGTGAGGCTCGAAAGCACTTGGCAGATCCTTGGAAGAGCCCTGAGTCTCGATGCTCAGGATCGGGCGGGAGTCGGTTTCCTATTTCTGGTCGGAGCTCTGTTCTTTGGTCTGGGTTGGACAGTCGCTCCCGGCCGTTCATTCGTTCCTGCTGGGCTTATCGCGTTGGGGCTTTTGGCCGGAGCCTTAACTATTGAACCCTTCCTCTTTGCCGCCATTTTTCTGGAGTTGGCCGCGATGGCATGTGTGCTCATACTGATCCCGCCGGGCTCACGCAGTGAGAGAGGAGTGCTCAACCTTCTGGTCCTGTACACAATGGCTATGCTGGCGATTCTGTTTACCGGCTGGCTGCTCGAAAATGTTGGCGTTACAAGCGTGACACCCGAGTTGGCGCTGCGGGTCATCCTATTGCTCGGATTGGGCTTCGTGATTCTCCTGTTTGTCCCCCCGTTCCATTACTGGCTCCCCAGTGTCGCCGAGCGGGTCAACCCATACTCACTCGCTTTTGTAGCAATTATTCTTCAGAGTTCGGGGATGTTCATTTTGCTGCGATTTCTCGATAGCTTTGCCTGGATGCGCGCCGATCCTCGGATATCCGCGGCAATTCAGGCCGCAGGCGTCTTGATGATTGTCTTTGGAACACTCGTGGCAATCACACAAAGTTCCTTTCTAAAGATCGCGGTCTATGTGCTCTTGGCTGACATCGGAGTCTCCCTTCTCGCTGTCGGCTCAGACCTAGCATCCGGAACCGAGATTGCAGTGGGCCTAACCAGCGTACGGGTCATTAGCTTTGGGCTCTGGGGCCTCGGAGCCGCCTTGATGGCCAAAACTGGGTATTCGAGGGGCGATGGTCGAAGGGCGCCGCTCGCCACCGCTGCGGGACTGGTGGGGGTGATGAGCCTGGCGGGTTTCCCTCTGACGGCCGGATTTCCTTGGCGCTGGACACTGCTAACTCAGCTTCCGGAGGCTTCCCGCTCCGGTGCACTACTGATGGTGTTCAGCACGGTGGCTATATTGTGGGCCGTGCTTCGCTGGACAAGCGTGCTCTTTGAATTGGGACCGGCAGAAGCGGATGTTGTGGAGGGCAAGCCACGCACACTGGCGGTGACCTTGATGGCCGGCGCATGTTTGCTCCTAGGGATATTCCCGCAGCTGGTTGTTCCTTGGGTGGCACAAGCGACTGCGGGATTGGCTAATCTAAGCCCCTGATCCGAGGGTGGCTAGGGCCTGCGTGCTATACTCGCAAACCGCGCGTTTTCCACACATGGAGATCCCTGAAAACCTGGGAGGACGGTTGGAGACTGAACAGATCGATAAGAGAGTGACCTGGCTGGACGAGCAGCGGCGG
>BTQZ01000081.1:0-5312 GCA_036986135.1 Anaerolineae bacterium | reverse complement strand
GCCTCGCTCAACCGCCGTTTTCGGTGATGACAGCCAGGTCATCGACGCTGACATCTTCCCCGCTCTGCATCCGCTCCCGCATCACGGCCACCATGCGCAGGATCATGTCCTCTTCCAGCAGCGTATTGGCGCTCTTGGCGGCGCCCAGGATCTTCTCGCAATACATCGGGTTGACTTCGATGCCGCGCGATTCCAGCCAGTAGCGAACGTTGGCCTCGCCGCTCATGGGGCCGATCTCGATATCCGATTTGCGGCCCACCAAATCGGCGGGGACCCCGCAATAGACCCGCTCTACGAGCCAGTCATCGCCTTTGCTCATGGCCTTCATGATGGCCGCCGCATGCACGCCGGTCGAAGTACGAAACGAGTCCGCGCCAACGATCGGGTAATTGAATGGGATGGGTGCTCCGCAGGTCTCGGAGACCACTTTGCAGTACTCGGGAAGCCGGCTCAGATCTCGGTTGGCGATCCCGAGCAGGTTCAGATTGACGAGCAGCACCTCCATGGGAGTGTTGCCGGACCGCTCGCCGATGCCCAGGGCACAGGCGTGCACCCGGTCGGCGCCGGCCTCGATGGCGGCGAATGTGTTGGCCAGGCCCATGCCCCGATCCCGGTGGCCATGCCAATCGATCCCGACTTTCGGATTCACTTCGTCCCGAACGCCGGCGATGAAGCGAATGAGGCTCCGCACGCCCTCGGGTGTCGCGTGGCCCACCGTATCGGCCACGCAGATCCGGCCGGCTCCCGCGCGCATGGCTTCGGAATAAACCTGGCGCAGATGATCCGGCTGGGCACGCGTGGTGTCTTCGGTAACGAACATCACCGTGAGTCCGTTGTCTACCGCCAGCGTCACCGCTTCGCGAGTGAGTTTTAGCAGCGTTCCTAGGTCCCACCCCTCCGCATACTGGCGCAGAGGACTGGAACCCAAAAAGACCGCGGCTTCAATCGCGATCCCGGCCTCCTGTGAAGCGTCGATGATGGGCGTGATATCGCTTTCCAGCGTACGCGCTGCGCTCTGCGGCTGGATCGGTATGTTTTGGTCGGCGATCTCCTTGGCCAGGATCGTCACGTCTTTCTTGAACCGTTCCCCCGCGCCGCACAGCCCGAGATCCGCGATGTCGATCTTCAAATCGCGCATCAGATACAGCAGGAACACCTTGTCCTGGATCGAGGGGTGGGTAATGGATGGCGACTGCAATCCGTCCCGCAGGGTCTCATCGGTGATAAAGACCTGCGCCGGATACTGAGGCCGGGGCCCTTCGGTGTTCCAGTCGTAAATCAGATCCATCCCTCGCGTACCTTCCATGATTCGCTCCCTAGGCCCTCACCGATGGCCGATCCTCCATCACGCTTGCCAGGGCGTGACCGGCCGTAAACGCCTTGAGGTTCGGCTCGCGGTACTTCTCGGGCAGGCGGCGATTCAGGGTCTCCAGCCATACCTCCTCCGTGATAGGAAGGAAGCTGGCCATGGCCCCCAGCATCACGACGTTTGCCATCCGGCCGTCTCCCAGATCGCGGGCCACGCGGGAGGCCTCCATTGGCAACACCACGCACCCGATCTGACGCATGCGCTCGATTGCGTCGTGGGGATAGATTTCGTCGGCGTCCTTAACGGAGCCCGGGACGATCTCGTGATCGTTGACCATGATGACGCCCGTCGTGGGCTGCGCGTAATGGGCGAAACGCAGGGCCTCCAGTTTCTCCAGGCCGACGATCACGTCCGTCTTCCCCGGAGTCACGATGGGGGACCAAACCTTCTCTCCAAAGCGCACGTGGGTCTCCACGCTGCCGCCGCGCTGCGACACACCGTGCACCTCGGTCTGCTTCACGTCGTATCCTGAGTGCACGGCGGCCAGCGCAGTGATTTCGGCCGCCAAAAGGACGCCCTGACCACCAACGCCTGCAAAGAGAATGTTGTGTGTCTTAGTCCCGCTCATGCTGTGGGCAGCGCCTCCTCCGCGAAGGGGTAGATAGCGTCCGTAGGGCATACTTGTGAGCAGACCGTGCAGGCGGTGCAGTCGGCGGCATCGATGACCGGGAATCCGTCCTGAGTGCGCGTGATCGCCGGGCACCACACTTTGAAGCACGCATCGCACTGCGTGCATAGCTCTTCATCAATGTAGTAGGGAATGATTTCTCGCTGCCTCATCTCAGGAAGGCGCACGCACGGGCCCTGGGAGATCACCACGGAGGGGCCCTCCTGGGCCAGGGCCTTGCGAATGGCGCCCAGCACCGCTTTGCGATTCCAGGTGTCTACGACTTGCACATGCTCCACGCCGCTGGCGCGGCACATCTGCTCCAGGTTCAGTTTGGGTGCCGGCTCGCCGGTGAGCGACTTACCCGAAGCGGGATGCGGCTGGCCACCGGTCATGCCGGTAGTCGAGTTGTCCAGGATGAGCAGGGTCAGATTGCTGCGGTTGTAGACCGCATCGACCAGCGCCGGGAGGCCGGCGTGGATAAACGTCGAATCTCCGATGATGGAAACTACACGCTCATGCCCCGCCTGCTCCAGTCCAATGGCGGTGCCGATGCTGGCGCCCATGTTGAAAGTCGTGTGGGACGCTTCGTAGGGTGGGAGCGCACCCATCGTGTAGCAGCCGATGTCGCCCGCTACCGTGACCTTGAGCTGACGCAGCCCGCTGAATACCGTCCGGTGTCCGCAGCCGATGCAGAACATAGGGGGACGCGGCATGGCTTCAAGCTCGGCCACGGCGGAGTCCTGCAGACCCAGCGCTTGAGCCAAGCGACCGGGCGAGTACTCGCCAATGATCCCGAATCGTTCCTTGCCCACCAGGTTTGTGATGCCGAGCGTCCGAATGAATTCCTCGATGAAGGGTTCGCCTTCCTCGATCACATAGACGGTCTCGTGCCGAGAGCAGAAGTCGCGCAGCAGGTTGGCCGGGAGCGGGTAGGTCATCCCGAGACGCAGCACGCTTGCCTCCGGGAGGATCTCCTTAACATATTGATAGGCGATTCCGCTGGTCACCACGCCGGTCCCATTGGCGCCCTCTTCCAACCGGTTGACAGGAGTGGTTTCCGCGTATTCGCGCAGGCGATCCAAACGAGCTTCAACCTGCGGGCGCAATAATCGCCGGTAAATCGGAACGGAGAAGCGCCGGGGGTCGGGCACAAACTCTTTGTGAGGGACGGCTTCCCGTTCCCCAAGGGAAACTAGCCCTTTGTGATGCGCCAGCCGGGTGGTCGTGCGCAGCATGACCGGCGTTTGAAATTCCTCCGACAACTGCAAGCCCAATCCCACGAAGTCTTTGCATTCTTGCGCGTCGCTCGGTTCCAAGATCGGGACCTTGGCCATGCGTGCTAGATAACGGTTGTCTTGTTCGTTCTGTGAGGAATGCATTCCCGGATCGTCGGCCGAGACCAGCACGAAACCGGCATTTGTGCCGGCATAGGGGAAGACCATGAACGGATCGGCCGCCACGTTGAGCCCGACGTGCTTCATGGTGACCAACACGCGAATGCCGCCTATGGCGGCCCCCATCCCTTCCTCGAAGGCGACCTTCTCATTGGCCGACCACTGGGAGTGGACTTCCGGGAAATGCGCCAGTGTCTCGAGGATCTCCGTGCTGGGCGTGCCGGGGTATCCGGCTGCAAACTCCACGCCCGCCTCCCAGGCTCCGCGCGCCAGGGCGCGGTTTCCCAACATGAGCTCGGTCTTCAATGCGCACGCTCCTGGGAAACTGGCTCTTTCACCGTGAGCTCGGCTTCCAGTCCGAGCAGCCGGGACGCGTTGCCGCCCAGGATCTTCTCCTTAGCCTGCTCGCTGATCGGGAGCTCGTCAATGGCCTCGATGTTTCTGCGAATGTATGGATTACCCGGCCAGTCGGACCCGTACACGACCTTGTCTGCCAGGCTCTCCAGTTTTGGAAAGTAGGTGAGCAGGTTCTTGGCGGGGAGGCCGGAGATCTCCAGGTACACGTTCGCATGCCGGCGGGCCATCCAGAAGGCTTGTTCGTACCAAAAGGGCCGTCCGCCATGCGCCAGGAGCAGATTCAATTGGGGAAAATCGATGGCCACATCGTCCAGGTGAAGCGGGTCGCCGTACTTTATGCGAGCCCCCTTGAACATGGATGAGCCGGTGTGCACCAGGATGGGAATTCCAAGTTCCTGAGCCTTGGCGTAAAGCGGGTACATGCGGGTGTCGTTTAGGTAGTGATGCTGGTAGACGGGATAAAGCTTGACACCTTGAAAGCCTTCGTCCTGCACTAACCCCTCTATGCGGTCCGCTAGGTCGTTATCGAGGTAGGGATTGGGGCTCGCAAAGGGGATCAGCCGGCCCTTCGGGCCACCGCTCGGATCGGAGACGGCGTTGGCTCGGCGAACGAAATCGATGGTGTACTCGTTGGTGCAGGTTCCGGTTGTTATGGGGCAGACTTCGGCCAGCGCAACGGCGTAGTCGATCCCATTCTCTTGCAGGTAGCTGCGGATCCCCTCGGGTGTGAGCACCCGCTCTGAAAATTCATAGATATCGCCGTCGTACTGGCTCTGTATGAACTCCATGGTCCAGGCATGCTCATGCTCAGGGCGAGAGACGTGGACGTGGAAGTCGATGATCATGGCGAGAATATACCCCACTTTTTTGGTAAGCGTCCAGAAAGTGAGACATTACGATTGTAGCACGGCTTCATACTTTTTCAACAAGGTGACGTCATTCACAAATGCGGAGCCAGGACGTGTTCGACCAGATGGGCAGGGGTTTGCCTGTTGAGGGCTGGGACCGGCCCTGTAAGTTGGAATCAATCCAATGGTTGGACCGGTGAGGCTGAACCGGCTCGAGTTAGCTTGCAAGCTGAGGTAGCCCCGGACGACGCTGCTCCTGACCCGGCACCACTTCGACGATCGAGCCTTGATGCCGGCTGGGCGATGAAGTATATTGAGAATGGTCCCTTCTTCCGTGGAGGGGATCAACCTCAATGGTGGATCGGCTAAGCCGAGGGGAGATTGGCTGATCCCGAGCAACATCGAGCGCCTTCGGCTGGGAAGGCGCCACCTGAGCTCTGCCGCAAACAGTATCGAGCAAACTTTCGAAAAGCTGTTGCGCGCGTCAATCGCACTCACCTATCACCCATCTCGGTTTTGGTCGATGAAACATAAGATGCGCCAGTTGGCGGTCGCTGCCTTTCAGGGCTCAGTCGCGCTGTCGTTGCTGCTGCCGAATCTGGCGGGTCTGGCCGCGCCGAGCTCCACCCGCGAAGGTCCGACCGCAGTTTCGAGCGCTGTTTCCCCAGCTAATATCTCAAACATACCAAGCTACCGACCGCCGACCTTCGAGCGGCCGGCGCCTCGGGTCGCAG
>BTQZ01000080.1:0-5954 GCA_036986135.1 Anaerolineae bacterium | reverse complement strand
GATTTACCTCCTCCTTGTGAGGTTAAGTCGTTCGGCGGCGGACAGGATATTGGGCATCCGCCACCCCGGTTTGGCATGACCGGGCTTCGCGCGCGTCGCCCGGCGTACCGTCTGCAAGGCTCCATAACAAAGGGCATGTCTCCCAGACGATCGACATAGTGTTTGCCACGACTGGCGTAAGCAGAAGCCACATGCGGGGAAGTCTGTTGGGTGATCGCGTCCCTGGGGGACATGCATCCTACCTTTCGACTGTGGGCTGCCGCCTGTGGGATGCAGGGGTCCTGCGATGGGGGCAGCCCGCTTGACGCTAGTATTCGTGTTCCATAAATGAACCGACCGAACGTTCAGCGCATGCGCCGGCGAATTGCGCACTTGCACACCCTGTGATCCCTCGATGCCTCAAAGATCAAAATAGTCGACTATATCCAACTCGGGACTCCGACTCAGGTCGTGAACCAGCCGGTGACGACGGCGGCAATCGACCGTAACGAGCACCCGTCGCCCAGGATCACGGCGAATGGCGGCCTGGATATTGACCACCAGGCCGCCATTCGTCGCGTCCCAGGTCGCCTGGGTTTCTGCGCCGCACACCTTGGCAGTTAGCGCGCAATTCAAATCGCACATGAAACCGAAGAAGCCGGAGTTGAGCGCTCGCGGCCCATTGGCCAGCCGCTGCATGAGCCGCAGCTCCCAGGTGAGCATCCGTACCAGCAAGGAACGCAGACCGAGCAGCGGTCCTTCCTGAGGCACAAAGGAAAAACTACCTTGGGAATTGCTCACCGGAATGATGACGATATCCGTTCGCCGAGACAGGGGCACAAGCGCTTCCCTATATTCCGCGCTCAGCTTCTCTGAGTCTCCGGCTCGCCAATCCTCCGGGTGGATTTCGGCGCAAAGCAGGTCGGGCTTAAGATCCCTGACCAATTGACTGAGGGTTTTCAGATCGTAGCGGATCGGTTCTCGATGTAGCTCGGCCAGCGTTCCCAAGATTGCCACCCTACTTTTCATCAGCTCGTGGCTCGCGGAACTCTCCACACTCATAATCTAGTCCCTATTTGCCAGGGACCCAAGCGCCAAGGGGCTTGGGCGGATATCCGTAGGACTACTGATTCTGACGATCCGGTGGCTGGCTCGCGCCGGGGCCGGTCCACCCTTGCCGAGTGGCGAGGAGAGCCGCTTCGATTCGCGAGTGGACACCCAGCTTGACGTAGATGTGCGCCAGGTGCGTCTGGACGGTACGGACACTGATAAAGAGTGCCTGGGCGATGTCGCGGTCGGACAATCCACCGACCAGGTGGGCCAGGACTTCCTGCTCCCGGGAGCTGAGATCTTCCAGCGTGGGATGTGCATCCGCTGATGCGCGTTGAGCGAGGTAGGTGTAGAGCGCTATGGCAACCGCCGGCTCCAGAATCAGTTCACCCTGATCGGCGGTGCTGATACCCCGAATCAACTGGTCCAAATCGGCATCCAAGCCAAGGTAGCCGATGGCGCCGGCCGCCAACGCTGCCTGAACCTGCTCCGGCCAGGCATCCTGGGAAAGCACAAGGATGCGCAGATCCGGACGATCGGTCTTGAGCTGTCGCACGGTGGAAACGCAATCTTGACCCGTCCAGCCGGCAGCCAGAACCGTCACTTCCTGGTCGAGACGAGCCAAAAGGCTGATGGCCTCGCTGGCATCCGCTGCCGTTACAACCACGTGCAGCTCCTGCTCCTGCTCAAGCAGGAGCTGCAGCCCCTGCCGCAGCAGCCCGTACGGGCAGATAAGCAGCACGTTGTGAGGCATTGAATTCTGCTGTCGGTTTGCGGCGGGCACGCTACCGATGACAATCCCCTTCACATCCTAAAAGAGATTGGACAATCATCAGTAAGCTCAGCGATCGATGCGAGCGAGCTCGCCCTTCGATATCATGGGCAGCGCAGACTATGATCCTACACAACTCCAGCTTAGCATCACCGGGGACAGCAAGACGAGGGCAGACCGGCGCGTCACATGCAGGCAAGACTACCTAATTCTTGCAGCCCTCTTCCACCCAAGGCAGGAAGGGTTGGGTGAATCCCGGACTGGCCGAGGCCCGGATTCGGGATCGGTGCGCGGCCAAAGTTCACCCCTCCGGGCCGCGCAGCGCTCCGCTCTGGCCGGAGCAGGCAGGCACGCCGTTCTGCGAGTGCACTGACCCGCAAGAGTGCGCTGTAACTAATCGGCTCGCCGTACTACGATAATCGAGAGCGGTCCTGCATCGCTGCAGGGGCCCGACGATGGACTCAGGAGGGGAGCCGCGTGGGCATCAAAATCAGAGTATTGGGCGCGGCGGGAACGGTTACCGGCTCCCGAATTCTAGTCGAATACGCAGACAGGTCGGTCCTGGTCGACTGCGGCCTGTTTCAAGGCGGGCGCAAGATGAAGGCTCGGAATTGGGAGCCGTTTCCGATTCGACCCGAGCGACTCGACGCAGTCTTCATCACACACGCGCACATCGACCACACCGGTTATCTGCACTCTTTTGAGGTTGGCTCCCGTCCCGCAACCCAAATCCAGGACACGACCGTAGGCTGGCAGATAGCTCGCATACGACCGGTCGAGCGCCTTGTAGGCCTGAGCGTAGCCGCGCGCCCAGATAGGAGAGAGCCGATCATAGATCCCAGCAATTGCGCGGTAAAGAGCATTCACCGGGATAATGCTCGCCGGTTCCCGGCCTTCCGTCGGCCTCACCGAACTTCCTTGCTCCATAGCCACGGACCCCCGATCCGGCATCCTGCTGCTCAATTGACGAGCTACCGAGCAGGATTGGCTGTGGTGATTCTCGCCACCCTCGCTCTGGCCGGCCTATTCCTCTTCCTGGCAGATCTGCGAGAAGTGCGCTCGATTCTGCTTCAGGCAGATTGGACCCAGATCCCATTCGTCCTGCTTTTCACCGCGATTTCTTACTTTTCAATCAGCTACAGCTTTGCCCGACTCGGCAAGCTAATCGGGCTCCGAATGAGCTTGTCCGGGCTGGCATCGGTGGGTTTCGTGTCGGCCGCTCTCAATCGGGTGGTTTCCGGGGCCGCCGGCACCTACCTGCGCTATGAGATCTTGAAGCGCGAAGGGGCCAGCCTGGGGGAGGTCCTGACTCTTTCGCTGCTCCACTCATACCTTACAAGCATGATGATGATGGCGCTGTTCCCGGTTGGTCTGATCCATCTTCTTCGCAGCTCGTCGGCCGGGCGGGAGGGTGCGATTGTGGCCGGAATCGCGTGGTTACTGGTCCTGGCATTTCTGTTGACCGCCTCGGGATTGCTCTTTTCCGGCAGATTGCGCACACGATTTCTCAGCCTAATCGAAAAGCGGGCGGGTTTCCTGCTCCGACAAGCAGGCCGGACGATGCTCCAGGAGTTCGAAGCCACTCTGACCCGCAGCATCGAAAGTCTCAAATCACGACCATCCGAGATGGTCTTCATAATCGCGTTGATCGTCGTTGATTTGGCGGCCAGCGCGGCCGCGCTGTGGTTCTCCTTGGCTGCGCTTGGTCCGGCCCTCCCAATACCGGATCTCGTTTCAGGCTTTGTGATAGGAACCACCGCCGGAGGGATCGTGGGCGTGGCCGGCGGGTTAGGCATTCAAGAGATCTCGATGGTAGGGACCTTCAGCTACCTCGGCGCGACCCTCGAGCTTGCGACGCTTGGCTCCATTCTCTTCCGAGTGCTCTATTTCTTCCTCCCCTTCATCATCAGCGTAGGCTTCTACCTGCCATTGATCAAACAATTCCCTTTGTCAGAAAGTCCAGTTGCTGGAGGGCCGAAATATGCACATTCTGATGCTTAGCCATGGCTATCCCCCATCGATCAGCGGTGTGACCCTGGTTGCGCAGAAACTGGCGCGGGCAATGGTCAGAAGAGAGCACAAGGTAACTGTCATCGCCGGGAGTGATCGATTCCGGCCTTATCGTCTTGAGGATCGCGGCGTAGAAGTCATTCGAGTGCGATCGATCGCCAATCCTTTCTGGAAGGAAGGTCCACTACCCATCCTGCGGAGCGAGATGCTGTGGGAGATTGTGACCAACGTTCAACCAGACCTGATCCATACGCACGATAGCGGTCTGCTCACATGGCCCCTATTTGGCATCGAACAAGACTGCGATCTTCCACATCTCCTGACTTGCCACTACGTACCTCGCTTTATCACAAACTACATCGAACTCGGAAACAGCATAGACCAGGTCGCGGAGTTATTGGCCTGGAAGTACACCGTTCGGATGGTAGACCACTTTGATCGGCTGGTCTTCCCCACCCGAACCCACGAGCAGACTTTCCTGCAGCACGGCCTCCGGCGTCCATCCAGCGTCATCTCCAATGGCATTGATACCGATCGGTATCGACCTGAAGCCAGGTCAGATCCAGATCTGGACACTCGATATGCCCTGCCGGCGCACCCAAGAATTCTGTTCGTCGGCCGCCTGGCGAAGGACAAGCGCATCGACCTGCTGATCCAAGCCATGCCGCAAGTCTGGCGAGCAATCCAGGGTCATCTGCTTCTGGTCGGACGGGGAGACGAGCGAGGAGAGCTCGAGCAGCTCACCCGCGATCTAGCCGTGGAACACGCGGTTCATTTTCTTGGATTTGTGCCAGAGGAAGACCTCCCGGCCCTCTATCGTCAGTCGGACCTATTCGCGATCGCCTCGGAATGTGAGGTGCAGAGCATCCCGACCATTCAGGCGGCCGCCTCTGGCCTCCCGATTGTGGGAGTTCGAGCAGGAGCCTTGCCCGAATTAATCGAGAGCGGGAGCAACGGATACCTGTTTCCCCCTGGCGATGTGGGCCGTTTGAGTGAGGCTCTTGTCCGCATCTTGAGCGATAACAACCTTGCTCGCGCCATGCGTTATGTGAGCATGGCCATCGGAATTCGCCATGCCGAATCGTTGACCTTTGATGCCTATGAAGCGCTGTATCGGCGGCTCCTCGCAGGCGAAGAACTCATATGGAACGCCGGTTTCGCGGAGCGGGCTGCTGTACCACTGAAGATGTGAGCCTCTGCTTCGCAGAGACGCCCTTCGGATGCCAAGGATGAGGGCCAGGAGTTCTCATCGCGGCACTCCGAAGACCCAGGAGAACGCCAGAAAGCCGGGGCCTTCCTGCCGCACCAAGCCGGAATGTGATCCGCAGGAAGTCTGAGAAATGGCCGCACAACAGGACCACCGCTTTCGATTCCGAATTCCACTTTGGACGGCCAGAACGAACTCACTAGCGGAGCGGGCAGGCGCGCCGTTCTGCGAGTGCACTGACCCGCAAGAGTGCGCTGTAAATAATTGGCTCGCCGTACTACGATAATGCCGAGAGCGGTACTGCATCGCTGCATGGGCCCGACGATGCACTCATGAAGGGAGCCGCATGGGTTTCAAAATCAGAGTATTGGGCGCGGCGGGAACGGTGACCGGCTCCCGCATTTTGATCGAATACGCAGACCGATCGGTCCTGGTCGACTGCGGCCTGTTTCAGGGCGGGCGCAAGATGAAGGCTCGGAATTGGGAGCCGTTTCCGATTCGACCCGAGCGACTCGACGCAGTCTTCATCACACACGCGCACATCGACCACACCGGTTATTTGCCCCGGCTGGTGGCGCAGGGTTTTGACGGTCCGGTATACGCGAGCGAGGCCACATGTGCTCTGCTCGAGCTGCTGCTTCCGGACTCGGCGTATCTGCAGGAGCAAGATGCGGCCTACGCCAACAAGACCGGGTACAGCCGGCACAAGCCTGCTCTCCCTCTGTACTCGGTGGAGGATGCGGAGGCCGCCTTGGAGCTCTTGCAGCCAGCCGCGCCCGAGCAATCCCACGCCTTTGACGGGCTGGAGGCTACCTGGTTTCCTGCCGGGCACATCCTGGGTTCGAGCATCCTTCAGTTGGACATTCGGGCCTCTGGAAACCAGCGGCGGGCGGTGTTTTCCGGGGATCTAGGAGGCTATCGGGGCCCGTTCATGGC
>BTQZ01000079.1:0-7270 GCA_036986135.1 Anaerolineae bacterium | reverse complement strand
GCCTTCGCATCACGGAAGTGGTGGATGAACGCTATGACATCGGGCTGGGCGAGGCCGCCGAATCGTTGGGATTATCGCTGACCCTGAATATCGAAGGTTTAGGCTACCCGGTTCCACTGGTCCTGGAGGCTGCGGAACAGGAAATTCTCGCGGCGCTTCCTGCAAATCGCCTGCTCATCCCCGGCAGCCTTTCTCTCGAGGCAATAGACGCGTCTGCGGATTGGCCGGCGATGGAGGTCAGGTTCGCTGTAGAGGGTTCGGTTGCCAAGACGATCGACCGAGATCTGTTGCGTCGTTCCGTTCTCGGAGATCCAAAAGCGCAGGCCGCAGCTCGATTGGAAGATCTTCTCGAGCTCGACCAGGCTCCCCGGATTCGTACTTCTCCCAGCTGGATGCCCTGGGTACCCTGGCTGGGGATGCGCATCGATGTCAAGTGGGTATGGGAGAGCGCCTAATCCTGGCGGTCGATCCCGGAGAGGTTCGAATCGGCCTGGCAATCAGCGATCCGACGGGCACGATCGCCCGCCCGCTTCGGGTGATTATGCACGTTTCCAGGCCGCAAAATGCGGCGGCCATTGCCGATATAGCTGCGGCGCACGGCGCGGACTTAATCCTGGTTGGGCTGCCTCTGGACGACAAGGGTGAGGTCAGCCACCAGGCCAGGCGATCCTTGCGGCTGGTCGAGGAGTTGAGAAATGCGACCGACGTGGCCATTGAGACCTGGGACGAGAGCGGATCGACCCAGATGGCGGGAACCAAAGACGACATGATCGACGCGCGCGCGGCTGCGTACATTCTCCAGGATTACCTCGATACACTGGCCGGCTCGCCGTGACTTCACCGGGAAGTTCACCGGGATTCGTGGGCTGAGTCAATCCAATGGCTGAAGCACAGAAGAAGCGCAGTCCAACCGGCCGGCCAATCGGGGTCCTGTTGCTTTTAGCGCTGCTCTGCGGGTTCCTGGGATTCGCAGGGGTCTCTCTGCTCGCAATCTCCGCGGTGCTCGGGGAGGTAGGTCCGCCAGCAAGCGACTTGAGCACGACGGAGCGCGTGACGCTCGCGGCATACCTGCTCACTCAGGCTCCCGCTATAGACTCACCGGCCGGCGATCCTGAGGAGAGGTTGGACCTCGTTGTAGAGAGCGGCGCAAGCGCTCAATCGGTCATCGACCAGCTGGCAGGAGCGGGAGTGCTCGACCGCGGATCGCTGCTGCGCAACTATATGCGCTACCGGGGCCTGGACGTCGGAATCCAGGCCGGGTCTTACGAAGTTACGGGTGCTATGACGATTAGAGAGTTGGCCTCGGCGCTTCAAACGGCCCGACCGCCTGAAGTCGTGCTGACCATTGTGGAGGGCTGGAGGTTGGAGCAAATCGCGGAATCGATTGAGCGGGCCAACCTGGGCTACAGCGGTCAGGAATTTCTAGCGGCCGCCCACGCCCCCATTGATCATGAGCTTGCCGCGGTCACCGATGCCCTTGAGGGCTTCTTGTTCCCGGACACTTATCGGCTGGAACCTAACGGATCGCCCCAAAGGTTAATAGAGGCAGCATTGGACAATTTTCAGCGGCGAGTCGATCCAGCGCTGCGTCAACGCTTTGAAATTCAAGGGTTGACGCTACTGCAGGCTGTGACGTTGGCCTCGATTGTCGAGCGTGAAGCGATCATGCCTGAAGAGCGACCGCTGATCGCGGCCGTGTTCCTGAAGAGACTACGTAGCGGCCTTCCCCTTGAGGCCGACCCCACCGTTCAATATGCCATCGGCCGGCAGCCGAACGGTGATTGGTGGAAATCCCCGCTCAACTTATTGGACCTCGAGGTGGATTCCCCGTACAACACCTATCGGTCTGACGGCCTGCCCCCTGCTCCAATCGCAGCCCCGGGACTGGCCTCGCTTGAGGCCGTCGGCTCGCCAATTGAAACAAGCTACCTCTACTTTCGTGCGGCCTGTGACGGCTCCGGCAGGCATCAATTCGCAGAAACCTTCGATCAGCACCTTCAGAACGCCTGCCCGTGAATTAGGGCATTATTCTTTGACGAAGTCGACGAGCTTTTGCCGAATCTCTGGATTCTGAAGTCGGCGAACGGCTTGCGCCTCAATCTGGCGCGCCCGCTCACGCGTGACGCCAAGCTTCTGCCCGACCTCTTGGAGGGTATAGGCCTTGCCATCCGCGAGTCCGTACCGCAGCTGAAGCACCACGCTCTCTCGCGGCGGTAGGCTCTCGAGCGCGTCTCTCAACCCCTGAAACATCAACGCCTCGCTGGCTGCTTCGGCCGGCGCTTCAGCCTCTTCATCTTCTATGAAATCGCCCAGAACCGAATCCTCTTCCTTGTTTGTGGGGGTCTCGAGGGAAAGTGGTAGCTGGGCCACTTGCTTCATCTCCTCGATCTTCTCCCGCCCCACTTCGAGAGCCTCTGCCAGCTCCGCATCGGTGGGCTTCCGCCCTAGCTGCTGGGTGAGACTGTGTGTAGCTCGCAGCAGCCGATTGATCTGATCACCCATGTGGACCGGGAGCCGGATGGTGCGCCCCTGATCTGCGATGGCGCGTGTGACGGCCTGCCGAATCCACCACGTGGCGTAGGTCGAGAATTTGAGACCGCGCCGGTATTCGAATTTCTTGGTGGCCCGAATCAGACCGATGTTGCCCTCTTGAATGAGATCGGCAAATGGGACGCCGCGGCCTATGTATTTCTTTGCCACGCTGATGACCAGCCGTGAGTTCGCGGTCAGGAGATGCTCTCGAGCCGCCCACCCATCCTCAATAAAGGCCCTGAGATCCGCCACCTGTTTGGGCCCACGGCCGCCTTTCGCCAGCTCCTCTCGTGCATTGAGGCCGCGCTCGATACGTTTTGCCAGCGCGAGCTCCTGCTCGGCTGTCAGCAGGGGAACACTCCCCACTTCCTTGAGATACATCCCAAGCGTGTCGTCCGGCTCGCGCTCAATCGGGTGGGCGAAGCCGAAACGCTCAGTTCTCTCTGAGCTATTTGTCTCGTCATTCCCACGCAGTTTCGCAGGTACTTTCCTTGGCATAACTTTCTCCGTTGTCAGCCCTGGATCGTGCGAAGCTTAACAGCTAGCAGTGCAGCGGTCTGTTCGCAAAGATACAATATTGATCTCTCGTTTTCATGGCTTTTATACGACAATTGACCTCTGCGGCTCAACATGACTCAAGGGCCCTAGACTCCGGTTCGGCAGCGCACCATGATTCGATCGTGACCTCGATTTGGCTATACGCAAGCGCAATCAATCGAAGAATCCAAAGCCAGAGCTCCAACTCCGGCGTATTTGGATCACAGAGTGAATGGAAGGAGCGAGTGTGACCGAAATAAATAAAGTCAGACCCTACGGAAGCTGGGCTTCAACCCTGTCGGCCGCAAACGTGGCGGAGGGCATTAGCGCTCCGAGTCAAATCATAGTGTCGGAGGGTATCGTGTACTGGTCTGAGTCTAGGCCCCGAGAGGCGGGCCGTGTAGCCATCATGCGTCGGCTCCAGAATGGCGAAGTGGAGCAGGCCACTCCGAAGGACTTCAACTGCCGCACGCGGGTGCACGAGTATGGCGGCGGCGCCTTCTTGGCGGATGGAAAAACGCTCTACGCTTCAAATTTCGAGGACCAACGACTCTACCGGATCGAAGCGGGTGCAGATCCGGTTGCCATTTCTCCTGAGCCCGAGATTCCGGCAGGACTGCGGTATGCGGACGGCCGCCTTTCCCCGGATCGGAATCGGATCTACTGCGTCCGGGAACGCCACGAACCTGAGAGCAACATAGAGAATGAACTCGTTGCCCTCTCACCGGAAGGTGATCAAGCGCCGAACGTCATCGCCTCCGGTCGTGACTTCTATGCCTACCCTCGCCTCAGCCCCGACGGGAAAAGATTGGCCTGGCTGGAGTGGGATCAACCCAATATGCCATGGGATGGAACCGAGCTCTGGGTGGCCGGGATCGGACCGGACGGAGCCTTAGAGCATGCGCAGAAGATCGTTGGCGGACCCGACGAATCGATCTTTCAACCAGACTGGAGCCCCGACGGTACGCTGCACTTCGTGAGCGATCGAAGCGGTTGGTGGAACCTGTACCGCTGGCAAGGGGAAAAAGGACAGGCCTTAGCGCCCATAGAGGCCGAGTTTGGATCTCCCATGTGGATACTTGGTCTCTCGCAATATGCATTTCTGACGGATGGGCGTATCGCCAGCATCTACAGTCAGGACGGCTTGGACTACCTCGCACTGATCCACGACCAAATGCTCACGCAGTTGGATCTCGAGCTTACGACCTTCAGGCCGCGCAGCCTGCATTTTGAACCGATCTCGGACCGGCTGGTGTTCGTCGGAGCCAGTCCCGACCGCCCCGGCCGCGTCTACGCCCTGTCCGTCGACGGAGGCGAACTCGATCCACTGAGCTCCGCACCTAGCGATCTCCCGCACGCGGAGGATATCTCGCACGCCATCCCGGTCAAGTTCCCTACCGCGGGAGGCCATGAGGCGCACGCGTTCTATTATGCGCCCAACAACAGGAAATACTCTGCGCCCGAGGGTGCACTTCCGCCGCTAGTGGTCGTCTGCCACGGCGGCCCGACTGGCAGCACCTTCTCAGAATTCTCCCTCGCACACCAATATTGGACATCGCGCGGGTTCGCGGTTGTGGATGTCAACTACCGCGGCAGCGCGGGCTACGGCAGGGCCTACCGCCAGCTGCTCAACGGCGAATGGGGCGTGGCGGATGTCGAGGACTGCATCCACGCTGCGCGTTACCTGATCGAGCGGGGAGACGTGGACGGCGAGCGACTGATCATTCGTGGCGGGAGTGCAGGCGGATACACGACGCTGTCCGCTCTAGTGTTCCAAGATGTGTTCTCTGCCGGAGCGAGCTACTATGGCGTGGCCGATGTCGAAGCGCTCGCGCGTGACACCCACAAATTCGAAGCTCGCTACCTGGATAGCATGATCGGCCCTTATCCCGAGGAGATTGAGCTCTACCGTCAGCGATCGCCGATCCATTACGTCAACCGTATTTCGTCGCCCTTGATCCTCTTACAGGGCGGGAAGGACAAGGTCGTGCCTCCTTCCCAAGCAGAATTAATGGTTGAGGCGTTGGAGGAAAAAGGTCTACCCTACGCTTATCTTAGATTCGAGGAAGAGGCGCACGGTTTTCGCGATTCGGCAAACATCAAGCGCGCCCTGGAAGCAGAACTCTACTTCTACTCCAGGATCTTCGGCTTTGATTTGGGCGAGCCGGTTGAGCCGGTGACGATCCATAACCTTGCGAGCTAGATCGCTCGGCGATTGCCCAGCACCTCACTCCCTCAATGTCATTGCGAGCGTAGCGAAGCAATCTCCTCCTGAGTGTTGGGGATTACTTCGTCGCTACGCTCCTCGCAATGACGATTCAATGATTCTGGCTTCGTCGCCACGCACCGCACTCCAAGGGAGAGTTTGAGCCGCGCTACGAGCGGTCGTTTTCGATTGTCTTGTAGAACAACGGAAGAGGATCCACAGGCTCCGGCCCGATGACGTGCGCCTCCAGGGCGCGGGCCTCGGCCAGCGCCAAATCGTCCTCACGGTTGGCGTGGACCGTAAAGAGCTCATCGCCCGCAGCAATTTCTTCACCCACCTTACGGTGAATGACGAGGCCCACCGCATGGTCGATGACATCGCCCTTCATTGCGCGCCCGCCGCCCAGCCCAACTGCCGTGTGTCCAATCTCTGCCGCGTGGATGCTCGCCACGTAGCCTGACGTAGGAGCCGCTACTGTTTTGATGTAATCTGCTGCTGGCAGCTGCTCCGGTTCGTCCACGTAACTCGGATCGCCGCCCTGCGCTTCCACCAGATCCCGGAATTTGGCGAGCGCCGATCCATCGACCAGGGCGGCGGCTGCACGCTCCTTGGCTGCCGGCAAATCCCCTGCCTTGCCTGCAAGGCGCAGCATTTGTCCCGCCACTTCCAGACAATGCTCCTTGAAATCTGGCGGACCCTTCCCGCGCAGGGTATAGATGGCCTCTCGCACCTCTAGCGAATTTCCAACCGCGTTCCCAAGCGGCTGATTCATGTCGGATATCAGCGCTACAACGCGACGCCCCGCACGATCGCCGATTTCAACCATCAACCGTGCAAGCTCCTCGGCTTGTTCGAGGGTTTTCATGAAGGCCCCCACCCCGACCTTTACGTCGAGCACGATCGCCTGCGCGCCAGCCGCGATCTTCTTGCTCATAACAGAGGAGGCGATCAACGGGACGGAGGGAACCGTCCCCGACACATCTCGCAAGGCGTAGAGTTTCCCGTCCGCAGGCGCCAGATCGGCGGTTTGCCCGCTCAACACGAGGCCCACTTCTCCTAACTGTCGCATAAACTGCTCAGTAGTGAGATCCACTCGAAAACCTGGGATGGATTCCATTTTATCGAGCGTTCCCCCCGAGAAGCCGAGTCCGCGGCCCGACATCTTCCCCACCGGCACCCCGCTTGCGGCCACGATCGGCTCCACCACCAGGGTTGTCTTATCCCCCACCCCGCCCGTCGAGTGCTTGTCAACCGCCAGCGGCACTACACTCGTTAAGTCCAATTGCCCGCCAGAAGCTACTATGGCCAGGGTCAGGTCGGTGCTTTCGCGCGGGGACATTCCCTTGAGCAGAACCGCCATAGCCCACGCGGAGGCCTGGTAGTCTGGGATTTCGCTGCGCGCAAACCCGGACACGAAGAACTCGATTTCTTCCGTGCTGAGCTCGCCGCCATCGCGCTTCTTGGTGATGATGTCTACTGCACGCATGACATGCCCCGTTCGGTCACTGCGAGGAGCGTAGAGACGAAGCAGTCTCCAACACCCAGGAGGAGATTGCTTCGCTACGCTCGCAATGACATGGCGATTATACAGTTTGAACTCGGCTTCAAAGACGAGTCGTGCATGTTTGGAGGGATAGGCACATCGGCCGGGCACAGAATCAAGCCGCGGCTTGCTATAATCCTCCTCAATGAAGAAGGTCGATTTACTCCTCAAGAACGCACATGTCGTCACCATGGACGATTCGTTCCACCTGTTCCCCGATGGAGCCGTGGCCATCAATGGCGGCGAAATCGTTTCCGTAGGACCGACGCAGGATCTACTGGCGGAATTTCGGCCAGAGGAAACCCTCGACTGCGATGGCAAGGCACTGATCCCGGGATTGATCAATGCCCATACACATGCGGCCATGACTCTGCTGCGGGGATTGGCCGACGACCGCCGATTGGACGTGTGGCTCCTTGGTTACATCATGCCGGTCGAGCGGGAATTCGTGA
>BTQZ01000078.1:0-7562 GCA_036986135.1 Anaerolineae bacterium | reverse complement strand
GGCATCGTAAGGGCCAAAACGACGCGCACTGAACCTCGTGAAACCGCCTACCTCGAGTACGAGGCCTACGAGGCCATGGCGGAAGACAAGCTTCGGCAGGTGAGCGATGAAATCAGGGAGCGGTGGCCGGCGGTTGAGGGCATCGCGATGGTGCAGCGACTGGGGCACCTCGAGCCTGGAACGCCGACCGTGTTGATTGCCTGCAGCGCCGCTCACCGCGATTCAGGCGTGTTTGAGGCGGCCCGCTACGGCATCGATCGGTTGAAGCAGATCGTGCCGATTTGGAAGAAGGAAGTTGGGCCCTCCGGGGAATCTTGGATCGAAGGTGAGTATCGGCCTGAGCCGATGGATCGAGCTGCCAAATGATCTCTAAGGAATGGACCTGGCCTTTCCGCTGCAGCAGCTGCGGAAGGGAATATCCAAGTGAGGGGCTGCCCTACCGCTGCCCTACTTGTGGCGGGCACTTCGACTTAGCAGACGGCCTTCGGTACGCGCCGGGATCGGGGCGGAGGCTGGAGCGTTATTTGGAGTCGTTCCTGCTGCCCCCGGATTCGCGACTCTATACGCTGGGGGAAGGCGACACGCCGCTCGTCGCCGAAGAACTGGAACACGGTCGCGTTTATTTCAAGTGCGAGCATCTCAACCCAACCGGATCTTTCAAGGATCGCGGGACGGTGGTGCTCGTCTCGGCACTCAAGGCGGTTGGCGTGGAGCAGGCGGTTGAGGACTCATCAGGAAACGCCGGCGCATCCTTCGCGGCTTACGCGGCCAGAGCCGGGATTCGCGCGCGGGTATTCGTGCCGGATTATGCCTCCGGCCCGAAACAGGCTCAGATCGAATCCTACGGGGCAGAGTTGGTGCGGATCTCGGGTCCACGATCCGAAACAACACAGGCTGTACTGCGCGCCGCTGAAAACGGATCGGTCTATGCGAGCCACGCCTACCTGCCTCATCTCGTGCCCGGCATGGCGACCATCGCGTTTGAGATTGCGGAGGCTTTGGGAAGAGCCCCGGGCTCGATGATCTTTCCGGTAGGCCAGGGTACGTTGTTGCTTGGGGCCTACCTGGGCTTCAAGTCACTGCTGGAAGCGGGAGTGATAGAGAGCATGCCTTCTCTCATAGGGGTGCAGGCGCAGGCTTGCGCTCCGCTTTGGGCAGTGCATGTGGGAGGTCCCGCTCGCCTGGACTGGGTGCGGGAGCAGGAGACCTTAGCCGAGGGGATTCGAATCGTGCAGCCGCTTCGTGGGGATGCGGTCCTCCGTGCGGTGGAGGAGACAGGTGGGGCATTCGTCGCCGTCGAGGAAGCCGAGATCGAGCGCGGCCTGAGCGAATTGGCGCAACGCGGATTCCTGGTAGAACCAACCTCCGCCGTCATCTGGCCGGCCCTCGAGAAACTACGTTCCGACCTGCCAGAGCCGGTGGTTGCGGTTTTGACCGGGTCGGGTTTCAAAGTTGGGCCTGAGAGTTGGCCCACTGGAGTAGGGCGCGGTGCTCATTAGCAAGATAAATAGCAATATATTGGCAGCAGGCAACGGAGACCGCAGATCATGAGACGCGTGGTAGTAACCGGAATGGGGACAGTCAGTCCCATGGGGAATTCTGTGGATGAGACGTGGGGCAACGCCATAGAGGGAGTTTCGGGCGTGGGGCCGATTACGCTGTTCGACCCCGAGGGTTTGCTGGTTCAAATCGCTTGTGAAGTCAAGGGATTCGATCCAGAAGACTACATGCAAAAGCGAGAAGCCAGGCGCATAGATCGATTTCAGCAATTCGGAATCGCAGCCGCCAAGCAGGCGATCCAACAGGCCGGGCTAAAGGTTGAGCCAGAAGAGGCCGGTCGAGCGTCGGTGATCATATCCTCCGCAGTGGGTGGAATTCTCAGCATTGAAGAAGCGATGCTCGCCTACATCGAGAAAGGGGCCCGCAGAATCACACCCTTCATTATTCCAAAGTTCATGCCAAATGGTGCAGCCGGGCTGGTCTCGATCGAGAACGGATTCAGGGGACCCACATTTTCTTTGGCCTCCGCTTGTGCTTCCGGCTCGGACGCGATCGGTCAGGCGGCACAGATGATCATCGCAGACACAGTGGATGTAGCCGTGGCCGGGGCATCGGACGCCGTGATCAGCCGGATCGGCGTGAGCGGTTTCGATCGATTGGGCGCCATGTCGCGCCGAAATGAGGATTACACCTCCACTCCCGCCCCGTTCGACAAGGATCGAGATGGGCTGGTTATGGGGGAGGGGGCGGCGGTCATCGTACTGGAGAATCTGAAACGCGCGCGGGCAAGGGGGGCCGAGATATTGGCGGAGCTGGTGGGCTACAGCTCCACCTCGGATTCCTATCACATTACCGCGCCGGCCGAGGACGGTGCGGGAGGGGCGGCTGCGATGGCTGGCGCAATGGAGATGGCAGGCATTTCTCCGGATCGAGTGGACTACATTAATGCGCACGGCACGGCCACGCCCCTGAACGATCTATCCGAGACGCGTGCCATCAAAGCTGCCTTCGGCGAAGCGGCCTACGACGTCCCGATTTCTTCAACCAAATCCATGACGGGGCACATGATGGGGGCCACTGGGGCGCTGGAAGCGATCTTCTGTATCCAGGCCATTCGAAATGACATCATCCCGCCCACCATTCACTATCGCACGCCCGACCCGGAGTGCGACCTCGACTACGTCCCGAATGAGGCCCGCCAGGGCAAAGTGGACGTCGCAATCAGCAACGCCTTCGGTTTCGGGGGCCATAATGCGGTTCTAGCTTTTCAGGGCTTCTCAAGCTAAAATCCCGCCCCGTGAAGGGGAAAGGGAACTCGGGACGCGGTTAGCTCATCCTTCGGAATGGCAAATCCGCGTTCCATTGATTCAGGCGTACTGATGCTGACGCCAGACGAATTTGTCCAGCAGGCTGGTCTCCACTTCAATGACCTGCAGCTGGTTCGGCGCGCGCTGACTCACAGCTCCTATGTCAACGAGAATCCCGAGATCCAGGAAGATAACGAGCGGCTCGAGTTTCTGGGGGACGCGGCCCTCGATTTCCTTATTGCCGCCTGGATCTACCGCCACTATCCGGAGATGGACGAAGGTCAGCTGACGCGCCTGCGCTCAGCGCTTGTACGCACGGAGCAGCTCGCGGCATTTGCAGAGGAGATCCATTTGGGAGAGGCCGTGCTATTGGGGCATGGAGAAGAAACCTCCGGAGGGCGGGCACGCCAGGCGCTGCTCTGCGACGCCTTCGAATCGATAATGGGTGCCCTGTATATCGATTCGGGCCTGGAGGCGGTGGCCGCCTTTCTGGAACCCCGGCTCCCTGGAGCCGTGGATCAGGCGATGGAAGACGAGAGCTTGGTGGACGACCGCAGTTTGCTTCAAATCTGGGCGCAGGCCGAGCTGGGTGAGACGCCACGCTACCGCACGATCGATTCAACCGGTCCCGATCACGCCCGGGAATTTGTCGTCGAGGTCAGCGTAGGCGAACAGCCCACCGCGCAGGGCCGCGGTAAGAGCAAGCAGGAGGCCGCTCAAGCAGCCGCCACTGAAGCACTTAAAACTCTTAAGAAGGGTTGGGTATGAAAATTAATCTTGGCAATGCCCCGCGTCTCAAATCGCTGGAATTACAGGGCTACAAGAGCTTCGCCAACAAGATCCGCTTTGATTTCGCCGGCACGGTAACCGCCGTTGTCGGCCCCAACGGCTCGGGCAAATCAAACATTGCCGATTCCATCCGGTGGGTGCTTGGAGAACAGTCCTACCGGTCGCTTCGGGGACGCAAGACGGAAGACATGATCTTCGCTGGATCGCAGGGGAGATCCAGGGCGGGAATGGCGGCTGCCACCATAACCTTCGACAATTCTGATGGGTGGTTGCCCATCGACTATGCTGAGGTCAGCGTTGGCCGAAGGGCTCATCGCGATGGCAAGAACGAGTACCTTCTGAACGGCCAACGGGTTCGATTGCGTGATATTCAAGACTTGCTCGGAAGCAGTGGCCTTGCGGAACGGAACTACACCATCGTTGGGCAAGGGCTTGTGGATTCTGTGCTTTCACTCAGGGCGGAAGAGCGAAGCAAGCTTTTTGAGGAGGCGGCTGGGATCGCGGTCCATCGGATGAGGCGCGATGAATCGCTTCGCCGCTTGGAGAAGACCCGTCTGAACTTGGACCGGGTGAAGGACATTTTGGCGGAGATTCGGCCTCGCCTACGGAGTCTCGAGCGTCAGGCAGAACAAGCAGAGGCTCATGATCTGGTTCTGGAGGGGCTGAAGCAAGCCCTCGAGCAATGGTATGGGCACCACTGGTACGCGCTTCAAGATAAGCTCAAGGCGGTGAAGGAAGGCGCCGAATTGGCGGCTCGCGAGCGCGACGAGCTGCTCAGCGAAAGCGAATCGGCCACTCGATCGCTCAGTCAAACCGGCGAACGTGTGAATGAACTCAAGGATCGAAGGCGAAGCCTAGCGGAGCAGGTCAGGCAGGCCGCTGCGAAGCGGGAGGCCATGACGCGCGATCTCGCAGTCGCAGAACAGAGGTTGGTCTGGCTCCAGGATGAGGAACGTTCATTCGACGGAGAGATCGTCGGACTGGAAACTGCCAAAGCCGACGTAGGCGAGCGGCTGGTCGTGGCCAAGGAGGAAGCGAAGGCGAAGGCGCAGGACCTGCCCGGCTTCATACAGGCTAGGTCCGAGGCCCAGGCCGAACATGAGCGCAGCAAGCTCACAGATCGTCTCAAAGTGCTGGATGGTCAGATGCTGCGTCTCTCGCAGGAACGCGCCTCCCTCGAAGCTCGGCTCGAGCTAACTTCCAAGGCCGCGCTCGATTCGGATCAATTTGTGCAGCGTATGCAGGAGGCCGCCCACCGCGGCGCACTGCCGGGTCTGATTGGAAACCTGGGCCAGAATCTCAAGGTAAAGCCAAGTTTCGAAACCGCCATCCTGGCGGTGCTGGATGGATTCGATCGAGGGGTGGTCTTCAAGGACACAACCCAGGTCGAATCGGCTCTGGATTGGCTAACTGGCGAACACCCGAAGGGTAAGTTGGGGTTGTTGCCCCTGACCCGCTCGCGTCGGCTGCCGCCGCTGCAGGTCCCAGGCGACCCAGATTGTCTGGGATGTGCCGTGGACTTTGTTGCCACCGCACCAGAATACGAGAGCGCCATCCAGTTGCTGCTGGGCCGCACCCTGGTGGTCCGGGATCGTAAGTCGGCCCGGCGCGTGCTGGAGGGACTCCCGCTGGACGCGCGGGTCGTCACCCTGTCCGGAGAGGTGTTCTATCCCGCAGGGCACGTGCTGGTATCGGCCAACGGTAAATCCCTTGAAGACCCGGAGCGGATGCGGGCACGGCTCGAGCAGGTGGACGGAAAGATCAAGCGCCTGGAGCTGAACCGAGCCGAGCTCATGGATCAGCGCGAGCGCCTGGAGGCGGAAGTGCGAGCGGAGCTCTCCGGCGAGGTAGTAAGGGCCTCGCAGGCCAAGGCCAACAGCCTCGAGGAGCAGTTTCACAGCTACGCTGGAAGACTGACCGAGATCCGCAGCCAACTTCTTCGGAACACCAAGGAGCGGAGCCGAACCCGAGATCGCGTGGAGGAGATACAGGTCCAGCTTGAGAGCCAATTGGCTCAATCCTCCGCCGCCACTACAGAATTGGAGAACCTGGACGCAGCTCTCAACGCTGCGGACGACCGACGGACGCAGATACTCGCTGCCGAGTCAGAGAGCCGAGAAGCGCGACGAAGGGCGGAGGATCGCTACACCTCGACGCAAATTGAGCTGGCACGCCTCAAACAGCAATCGGTCGAGATGGAGCGCCGCTTGCAGGAGGATTTCGGACTCGTGAGCTATCGGGGTGGCGAGGGTCAGGAGCCATTGCCTCTGGAGGGTCTGGTGGCGCGCCTGCAGCGGATTGATATCCTCCCGGAGGATCTGGATAAGCAGGTCGACAAACTGCGCAGGAAGCTGCGAAGGATGGGTTCCATCAACCTGGCAGCCAAGCGAGAGTACGAGGAAGTCCGGGAGCGGCACTCCTTCCTTAGCGAGCAAATTGAAGATTTGAATCAGGCCGAGGTCCACCTCAAGCAGGTGATTGAGCAGCTCGATGAGCAGATGGCGAGTCAATTTCAGATCACCTTCGAAGCGGTGGCAGAGGCTTTCGAGGACTATTTCGTGCGTCTGTTCGACGGGGGCGCGGCGAAATTGAGGCTGCTTCATGTCGAGGGCTCAGATCGGCCTGGCATTGATATCGAAGTCCGGCTCCCGGGTCGCAGAACGCGGGGGCTAGCAATGCTGTCTGGTGGCGAACGCAGCCTGACCGCGGTCGCCTTGATCTTCGCCCTGCTCAAGCTTTCGCCTACTCCTTTCTGTGTTTTGGATGAGGTGGATGCGATGCTCGACGAGAGCAACGTATTGAGGTTTGGAGAAATCCTGAAGGAACTGAGCGAAGACACCCAGTTCCTGGTCATCACGCATAATCGGCAGACCATTCAGGAAGCGGCGGTTCTCTACGGAATCAGCCTGGGCAAGGACAAGGCCAGCGAAGTGATCAGCCTGCGTCTCGACCAAGCAACCGAGAAACTGGCCGCCTAGCGACCCCTCGCGCGGTAGAATGGCACGGCGCCGAAGTGGCGGAACTGGCAGACGCGCTGCGTTCAGGGCGCAGTGCCCCTTGTGGGCATGCGGGTTCGACTCCCGCCTTCGGCATGGGCCCCGAGAAATCGGGGCCTGCTTATTTCAAGCGCCTTTTCCAGTCCCGAGTTGGTACCGCAGAAGTCGATCACGCCTGACTTTGGCGTAGGTCTTGCACGCATAATGGCGGCTTGCCGCACCAACTTGCCTCCGGTAAGATGTCTCGCCTTATGAGCGAAGGAACAGGAAGGATCTCGAGCTTTTGGCTGCTGGTGGCGCTCATCGTGGGGATTCTCATCGTGGGCGATCTCACCCGGCGCATGACCGACGCGCGCAGGATGGAGCGCGAGACGCGCAGGTTGGCCACTCAAGTTAAGCGACTGGAATCGCTCAATGAGGAGCTCGAAGCGAAAAGCGCTACTGCTGGAGACGACGCCAGCATAGAAGCGTGGGCGCGCTCACAGGCGAAATTGATCAAAGAAGGAGAGCGGCTGGTCGTGCCGCTGCCGGCCGAGGAGTCCCCCGCACCTGCCGCGCAACCGCCTCAGGCGCCGGTGGAACCGCCCACAACTTGGGAGGTCTGGTTGGCGCTGCTGGGCGGCGGATGATTCTTCTCACTTGGTAATCGCGCTTCACGATCATCAACCGACCGGGTCTCAGTTCGCATTCCACCCATCCGCATTTCCGCGAATCTCCATCCATCTCAGCAGTTTCACTTGGCATTTCGGGTGGCCGCAACAACGCTTTACATAAGAGATCCATTGGCCTGGTAACGTCGATGCTGGGTGACGAGTTGCGGACGCGGGCTCGATTCCAAGGGTCCCGTAGGGCATATGATATAATGCCGCCCGCGTCGACCGAAGGCGCAAAACGCTGCGGGGTGGAGCAGTGGCAGCTCGTCAGGCTCATAACCTGAAGGTCGTCGGTTCGAATCCGACCCCCGCTACCT
>BTQZ01000077.1:0-7835 GCA_036986135.1 Anaerolineae bacterium | reverse complement strand
ACCCGTTCAGCGAACACCACTTCGTGATCGCCGCCGTCAACGTCGTCTTCCCGTGGTCGATGTGCCCCATCGTGCCCACATTCATGTGCGGCTTCGTGCGCTCAAATTTCTCCTTACCCATATTTGCTCTCTCCTCAGGCTACGTGCAATTGTGCTGAGCCCTCAAGGGGAATCGAACCCCTGACCCCGTTCTTACCAAGAACGTGCTCTACCGTCTGAGCTATGAGGGCATTCCCTCCCCAAAGCGCCGCTGCGCTTTGTGTAGGACAAGCTGGTGGGCGGTGAAGGATTCGAACCTCCGAAGGCGTACGCCAGCTGATTTACAGTCAGCCCCCTTTGTCCACTTGGGTAACCGCCCTCTCTCTCCTGCACTCTACCTTTGAACCACATACTTATCAAAGCAAACGCCCTCGCCTTGCGATGCTTCGCTCTGCGAAGCATAAGCCCTACTCCGTAGGACAAGCCGACGATGGGAGTCGAACCCATAACCTACCGCTTACAAAGCGGTCGCTCTGCCATTGAGCTACGTCGGCCTAACGACAAAAACGCGCCTGTCGCGGCGCCCGGCGATTATACCAAACCTACGACCGATGAGTCTATCAGCATCCATAGGAGAGTGTCAATTCAGATGCTTAATAAGCTGCTTGCTCCTATTGTTCAACCCGATATGCATACCGATGAGCCTCATATAGCGCAATGGATCCCGCTACGGCGGCGTTAAGCGATCCCACCGATCCTTGCATGGGAATCCGGATGAGATAGTCGCAAGTCTCCCGCACGAGCTTGCGCAATCCGTGCCCCTCTGCTCCTACCACGATGGCAAGTGGGGGTTTGAGCTCCGCTGTGTAGATATGCCTTGCCTCGGCATGATTCTCCAACCCGGCAACCCAAACCTCGGTCTTCTTGAGTTCTGACATGGCTCTCGCCAAATTTACGCGGGCAATTTGAAGGTGCTCGCAGGCGCCTGAGGAGGCCGAGACCACGGCCGGTGTCACCCCTGCTGCGCCTCTCTTAGGTATCAGGATGCCCTGCACACCCACCGCTTCTGCGGTCCGGATCAATGTGCCCAGATTTTGTGGGTCCTGCAGAAGGTCCAGGATCAGTATAAGGGCACGACTGCCCGCCGATTCAACAGCCCTCAGGATCGAGTGCAGATCGGAGTAAGGATACGGTTCAACTTCAGCCCCGATCCCCTGATGGTGATCCCCGGCAGAGTCGAGAACGGACCGTTCCACGCGCTCCACAGGGGTCGAGGATTGCCTGGCTGCGGATTCGATGGAAGGACGTATCGATCCGGCCACCAGCACGCGATGGACCCTTCTGCGGCCGGCGCGCAATACCTCTTCGACTGGATGCACGCCGTAGATAAGTTCCGATGGTGCGTGGCTCAACGGGCGCCTAGCTCAGCCCCACCCTCCGCCCCCTTTATTTGAGGGGTCGTAGGAGTTCGAGGCTGCGGGCTGCAATAACTTGTAAGTGAAGGATTCCTCAACTTGCGTGACCATCGAAATGCCAGATCGTGCCCTGCCGTCCATCCTCGAGCACGATGCCCGCCTCCGACAGCCGATCCCGGATGCGATCGGCAAGCGCCCACTGCTCGGCCTCCCGAAGCTCCTCGCGGATCTCAAGGAGAAGCTCGACTAGGTCGGACGCCTGCGATTCAAGCTCACGCGGGGTAGTCAGGCTCAACCCGAGCACTCCGGCCACTTCGCGCAGCTTATCTTGAGCAGCGCCCAACTCGATGACGCCTGCTCCGGCATCCCGGGCCTGATTGATCCCTCGCACCAGCTCGTAGATGGCGCTCAACGCTCTCGGGGAATTGAAGTCGTCATCCATTGCATCGATGAAGTCCTGATTGGTCTTGTCTATGAGCTGATCCAATGCGTGGTAGGAACCGTTGCTATCCCCAGGAATCGCTGGCTTCAGAGCGCCCTTGATCCGATCCAGCCCGCGCTTGGCCGCTTCCGCAATCTCTTCATTAAAGGAGAGCGGACTACGGTAGTGCGAATTGAGCACCAGGAGGCGCAGTACGTCCGCTTCGTGCATCTCCAAGAACTCTTCAATAGTAAGCACGTTTCCGGTTGACTTCGACATCGCCTCGCCGCTGAGCTCCATCATCCCGTTATGTACCCAGTATCGGGAAAATGCCTTTTCGGTGAGGCTCTCCGTCTGAGCGATCTCGTTCTCATGGTGCGGGAAAATTAGATCGTTTCCACCGCCATGGATATCGATTTCGTCTCCCAGGTAGCGGAAACTCATCGCCGAGCACTCGATGTGCCAACCGGGCCTTCCCCGACCCCATGGGCTTTCCCAGCTTGGTTCACCCGGCTTGGCAGACTTCCACAATGCAAAGTCTGCAGGATCTCGCTTACGTTCATCCACCTCAAGCCGTGCTCCTGCCTTCATCTCCTCCGGACGACGACCCGAAAGCTTGCCGTAGCTCTGGTCGCGGCCGACCTCAAAATAGACGTCGCCGTCGATAGTGTAGGCATACCCTTTCTCCACCAAACCCTCCACCATCTGGATAATTTCGGGTATCTCTTCGGAAGCGCGAGGTTTTACCGTCGGCTCCAGGATGTTGAGTTCCTTCAAGTGCCGGTCGTATTCGTCGATGTATTTTTCGGCCAGCTCCAAGGGCTCAAAACCCAGGATGCGGGCGCGATGGATCACCTTATCGTCCACATCCGTGTAGTTCATCACATGCCGGACCTCAAACCCTCGATATTCGAGGTACCGCCGTATGACATCGAATACGATGGACGACATCGCATGTCCGATATGCGCGCGGTCATAGACCGTGGGGCCACAGACATACATCCGGACCTCGCCGGAGTTGAGAGTATTTAGTTGCTCTTTGCTTCGGGTGAGGGTGCTGTAGATTTGTAGGGCCATCGAGCTTCTCACTCGATGCCGGGCTTGGCAAAGATCATGCGACCCGCGGCGGTCTGCAGCACCTTGGTAACCGTGACCGGGATGGTCTTGTTTATATTGCCCTTACCATCTTCAATGACAACCATCGTTCCGTCGTCGAGGTAGCCAACCCCCTGTCCGACTTCCTTGCCTTCCTGAATGACCTGAACCTCCATGGTCTCGCCCGGAAGATAGACCGCCTTGACTGCATTAGCCAATTCATTGATATTCAGGACCGTCACACCCTGGAGCTCCGCTACTCGATTCAGGTTGTAGTCGTTGGTCAGGATCGGGCTGCGAAGTTGCTTCCCAAGGATCACGAGCTTGTCATCCACTTCACGGACCCCTTCCACATCGAGGTCGGTGATTCTCAATGGAATGGTGTTGTCCTTCTGGAGCCGGTTGAGGATGTCCAAACCTCGGCGACCACGTCTTCTGCGAAGCGGGTCAGATGAGTCGGCGATGTGCTGAAGCTCAATCAGCACAAAGGCCGGCACCAACATCGGCCCCAGTACAAATCCGGTTCTAGCGATATCCGCGATGCGGCCATCGATAATCACGCTTGTGTCCATAAGAATGCTTCGCCCGTTCTGCGACCTCTCACCGCTCTCGTCAGGACTCGATTGAAAACGACTGCTCAGGATATTGGTAATGTCGTTCTCGCGCATAATGAATATGGTGGCCCCGAGATACCCCAAGAATATGGCGCTAACAAAAGGCAGCAGCTGGCCAAACGGCGAAGGCAGAAGCGAAATTGGGGCCGATACGAGGGCTGCAATCAACAATCCGGCGATCAGGCCGGCCAGTCCGGCCACCATCGTCTGGGCCGAAACTTGAGACATCCGTCTGCGGATGGCGCGCAGCGGTCGTGTGGTCAGGTAAGGCGCAAGCACTAATCCCAGCAGCGCTCCTACCATGGCAAGCACCATTCCCCACAGCTCGGCCGCACCTCCGGCCAGGGTGCTCAGGCGCACGCCCAGGATGACTCCGCCTATGGCGAAGGCGAACATGCCAATGATCCTAAAAAGGAATTCGATACTCATATGTCAACTCTTTCATGACCAACAATCAAAAAGGGGTGAGTGCCCGGTTTCAGCACCCACCCCTCTCGGTGGTCGAATCTTTCTTCCGATTGAGCCTGGTGGCCCCCAGTACCGTTCCGGGGCCAGGCAGGCAGTTTCTAGCTGCGATAAAAGAAGAATGATGTCAGATGAAACCGGGCTCGGGGATTCCCGATGAATGATTTAAGGTCCCCAAGCTGGGGAATATTATCACGCCCGCCAGTCGAGAGTCAAACAACGAAAAAGGCGCCCATTCCGCGGGCGCCTTTCAAGCTTATACGCAACGGAGAGCGCTAAGGGAGCGTCGCCACCACTTCAAAGCTTTCGAGAATGCGGTCCACAGCTTCCAGATCGCCGTCGCCGACGATTTGTACTTCAAGCAGGATAAGAAATCCCGTCGGATCATCCTTAGGTACCGCGGTCAATACCATAAAGAGCGATCCCCCGCTCCCGCCACAGTCGGCAAAGAGGTCGTATTTGCCGCGATAAAGCACGTCATCGTAATCATATCTCCCGTCCAGCTCGCAGTCCCCCATAAAGTCCGGGCGCAATATGTCAAGCAGCTGCACATAGCCGCCTAGCTGCGCCAGATCATCCGAGGCACCGAAAAAGATTCCCGGCTCATCCCAATGCGCAAAGAAGTCCTCCAAGCTGGCGGCGGCGGAGATGCCCGCTCCGATGACCGCTCCGTCATCGACCCAGGGGCTCCCATCGACATCGGCCCAGTCCGAGGGAACTTCCACCGTGATCGTGCCGAAGTCATCGCTCACCCACTCGTAGCTGCTGTAGGTCCCATTCGTCGATCCTGAATCCCCACCCACCGCCGAACCAAGCTCCGCCTTAAAAGAGAACGATGTTTCCAGGGGTCGACCATTGAGCTGGCCTTGAAGGTACTGCTCATCCTCATACCGCAGCACTTCAATTCCTAAGGTCGCATCAGGTCCCTTCGTGCGCAGGATACTGCAATAATCAGCCATCGTGCCGTCCGTCGCCAGCACCAGCCCCTCCATGCTGGTGAGGATGTCTCCCGGCTGCACGCCCGCCCTATCGGCCGCTGAACCTGAAGCCACAGAGCTCACCCAGACTCCGGAGAGGGAACCATCGTCGCTCACCACCGCCTTGCCATTCACGCCGATAGAGTCGACATCCTTGTCTTGCCGCAACTGGTCAATGATGCCCGCCGCCACATCGCGGGGTATGGCGAAGTACTGGGAGAACATGGGATTGCTTGCGAAGTTCACACCAACAATCCGTCCCGAGCGGTCGACCAGCGGGCCGCCAGAGTTTCCGGGGTTGATAGTGGCATCATGTTCCAGAACCGAGTCCAGGCTGGCCCAATCCGTATCGCCGTTGGCGCTGGCCTTGGAGACTATGCCTTTGGTCAGCGTAAACTCGGGATCTCCAAGGGGGAAACCAGCAGAATAGATTTCCAGGCCGACGTCGATGGGACCCTCAAACCAGTCCAGGTATGGATGGTTGACCCCCTCGATGTCGATGACCGCCAGATCGGAGCACTCTGAAACGCCCAGTACCCGCGCATTCCGCGGCTCGCTCTCGCCCCCTACCCAAACTTTCAACAAGGCGGCTCCGGTCACAACGTGATTGTTGGTGACCGCGATTCCGGAGGGGTCGATAATAAAACCCGATCCCCGCCCCGCGGAATTCACTTGCAGGCCGACCTCTGGATCGATAAAGGTGCCCTGCGCTTCGATCTGCACCACCGCTTGTCGCACGTCCTCCAAGCTTGAAACGGCGCCGCTTTCGGGAACGGGCTCGATCTCGGGTCGGCTATCCGGTTGGGTTTGCTCTTGCGTAGGGGTGGGAGCGGGCTCATCAGAACCGACTTGACCAAGATTGCAGGCCAATGCTGCCATCGCGAGCCCGGCAATCATCAGCCCCCACCTTTTAGCTTGTATCATCGATCACCCCTACTCGGACCACAGACAGGCCGACTTAGTATAGAGGATGACCCCGTGCACCAACAACGCCTGCGGACTGACGCCATGCCTGCAAACTCAGTCGGCGTCGAATGGATGGGCTAAAAGAAGACGTACCGAGCGGTGGCCATCGAAATGAGTGCCACTACAAGCAGAATTGAAGCCGTCACACCCAGGTCCGACAGCCGGTTCTGCAGTCCTGCGATCTCGGATGCCTGTTCCGGTGAGGGAGGACCCTCAAGGCTGGCTCCCAGCTCGGCAAGTTTTTGGCTAGTGGACCCCGTTAGGGCCCCCGCAATGAGCGCCGCAATTCCGGCCAGGCCGCCGATTGTGATGACGATACCCTCTCCCGTTGAAACCCAATCTACGCTGAAGTTGCCTAGGACACCCAGTTTTCTCAAATACATTAGGAGGCCGGTCAGGACCGTGAGGCCGGCCGCGACCGCGGTTACCGTCGTAAAGCGAGTACCTAAGACGAGCCGCTGCATAAACTTGCCGCCCGCAGGACCGGCCTGACTGACTGCCGGCCCAACGAAACCCGTCAACATGAACACGCTGCCGGCCCAAAATACGCCTCCCAGGATATGAATAAGCCGTAGCAACAGAAGGTAGAAATCCATGGCCTCCCCTCACCGTCTGAATGCCGGCATTATAGTCTCGGCTGCGACTCCGCCCAGTTAAGTTTGAGCCTTGGTCTGAATGATCCCATCTAAACTACAAACCGCTTAGTCACACCAGGATCTGGATCGATCCTCAACAACCGCTACCGCGGCGAGGGCAGCTTGGCCAGCTACGAGCAGCTACAGGCAAACTAAGGAACGATTTCGATCAGGACCCGCTGACTCTCGGCCCGGTTCCCGGCTGCGTCGTAGGCGCGGGCGAAGACTTCGTAATCGCCGGTCCGATTGGGGAGCGTCCAGTCGACGGTGAAGGGCGAGGCGGTGGCAGTTCCGATGCGGCGCCCGCCGACGAAGAAGTCGATGCGCGCGAGTCCGACCTCATCTACGGCTGAGACGCTGATCGTGAGCTTTTCCACCGTGCCCAGCGAAAAGGTATCGCCTGCGGATGGAACCAGCAATTCCAGGATGGGAGCTTCGTTGTCGAGCGTAAGCGGAGTCGCTGCCGTTCGCACTTGCCCATCAGCCAGCACGACCATAAGCTGCAGCGTGTAGAGACCGTTCAAGCCCTGCGTGGACCAGGTGCCCAGGCGGCTGCCCTCGACCGGCCGCTCTTGATCCTCCCCGATCTGGATCCAGCGCGTGGGGTTGAGGCCTTGCCCATACTGCAGGCGGAAGTAGCCAAATCCCTCCGTGTTCGCATCCCCTCGAACGGATACGTTATCACCCAAGATTTCAAAAGGAGCGGGAGACAGGATCTGGACCCCTGGAATTTCAGAAGGGTCGGACGGGAGCGTGTCGTACTCTTGCGGGGGTCGCTCAATGCCGGTAGCGATGGCCCAATCCTCGGCCACAGAGGGTGGAATGAAATACACTCGCTCTTCGACGTATTGAAGCGGCGTGAGAAGCGTGGCCAGCTTGCCAGTCTCCCGGTTGACTCGGAAGGGCTGGTAAAGATCGTCATAGTGCGTTGGTTCGGTGCCGAGAACAAACACTTCACGCACGATCTCGGGGCAATATATGGTTGGCAGGAACCCGGATGGATCGCAAACCTCCATTTCCGTCACCCCCAGGGGCATATCCCAGCTCTGGGGAGGCAGCTCGGCCGAAGCGAATCGCATAACCGCGTTCCATATCGCGGCCGCCCCGTTCGTTCGGTCCACCGCAATGAGCGGGGATCCCCCAAGCCAAACGCCAACCGCGCGCTGCGGCGTAAAGCCGATCGCCCAATTCCCTGCGCCTTCTGGATCCCCGCCAGAGATCGCCCCCGCTGCCCGTCCGATCTCCAGACTGTTGCCTTTGCCGAGCTC
>BTQZ01000076.1:0-8008 GCA_036986135.1 Anaerolineae bacterium | reverse complement strand
CGAGCTGGTCCTCAGGGATCGTAAGCAGGGGTGCGCCCTCGAAGATCACCTCACCGCTCAAGATCTTCCCCGGCGGTTCGATCAAATCCAGGATGGCAAGCGCCAGCGTGGTCTTTCCGCTCCCCGATTCACCGACCAGCCCGTAGATTTCGCCAGACTGTACCGATAGCTCGGCGCCGTCGAGGGCACGGACTCGCTCGCGCTTGTTCTCATACTCGACCACGAGGTCACTGATTATCAGTAGGGAGTTCATTTTTTCCACGCAATTTACAGCATACTCTACTCACCAGATCCTGCATGAGCCGAGCTAAGAAGGCGGTCGTTGACGGTCACGCGTCTACCAGATACAATTCGATACCACTTTAATGCTGGAGCCCCCTTTGAAATCTGTTAAAGAGATTACGTCTGGGCCTTCAAGCCTGTTCGCATCTTGGGTGAACGACCCCATCGAACGGTGAGGGAGGTGAGGGGAGGGAGGTAAATGGAGAAGAAGGGTGCTATTGAGCTTAGTGTATTGACACACGTCCGACGATTGAAGGAGGAGTACATAGTGAAACGCCGAAATATGATCTTCGCGTTTGGACTACTAGTAGGAGCGAGCCTGGCTCTCGCGGCATGCCAGACGACTGCCGCGCCTGCAGAGGACGCCGAGCCGCTCGTCATAGGCACGACCGATAGCTGGTCGAGCTTCGAATCGGCATGGGTCTACAGCTTCCATGACTGGGAGCTTTTCCATCAATGTGCTGATGGCTTGCTTAACATCAAGCCGGGAACTGCGGGTGAAGTTGAGCTTGCGCTGGCTGAGAGCTACGACGTGAGCGCGGATGGAAAGGAGTACACCTTCAACCTGCGCGAAGGCGTGACCTTCCCGGACGGTACGCCGTTTAACGCGGATGCCGTGGTGTTCTCCTTGGAACGCATCGCACCCATCAATGAGGCCGAGGGGGACAACGCGGGCTTCCTCTACACCGCCTATGTCGATGGTGTTGAGAAGATCGACGACCTAACGGTAAAGGTCACGTTCTCAGATCCGTTCCCCTTCGCGCCACAGCTCGTGGCAACCAACCCCTGGAAGATTCTCAACCCGAATGCTTGGTCGGCAAGCGAAGCTGGAACGACCAATACAGCCTGCGGCATCGGACCCTACACGATCGAGAGCTTCACCGAGGGCGAAGAGGCCGTGTTTGCTGCCAACGAAACGTATTATGGCGAGGCACCGAAGATGGATCGGGTCATCGTCCGCTACTTCGCTGACTCACCTACCATGACCCTTGCTTTGAAGAACGGTGAGATCGACGTGGCTTGGAAGAGCCCATCACCGTCGGACTTCGAAGCTTTGCAGAGCGCCCCGGGAATCACGACCGAGACGGCGGGCGGCACGGAAATCCGCTACATCGTCTACAACTCGACGACGCCACCCTATGATGATCCAAACGTCCGACTGGGCCTGGCGCAGCTGCTGGATCGTGAGGAGCTGGCCGATCTGGGCTGGCAGGGAGTCAAGGTACCGCTCAACTCAATGGTGCCGCCGGGATTCCTGGGCTACAAGCCAACCTATGAAGGAACCGAAGACGTGGAAGCCGGCAAGGCGCTCCTGGCCGGGGCCGGATTCACCGAGGACAATCCACTGGTTTTGGATCTTTGGTATAGCCCTACCCACTATGGCGACACTGAGGCCGATGTGGCTGCAGTCATCAAAGATCAGTGGGAAGCCAGTGGGGTAGTAGAGGTGAATCTCCAGTTTGCTGAATGGGCACAGTATCGTGATCTGGGCCGCGGCGGCGAGCTGCCGGTGTCGCTACTAGGCTGGTATCCAGATTACCTCGATCCGGACAACTACACGAATGTGTTTGCACACTCACCAGCCTCGTGGTCTGGATCGAATTACAACAACCCGGAGATGGACGCGTTGCTGGAGGCACAGGCCGCCGAACTGGACGAAGCCGCCCGGATCAGGATCCTGGAAGAGGTCCAAGACCTTTGGGTCAAGGAAAGTCCGTTTGTGCCCTTGGGACAGGGTAAGCTTCTTATCGCTTATGCCGATGATGTGTCCGGTGTGGTGCTTGACCCGATAGCGCTGCTCCACTACTTCCTGATCGAGAAGTAGGGGCGCAAGACGGGGCCAGCGGCCTTCCGTATCTGAGGCTCTGCGGAACTCGCACGCGCATGAGAGGCCCGAACGTAGCTGTTCGGGCCTCTTACAATTGCGTAGGCATCCGAATAAAGATTCAAATCATCGAAGTGATGGACTAAGCCAGTGTCTCGTGGATTACAGCGGTACATCTTGGTGCGGATCGGGCTCACCCTCCCCATGGTGCTGATCTTGGTTTCGCTGGTTTTCATCGTGTTGCGTGTGCTGCCTGGCGACCCGGCTCTAGCCATCCTGCGGGAAGGTGCCTCAGAGGAAGCGTTGGCGGCCTTCCGAGCGGCTATCGGAATCGATCGGCCGCTGCACATTCAATACTTCGATTTTATTACCGGCGTGCTGACGCTGGATTTTGGTGAATCGATGACCCGCAACCGGCCGGTTGTGGAAGAGATCAAAACATTCTTCCCAGCCACCGTAGAGCTGGCAATCTTCAGCATGCTGATAACCGCCACAGTCGGAATCGGATTCGGTGCTTATGCGGCTAAAAACCGGAAGTCTGGGAGGGACTACGGTATCCGAGTCTCCAGCATCATCCTGTATTCGATCCCGATATTCTGGCTGGGACTGATGTTCCAGATGATCTTTGGGGCCGGCCTCGGTTGGCTGCCGGTCTCCGGCAGGCTCGATCCGGGCAACACTCCAGCCTACACCATCACGGGTCTTTACACCATCGACGCCATCATAATGAGGGATTGGGATCTCCTGGTGGACGCACTCCGGCATTTGATCCTCCCCTCCCTCACGCTGGGGCTTATCCTTGGCGCGATCTTCATACGTCTGACGCGTGCCAACATGGTCGACGTCCTTGAAGAAGACTACATCACCGCCGGAAGGGCGCGGGGGCTTCGAGAGCGAACGCTGGCGTACAGGCATGGGCTCAGAAATGCATTCATCCCCATCGTCACTCTGTTGGGCCTTCAATTCGCACTGCTGCTTTCAGGAGCCATCCTCACCGAGACCACCTTCTCCTGGCCTGGCATGGGTAGGCTGATAGTCGATCGCATATACGATCGAGACTTCGCAACCGTCCAGGGCAGCATCGTCTTCTTTGCGTTGTTGGTAATGGGATTCAGTCTCATCGTGGACATTGCCTACGGCTTCATCGACCCAAGGATTCGCTACTAGGTATGGCAACCACCACCCCCGATGCAGTCCCGCTCTCCATTCGCGAGCTAACCGCCGACGTCGGCTTCGTGCGTAGGATCCTGCGCGGCCGAAAGTGGTACGGCACTGAGTGGTATATCACTGTTCTAGGGGGAACGATCCTGGTGGTCATTACCGCTGCAACGCTGCTCGCGCCAGTCGTCGCCCCCCATGATCCGAACGAGTTTATCGGCGCTGCGTTCACTCCCCCCGGCGGTGGTCTGCAGACGCTGGTAGCTCGATCGGGTGAATCTCCAGTGGCGCCTGGCGCAGAACTCTCGGGGCAGACCGTCGGCGTGCAGCGGAACAGGAATGGCTCCAATCTCGCCAAGGAATTAGAGCTCGATTCCGAGCGGTACCAGAATCAGGAAGCGCTGCTCGATGGGCTCGCGGGCGGAGAAGTGGACTTGATCTTCCTCGACCAGGATGTGGCGAAAGAGCTCGTTACCTCAGGCTCAGGATTCGAGGTCGTCATACAAGAGCTGGGCCGAAGATATTTTCTTGGTACCGATAACTTGGGCCGCGACATCACCAGCCGACTTACCTGGGGCGCGCGCACCGTGCTGGGAGTGGCGATCTCATCTGCCCTGCTGGCTTCAGTAGTCGGAATAAGTCTTGGGTTGCTTTCCGGCTTCGCAGGGGGGCGCATCGATCGGGTCCTTTCGCTGACGATGGACAGCATTTATTCGTTCCCCGGCCTGCTCCTGGCGATCATTATGGCGGTTATGCTGGGTCCGGGAATCTTCAATGTAGCCGTTGCCATTTCTGTGATCTACATCCCCACCTTTTTCCGCATCGTGCGCGGCCAGGTGCTCTCGATCAAGGAGTCGCTCTATGTGGAGGCCGCGCGCAGCCTGGGCGCCAAATCTCGTAACATCTTGAGAATGTATATCTTCCCCAATGTCATCCCCTCGGTTGTGATCGTCTTCTCCCTCAACATTGCGGATGCCATTCTCACCGCTGCGGGTCTGAGTTTCATCGGCCTCGGGCTGCCGCCGGATGTGCCGGATTGGGGGTACGACCTCAGCAAGGGCCATCAGTTCCTGGTAGCGGGTCGATGGTGGATGATCACCTTCCCTGGAGTGATGATTACACTCGTAGCGGCCGGCTTCAGTTTGCTGGGTGAGGGCCTGAGCGAAATCCTAAACCCCCGGTTATCAGAGAACTAGCTTGGCTGCCCCACAAGATTCAGAGGTCCTCATCAGCGTGCGAGATCTCACCGTAACTTATAGCAGCCACTGGGGCCCTGTGGACGCGGTGAGTGGCGTTTCCTTCGAATTCTACCGAGGGGAAATTCTGGGGTTGGTAGGAGAGAGCGGTTGTGGCAAGAGCACGTTGGGCAAGGCGCTGATGCGGATGCTACCTCAGTCTGCTGGGATAGAGGGAGAAATCCTGTTCGACGGGGAGGACGTTCTGGGTTACGACGATCGCCAACTGCGGAACTTTCGCGGTAGGCGCATCAGCATGATCTTCCAGGATCCCATGACCTCACTGAATCCAGTGCAGCGGGTTGGAGGACACCTCACCGAAGCGATCGAAGTTCATGAAGGCAAACGGAGCAAGGCCGGCCTTCGAGAGCGGATTGGCCAACTAGTAGAGCGGCTGGGGATACAGCGCAGTCGGTTGGACGACTATCCTCATCAGCTGTCAGGCGGGATGCGACAGCGTGTCATGATCGGTCTGGGGCTCGCGCTGCACCCCGATCTGATCATCGCGGATGAGGCCACCACTTCCCTGGACGTGATCGTGGAAGCGAAATTGCTGGATCAGATGCGAGAGATCCGGGATCAATTTCAAGTCTCGATCCTGCTTATCACGCACAATATTGGCCTGGTGGCAGAGCTGGCCGATCGGGTGGCCGTCATGTACGCTGGGAGAATGGTGGAAGTCGGGTCCGTCTATGAAGTCTTCGAGAGGCCGCTGCATCCCTACAGCGTAGGATTACTGAATTCCGTCCCGAACATCGAATTGGGCGAGCGTGAGGAGCTCTACAAGATGCCGGGTGAGCCTCCCAACCTCCTCCTTCCTCCTCCCGGCTGCCGTTTCCATCCCCGTTGCCCGGAAGCGATGCCTGTCTGTTCCAAGGCGGAACCCGCGCTTCTCCCTGTGGACGGCTCACGCCTGGTGCACTGCTGGCTGTTCCAGGATCATCCAGAAGTTGCAGAGGCGTGAACAAGCCCGAATCCTCATCGGATAACGGTTATCTTGTCGAGGTCGACCGCGTCAAGAAGTGGTACGAAGTTCAGGGCGGTCTCCTGGATGGGATCCTCCGAAGGGAAATAGCCTATGTCCACGCTGTGGACGGTGTCACGTTCTCAATCCGCCGGGGAGAGGTCTTCGGACTGGCTGGGGAGAGCGGCAGCGGCAAGACCACCATCGGGAAGCTGATCATTCGACTCGAAGAGGTTACCGAGGGAACGGTCAAATTCGATGGGATTGACCTTTCCACGTTGAGCGCCTCTGAAATGCGGACGCTGCGCCGTCGAATGCAAGTTATCTTCCAGGATCCTCTGGCGTCGATGAACCCGCGCATGACTGTAAAGGATGCCTTGGACCACCCGCTCAAGATCCACTTCTCGGACGACGCCGACGCCCACAGGGAGCGCATAGTCGAGATCATGGAGCGGGTGGGACTGACTCCCCCAGAGTTTTTTCTCGGCAAATACCCGCATCAGATCTCGGGGGGCCAGCGCCAGCGAGTCGTGATCGCGAGGGCCTTGGTTACGAATCCGGATCTCGTGCTTGCCGACGAGCCCATCGCCATGGCGGATGTAAGCGTGCGGGCGCTGCTGCTCGATCTAATGATCGAACTCAAGGAGCATCTGAATCTCACCTATTTGTTCATCACACACGACCTGGCCACCGCCAAGTACATCTGCGACCGGATTGGGATCCTCTATCTCGGGAAAATGTGTGAGCTGGGAGACCTGCGCGAGGTGTATGCGCATCCCCTGCACCCCTATACCCAGGCGTTGCTGGCGGCCGTGCCGGTTCCTGATCCGAGGAAGCGCCGCACGCAGCTGATGCCGGAGGGCGAGATCCCCGATGCCATCAGACCACCTTCCGGCTGCCGTTTTCACCCTCGATGTCCGATCGCTCGAATGGATCGTTGCCCCATATCGGAACCGGAGCTGCGCGAGTTGCGACCCGGACATTGGGTAGCCTGCCACTACGCGGAAGACTTCCTGTAGGGAGCAATTGGGATCTCAATAAAGGTGAGGGAAACCACCCGCGGTCCGATGCACATTTGAGAGTAAATTTGCGACCCAGTACCTTTTCGATCGTTGCCTGTGATCTCGATAAGCGAGAGTGGGGCGTTGCCGTGGCGAGCAAGTTTCTGGCTTCAGGAGCCGTGGTGAGCTGGGCGCGGGCGGAGGTGGGCGCGATCGCCACGCAGGCGCGGGCAAAGGTGGGATACGGACCGGAGGGACTCGCATTGCTGGCCGAGGGAAGGTCCGCGAATGCGACGCTCAAAACCATAACAGACGCCGACTCTGATCGAGCAGAGCGACAGGTCGGCATCGTCGACCGCGAAGGGCACTCGGCGGCCCATACCGGCGAGAAATGCTTCGATTGGGCCGGGCACCGTGTCGGTGAGGGCTACACTTGTCAGGGAAACATTCTCACAGGGCCAGATGTTCTGGAAGCGATGGCGGGCTCGTTCGAGGGCTCGAGCGGCGAGCTAGCCGACCGATTGGTATCGGCGCTGTGCGCCGGCGATGAGGCAGGCGGCGACCGACGAGGCAAGCAATCGGCGGCCGTGCTGGTCGTGCGGCAGGGCGGGGGCTACGGAGGAGACACGGATCGCTATCTCGATCTCAGGGTGGATGACCATCCCGAACCCACTCAGCGGCTGCACGAGCTTGTGGCCATGCATCACGTATTCTTCAGACCCGCGATCGAACTCGAATTTGTTCCCATCGAAGGCGAGCTAGCGGTGGAATTACAGGGTCTGGCCAAGAGGCTTGGTTACTACGAGGGTGAGCCCAACGGTGCATGGGATCGGGCCTCAAAAGCGGCCTTCGAAGCCCTGATAAGCAATGAGAACCTCGAGGAACGTTGGAGCCTGGATCGGGATCCGAACCTAATCGATAGCGTAGCGCTCGACTATCTGAGGCTTCGCTACAGCCGGGAAGATTAGGGCGCGTCAAGCAATGGGGCTTTCACTGAGAAGGAAAACTCGTCCGCCGCCGCTATCAGCGCCCCCCGCACGGCCGCAACCCCTGTGTTCTGGGCGCTACGCAGATCGACCTGCGACGTATCCACCCAATAATATGCGGATAGCTCCGTTTTCCCTTCGGTGGAGGTCGTCCAGACCGCCTCCGTATTCGGCTCCTCTAGCACGCCCTCTCCTTCCCTGAGCGATCCGAGCACGGTATCGGTGAGATTTTCGAGATCCCAATCCTTGTCCACGCTGACCGAGATCTGTAATCGACGCCGGGGGTCGCGACTGTAGTTGGTGATGGGTTTGACATAGACGTCCCCATTCGGGATAAGGACATCGCGACCATCCCAGGTGCGCACTTCCGTTGTGCGAAGCGTGATGTCGGTGACCGTGCCGCTGTAGCCGGTCACTTCAATGCTGTCGCCCAGATCGAAGGGCTGCTGAATCAACAACAGGATGCCGGCCACGAAGTTTTTCGTTACATCTTGCAGGGCGAATCCGATCGTAAAACCGACGAGGCCCAGCCCCGCCACGAAGCCGGTCACATTGAA
>BTQZ01000075.1:0-8301 GCA_036986135.1 Anaerolineae bacterium | reverse complement strand
CCCTGAAGGACACCCGCACCCCGGTGCTGGTGGGAGCTGCGGCGATGGGTCTCAACTTGATCCTGAGCTTGTCGCTATCGATTGGATTTGAACGGATCGGTTGGGAACCACTCGGAGGGTTAGCGCTGGCAAACACCATTGCCACCGCGCTAGAAGCGATCGTTCTGCTCTGGCTGATGCGCGATCGTTTGGATGGCCTTGCTTTCCCGCGCGTGCGGCGGGGAACCTTCGCGGCTGCGGCGGCCTCGGTCGTGCTGGCCGTGTTCCTCATCCTCTGGAGAGACGGGACGCGCGGGAGCTCTGTCTGGCTTGTGGGGTTGGGGGGAGTGGTCTTCGGAGCCGCTATCTACTGGCTGGCTGCTCTCGTCTTCAGGGCTCCGGAGGCGCGTGCCCTACCAGGTCTTTTGCGTCGCTAGGCTATTCCGAGTCGCGCGTCGGGTCCCCCTCGAGCTGACGCAACGTGAGCTCAGCTTCCTCGAGCAATTGACTGCAACGTTCCGACAAGGCCTGGCCCCGTTCGAAAAGCCCCAGGCTTTGCTCAAGTTCCAGGTCGCCGGCCTCTAGTTGCCCAACCAGGGCAGCCAGCTCCTGAAAAGCCTCTTCAAAGCGCATTTTGTCTGGAGCTTTTGGTTCTGCCATAGTTGATCCTTGTCCGCTGCTTAGGAATTGCCCAACGATGAGGCCTGAGCACCGAATTCTCCGTCGCTCACACGCACCTGCAGCTCATCTCCGGTGCTCACCTGCTTTACTGACCGGACGATGGATCCGTCGACCGAATTTCTTACGATCGCGTAGCCTCGAGCCAACACCGTGTCCGGCCCCACCGCTTGTAAGGTGTGGTTCAAGCCGCCAACCGCCGCCTTCTGGAGCGAGATTTCGTGGCGAATGGCCGAAGTTGCTCGATGCAGGAGTTCGTCGACCCGCTGGCGCGCGCTGTCCACTCTCGCGCGTGGAGACACCCGCTCCAGAGCCGTGCGCTGCACCTGTAAGGCCGTTCGCAGCCTGCGCTGATAGTCCGACCAAGCACGGCTCAGACCGATTTGCATTTCTCTCACTTCGATCTTGAGTTCCTCCGAATCCGGCGTGGCGACCTCTGCCGCGGCCGAAGGGGTGGGGGCGCGTAGGTCGGCCGCAAAGTCGGCCAGCATCACGTCGGTCTCGTGGCCGATTCCCGTTACCAGCGGCGCTTTCGAAGCGGCCACGGCACGCACAACGCGCTCATCGTTGAAGGCCCATAAATCTTCTACAGAACCTCCGCCGCGCACCAGGAGCACAACATCAGGCTCGCTCTCCTCATTTACGGCCTGTATGGCTTTTACGATACGATCTGGAGCTGCCTCACCCTGTACCGGTGTTGGGGAGACCATCGCTTCTACCAGCGGGTACCGTCGGCGGAGCACGTTCAGGACATCCCGCAAGGCGGCACCGGTGGGTGAAGTCACAATGCCAATGCGCCGCGGCCATCTGGGCAGCGCTCGCTTGCGTTCTGCAGCGAACAAGCCTTCGGTTTCCAAGCGCTCTTTTAACAGCAGGTACTCTTGATAGAGTTCCCCCTCCCCAGCGAATCGAACCTGGTCGACGTAGAGCTGGTATTGTCCGCCCGCCTCGTAGACGCTGATGTTCCCATGCGTCTCGATAGCCTCGCCAACCTGGAGCGGTCGCGGCAGACGGGCCACATCCTGCTTCCACATGACACATCGCACGGCGGCCTCTGCATCCCGGATGCTAAAGTAGAGATGCCCAGATGAAGGATGAGAGAGATTGGAAACTTCCCCCGCCAGCCATAGGTCGCCCATGCGGTAGTCACTCTCAATAAGCTGCCGAATGTATCGGTTTAGCTCGACAGGCGACCAGATGGTGTTTTGAAAGCCGAGGATAGAAAGCTGGCTCATGTCGCGAAGCATAACTGGCGGGTTGGGGGGTGTCAACTGAACGATATAATGCGCGCATGGCGATGAGGTCGGGCGATGGATCAGACGCTTGAGGCCAGGGTGGGGTCTGCACTCAACGGTAGGGGCTGGACCCTTGCGCTGGGAGAATCCTGCACAGGGGGGCTGATTGCCCACCGGATAACCAAAGTTCCCGGCTCCTCAGAGTACTTTCTTGGGGGCGTTGTCGCCTACTCTAACGCCGTCAAAGAGTTGCTGCTCCACGTGAAGAGCGAGACGTTGGAAACGGTGGGCGCGGTTAGTGAAGAGACTGCGCGGGAGATGGCTCGCGGCGCACGAGAAGCGATGAGCGCCGATGTAGGCGTGTCGGTTACCGGGATTGCGGGGCCGGGAGGCGGAACTGTAGACAAGCCTGTAGGTCTCACCTTTGTGTCTGTCAGCACGCCGGAAGGCGAGTGGGCGGAACGACATGTTTTTGAAGGCGATCGGCACTCCAACAAAGATTCCGCTGCCGATGCGGCTCTCAAACTACTTCTGGAGGCCCTTGGGGCAGAGGCGTAACGCGTTGACCGTAAACGATGCGGGAGGGTCGGGGCTTCAAGTTGAGCAGCGTCTGGATGCCGATTCGGAGACTCGCCCGCTCGCTTTCATCTGGCGGGGAACGCGTTGGATCGTAAATTCCGTGGGTCGCACCTGGGAATCAGATGGAGAGCGGCACTACCTGGTAATGGTCCAGGGCGATCGGGTTTTTGAATTGGCTCATTCGGGCACGACCGGGAGCTGGCGCATGGTGCGCCGGCCGGAGGATTTCGGACCTAATCGAAAGGCAACATGACCCCAACTTACAAGGAGCCACGCCGGATGAAGCAGCCTTGTGGGCATTGGTAGCCCCGCTCCGCTTACCTTTTGCCTCTACCCATGGAAAAAGGCTGTCTCGATAATAGTTTGAGACAGCCTCGGGTTTGTTCCTCTTCCGTAGTTAGCTCAAGTAGTCTCTGAGCTGGCGCGATCGACGCGGATGACGCAGGCGGCGCAGCGCCTTGCCCTCGATCTGGCGTATTCGCTCGCGGGTCAGGCCAAACTTCTGGCCGACCTCTTCCAGCGTGTAGGAGCGCCCGTTGTGCAGTCCGAAGCGCAGCCGCAAGATGCGGGCCTCGCGCGGGCTCAAGCTTGTGAGCACTTCTTCGACCTTATCGCGCAGCAGGTTCTGATAGGCGCTCTGGGTTGGGGTGGGAGTCGACTCGTCTTCGACAAAGGAGCCGAGCTCTGAATCTTCCTCTTCACCAACCGGTGATTCGAGCGAGAGCGGACGCCAGGATACGCGCATCATCCACTGAACCTTGCGCGGGTCCAACTCCATCTTTTCAGCGATCTCTTCCGGAGTGGGCTTGCGACCCAGTTCCTGCTCAAGCTGGCGCGCTACCTTGTACAGCCGCCGGATGCGGTCTGACATGTGCACCGGCACACGGATGGTCCGGCCTTGGTCTGCGATGGAGCGCGTGATCGTCTGGCGAATCCACCAAGTGGCATAGGTGCTGAAGCGGTATCCGCGGTGGTAATCAAACTTCTCCACCGCCTTCATCAAACCAAGATTGCCTTCCTGGATCAGATCCAGGAAGGGAACGCCGCGAGCCATATACTTCTTGGCGATGCTCACGACGAGGCGCGTATTGGCCTTGATGAGGTGATCGCGGGCGGCCTTGGCGTCCTGAACGGCTGCATGCAGCTCCGAACGGTGCTTGGCGGATCCGTTGCCGTTGCGCCTCCGCAGCTTCGCCTCCGATTCATTGCCGAGTTCGATGCGCATGGCCAGATCGACCTCTTCTTCCGTGGTCAGAAGCGGCACGCGGGCCATCTCCTTGAGATACAAACCGACCGTATCGTCGCTGGAGATCGCGCTCAGATCGAATGCTTCAGGCTGATCGTAGGCTGATTCGGGGCGAAGATGGGCAGGCACCTGCGAAGGATGCTCATAGACCTCCACCCCGGAGCCTCGGAAGAAGGTCTCAAGTCTTTCCAACCGATCTTCCGACTCCTCTAGTTCGGGGAATACTGTAACGATGTCTTCGGTAGTAATGTAGCCCTGATAGTCCCCCTTTTCCATCAGGGCGGCAAAAGCATCTCGCTTATGCCACCGGTCCTTAGCTACGGCCATCTTTTCCCTCCCTGTAGGTTAAGAATCTTGTAGCAACGACTTCAGCGCGGCGAACCGCGGGTCGAGCTCCGTCTCCGGATGCTCACAGATTGTCTCGTTCAAGTTGCCCCCGCATTCGGTACATAGGCCCTTACAGTCCGAGCGACACAAGGCATGCATGGGCATATCCAGTAAAAAGTGCTCCCGAACCAGGGGCCGTAGATCCAGTATGCCCGTCGCGGGCACACCCTCCGAAGCATCGGAGCCCGGCCGAGGGGGGTAGTACAGCAGCTCCCCAAGCTCGACTGCGAGCGGATGCTTCAGTGGAGTCAAGCAGCGGTCGCAGTCCAGTTCGGCCTCTGATTCCAGCGGGCCCTCGATGTACAATCCTTCTCCGGTGCGCGTCAGACGCAGTATCCCCCGCAGGAATGACAAATCCAGGTCGTCTCCGACCTGGAGGGCTGGGAAATCGAGCTCGAACTCCTGGCTTGTTCCTGCACCCTGATGCAGCAAGAAGCCGACGTTCAATCGCAGTGGGTGCTGCTTAGTTTTCGACACAGTGGGGCTGCAATCCAGCTGTCAAAAGAGCGGTCTCATAATAACATACATTGTAAGGTCGGTCAAACTAGGAACTTAGTACCAAACATAAAACCGACATTTGTGGCTGTTCTACAGCATATATGGGGGCATAAGTGATTTAGTTACCATATATTGGGGCTGAGTACTATTCGAATAGTCAAACCCTGCGTGATTACTTGCACATCCACTTGTGAGGCGAGCTGCTCCTGTCAGGCTATGCGCACGGTCAAATTGAGGGGTTGCTTTGAGTGAATTGACAGCCGTCGGCTTCGGTTTAGGGGGCTAATCTGCGTTTACTGCTCGGCACACACAATTTGGGAAAGCAGGCTGAACTTCGTGCTCTGCTAGCGAACCCGAACTGGGAAATCATGACGCCCCATGACTTGGGGCTTGAATTCGAGGTCGAGGAAGTCGGCGCTACTTACGCCGAAAATGCGCGCTTGAAGGCCGTGTCTTTTGCCTCTCAATCTGGACTCTGGTCGCTATCTGACGACAGCGGATTGGAGGTCGCGGTGCTAAATGGGGCGCCCGGCTTGCGATCGGCGCGGTTGGCGGGTGAAGGCAAATCGGACTCGGACCGCCGACGCATGCTGCTAGAGATGTTGAAGGTCCATCCGCGTCCATGGGAGGCACAGTTTCGGGCTACCGTAGCCTTAGCGGGTCCAGCTGGTGAAATCGAGCTCGCCGAAGGCCGATGCGGAGGAGAAATCATTCCCGATGAACGCGGAAAAGGGGGCTTCGGCTACGACCCGATCTTCCTGGTGCTCGGAACGGGGCGAACTATGGCGGAGCTAGAGATGAATGAAAAGAATCGCATCAGCCATAGGGGCAGGGCAGTGGAAGCCATCTGGCCGGCCCTGGAGCTGCGGCTCAGCGATCAGTTGTGAGCGAGAGTGGATCTCTGGACCCGCGGCGGCTGAATGCCCTATTCTTGCCCCCCGAGCCACCGCTCCGTCATGATTGCCGCAGCGGCGCCTTGGCCTACTGAGGTCGCAATCTGGCGGTAGACCGAATCCATGATCTCGCCCGCCGCAAAGACCCCGGGGACGCTCGTCATCATCTTGTCATCCACAGTCAGATAGCCCACCTCGTCCATCTCAAGCTGATCCTCAAACAAACTCGAATTGGGATAGTGGCCGATAAAGATAAAAACACCATCCGTTTCGCGCTCTTCAGCGTCTCCGGTCTTCACATTGCGTGTGCGGACGGCCTTTACTTGACCATTGCCTACGATCTCCTCAACAACCGTATCCCAGACGAAGTCAAGCTTCTCATTGGAAAAGGCGCGTCGCTTGAGGGCTTCACCTGCCCGAAGTTCGTCGCGACGGTGGACGACGTCCACCTGCTTGGCGAACCTGGTCAGGAAGATGCTCTCCTCCATCGCGCTGTCGCCGCCTCCGACCACCACCACGTCCTTATCTCGGAAAAAGAACCCATCGCATGTGGCGCAGAAAGAGACACCACGCCCAATGAACTCCTCTTCGCCCGGAACCCCAAGCCGCTTGGGCGAGGCGCCCGCGGTCACGATAACGGCCTCCGCCTCGTAGGTCTCACTGTGAGTCTCGAGTGTAAACGGCGAGCCACCGGTGAAATCCACCTTCTTGACCTCGTCGATCACAATCCTCGCTCCGAAAACTTCTGCCTGCTTGCGCATGAGCTCGACCAACTCCGGGCCGGTCGTGCCCTCCGGAAAGCCGGGAAAGTTTTCGACCTCGCTTGTGATCGAGATTTGCCCTCCGAGCTGAGTTCCCGACACCACGAGCGGCTCAAGCTGGGCACGCGCAACATAGAGCGCTGCGGTCAGGCCGGCTGGGCCGGATCCAATGACGATTACCTTCTCCTTTTTCATAGATCAATTCTCATGCGGTTCGAAATTATCTCCATTTATGGTTTACCCTCAGGCATGAACGCCGTATGAAGGAGTTTTTCTTACCACTCTCTCGTTAATCTTCGTCGTCCATCAGTTGCGGGATAGTTTGATGAAGCCACCAGATGGGTGCCCGCGTCACGACGTTGCCTTCCGAGTCAAGCAGCGGCTTTCGGATCGGATCTCCATCATCACCCGGCCGACATGCCACTTTCTCCCCTCCGCAATACTCGCACTTCCCAGGTTCCCCAGCCGAGGCAGTACATCGCTTGCACACGTAGATTACGATCTCTTCGCTCACGACTCTAATCCTCCTGGCTTTATCACCTTTCATTGTAAGCGAGGTGGGATGGCCAAACAACGCCTTGACTCGACTCTCTCCAACAGAGAGACCGAATGCTGCACCGATCAACGCTCCGAGGGCAGCCCAATAGAGGGTGCGAGAAAGGGCCTGAGCGTACCAGGGTGAGGTCAGGAGGTCGGATCATTGTGTGCTTGAGTGGTTCTTGCGCATCATCCCCAGGAGCACCGCCTGGGATAGTGCTGTCAGCCAGAAGTTGCGCGTGGTGGCAAAGAGCAGGCTCGAGCTGGCGATGCGTGCCAGGGTCTCCCACATGCCGGGCGGCCACCGCGCATCCACCTCAGCGGTCCGCCATGTGCGCAGAGTTTCCTTCAGGGGACCCTTCCAGGGTCTGAAGCAAATTGCCCATTCCACGAACGCCAGGGCGAGTCCGATCAGAAGACCCAATTCGGGGCGCGGGATCCAAAGTACGCCGGCCGCCCTGTATAGCGCCCAGCGCGGCTCATCAAGAATCCCCCGGGTTGGAGGTGGCCAGGCGCCTTGAGGCCACTGGATCAAGGCCGCCAGGCCAATGAGGGCTCCAGAGACGATGGCGCCGCCAAACCAGACCAGTGGTGAGTGCCCCGTGAGGCCAAAGAACCTGGCAGGAATTGCTCCGGATATCAGGGCGAGATAGGCCGGAACGATGCCCCACAGCCAGGGCGCCAGCCTCTGAGCGATAACCCTTATTGAATCGGATAGTCCGAAGAGAGAGACCGCCCACGGCCAGGCGGGTCTCGCCAGCGCGGGCGAAAGAATGGACAAGCCCACCCAAAATGCGGCTTCCCATTGAGTCAATGTTTGCGGTTCCGATATGGACGCATTTCGCGACTTAGCTTGTACCCGCCACGGGGATTTCCAAGATGATGCGCGTGCCCCGCCCCTCCGCCGACTCGATGCGCAGGACTCCGTTCACCAGTTCCGAGCGTTCACGCATGTTGACCATGCCCAGGCTGCCACGTTGTTCGTAGTTGGCGTCTACCGCTCCTACGTTGAAGCCGACCCCATCATCTCTCACTTCGAGCAGGATGCTATTCGCTTCGGTTCGCTGCAATTCCACCCAGATGTTGGCCGCCTCGGCATGCTTATGTGCGTTGTTAATCGCTTCTTCCGCAATGAAAAACACGACCGCTTGCTTGGACAGGTCCAGGCCGTCTGACACACTCGGTTCTGCTTCCACATAGACCTCCTGCCCGTGTGTTTCTTGCATCTTGCTTGCCAGTTGATAAAGCGCCGAAACCAGCCCTTTGGATTCAAGCACCAGCGGTCTCAACGTAAAGAGCATATGTCGAATCTCTTTAGTCGTCTGGCGCGCGATGTTCTCCAGGGTCTTGATCTCTTCCTGCGCCGCCTCACGGTCCCGTTCGACAAGACGCCCGGCAAAGTTCAAACGCATTGCGATGGCCGCGATGGTCTGCGTCGGTCCGTCGTGCAGATTGCGAGCAAGCTTGCGGCGAGCTTCTTCCTCGGTTTCCGTGATGCGATCCCGCTC
>BTQZ01000074.1:0-8585 GCA_036986135.1 Anaerolineae bacterium | reverse complement strand
CGCGAATGGCAAAGACCCGAACTCAATACGTCTGTCAACAATGTGGACGCACGGCTGCCAAGCCGCTGGGTCGATGTCCGCAATGTGGAGAGTGGAACAGCATGGTGGAGGAGGCGCTCGGAACCTCGGTTGCCGCAGCCTCCGGCCTGGGCCCAAAGAGGTTGACCGAGATCGAGGACGGCGCGGAAGCCAGGCTCCCAATGGAGAACTCTGAGTTCGCGCGCGTGCTTGGAGGGGGCGTAGTTCCTGGATCTCTGGTGCTGATCGGCGGTGACCCTGGGATTGGGAAGTCTACGCTGTTGCTGCAAGTGAGCGTGGATGTGGCAACGAGTGGACTGGTGCTCTACGTCTCTGGGGAGGAGTCGGTGGCGCAGATTAAATCTCGTGCGCTGCGCGTCTCCAAAGGCGATCGACCGACGGAGAATCTGTACCTGGCGACGGAGACGGATGTGGAGCGCGTCATCGGACAAATCGAGGCTGTGGCGCCCAGGTTGGCCATCATCGATTCGATCCAGACGCTTCAATCCGCGGACATCGAGTCTGCTGCGGGCTCAATCTCTCAAGTGCGCGCATGTGCCTCCCGCCTGCAAGCGGTCGCTAAATCATCGGGGGTGGCCATATTTCTCGTTGGCCACGTAACAAAAGAAGGAGCGATTGCCGGACCGCGAGTGCTGGAGCATCTGGTCGACACCGTGCTTTACCTGGAGGGGGATCCCTATCATTCCTATCGGCTGCTTCGATCAGTAAAGAATCGCTACGGAGCCACGACCGAGGTAGGTGTGTTTAAGATGGGCGCCTCCGGGATGGTGGAAGTGGCCAATCCGTCGGAGGCGTTTTTGGCGGAGAGGCGAACGGATGCTCCCGGCTCGGCCATCGCGGTAACGATGGAGGGCTCGCGACCGCTGCTTGTCGAAGTGCAAGGCCTCACAAGCCCCACCAGCTTTGGCCATCCTCGGCGAACGGCCAACGGCGTAGATACCAACCGGCTGCTGATTATTACCGCGGTGCTCACGCGTCGGGTCGGGATTCAGTTGTCGGATCAAGATATCTTCGTCAATGTCGTGGGAGGGCTGCAGGTCAAAGAGCCAGCGGCTGATCTTGCGCTGGCGACCGCCATCGCCTCCTCGGCCCGCGACCGAGCGCTCCCACCCGATCTGGCGCTGATCGGTGAGATCGGACTCTCGGGAGAACTCAGGCGAGTGCCCCACCTCGAGCCCCGGCTCCGCGAAGCGGTCAAGCTAGGTTTCTCTTCAGTGGTGCTGCCTAAAGGCGCGGATCAAGGGTTGGGTCTGCCTTCGGAGCTGAAGCGTCATGAGGTGACCGGCATTTCCGAGGCGCTTGAGTTCGCGCTCCGGTCCTGATTGACCGGAGGGTGAGAGTGTCCGACCATACGACTTTGAAGAATCGGCCATTTTGGCGCCAACGGATGCTCCAGATTGGGATTACATCCCGAGCTCTTCGCCCGACCGATGCGGCAAGCAAGTCTTAAGGTATAGTCGAAATCACCGCCGGGCCGCTTGCAGTCCCAACATCTAGGCCAGAGCCTGCCGAACAACTCGCCATATTGGGCCTGCGTGCCGGGGTCTGGCCATCCTCGATAAGTTGATCCCTCCGGTTTTCCTTAAGATTGCCGGTTCTTAAAGATTCGAATCTTTTTAGGTTGGAGTGGGCTCTGAGCATTGATCGTGCCATGCCCTTCTGCTAGAATGCGAACCGCGAGCCAGGACAACGAATTCCCTCGCGCGGGACAGATCCTCTCCAGGAACTAAAGCCCGGCGGCACCTTAGAAGAAAACCAATTTTCCACGGAGGAAGGGATGCAGGCGGAACGACTCTGGCAGGCGGCCTTGGGCCAGCTGCAAGTAGAGATGCCACGCGCCAAGTTCGAAACCTGGATCCGCGACGCCGAGCTGCTGAGCTATGAGGACGGTGAGTTTGTGGTCGGGGTAAGGAACGCATTTGCCCGCGACTGGCTGGACGATCGAATGCGACCGACAATCAAGCAGGTTCTCGGCGGCATCGCGGGTCGAACGGTCGATGTACGGTTCGTTGTTTGGCAGCCTCAAGCGTTGAGCGCCGCTACTGTTCCCGAGCAGGCGGTGCGCGAGCTACATAACCCAGCCGCAGAGCCTGCACCCTCACTCAATCACCTCAATCCAAAATACACTTTTGAAACGTTCGTGGTGGGAAAGAGCAACCGGCTGGCGCATGCCGCGGCTCTTGCGGTAACAGAACACCCCGCCGGCCCGTACAATCCGCTCTTTCTTTACGGGGGAGTGGGCCTTGGAAAGACCCACCTGCTGCACGCCATTACGCGGGCCAGCCTCGCTGCGGGACGCAAGGCGGTGTATGTCTCGTCCGAGGAATTCACCAACGATCTGATCAATGCCATCCGCACTCACAGCACCTCTGAATTTCGCGAGCGGTATCGTCAGGCTGATATCTTGCTGGTGGATGATGTGCAGTTCATCGCAGGCAAGGAGTCGACCCAGGAAGAGTTTTTCCATACGTTCAATGCCCTGCACGCGCAGGAGCGTCAGGTCGTTTTGTCCTCAGACCGACCCCCCAGGGCTTTCGTAACGCTGGAGGAGCGCCTCCGATCCCGATTCGAGTGGGGGCTGGCGGCGGATATACAACCTCCGGGTCTGGAAACCAAAGTGGCGATCCTACGCGCAAAGGCGGAGCGCGAGGGGCGGCGCGTATCACAGGAGCACCTCGAATTAATTGCCCGGCGCGCGCAGCGGAACATACGCGAATTAGAGGGCGCCCTGACGCGCGCGCTCGCATATTCAGACCTGGCCGGAGCTTCGTTGAATGAGGAGACGATCGAAGCCGCCCTGGCCGATGTGGCGCCTCGTTCAGCAACCATGACGCCCGATCGCATAATCTCGGCCGTCGCTCAGCAGTATCAGATACCGGAAGAGGATCTGCTTGGGCGCCGGCGAACCCGGCAGATCGCCTTGCCCCGCCAGGTGGCCATGTACCTCATCCGGGAGGAAACCGACACATCGCTGCCAAAGATCGGCCAGGCGCTAGGGGGCAGGGATCATACGACCGTCATGTATGGCCATGACCGAATATCGGATCTCATCGAACGCGACGATGGACTTCGTCGACAGGTGCATGCGATTCGCGATCTACTGTATGGCTAGGATCTGAGCCTGCGCGTCGGCAGCTAAAAGAAAAAGGAGCTGCCCAATGAGGCAGCCCCACAAGCAACAAACTCCCGCCGTCATCCTCTATCCGCGCTCAATTCATGTCCCTACAATCGGCAGAAGCCCTTTGGGCAAAGGAAAGAGGCTGTCTCCAGCTGGTATTGAGACAGCCTCTCTTGGATTCTGATGTAAGGTTGGCCTAGTCGCCGACAACCTCCTGGATCGTGGCCTGCAGCTGATTGATTGAGAATGGCTTAGCTACGAATGCATCCGCGCCCGCCTGCGCCGCGGCCGCGCGCTCGCGGGCAAGAACCAGCGCGCTTACGACGATGGTTGGGATCTCCGAGTGGGGCGGCGTGGCGCGCAGTTGCCGGATAAAGGTGATGCCATCCACTTCGGGCATCATAAGGTCGGTGAGTATGAGATCCGGGCGTTCATCCTGCAGCAAGGTCAGTGCCTCATCGACGCTGTATGCCACGCGCACTTCATAGCCGTTGCGAACCAACAGCTCCCGAATTATGGTGCAGTAGGAATCGTCGTCGTCCACAACCAGGACGCGAGCGGGGTGGGAGTTCATCTTCAGTGGGTTTGCGGCCGTGGCTTGCAGCATGCAAGCTTCACGCCGCTGATACAATTGGCCGGCGAGCGAGTCTACACGGCAAGGCGGATTTCGCGCCAGTAGGAAGATCGAAAGATTCCCCGGATTCCGCAATCTTTGACGAGCACGCGGGAGAGGGCGACGTGACCGAAGGGTCCGACCTAGAAGGATTGACATTGCTCGGCAGCAAGGCGCAGCCGAGCAAGCAGCTGGAAACATTTCCAAACCATCATCCCGGGCGGCGATATGTGGTGCGCCTGGAATCCGATGAATTCACCTGTGTCTGCCCCGCAACCAAGCAACCAGATTTCGCCACGATCACCGTCGAATACATCCCGAATGAAAGGATCCTCGAATCTAAATCGTTCAAGCTATATCTTTGGTCGTACCGCAATCAGGGTGTATTTCATGAACACGTCACGAATACCATTCTCGATGACCTGGTTGAGGCGCTCGAGCCCCATTGGTGTTGGGTACAGGGCGCCTTCAGTGTGCGAGGTGGGATCGGGATCACGGTAGAAGCGGAGCATGGCAGCCGAAGCGGATCCTCCGCCGCGGGTGGTGAGCCGCTGGACATGCGCTCGAGATCCGGTCCTCGGTCCAAGTCCGCCGCGAATTCCCCAGCCGCATCCGATACGCCCGCCGAACTAAACTCGGACTAGATGGGCCGCTGGTATCCGGCGGTCGTCGCACTCCTTGCCACTTCCCTGGTGGTCTCCAATATCATCGCCGTCCGGCTGATCGTGCTTCGCCTTTCCGATTCAATCGAGCTCACGCTTCCGGCGGCCATCGTGCTCTTCCCTGTAGCCTACATCGTGGGGGATGTGTTGACGGAAGTGTACGGATATTCGGCCGCGCGGCGGGCGATCTGGATCGCCTTCGGCTGCAACTTGCTGGCCGTGATTGCCATCTGGCTCGCGGGTGTGCTTCCGCCTGCGGTGTTCTGGACCGCCGGCGTCTACGAGAACCCTGAGCAAGCCGACCAGGCCTATCGAGCCATTCTGGGTTTCACACCGCGGCTGCTGGTGGCTTCGTTTCTGGCGTACCTGGTGGGTGAGTTTCTTAACTCGTTTGTGCTGGCAAAGATGAAGCTGCGTACCGAGGGTCGCTACCTATGGATGCGTACCATCGGATCGACGCTCATGGGCCAGGGCGCCGACTCGCTGATCTTCATGACGGTCGCCTTCTTCGGCATACTTCCGCCTGCGGCGCTTGTGACCGCGATTTTCTCTCAATGGCTGGTCAAGAGCGTCTACGAAGCCCTGGCAACACCCCTAACTTACTGGGTCGTCAATGCCTTGAAGCGTTCGGAGGGCATCGACGCCTTCGATAGCGATACGGATTTTCGACCGGTACGGCTCTAGGGTTTACAGCAAAGAGACCGGGTCCACGTCGACCGTCCACCCGCGCGGCAACTCGTCGGGGAGCAGGCGCGTCGGATCGGAGGCGCGGATCACCACCATCCACCGGTATTCGCCACGCACGCGTCGGAAATAGGCCGGAACGGGCCCGATAAGGTCGGCCCCACGCACGCCGAGCTCGCGGATGCGAGCTTCAAGGGACCCCACCATCCGCTCGGCAGCCGACTGAGCGGCCTCCTCCGAGGTATGCCGGAAGACCAGCCGTGCCAGCCTTCTGTAGGGAGGGTATTCCAACTGCCGACGCATCTCGAGCTCTGCTTCGTAGAAAGCATCGTAGTTGTGCTGGGCCGCGGCCTGTATCGCGTAGTGTTCGGGCTCGTAGGTCTGCAGGACCACATGGCCGCCGAGCAGCCCCCGCCCGGCGCGGCCGGCGACCTGGCTCAGCACCTGGAATGTCCTTTCAGGCGATCGATAGTCTGGTAGATTCAGCCCGATATCCGCCAGCACCACCCCCACCAGAGTGACCAGCGGCAGATCCAGACCCTTCGCCACCATCTGAGTGCCGATAAGCACATCCGCCTCATGTGCGGCGAAGCTGCTGAGGATCGTGTCATGCGCACCCTTGCTGCGCGTTGTGTCTCGGTCCCAGCGGAGCGTGCGCGCCTTGGGGAACCGCTGCTCAACCTCTGCTTGCACGCGCTGCGTACCGGCGCCGAATTGCTTGATTCGGGAGCTGCCGCAGTTTGGACACTTCTCCGGCATGCTCCGGTCCCTGCCGCAGTGGTGGCAAAGCAGCCGCGCTTGGGCGGAATGGAAGGTCAGCGGCGAATCGCAGCTGGAGCAGCGCATCACGTGCCCACAATCGCGGCAGAATACGTAGGTGGTCGTCCCGCGCCGGTTGAGGAACAAAATGGCCTGCTGGCCGCTCTCCAGGACATGTCCAAGCGAGCGCTGAAGCGCCCGGCTGAACATCGCGCGATTTCCGGCGCGCAGTTCCTGCCGCATATCGACCACGCGCACCGGCGGGAGATCGATGGTCTCTGCCAGCCCGCCGGCCGGCTTGTAGCGGCTGCGGACGCCCAGCCTTGTAGCCTGCTGCCGAAGCTTCTCTCGGTGGCCGAGTATGCGTTGAGGGAGCGTTAGTCGGGTGAGCTGGCCCTTCCCAGCTCGGAAGGTGGTGACCAGGTCGGGGGTCGCAGTGCCGAGAATGCATACGGCGGAGTTGAGGCGGGCGTACTCGAGCGCAGCTTGCCGCGCATGGTAGCGGGGCGCCTGACCCTGTTCCTTGTAGGACTCGTCATGGGATTCGTCGACCACGATCAAACCGATGTTTGCCAGAGGCGCAAAGAGCGCGCTCCTGGGCCCGACCACGACCTGCAGAGAGCCCGACCTCGCTCGTCGCCACGTGTCGTAGCGCTCGCCTTCGCTGAGCTGGGAGTGGAGAACGCCCAGGACCCCCGGAAAGCGCGCCATAAAGCGGCGCAGGGTCTGAGGTGTGAGCGCAATCTCAGGCACCAGCACGATTGCGCTGCTGCCGTTTTCCAGGGCCTGGCCCACCGCCCTCAAGTAGATTTCTGTTTTCCCAGAGCCTGTGACCCCGTGCAGTAGGAAGGCCTCCCCGGCGCCGGATTTCAGGGCGGCCTGTATCTCACTCCATACACGCCTCTGGTCATCTATGAGCTTTGGAGGCTCGGCCGCAACGAATTCGAGGTCGGCTACCGGATCGCGCAATACTTCCAGACTACCGAAGCTGACCAGCCCACGCTGCTCTAGATATCGCAAGTCAGACGAATTGGCGCCGGTTTCGGCGTAAATTGCGCTTGTTTCAAGCGGACGATCCTGGCCCAAGAGTGACTCGAGGACGGCTTTCCGACGTAGGGCGGCCTTGCCTCCTGGGCGGCCCAAATCGTCGAATGATGCAGCCGCACGTTCAGGAGCAACGGACAAGCTAACGGTCCGAACGGTGCGTGGGGAGACTCGCGGAGGATTGAGCACCGACTTACGCGTGATGACTTCGTCACGCACCAGCCGATCGGCGGCGTGGCGCCAGTCCATCCGGGACATGGATCGGGCGATCTGCCGTCCCCGAAGCGGGCCGCGCTTCGATAGCAGTTGAATGAGACGCCGCTGGGCGGCATTCTCGCCCACCACGTCCGGCGCCACCAACGTGTACTCCGAGTCCGCGGGCTGGCTCAGCCCGGCAGGCAGCATCAAGGTTATGGATTCGATAAGGGGGGCACGATAATACTCGGCCATCCAGCGCGCGAGCTGGAGCTGAGGCTGCGTAAGAACCGGTTCCGGGTCGAGCAGGTCGTCGATGGGCCGGGTCTCCGCCACCTCAGGGGTCCGGAGGAGATCGATCACAACGCCCTGGACAGGACGATGTCCGAACTGGGCCGTAACCAGATGGCCCACGCCGACCTTGCCCCGCATGTGGGAGGGGAGGTGGTAATGGAAGGTACCCCGCACAGCGGGGAGATTTACGGCTACCTCAACAAATTTCACGCGCTTATTCTGCTGTTTGTAGTTCGGCGGAGGCGATGGGAAAGATCCAGACCCTCGACACGCGCCGTCCGTCCATAGCGACCACTCTAAGCTTGGCGCCATCCACGACGACGGTATCGCCCATTGTGGCCAGGCGGCCGAGACGGCCGAGGATGAAGCCGGCAATGGTGTCGTAGTGGGGATCGGATAGCTTCAACCCGAAGTGCTCGTTCACGTCGGCGATCGTAGTCAGGCCGTTGACGATCGAGGATCCATCCGGCAAAGGCTGGATCTCCACGTCCCGATCAAACGGATCGCTGACCTCGCCAAAGATCTCCTCCAGCAGGTCCTCCAAGGTTACGACGCCTGCCGTTCCCCCGTACTCATCGAGCACGATCGCCAAGTGCTGGTGCCGCGCGCGGAATATTTGGAGCAGCGTGTCGACCCGCGCCGCTTCGGGGATGAACGCCGTCTCCCGCATGAACTCGCGTGCTGTTGCGGCGCCATTGCTCTGTATGGCTTCGACGAGATCCTTCAGGTGAACGATCCCGAGCACCTGGTCGAGATCGTCTTGGTAGACCGGAAGCTTTGAAAATCCAGTGGAAACGGAAGTCTCCAGAATCTCCTGCAGGCTAGCGTCTGATGCGACCGAAATGACCTCCGTGCGCGGGCTCATGACTTGGCGAACCAGGGTCTCCCGAAAATCGAAGACCGCATGCAGCATCTCCTGTTCCGAATCGGCCACGACGCCGACTTCCGCGCTGTCCGCCACAATCATCTTGAGCTCTTCTACCGAGTGGACGAGCTCATGTCCCTCGGCGGGCCGGACGCCGATGAGTTTCAGCAGCGCGTTGCCCGTTCCGTTCAGCGCCCAGATGAGTGGCTTGAAGATCGTGGTGGTCCAGGCCAGTGGGCGTCCCACGAGCAACGAGGTTCGCTCGGAGCTTTGAAGTGCAATGGATTTCGGCATCAGCTCGCCAATGACCAC
>BTQZ01000073.1:0-8670 GCA_036986135.1 Anaerolineae bacterium | reverse complement strand
ACCGGCACATCATCGGCATAGCCGCGCGTTCCAGCAAAGATCGCGACCACCTCTTCCTCCAGCTCCTGGGGAACGTATTGGGGCTGCTTGAGAATCTCCTGCAGGCGCTGGCCTCGGGCCAGTTGGGATTGCGTGGCCTTATCCAGATCCGAGCCAAATTGCGCGAACGCTGCGACATCACGATAGGCCGCCATATCGAGCCGCAAACCACCCGCCACTTGCTTCATAGCCTTGGCCTGAGCGTCCCCGCCCACCCTCGAAACCGACAGCCCGACGTTGATGCCAGGTCGAATTCCTGCGTTGAAAAGATCGCTTTCCAGGTAGATCTGCCCGTCGGTAATTGAGATCACGTTGGTGGGGATGTAAGCGGAGACGTCGCCCAGAAGAGTTTCAATGATCGGTAATGCGGTGAGCGAACCTCCAGAGCCTTCGACCTTCGTGACCCTGTACTTGGAAGCTTCATCCATGGCCTCCAGATCCGCTTCGGCCTCATGCAGAGAAAGAGGTCCGTCGTACACCTTCCCATTGACGGCCTGCTGCTCATCCTGGGCCTCGGCTGGCACAATTACAAAGCGGTCCGCCAGCCGCACCGCCCGTTCGAGCAGGCGACTGTGGAGATAAAACACATCGCCGGGGTATGCCTCCCGACCCGGAGGCCGCCGCAGCAGCAGTGAGACCTGCCGGTAGGCCCAGGCATGCTTCGAAAGATCGTCGTACACGATCAGCGCATCTTGGCCTCGTTCGGCGAAGAATTCGCCGATGGCACAACCACTATAGGGAGCGATGTACTGGAGCGCGGCCGGCTCGTCTGCAGCGGCCACAACCACCACGGTGTGCTCCTTTGCCCCAAATCGCTCCAGGAGCCCCACGGTTCTTGCGACAGCTGCTCGCTTCTGACCGATGGCCACGTAAATGCAGATCAGATCTTTGCCGCGCTGATTAATGATGGTGTCGATGGCAAGCGCAGTCTTTCCTGTCTGACGATCCCCGATTATCAATTCGCGCTGCCCGCGTCCGATAGGGATCATCGAGTCGATGGCCTTGATCCCCGTCTGCACGGGGGTGTCGACGTCTCGGCGCTCGACAACGCCCGGTGCGATCCGTTCGATCGGTTGGTACGTGTCAGACTGGATGGGGCCTTTGCCATCGATCGGTTCGCCCAGCGCGTTGACGACACGCCCAATCATTCCTTCCCCGACCGGCACTGAAGCGATACGGCCGGTGGAATAGACGGTCATCCCCTCCTCGATCTCGGAATACTCGCCCATGATGATGACGCCAACCGAATCGGTTTCGAGATTGAAGGCGATACCCATTACCCCGTTCTCGAACCGTACAAGTTCCTGTGCCGACACATCCGCCAAACCAGAGACGCGGGCGATGCCATCGCCGGCTTCGACCGTCGTCCCCACATCCTTGCGTTCAACTTCGGATGAGAATTCGTCGACCTGCTTTTGCAGATCAGAGAAGATGTTTTCTACAAATTCGGACATCGCGCCTCCCACGCTGTTCTACCATCTCGACTCCTGTTTGTCCACACATTCACAAACGGGCCTTCGACGTCCGGCCCTGACAAGAGAACTTTCGAAGACTTTGGATCCGGAATGCACTCTGAAGCGGGTCTAGGAACTTAGAAACTGTTTCGTCCGCGCTTCTTTCCCTCGCCTAATTCAACGGAGCGTTCGTATGCGGCCCAAATGGCGCGTGCCAGCCCCGTTCTGAAGCCTGCCTTCTCGAGGTAATAAATCGCCTCGGCCGAGGTTCCCCCCGGCGATGTGACCTGATTTCGCAGCCTTGCTGGATGACTTGCGGAGTGCTCGTAATACTTGAGCGAGCCGCGGATCGTCTCCAGCACGAGCTCCTCTGAGATCCTGCGCGGGAATCCCATATGGACGCCAGCGTCGATCATGGCCTCCATGAACAAGAACACATAGGTTGGACCGGTGCCGGAGAGGGCGGTCGCCATATTAAGGTAGTCCTCCTCTTCCACCTCGATCTCTTTGCCCAGCGCTCTCAGCAAATCCTTCGCGTGCTCGCGTTGTTTGTCGGAAACCGCGGTGGTCTTGGTCCACACGGTGATGCCTGCTCCCACCTGTCCAGGCGTATTGGGCATAGCACGCACGACCGCCGGATGCTTGAGATGATCCGCGATCGTTGACAGGTTAGCGCCAGCCACAATCGAAACCACCAGCGCCTGCTGAGGAATACTGGATTGAAGGTCGTCCAGGACTTCCGTAAGCGATTGGGGCTTTACCGTGAGCACGACAACTGAAGCGCCCTCCACCCCCTTGCGGTTCTCGGTAGTGGTCTTGGCGCCATACTTTTCGTGCAGGCGCTCCAAACGATGAGGCCGAGGCCCGCTCATCATCACACGCTCCCCGGGCAGACCTCCACGCTCAGTCAATGATGCCACCATCGCTTCTGCCATCACGCCCGGGCCAATGAATGTGATCTGTCGGTCGTCAAACATCAGATTGGGTCTTGTGTCCAAGGTTCAAGTCGCACAGTTTCCCGTTCTCCAAAATTTCTTGTTCTAGGGTTTCGCGAAGTACTGCAGAGCCAGCTTCACCCGCTCCTCGACTTCGTCGGGTGTTTCCGGTCCTAGCGAATGAACCGCCGATTGAGCTTCCACCGGACTGTAGCCCAGCGCAGTAAGCACAGATACGACCTCCTCGTCCACCTGCGTTGGAGCGATATCGGTACTCGGAGCCATTGCAATGCGGTCTTTCAAATGAAATACGATGCGCTCGGCGGTTTTTTTCCCAATCCCCGGCACGCGAACCAACGCTTCCGGCTGATTGTTCGCTACCGCCAGCCGCAGCGTATCAATTGAGAGGCTCGATAGCGTGGCCAGCGCCAGTCTTGGGCCCACCCCCGACACCTTAACGAGCTCCAGGAACACCTCGCGCTCCTCCTGGCTGCTAAAACCGTAGAGCAGCAGCGCGTCCTGCCTCACGACCAGGTGGGTTTCTATGTAGATCGATCTCCCGATCGGGGGCGCGCTCTCCAGCACGGACCTCGTCACGGCCACCTGCAAGCCGACGCCCCCGACCTCGAGCGTCAGCTCCTGCTCACTAATCCTCTGGAGAATTCCCCGAAGCGATGTGATCATGAATCGCGATCAGCGAGCTTCAAGCCTCTGAAAGCCTCTGATGAGTGCTCTCAGTATGAATATGGCAGATGGCCACCGCCAACGCGTCTGCTGCATCATCCGGCTGTGGTCGAGCCTCCAGCCCCAGTAGGATCTTCACCATCTCCTGCATTTGGGATTTTTCGGCTCCACCGTAGCCGCAGACGGCTTGCTTGACCGCCAGCGGAGCGTACTCGCGCACTTCCAACTGCGCCTCCGCTAGAGTCAGCATAGCTACGCCGGAGGCCTGACCGACGCTGAGCACGGTGTTTACGTGCTCGCGCACAAAGAGTTTCTCCACCGCCGCGCTTTCGGGACGGTGGAGAGTCAGGAGCTGCGAGAGCTGATTTGAGATTTCGAGCAGCCGCGTGGCCTGCGGGCTATCCGCCGAAGTTTCGATGACTCCGTACTCGACTGCGGTGAGAGACCCGTCCCTCCCCTGTTCTACAATCCCGTACCCGGTTCGAGCGATCCCGGGATCTATGCCGATGACCAGCAGGTCCTCAAGCTCCTACGCGGTTTCCAGAAGCGCAACGGCCTCTTCGGTGACGTCAAGGTTTGAGAATACGCTTTGGACATCGTCCATATCTTCCATGTTCTCAATCATGCGCATGACCTGCAGCGATTCTCCCGCGGGCAGACTCAGGACCGAAGTCGGGATCATCCGTAAACTGGCCTCGGTAGCTCTCACCCCCATGGATTCCAGTGCATCACCGATGGCCTTGTAAGCCTCGACCGGCGCTATGATCTCGATATCCTCCTCGCCAAGGATGACATCCTCCGCTCCCGCCTCGACCGTAGCCTCGAAGATCGACTCTGGATCCACGGAGTCAGACGGTATCACAAAATACGCCGAGCGCACGAACTGCCAAGAAACCGCACCTGCATCGGCCAGGTTGCCCCCCGCCTTCATCAGCTCGTGCCTGAGATCGGCCACAGTACGGTTCCGATTGTCCGTGACGACCTCGATCATCAGGGCCACGCCATGAGACGCATAGCCTTCATACATGATCTGCTCGAACTTGACTCCTTCCTTGTCTTCACCTGTGCCGCGACGGATGGCGCGCTCAATAATGTCCTTTGGCATGTTGCTTGATTTCGCACGATCCACCGCCAGACGCAGGGCCACATTTGTTTCTGGGTCCCCTCCACCCTCACGCGCGGCCACAGCAATCTCACGCGCCAGCCGCGTGAAGAGATTGCCGCGCTTGGCATCCGTGGCGGCCTTCTTTCGCTTGATGGTCGACCATTTAGAATGTCCGGACATGGGTCACGCTTAGAGGGGATCGTGGCGATTATACCAACGGCCTCCGCAGGCACCAAACCCTTGAACGCTAATGAGCTTCCCCGAGCATCTGGCGCAGTTTTCGAATGGTATCGATGCTCTGACCGCGAAAGTGATTGTTGGCATAAACCAGCACGAGTGCATCCTCATTTTCAAGATCCTGGATCTTCGGAATCCACTCTTCTAGCTCTTCTTCGGTGTATGTGTAATCATATCGCTCCCAGGCATGCTCGTGTTTCCACCACTTTTCTGCGTTTCGGCCGTGGAAGCGCACATAGGATACCGGCCCGCTCGCCCGGGATATGGGCGGCATCAGCCCCCGCAGCCGCGGCTCGTCGACGGCACAATAGCCGAAATCGAGCGACTCAAGCAGGACGAACGTCTCCTCCGACACCCAGGCATGATCGCGGAATTCGATAACAGTCGGAATGTCCGACAGACCGCTACGGAGCAGGCGCAAGTAGTCGAGGTTGTCTTGCGTGGGATGGAAAGAGTAAGGGAACTGCGCCAGGACACAAGCCAGTTTTCCAGAGCGTGCCAGCGGCTCGATTCCTTTCCGAAATGCCCCGAACTCAGGCTCCTTTCGCTCATGCGTCAGGGATTTGTTGGCCTTGACTGAGAACAGGAAACCTTCCGGAGTGCGCTCCACCCAACCCGCCACAGTCTTGGCGGAGGGCACCCGATAGTAGGTCACGTTGAGCTCCACCGTATCGAACTCCTGCGAGTAGAAGGGGAGCCACTGCCACTTCGGCAGGTCTTTCGGATAAACCGGGCCAACCCAATCTTCATAGGAGAAACCGGAGGTGCCAAATCGAATCACGGAATGAGTACCCCCGCGCCGTCGATTCTGCTTTCCTTCATATCCCTTAGCGCCTCGTTTGCCTGCTCCAGTGCGTATCGTTCGATGCGCGCGCGAACGGGTATCTCGGCCGCGAGCGCCAGGAACTCGACACCGTCTTGATAAGTGGCGTTCGCAACGCTTCTCAGCGTACGCTCTTCCCAGATGAGGCGGTAAGGAAACTCGGGGATCGGCGTCATGTGAATGGCATTGAGGGCCAGCGTGCCTCCTGGGCGAAGCTTTGGAAGCATGATCGGCACCAATCGGCCAACCGGGGCAAAGATAATGGCTCGGTCCAGCGATGCAGGGGCTTCGTCCTCCGCATCGCCGACCCATGTGGCTCCGAGTTGCTTGGCCAATGCTTGATGGCCCGCGCTGCGCGTGAAGACATACACCTCGTGGCCCCAGTGCACTGCCACCTGGATCACCAGGTGGGCGCTGGCACCGAAGCCCACCAATCCCAACCGCTCCCCCGGCTGTAGATCCGCTTTGTGCAGCGACCGATAGCCGACGATCCCGGCGCACAGCAGGGGCGCAAGGTCCTCATCTCGAATTGCTTGCGGAACCTTCAACGCGTAGTCGGCTTGAGCCAAAATTGCTTCCGCGTAACCGCCATCCACATTAAATCCAGTGAATTCTGCCGCGCGGCAGAGGTTTTCATCACCACGCCGGCAATGATCGCAAGTGTTGCAGGCGCTGTGCAGCCAGGGAACGCCCGCTCGTTCGCCGATGGTCCAGCCCTTGACCCCTGCCCCGACAGCGGTGACTTCACCAACCACCTGATGCCCGGGCGTCAACGGGAGTCGAGGGGGATGGATGTCGCCCTCGATGACATGCAGATCGGTATGACAGATTCCGCTAGCAAGCACTCTAAGCAGCAGTTGCCCCTCTAGAGGGTGCGGATCCGCCACTTCCTCAGACCGCAGGGGATTGCCCTCAATTAGGCCTGGTTTGCTAAGCCGGATGGCTTTCAATTGCCTGCCTTTCGGGAAGACTGTCTTCCTACTTTGGCCGGAAGGGCGCCTGTGCTAAAATCGCGCGTTGGGGCCCATATGACGGACAAACCGATCATCCTAGATCAGGCTCAGCGGCTTGAGCGTCTGCTAGAGATCAGTCGCGGGCTAACCTCAAATCTCGATCTGCCCTCGCTGCTTCAATCCATTGTGGAGGTCGCCGCTGAAATCACGGACAGCGAGGCGGCCTCGATCCTGCTTCATGATCCCGCTTCGGGCGACTTAGTCTTCGAAGCCGTACCGGAGATCCAAGACGAGGGCATGAAGCAAATTCACGTGCCCGTTGATTCGAGCGTCGCTGGCATGGTGTTCCAATCCGCTACGCCGCTGATTATCAATGACGCCATGGCTGATCACCGTATCTACCGCGAGGTCGATCGGCTAATTCGGTTCAAGACTCGCTCCATTCTTGCGGTGCCGTTGATGATCAAGCAGGAGCCTATCGGGGTGCTAGAGGCAGTCAATAAGCTGGGCGAGGCCAATTATACCGGCGCCGACCAGGCTTCCCTGGAAACGCTGGCGGCGCAGGCCGCCATCGCGATCGAGAATGCCCGGCTGATGGCCAAGCTTCAGGACGCGAACCAGGAATTGGTACGCTTGGATCGCATGAAATCAGATTTTATTGCCATCGCCTCCCACGAACTTCGAACGCCGCTGGGGTTGATACTCGGCCACGCCACTTTCCTCACGGAGCTGGTGGAGCAGCAGCACCAAGATCAGATCGAGGTCATCATTCGCAGCGCAGAGCGCCTAAAGGCAATTGTGGAGGACCTGGCGCGCATGTCTCACCAGGAGGAAGGTCAGTCTCGTGTAAGTCTTCAGCCCTTCTCGGTCAGTGCACTGGTCCAATCCCTCGTTGGCCGATTTGGCGAACTCGCGAAAGAGAAAAAGATCCAGCTGGGCGCCGACGTTCCCGAGAATGACCCACTCACGGTCGAGGGAGATCGTGACAAAATCGAAATCGCACTCACGAATCTGATTCGCAACTCGCTTATCTTCACCGATGAAGGGGGAGAAGTCGGGGTGAAGGCGGAGGCCTCCGAGGACTATGCACGCGTATTTGTGGTCGATTCCGGGATAGGAATTCCGGAAAGAGATATCAATCGAGTGTTCGAACGGTTCTACCAAGTCGAATCGCACCTCACGCGCAAGCACGGTGGGATGGGGCTGGGTCTTTCCATTGCAAAGGCCATGGTGGAGATGCACCATGGTCAGATCTGGTGCGAGAGCAAGGAAGGGGTTGGGAGCCTTTTCTGCTTCATGCTTCCCATAACGGAAGAGCGTGCCGATGCCGCCTCTAGAATCTTCACGACCTACTAGCACTTGCTCGTCTTCAGCGCAATCTGTGGTTCGCTAGCGCGGCCGACCATTAATCCCGGACCACCTAAGGTATACTCCGCACCGAAGACGGGGCGTGGCTCAGCCCGGTAGAGCGCACGGTTCGGGTCCGTGAGGTCGGCGGTTCAAATCCGCCCGCCCCGACTGCCACCCATTCGCAGGGATGGAAATCACCTTCCTCGGCCTACAAACCGCCTCTTGCGTAGTCCGCAGCGAGCTTCGGAAGTATCCATTTATGGAGAAAATCTATGCCTTATTTGCCGATTGAGAATTACGCTTTGATTGGCAATATGCACACTGCAGCTCTAGTCGGAAAGAATGGATCCATCGACTTTATGTGCCATCCGCACTTTGACTCGCCCACCATCTTTGCCGCCCTATTGGATGACAAGAAGGGGGGCAGGTTCTTGATCCGACCGATACTGGAGAAGGTGCGGCAGAGGCAACTGTATTTGCCAGACACTTCTGTCGTGCTCTCGCGATTCCTTTCCGAGGAAGGAGTGGCTGAGGTGTCTGATTTCATGCCCATGGGCGAAGGGATTGATTCTCACACACTGATTAGACGGGCCAAGACTGTGCGCGGCGAGGTGCGCTATGAAATTCGATGTGAGCCGCGCTTCAATTACGCACGAGATGCGCACCAGGTCGAGATCCAGGATGGAGCGGTGCTATTCAAATCCGATTCAATGACGCTGCGCCTGCGAACGGATGTACCGCTGAATGTCACTGAGGACGGCGCCGTATTCGGTGAATTCACGCTGAGCACCGGCCAAACAGCGGCATTTGTGCTCGAGGAGATTGGAGGATCGTCGCCTTCTTCCAACCCCGCCTTCATTCCGGAGGCCTTCAAGCAGACTCTGGACTACTGGCGCAGCTGGGTCGGCCGCATCCACTACCAGGGTCGCTGGCGCGAGATGGTCCACCGCTCTGCCATCACTCTCAAATTGCTAACTTCTGCCGACTACGGCTCGGTAGTCGCGGCGCCCACCTTCGGCCTGCCCGAAGAGATTGGGGGAGAGCGCAACTGGGACTATCGCTACACCTGGATCCGGGATGCCTCATTCAC
>BTQZ01000072.1:0-9543 GCA_036986135.1 Anaerolineae bacterium | reverse complement strand
AGTGTCCAACTTTTGGGGGTCAGCACCGGATCTAATCGAAGGGTTCTCGGACCTGTGTGCTCGCGACGATAGGATTGTCGCATCATTTGTCGGGGGTTCCTTCGCAACCGGAAAAACTGACGCCCGCTCAGACCTGGACCTATATGCTGTCATCCGGTCTGACGCCTACGATCAGTTCTTGTCAGAGCACCGGGAGTTCATCGAACGGTGGGCGTCCTCAGTCTTCCTGGAGCATTTTGATAGCTTCGGCTTCGATATGCTAGTTTTCATACTCGATGAAGGTTACGAGGGAGAGTTGGCCATCGCGAAAGACGACAATTTCCTCCATATCCATGGTGGCCCTTACCGTGTCCTTGTCGACAAGTTGGGCCTCCTCGAGGGGGTCGAGTTTCCTTGGAGCAAGCCAGAGCATGATGAGCAACTGCTGGTTCTGGCCAAGCATATCAATTGGTTCTGGCGAGATCTTTCGCTCTTCGGCACCGCAATTACGCGAGGTCAGAGATGGACGGCCTTTGGCTACCTGGAATCGATGCGGCGGAGATGCATCAACCTCATCAGACTGGATCATGATTTCACATCTTGGGCGGATGGATACGAGAAGTTGGAGAGTGAAGTTGGCGATCAGCTGCTCGCTGCTCTTGAGCGCTCCTTCTCCAATCTCGAAAAGGCCGCGATGGTAGACTCCGCCAGGATCCTAGTTGATATGTATCGGGAGATTGCTCCGAAATTGGCGCGAGAGCACGGGATTGAGTATCCCAAGCCGGTGGAGGATGTGGTGCTAAAAAGAGAGGCTCCGGTGTTGGGATCCGCGGTGGAGAAATCCGGCTAGCCGCTCGCCGAAGCCTTCTCCGCTTCGTTCCAAGGACCTGCGGACGTAGGCCTCAACGCACCTTAAGTTCGCGAGTTACCCAGCCCGGCCGCTTCCTGCTTACAAATTCCTGTACCGGTGGTCAGGCCAGGGTGGCGCAGCTAGAAATTGCCTTACCGCCACCTGTGCCTGCGCGACCCTGAATTGCTTGGGCAGGCAGGACGGCCTTACGACTGTACTCTGCGAGCACAAGCACTCTGCGAGCACAGGCAGGCAAGCTGCCGTCGGGCGGCCTCTCGCTTGTAACATCGGATACAACGGGCCAAGTAGTTGCAGGATTAGAATGAGCAGCCAATCACAATAGAGGAAAAATCATGGATATGACAAACGATGGGCCTTCTGAAGGTTTTAGCGACTCCGTCGTTCTATCTGTTTCCATAGAGTCGCCGCCTGACCGACTATATGAATTCCTGACAGATATTGAGAACCTTTCGGAGTTCTTTCCGCAAGTTGAATTCAAGCTTGGCTCAGAGGGTCCGCTCAAAGTGGGTAGTATTTACCATACACGCCAAAAAGGCACGGAAAATTGGGCCGCTTATCGAGTGCTGATACTTGAACCCGACGCACGAATGTCAGCCGAGCTAATTGGAAAAGATCGGCTCTTTAAGGCGCTCAGATATGATCATAGGTTTATTGTTTACGGGAGCGACACAATTTCGCACGAGAAAGTGGATTACAAATTCCGGTACGGGATTTTGGGGCGTATTCTCAATCTAGTAGTCGGCAAGAGGTTGGTAAGAAAACAGGTTTTGGACGCCCATTTAAGATTGAAAGAAAAAGCAGAGAAACTATAGATATTGAAGCATTAATTGGGGCGCCGATCCCTGGCCCAGGGGCTGCTCAGGGACAGGTTTGCCGCCGTACCTTGGCGAGCACGCTCAGACGAGCACGGACAAGCCCCTTCTTCGCAAGGACACTCGACCGAGCACAGGCACTCTGCGAGCACAGCCAAGCAGCCGTTTGCCCGTCAATCGCATACTAAGTCCAGATTGACAAGCCCAAATACAGGCGAAAAGCTTCTCATCGGCAAGAGCAACGTCGTAGCTATTGTTGACTCGTTAGAAGGTTTTAGCTTCGTAAGGCGCCGGTAAGATTCCGATGACCGTCGCGTCGTAAATGACAGCATCACCGGGGAATGCCGGCGGTATATCGAACGAACGCTTCCGGCCCATGTCGAAGCTATCACTCAGGAGTTGAGCTGCCTAACGGCCCAAGAACAAGACGAGCTCTCCAGGCTGTGCCGTAAACTCGGACTTGGAGAACTAACCTAGAGCAGTTTTTTTGTCCATAAAGTTCGGCTATGAACAGTAGATTAGTGAACGAATAATGCGGGAGCACGAGATGAATGACGCCATTAGCCGAACCGCGAACCCCATCACGGTAGTCGGCTTACCCGGAAGCCGCAGGGCAGGTAGCTACACTCGAACGGCCGTGGAAATCGCTCTCGAAGCTACGGTAGAGGTGGGAGCCAACACTCTGCTACTCGATTTGCGGGACTACGACCTTCCGTTTTCTAGCGGAGATCCTAGAGAGCGCAATTACGCTGAGGATGTCTACAAGCTTCGCGAGGATATACAGAACGCGGACGGGGTGATTCCAGGCTCACCCGAATACCACGGCGGCATGCGCGGCGTCTTGAATAATGCCATAGACATGATGGATTTGCAGGAATTCGAAGGCAAGCTAATCGGATTAATTGGTGTGTCGGGTGGACAGATGGTCGCAAGCAATGCGCTCGTAAGCCTCCGTAATGTGGGGCGCGCGTTACACGCCTGGGTAATTCCTAAGCAGGTCTCGATCCCTCAGGCCTGGCGAAAGTTCGATCGACACGGCGCTCTAGCCGACGACGGACTTAGAAAAAGATTGAAGAGCATTGGACGGCAAGTGGCTCGCTATTCATCCTTACACGCTTCGGGGCGGGAAGAGCCTTTCCAGCGAAAGTGGGAAGCGTCCCCAGAAAATCCTGGGGGAATTAGACAAGGAGAAACAACATGAACAACAAAACCATTCTCATCACGGGGGCCACCGGTCAACAGGGTGGCGCGGCAGCACAGCATCTGCTGAAAGATGCGTGGAAGGTCCGAGCTCTCGTTCGAGACCCCAATAAGGAGAAGGCTCAGGACTTGGCGAAGCAAGGCGTGGAGCTAGTGCAGGGTGATCTGTACGACCGTGTTTCACTCGACGACGCACTCAGGGGAGCGTACGGAGCATTCAGCGTCCAAAACTACTGGCTTCCGGATGTGGGCTATGAAGGTGAAATCAAGCAAGGCAAGCTGTTTGCGGAGGCGGCCAAAGAAGCAGGAGTCAAGCACTTTGTTTACTCGTCCGTCGGTGCGGCGCATCGCGGCATGGGCCAGAAGCACTTCGAGAGCAAGTGGATCGTAGAACGCTACCTGGTTGAGATTGGCTTGCCGCACACCATCCTGCGTCCTGTGGCGTTTATGGATAACCTCAACTGGTTGCGCGCAGAAATCTCCAACGGAACACTCAAGAGCTTCGGCACGGCCCCGGACAAGGTAACTCAACTCATTGCAGTGGACGACATTGGTGCGATCGCTGCAATAGTGTTTGCCAATCGGGAAGAGTATCTGAGTAGAACACTCGAAATCGCGGGGGACGAACTTTCCGACGTGGAGAAGGCGAGGGTTCTGAGCGAAGTAATCGGCCGTCCGGTGGAGCTCGTACAGCCCCAGATACCTGATGGTTTCACTCCAGACGAAGAGCAGCTGGCAGGTGTGCGCTTCTTTAATGGTGAAAGCTACACAGCAGATATTGCGGCCGTAAGAAAAATTCATCCCGGCCTCCAAGACCTTGATAGTTTCCTGCGAGAATCCGGCTGGGAGGATATGCCCGTGCTGCCAATGCCTGAGAGTGGACCTGCTCGGGGTGGCTAGTCGCTTCACGTGAGGTGGAACAAACTTAGCACGTTCTTGGTCGCAACTTGTCCAGCAATCCCTAGACCATGCAGTTACACTAAGATGCCTCGGCGTGTGACCCCGCGCGTGATCCTGCGACCGGTTGGCCAGCGAGGCTGAGAGGCGGCGAAGGACGAATCTTGAGGGGGGCAGCGGTGCTTTCCTCGGAGAACGAACTCGATACGATGAATTCGGATTCAGACAGGTGCAACCAGGCATGAGGCCGTCCCGCAGCGGCCGGGCAAGCTTCAGGCCGTGAGGGCCAGGATGCGAGGCGGCCGCAAGGGGTCGAGAGCATCGCCGCGCAGCCTTGGCCGCGCGATCCGTTACCTCATCCGCTACAAGAGAGAAGCCGGGTTGGCGTACGGGGCGGTGATTATCGCCACCCTTGCCCAGCTCGCGGTTCCGCAGCTGGTGCAAAACATCTTCGACGCGGTCACCGAGGGACAGATCGCATCGAGGGTCCTTGAGTTGTCCAGCGACGTGCAGGGTCTCGCCGCGCAGCAGCTTGGACTCACGATCGAGCAGCTCAAAGCCAACAGCCAGGGTGCCGAGGGCGCGCTGATCTCCACCGGTGCGCTGATTGTGATTTTTGCGCTAGTCCGGGGCCTGTTCTCATTCACACAGGCTTATATGGGGGAGCGCGCCTCGCAAAGTGTCTCTTTTGATTTCCGCAACGAACTCTTCGCCAAGATCCAGCGACTATCGTTCAGCTACCACGATCGAAATCGCACAGGCCAGCTAATGATCCGCGCCACGGACGACGTCGAGAAGGTGCGCTTGTTCATCGGACAGGGCTTGTTGATGGCGGTGCAAGCAGTGATTCTGATGGCCGGCACCCTGTTGATCCTATTTCTCACCAATGTGCGATTAACGTTGATTATCCTGCCGGTCCTGCCCCTAGCCATGATCTTGTTTATGGTATTCGGCGCCATCGCGCGCCCCATGTTTGAGGTCGTGCAGAGCAAGTTGTCGGCACTCAATGCCATCCTTCAGGAGAACCTGGCTGGCATCAAAGTGGTGAAGGCGTTCAACCGCGAGCAGCGGCAGCAGGCGCATTTCGATGCAGCTGCCGAGGATTATATGAACGGTGTGCTGCGAGTGATGCGGCTGATGACCTTTCTGTTTCCGGCGATCTTTCTTCTGGCGAACCTGGGTCAGGCATTGATCCTATTCTTCGGCGGTAGCCAGATTATTGGCGGGAGCTTAACTCTCGGCGAGTATCAGAAATTCTCTTTGTACCTGGTCTTTATCTTCATCCCTGTTGGTCAATTGGGGTTTATCGTCAGCCAGATGGCGCAAGCCGCGGCTTCGGCCGACAGGATCTTCGAGATCCTCGATGCCCGGCGGGAAGTCGAGGATCATCCAGAGTCTCAACCGCTGCCGCCCATCGAGGGGCAGGTGGCGTTCGAGGCGGTTAGCTTCCGCTACTTCGGAGCCGAAGCGCCGGTGCTGAGCCAGATCAGCTTTATCGCCGAGCCGGGCCAGACCATCGCGCTCTTGGGAATGACCGGCTCCGGCAAATCCACCCTCATCAACCTGATCCCTCGCTTCTACGATCCCACGGACGGTAGGGTGCTGATCGACGGCCACGATCTCGGCACGGTCAAGCTCGATTCGCTGCGTGAGCAGATCGGGATTGTGCTGCAGGAGACCACCCTCTTCGCGGGCACCATCCGGGACAACATCGCCTTCGGCCGCTCCGATGCAAGCATCGAGCAGGTGATTGCCGCCGCCTCAGCCGCCGCGGCGCATGATTTCATCCTGGAATTCCCTCAGGGATACGAAACTTCTGTTGGTGAGCGCGGGGCAAGCCTCTCCGGCGGGCAGAAGCAACGGGTCGCTATCGCGCGCGCGCTGCTGCTCGACCCCCGAATCCTGATCCTGGACGATTCGACCTCTAGTGTCGATCTCCAGACCGAGTATCTGATCCAGCAGGCCCTGGACCGCCTGATGATTGGCCGCACTAGTTTCGTGATCGCTCAACGGATCAGCACTGTGCTCAACGCGGATCAGATCCTGGTTCTGGACAAAGGTCAGATTGCCGCTCAAGGGACTCATGAGCAACTGTTGGAGCGCAGCGAGATCTATGCCGAGATCTACCATTCGCAGCTGGTCGAAGATACCGAGTTGCCCACTGAGCGGGAATCTGTGAGCCTGGAGGCCTGAATTGTTCAGACAAGCTGAGCGAATCTTCGGCGGGGAGGTCTCCAAACCGGTCAAAGTATCCGTCACCTTGCGCCGGTTTGCCGGCTATTTCAGGCCTTACCTGCCCCAGTATCTCATCGTACTGGTGATGATGATCGTAAGCACCTGGTCCCAGGCGACTGCTCCAAGGCTGATCGGGCAGGCAGTGGACTGCTACCTCTTGCCGCTGGCGGGCAGCGGGTTCGCCGCTGGGCGCTTCGCCTTCGCGTCTGGCTTGGGGTCTGAGGGATCGGACCCAGGTGCGGGCCAACTCGGCGGGCTCCAGAGCAACTGCACCTATGTCACGCCAAAGGCCGATTGGACCGAAGCTGAGATGATCGCCGGCCTGGGCGGGCTGGTCTCGAGGATCGTGGGACTTTACCTCATAGGGGCTCTCAGCGGGGGCTTGATGTTTTACGTCATGGTGTGGTCCGGCCAGCATGTGCTCAAAATGCTTCGGGTACAGGTGCTCCAGCAAATCAATCGGCTGTCGATTGGATATCACGTAGAGCACGAAGCCGGGGACACCATGAGCCGCGTGACCAACGACGCCGACACCATCCAGCAAGGGATGACCTTCGCCTTAGTGCAGGTGGCGAGCGGATTGATGCTGATTATCTGGATCTCCTACAACATGCTCACGGCCAGCTTGCCCTACGCCCTGGTCGCGCTCTCGATCGTGCCAGTGATGGCCATCGCCACCTCCTGGTTCTCGACCCAGGCACGCAAGGCCTTTCGGCGAACACGGCTTGAGATGGGGTCAGTCAACGCCGAGCTGCAAGAGAGCATCGCTGGGGTTAGAGAGTCGCAAGCGTTCAGCCGCGAGGATGAAAATATCGCCTCTTTTCGTGAGACAAACGCTGCCAACCGCGATGCCAACATACGTGCGGTGGCCTTCACCTCAGCGCTTGCCCCGGCACTGGAGGCCTTGGGCTACGTGGCGCTCATGCTTGTGACGGTGGTTGGGGGGATCGCGCTTCTGCGTGGACAGGATTTCTTTGGCACGGCCATGTCCTTTGGACTGATCGTGACCTTTGTGGCCTACGTCCAGAGTTTCAATCGGCCCGTGCAGCAGATCGCAGTTCTGTGGACCAACGTGCAAAGTGCCATTGCCGGCGGTGAGCGCATTTTCGATCTGTTAGACGTCGTCCCCGATATCCAGGATGGACCCGACGCAGTCGAGATGCCGGAAATCGAGGGTGCGGTGGAGCTGGAAGGTGTCTGGTCGGAGTATGTGGCAGGAGATCCGGTGTTGAAGGGAGTGAGCCTGCGCGCCGAGCCGGGCCAGACGCTGGCGATCGTCGGGCCAACCGGCGCCGGCAAAACAACCATCGTGAATCTCATCCCGCGCTTCTACGACGTGACGAAAGGGTCGGTGAGGATCGACGGGCTGGATGTGCGCAAAGTGACTGCGGCCAGTCTGCGGAGCCAGATCGCTGTGGTGCTGCAGGATAGCTTCCTGTTCAGCGACACCGTGATGGAGAACATCCGGTTCGGTCGGCCTGAGGCGACCGACCAGGAAATACTGGCGGCCGCCAAACTCGCACACGCCGACCCCTTCATTGAGCGCTTGCCGCAGGGCTACCAGACCAGGTTAGGTGAGCGGGGGACTGGCCTGAGCCAGGGTCAACGCCAACTGCTGGCCATCGCCAGGGCAGCGGTGGCTGACCCGCGCATCCTGATCCTGGATGAGGCCACCTCCAGCGTGGACACTCGCACCGAGCGACTGATCCAGGCCGCGCTCGCGGAGCTGCTGCATGGGCGGACCAGCATTGTCATCGCCCACCGCTTGAGCACGATCCGCAATGCCGACCAGGTTCTGGTGATCGACCAGGGCGAGATCATCGAACGCGGCACACACGACACTTTGTTGGCCGCCCGCGGCTTCTACTCAGATCTATACATGAGTCAATTTCGCCGCCAGGCGCCTGACGATAGAGCCGACGGGAAAGAACCGGGGCCGGCCGCAGCGCCGGCGCGCGGCTGAACAGGACCGGCATCCAGAGGTGACGGCAGGCTGGCGCTCAAAGGCCTGACCGATGGCTGTCTCGGCGTATGCCGGGGCTCGTCCTTGTTCCCCAAGGATCAAGCACTCGAGCGAGTACAAGAACTCAGGCGAGTAGGCATTGTTGAGCAGGGAAATCTGCGAGCACAGGCACTCTGCGAGCACAAGCACTCTGCGAGCACAGGCAAGCAAAGGGGTCCAACCGCGGCAAACGACGCTTCCGATTCTATAGAAACTACGATGGAAGATCGATTTATCCTGACTTCCTACTTTCTAGATGAGCCAATGTCTGGATTGGAGCCTCTTGCCGAATCCAGCTGGCAGATTAACAGAACGGATCTGCCCGATGCCGGGCAGCAGCCTCGCATGAGCATTCTGCATGAAGCCTTGGCGGACATGGTCGCTCATCACCTCACCTCTGGATTCCGTCCAGTGAGCATTGCCGGAGATTGCTGCTCGGCTATTGGCGTCGCAGCTGGACTGCAGCGGGCCGGCATTGAGTGCAAGTTGATCTGGCTGGATGCTCACGGTGATTTCAACACATGGGAGACTTCTCCAAGCGGATTTCTGGGTGGCATGCCTTTGGCCATGTTAGTCGGCCGAGGTGATCAGACCATGCCTGAGGCGGTTGGTCTTCAAAGTTTGGCGGAAGAGCGGGTTGTGCTAATGGATGCCCGCGACCTCGATCCAGCTGAGAAAGTAGCATTGCTCGAATCAAAAGTGCTGCGACTTGCGAGTGTGAATGACCTGATCGGACACTCATTGCCGGATATGCCCATCTATGTGCATTTTGATACCGATATTCTTGATCCGGCCGAAGCCCCTGCGATGAACTACCTCGCACCTGGAGGTCCAAGCGCAGAAGAGCTTCAGGAGGCTTTTCGCTACCTAGCTCGCACAGGAAACGTCAGAGCAGTCTCGATGTCGACTTGGAATCCGGAGCTTGATCCCGATGGACGGACGAGAGAAGTCTGTATGAGGTCGCTGCAAGCTCTGTTGGGAGATACGCCTTGAGAAAATTGGCTGCTGTGGCACTATATCTAGGAAAATGATGCCTAAACACTGGCTGCCCCGAAGGAATCCCCGTCTGCGAGCACTCTAGCGACCACAGGCACTCTGCGAACACGCTCATACGCGCACTGGCAAGCAGCCAGGCAGCAGGCCCTCGTTTAGCAAGGACGCTCTAGCAAGTGCAAATAAGCGGCTATTATGCGCCCCTTAATTCCCTCTGGTATAAAGGCAGCGAGCCCGCCGGGTATCTTGGTAACGAAGCGATCGGAGGATCCGTATGACGAAGGTAGTTCATTGTAGAGACATTGGGTTTGACTGCGAAGGCGTGATCCGTGCTGAAACTGAAGAAGAAACTATGCAGCTTGTTGCTGAACATGCGGGATCGGTCCACGATATGAAGGAGATTTCTGAGGAGGTGGCGCAGAAAGTCCAGTCAGTCATGCGCGACGAGTAGGGAAATTTCGCATTGCGCCGCACGAGTAGGGGGATATCCTGGCGGGCTCCCTAAGCTCAATGAGGAATTGCGGCGCCTATCCTCTCCCAGGAGCACTCTGCGA
>BTQZ01000071.1:0-10186 GCA_036986135.1 Anaerolineae bacterium | reverse complement strand
CGACGTACTGCGCCGGGCCGGCTACCAGACGGCGGTAAATGCGGGCCTGGCGCTATTTTGCCTTGGATTGCTTGGATCGGCTGACGTCTGGTGGGAGCGCGCGATCTGGAGCCTCCTGGCGCTGTCTTTCGGCTACTCCACATGGAAGTCATGGCGCGCGGCGCGTGGGCACCAGCGGGAAGCGCCCTTGGAAAACGCAGGTGGCGTGGATGAGACCAGGCGGCAAGAGGCGGCGGCTGCCGAACCGCTGGATAGAGGGAGTTCGAGCGGAGGATCAGGGCCACCGAGCGTAAACATCCTGGGCGTAGAGATCAGCGCAATCAATCTGAAGGTCGCGGTCGAGGCGATCCTGGGGTGGGCAGCGCAAGGGGGCCAGGAGTATGTCTGCCTGGCGCCCGTACATGCGGTGATGGAATGCTACCGTTCGCCGGAGCTCACCAGGATCTACAATCGAAGCGTCTTAACAACGCCGGATGGTATGCCGATCGTGTGGCTGCTCAGAAGCAAGGGGTACTCCGCGGCCGGTCGGGTTTACGGCCCGGATTTGATGCTGGCGCTCGTGCAGCGCTCTTCGAACGCCGGGCCCCGGCATTACTTCTATGGGGGAACACCGGAGGCGCTGGATCGGTTGGTCTTGAAGCTGCGTGTGCACTCCCCGGACCTGCAAGTCGCCGGTAGCCACGCACCGCCCTTTCGGCCCTTGACGGCAGAGGAAGACCGCGCGGCGGTCGAGGCGATCAACGCCGCAGAGCCCGACATACTCTGGGTGGGCCTGGGGTCGCCCAAGCAGGAAAGGTGGATGGCCGCACATCGTGACAAGATCCACGCACCGGTCATGGTCGGGGTCGGCGCGGCCTTCGATTTCCTGTCGGGGTCGAAGCCCCAGGCTCCGCACTGGATGCAGCGCTCAGGCCTGGAGTGGCTGTTCCGGCTCGTGACCGAACCGCGAAGGCTGTGGCGACGCTACCTGATAGACAGCCCTTTGTTCGTTGCCTTGGTGCTGGCCCAGCGATTAGGGTGGCGCCGGTTTGAGAGGGTGGTGTGAGGGCAGGACCATCATTTTGGTAGCTGAAGGTGAAAGGCGATGGCTGTGGGCAGTCGCCTTCTCTCTCCTCGTCGGCTTCGTGATCTACTTCTCATTCTCCGAGTGGGGTTATGACGACCCATTCATTACTTTTCGTTATGCCGACAATCTGAACCGCGGCCTGGGCTTCGTTTACAACGCCGGCGAAAGGGTGCTCAGCACCACGACGCCGTTGTTTGCGCTCTTACTGGCCGGCCTAGAAAACCTGTGGTCAGACTTGCCCAATTTGGCGGTCCTGGTGGGCGCATTCAGTCTGGTGCTGGGGGCTCTGTTTTTGTGGGATCTGGCCCACACATGGCAGACACCATTGGTGGGATGGGCCGCGCTGGTTTTCTATCCGCTCTTCGGCCTTTCGCTCAGCACTCTAAGCTCCGAGATGCCGTTCTATCTTGCTTTCGTCCTGGGAGCGTTCGCCTTTTACGCCCGCAGGCGCTACCTCGTGGCGGCCTTTTTCGTTGCTCTGGCCATGCTCAGTCGCCCAGATGGGGCCCTAGTCGCTGCGATCCTTGCGGCCCATTACCTGTTGGTCGTGCGTCGCCCAATCCCGTGGCCGGCGATCTTATTATTCCTGGGGCTGACGCTGCCCTGGTATTTCTTCGCTACTTTCTACTTCGGCTCGCCGGTGCCTGCCACTCTGTCCGCCAAGCAGCTTCAGGGCACCATGGCAATCAGTCAGCGCTTTGCCCCCGGCCTCCTGACGATTGCTGCTCGGGACTATGCAACTCGCTGGCAGTACTGGCTGGCAGCGGCCCTGGGGTTGATAGGGATGCTCTCTTTGACTCGGCGGGCGCGCGCATGGGTTCTATTCTTTGTCTGGACTGCGCTGTACTTTGTAGCGTACTCTGTGCTGGGCGTGACCCGCTATTTCTGGTACTACGCGCCCCTCGTCCCGGGATTCATAGTCGCAGCCGCCTTGGGAGCAGATGCCCTGGCTGCGGTCTGGAGGAAGGCACGGCCCTCAGCCGGCTTCACCTTGCGTCTTCTCGGCGGAATAGGCTTGCTCGTGCTGGTCTTGGCGGTTGGCGCGCATGCATTCGAGCTGAATCGGCATCCCGACCACCGTCTCTTGATTTATCGCGCGGCGGGTGAATGGTTGCGGTCTAATGCGGGGCAAGAATCCTCGGTGGGGGCGCTTGAAGTGGGCATCATTGGTTATTATTCTCAGCGGCAGATGATCGATTTCGCCGGGCTCATCCAGCCTGCCATTTCCGAACAGCTAACTCCGTCCACAACCTATGAGGATTCGACGCGTTGGGGCATTCTTACCTATCGCCCGGACTACCTGGTGCTCAACCCGGCCTGGTTCCCCGATTTGACGCAGGAAGTGATAACGCCTCACTGCGGCCTGCAGGAAACCTTCAATGGTGAAGAATACGGGTACGGCGGCGATTTGGCTATCTATCAGTGCACATGGCCGGAAAGCAGACGCGGCGAAGGCCAACCCCGACCGTCCTCTTCCTAAAAGTGTCCCCGGACCGCCCTTCCCGCCCACTAACTGAGCATCGAGCGCTCCTGGTCATCGTATTGCTCGCCTTGGCCCATGGGCTGGCGTATGTATTCTTGGTGCCTCCATGGCAGCACTACGACGAGCCCGACCATTTCGAGTACGCGTGGCTGGCAGCAAACCGTAGTGCCTGGCCGAAACCCGGCGATTACGACGCGACGATGCGACTGGAAGTAGCCAGCTCCATGGTAGAGCATGGATTTTTCAATAACCTCGGCTATGTTCCCGACCTCAGTGAGAAGGACCAACCCATAGCCATTGGATTCACTCGGCTCGAAGACCCGCCATTCTATTACTTGCTCGCTTCTCTTCCGCTCAGGGTTCTGGGCGAGCTAGATATCACGCTCCAGCTCTATTCGGCGCGTGTGATATCCCTACTGCTCTTCGTAACCAGCATCCTGGCCGCCTACGGTGTAGTAAGCGAACTTACGCCGGCCAAGCATCCACTGCGGATCATGGCGCCGGCCGTGATGGCGATGCTCCCCGGCTACGTCGACCTGATGACATCGGTCAATAACGATGTCGGAGCGACGGCCTTGTTCTCCCTGTTCCTCTGGGGAGCGGTTCGGATGATACGCCGAGGCTTCTCGCTATCTAGCCTATTGTGGACGGCGGGTGCGGCGGTCCTGTGTTTCTTTACGAAGAACACAGCGATGTTGGCGGTCTTGCTTCTTCCCATAGTGGTGCTGTTTTCTCTATTTCGGGGCAATCGACGCTGGATTGCCTGGTCCGTATTAGCCGCAGGCGCCTTGGGTGGCCTGATCGCGGTCTTCTCTTGGGGCGATGGTGCGTACTGGTATCGGGATACCGAACAAGCCTCCCCTACACGTCTTTCCAGTTCGGAGGCGCCTGTGGGAGAATACGTCCTTCGGATTGATATTCCACCTAATTCCAGTCGACCTGCCCTACAGCAGGTCATACCTCCAGATGAGTCGAATAGGTTGAATGAGGAGAAAATGACCCTTGGGGCATGGGTATGGGCGAGTGAACCGACCCGAGTGCGTTCGCCAATCTTATGGTTGAACGGCAAGGAGACCTCACAAGAACTTGAGGTCGGCATACGGCCAAAGTTCTTTGCTTTTACCAGCGAAGTTCCGGAAGTCGTCAATCTGCTTCGTGTGGATCTCGCACCTCTTGACCAACCGATGCAACGTTCTGTGACCGTCTTCTATGACGGATTGGTGCTGGCAAGCGGTGATCGACCGCTGGAGCGGCCTCCGCGTTTCTCGGATCCCCAGGGGCGCCGCGGTGAATGGGGGCAGGGTCCTTTTCAGAACTTGATACGAAATGGATCTGGTGAGCGCGGCTGGCCTCGGATCCGGCCGTGGGCGACATCCCTGACAAAAAGGGTCGTGGGAGACACCTTTTACGGTCCGCCGTCGCAAGTTCTGGCCTCCTTGCTAGATTGGGAAGCGTCTTTAGCTTACTATCGCGGTGCGGCCGCAAATCTGATGCGTACCTTCTGGGCCAAGTTCGGTTGGGGCCATGTTCCGCTCCTGGGCAGAAAACCGTATCGTCTCTTAGCAGGCGTGACTGCGATTGGCATGGCCGGTCTTGGGCTTGCGCTGTGGCGCAGGCGACGGAGCCTCCCGTCCCTGCCTTGGGCAAGCCTCACGGTGTTGGGGCTGGCCCTAGTGGGGATATGGGGCATGGGCCTGGTGCGGGGAGCAGGATCGTTCTGGACAGGCTGGGCCTTCATCCCTTCGGCGCGTTTTGTCTTTCCAGCGATCATTCCCACCGCCCTGGTTCTTTCGCTAGGCTGGTTGGAAATCGAGCGGCGGGGGTATAGGTCTCAGGCCGGCATGCTGCCTGTTCTGACGTTCGTCTTCTTCCTGGCGCTAGACGTCTTTGCCCTGGTGAGCCTGGTGACCTATTACGCGACAGGCTGAGCTCGGTCCGGTGGAAGACCACGGTAGTCGTTCTGCACGCGGTCGTTGGCTTGGCCGAGTTCTTTCCAGTGAAGTAGGGTGAAACAATCCTTGAGCATTCTCCGGTCTATGGTGACTCAGGTGGCGGATTTTCTCGATCGACACGGGCGGCTCATCTTGGCCGGCGTCCTCATTGTGCAGGTTGTGGGGGGTTCGATCTATGCGATTTCCCTGGGTGATGCCATTGTGTTCGCGGATGAGCGTGATTACCTCAATTTGGCGACCAACCTTTGGGAGAAGCATCTGTACACACAGGGCGGACTAAATCCAACCGCCTTCCGCCCTCCGGGCTACCCCTTGATTCTCTCGCTGGGTTACGGCCTTGGTGGTCGGGTTGTGCACTTGAGAATCCTCAACTTCGTGGCTCTAGCCATCTCAACGTATTTGCTGAACAGAATGCTGAAGAGGAACGGCCAGCCCCTAGGTGCGACGCTCAGCAGTCTGATTGTGCTGGGCTATCCGGTCCTTTTCTATGCCGCTGGAACTTTGTTCCCGCAAACGATCGCCACAACGCTTTTTCTATCCGCGATCTTCCTGATCACGGGTGATCGCCCCAATTGGGTCAGAGCCATTCTTGCCGGCCTGATCCTTGGTTACGTCGTTCTAATGGTGCCCCTATTCCTTTTTGTGCTGGTCGTAGTCCCCGGATACTCGCTTTGGAAGAAAGAGCCATCGATCGGAATAGCCATGGCAGTGGTGGTTTCCTCTTCGCTTGTTTTTGGACTGTGGTCGTTCCGAAACTACGTTGTTTTTGATCGGTTTGTGTTCATCTCTTCGAACTCAGGCTATAACCTCCTGCTGGGGAATTCGGCGGCTTCAACGCCAAGTGCGGGCGTCACAGAGGAGCTAACGAGGTACTACTTTGAGGGGGGGAGAGAGCTGGGCCTCGACGAGATCGATCGGGACAACTATTTCCGAGCAGAAGTGATGGACTACATGCTCAAGAATCCTTTACAGGCCAGTGGTTTCTATCTTCAGAAAGTTCTCAACTACTTCAACTACAGGAACGAGCTGAGGACGGATTCAGAGTCGAGTGAACTACGCGACCTATTGATGTTGACTACATACGGCCCACTGCTGGTTCTTATGGCCGTACGGATTGTTCTCATAAGACGATTTCCCTTATCGTCTCTCGAGCAGCTGTTTGCAGTACTCTATATTGCCAGTGCTTTCGCGAGCGCGGTTTTTTTCACAAGGATCCGATTTCGACTTCCGTTCGATTTCCTACTCATTGGGATCGTGGCCGCGTTTCTTGATCAGCTGCTGCGCGAAAAGGTGACCCAGCGCACCTAATTGGATCCAATCTTCTGAAAGCACGGGGCGCCCGGAGACTGCGCGTGTGGTTTCCCTCCCGGCATGGAGGACCAGCCTACTACTGGTACTGTATGAGTCGTTCGACCTACAATGGTGTTACTCCACCATCACGTTTATCCGTCATAATGTGCCAAGAGGGGGAATATGATGCGCAAGGCTTTCAGTTTGCGTGTATTGACCATTGCGCTCCTGCTGCTATTAGGAAGCGCGCGTCCAATCGGATCCGCCAGGGCGAATGATGAGAAGCGGTCATCAACTGTTTCGTCTCGCGTCCAGGCTCCTCTACCCAGCACGATCTTTCTGCCCTTGGTCGGTCGAGATTTCCCGTTGACTACAATTTTCGGCGTAGGGATGGATCAGATGCTGCCATCGACCGGCCTCGATCGAGTGGAACAGGCCAAGGCAACTTGGATACGGCGCAGCCCTGTGATTTGGTCCGACGTGGAGCCCTTCGAAGGAGCACGCGATTGGCGCAAGCTGGCCGGCCTAGAGCAAGAGCTGATTGATGCGGCCAGCCGCGGCATCAATGTGTTGCTCATTGTTCACAGCACGCCTCCCTGGGCTCAGCAAGTTCGGGATTACAGGTGCGGCCGAATAAGACAGGATAAGCTCGGTGCTTTTGCCAGATTTGTACACGACTTGGTGCAGCGCTACAGCGGCCCTCCCTATAATGTTAAGAACTGGGAAATCTGGAATGAACCCGACATCAGCCCCGGAATAATCCCTGACCCCTCATGGGGTTTTGGGTGCTGGGGAGATGAGAGCGATCCGTATTATGGCGGCGGGTATTACGGAAAGGTGCTCAAGGCGGTGTATCCGAAGGTTAAGCAGGCGGATCCAAGTTCGAATGTCATCATAGGCGGGCTCTTGCTCGATTGCGATCCGGACAATCCCCCCGCCGGACAGGACTGCAAGCCCTCAAAGTATCTAGAAGGGATCTTGCGAAACGGCGGCGCCTCCTACTTTGACGGCATTAGCTTTCACGCGTACGAATACTATTTAGACGCCTTGGGCGTGTTCGGCAATGGCAACTGGAACAGCAGCTGGGACACCACCGGTCCGGTGACGATCGCAAAGACGCAATTCCTGAAGCGGGTCCTGGCAAACTACGGCGTCTCAGGCAAATTTCTAGTCAATACCGAGTCAGGGCTGCTGTGCGAACCGGCTTGGGGGATCACCTGCGAGGGCATGTTCCAGACCACCAAGGCGTATTACGTAGCGCAGGCCTACACGGTCGCCATCGCGGAAGGACTCAAGGGGAACATATGGTACAGTCTGCTTGGGTGGCGCAATTCCGAGCTGCTGGACTCAAGCTTGAACCCGCGACCGGCCTATTACGCCTTCCAGTTTGCCAGAAGCGAGATAGGCGGCGCAGACTTTGTCCGGGAGATCACCTCTTACCCCGACGTCAAGGTGTACGAACTCGACCGTGGCGACCGACTCATCTGGGTCATCTGGTCCCTTGATCGCAAAGACCAGCCCATGACCCTGCCGGACACACCCTCGGCCATCTACGACAGCTCCGGCGATGCCGTATCGGTGAGCAATCCACTCGACTTGAACTTCGTTGATGGGCCCCTTTACATTGAGTGGCCATAAACCGCACGACTCGGCACATCTTTAGCCGCACACTTCTCATCGGGGCTGCAAGCCTACTCTTTGCTGGAGGCTGCCTCCCCGATAGCGCCATGACGCCTGGGGAAGCAACACTTCCCCCTTCTACCACGTCGGTTACCGCGCGGCAGACGTCGGACGCGCCCGCGGAGCCGACCGAAACCCCACTCGACTCAACACCAACTTCACCTGAGGCCTCTGGGTCACGACCCTGGCTGCCGCACCTTGGCATCGGAACTACCTCCCTCGACCAGAGCGGCGGTCTGGACCAGCTAGTCATGGCGGGCGCCTACTGGGCGCGGCGCGACTCGCTGGTGTGGTCGGAAGTCGAGCCCGCAAGGGGGTCGCGGAACTGGGCGGCGCTGGCAGGCCTGGAGCAAGAACTGAGCGACGCGTCCAGGCAGGGGATGGAGGTCGTCCTCATCGTGCACAGCACCCCGGCGTGGGCGCAGGATGTGACCGGCTCCTATTGCGGTCCGATCCGCCTCGATGCGCTGGAGGATTTCGCGGCCTTCATGCGGGATCTCGTCGCGCGCTACAGCGCTGCTCCTTTCAACGTCAAGTACTGGGAGTTATGGAACGAGCCAGACGTCGATCCCGCGCTGGTGGGACCAAGGAGTGTGTTCGGGTGCTGGGGAGACATGGAGGATGCGTACTACGGGGGTGGGTATTACGCGGAAATGCTGAAAGCGGTCTATCCGGCGATGAAGGCCGCCGATCCGCAGGCGCAGGTCCTGGTTGGGGGTCTTTTGCTCGATTGCGATCCGGAGAATCCTCCTGAGGGCCGGACATGTGAGGCCTCTCGGTTCCTGGAGGGTGTGCTCGAGGTGGGGGGCGGTCGCTACTTCGACGGCGTCAGCTTTCACGCCTATGACACATACCAAGGTGAGCTAGGCAAGTACGCGAACGCAAATTGGCAGAGCGCCTGGAACACGAGCGGCCCTGCTCTCGTCGCCAAGGCCCGCTACCTTAAAAGCCTCTTGGCAAGCTATGGTGTGGATGAGAAATTCCTGATGAGCACGGAAGCGGCCCTCTTGTGCGGGAGGTCGGGGAAGGAACAGGCCTGCCAGACGGAGGCTTTTGAGAATTCGAAGGCCTACTATGTGGCACAGGTGGCGTCAGCTTCGGCCGCGGAGGGGTTGAAAGCGGTCCTTTGGTACAGCTTGCAGGGATGGCGCGCATCCGGCCTGGTGGACGGCAACCTGGAGCCGCTGCCGGCATATGAGGCTTATCAGTTCGCCTCGACTGCGCTGCGTGACGCTTTCCCACTGAGGCAGATCACGGAATTTGCCGGCGTGAATGGATATGCCTTTGAACGCGGCGAAGAACAGCTTTGGGTGCTCTGGTCGCTAGATGGCGAGCCGCATGCGGTTGAGCTGCCTTTCGAACTCGGAGCTGCTTATGATGTATTCGGCAACCCGCTTGATCTAGCTACGAGTACAGAAATCGGACTTAGTCCCCTTTACTTCGAAGGAGGGCGATAGCAGCTGATGGTCCTCGGCAGGGGGCAGGAGGCGGCTGCCGAGGAGGCTGCGAATCACGGCCCTTTCCCGACAATGGGCAACAGCGGATTGCAGGAACCCTGGCTGAGCAATGCCTAGATCCAGAGAGGCTCAATGAGGATCCGGCGCACAGCCAGTTTTGACGAGGGCCCTCTGTACTGTACAGTAACCCTGTGCAAGTAAGCCCCCCACCCTTTGATTGTAGGCCCTAAACTCCAAGATCACGTGCTCAATTAAGCACTACGAAATAAGCCGCAAAGCCCTTGCCTCCACTCGGTAGCATTGCGGTCCTGCGGCAGATGTAACAGCTGGCCCATCAGTGACTTAACCAATTCGCCTGGAATTCTGGCCGGAATTCTCCCGAGGCGAGGGATCGATTTTTCACCCTACGCACAACCCAGGTGTACGTATGATCGTTGCCAGCAGTTTTTGAGAGAGGATTGGTTGTTAGCGAGATTTACGATATTACTTGACTATATACTTAAACTTGAAAAAATATTCAAGTTGATGTATATAATCAAGCGCAATGCTACCCGTAAAAAAAGACGCGCTCAAGAAAGCGAAAAGATTGCTAGTCGAATTCCTTCAGGTGAAGAGCCAAGACATCCTGGAATTGGATAATGCGCACGTACAAATCCATAAGGCAGCAATACAGCCAGATGCGGTTCTGGAATATGGTGATGTTGTCTTCATTGTGGAATACAAGGAATCTGGCAAGGCCGCTTCGGTAGAGAATGGAATTCTGCAACTAAAGGAGATGGACAATCACGAGAAGATGCTGGTCAGATTGCTGGTGGTCCCCTATATGCATGACCGAGGGCGAGAGAGGTGCCGCCAAGAGGGGATTTCATGGCTTGATCTCTCTGGAAATGCTGACATTACCGGCCCTGGCATCCGAATCTCTATTTCTGGGTGGCCAAATATCTATCGACAGCCAGGCAGGTCATCCGGTGTCTTTGCTCGAAAGAGTTCTAGGGTCTCAAGGGTATTGCTCTACCATGCGGAGTCAGCCTTTACGCAGCGCGAGCTATCGAAGATAACCGATCTGGATGAAGGCTATGTCAGCAAGATTGTGCGCTCGCTTGAGCGGGATGAGCTTATCGACCGGCTTGAAGATGGCTCTGTAAGGGTCACAGACAAATCTCTTCTCCTGGAGGCATGGCGAGAAGCTTATGACTTCAACAAGCAGCCGCTTGTCAAGGGACATGTCCCGGCGCGCTCGGGATTGGATCTCCTGAGC
>BTQZ01000070.1:0-10335 GCA_036986135.1 Anaerolineae bacterium | reverse complement strand
GGGGTCATCTGCGCACGGGCCTCTCATGGCGCGGCTACGGCATGCTCTCACCCGGCACGATGATTGCCGCCTATCCCATGAGAGCGGAGGTTCAATCGCTTCTCGGTGAGCTCGAAGTCGAACCGTATGTGCATTTCTTTACCGGTTCCCGACTCGAAATGGCAGAACACCGAGAAATTGTAGACCGCTGCTGGGATCTCCCGTCTCTAAATCGCAGATATGCCGCATTTATTCGGAGGCATCGTCAGGCCGTAGAGGCCCTGCTATCAAAGGTAGATCAGAATGGCCAGTTGCCGCCAGACGAAAGCTTCGAGCTGCGGTTTTGGGCCACCTATGAATACTCGGCTTTCCCCCGCGAGGATCCTCGGCTGCCGGAGGAGCTGCTGCCGGATGCCTGGCGCGGAATCGAAGCCGCCGAATTTATGGATGAACTGCGAGCTACTCTCAAGGATCCGGCCGAGGAGTATATCGATTCGACGCTCGGAATCCACACCCGGCGAGATCGAAATCGGCCGGAAAGGGTACCCGCGGGTGCTGAAGGGACTGCGTGAAGTCAGCCGGGTAAGCAGTAGGAAAAACGGGATCGAACGATGACAGCAACCGAGACCATCGATCAGCTGGACGGCAAGACCCTGGAGGGGATTCTCGCCACGTCTTTGGAGCTGCTTGAGGACACCAGTTTCCCCTCCGTTCGCAAGTGGCGCGAGAGCGGCGGGAAGGTGATCGGACACTTCCAGGTCTATTTCCCTGAAGAGATCGCCCATGCGGCTGGGGCGCTGCCCTTCAAGGTCCGCGGCGCCCCCATCGATGCAATGCAAGCCGAATCGCGCTTCGGGTCCTACCTTTGCTCGATACTGAAGACCTCTCTTGAACTGGCTCTCAGCGACACCGTCGAGCTGGACATGTTCGTCACGCCCCCCATATGCGACGCGGCCCGCAATCTCGCCGCGGTATGGGGCAGAAATTTCCCCTATCCCTGCCAGATCCTTTATCTGCCTCAGAACGCCAACTCGGCCTACTCGGCGCAGTACCTGCGGGATGAATACGAGCGCATCAAGGGGGATATCGAGGAAATCACGGGTACAGCCGTTCATGAGGATGACCTGCGAGAGTCCATCCAGCTGTTCAACGTGAACCGCGGCCTGATCCGGGAGTTGTATGAGATCAAGCGCGCGCAACCCTGGTTGCTCCCCATCGAAGAGGCGTATGTTTTGATGGCTATCGGTGGGATCATCCCGCGCGAGCAGCACAACGAGCTGCTCGAGCTCGCTCTGCCCCAAATTCGAGAGCGCCAGACGAAGCAGCACGACAAGATCCGCGTCGTGTTCGAAGGCGGTTTCTGCGAGCAACCTCCGCTTGATTTTTTGAGGGTCATTTCTCGGTCTTGCTTCGTGGTCGACGACGATCTTCTTATCGGCCTGCGCTGGATCACGGACGACGTCCCTACGGAGGGCGATCCGCTCATGAACCTTGCGGTAGCGTACTTGGAATCCTCCACCTACAGCCCGGTTCAACACGATTTGCGCAAGCCAAAAGAGAAGATGCTCATGCAGCGCATCCGCGAATCAGGCGCGGAGGCCGCCATTGTTACCGCGGCCAAGATGTGCGAACCAGGACTCGACGAGCAGGTGGCATACGCCAAGGTCTTGGATGAGAGTGGAGTGCCCTATTTCCTGAATGAGTTCGAAGAGAAGATGACCAGTTTTGACCAGATACAGGTTCAGCTCGAAACGTTCACGGAGAACATTCTTTTCTTCTAGAGCATGGACCCCATCAAACGAGGGAGATCCAATGGTCGTCAGTGAAGTGCAGTCCTCCGAAATCGTGGGCCGAGGGGCCAAAGATGGCGCCCGAATGTTCCGCGAGTGGTTTCAGAATCTTTCGACCGTCAGCGAGTCGGGCAGGCAAGCAGCCTATGTTTTCGTGATGGGCAGCATGGCGGAGATCCTCCGTGTATTCGACCTGCCGATGGTGTTTCCTGAGATCAACTCCCTTCAGACCGCGGTCCGCCGCGTGGCGCTCGATTATCTGAACGAAGCGGAAGATCACGGGTATTCGCCGGACATCTGCGGCTACGTCAAGGCTGACTATGCGCTTCAGCTGCGAGGCGGCGAGCACCCCATGGGGAAGATTCCCCCTCCGAGTCTGGCGGTCTATACCAACGCCTGCAACACCTATATCAAATGGGCCGAGATCTGGGAGCGCATGTATGACATCCCGATCTTTACATTGGATGTGCCGGGCACTCGAGCAGCAGGCACCCAATCCTGGCCTGGCGAATCTGCATTTGAGAGCGATCGTCGCTACGTAAGCGCCCAGATCGAAGAACTAATCACATTGTGCGAAGAGCTCACCGGAAAGCGCTTTGACATCGACCGACTGCGAGAAGTCATGGGCCACGCCAATGAACTGAGTCGCGGATGGCGGCGCGTTCTCGAGCTGAATCAGTCCGCTCCTGCAGTCTTCAACGCCCTGACGGATGGAACGATCTATCTGGGCGTGGCCAACGCCTTTCGTGGGACCGCGGCTGGCGGACGCTACTTCACCGAGCTAGTCGAGGAAATGGAATACAAGTCGAAAAATGGCATCGGTATTCCGCAGGAGGAGCAGCACCGGCTGATCTTTGTGGGCGTGCCGTGCTATCCAATCTTCCGTCGTTTCAATGAATTCTTTACCGACTGGGGCGGCATCTTTGTCAACTCCACCTACCTGTGGTTTGCCAGCGGGGGCATCAACCGGGGGTTCGAATACGACCTCGACCGGCCCATGGAGAGCCTGGCCGAGGGTGTGTTGATCAGCGTGCGTGATGCCATGGACAGCATGATCTTCCAGGACCGCGTCCTGATCGACATGGTGGACACATTCAATGTTGACGGAGTGGTCTACCACCCCATCAAGAGCTGCCGGACGACCTCCGCGGGTCAGGCTGATACCCGACGCGCGCTCATGGAAGCGACCGATATTCCTTCACTCTTCATCGAATCAGACATGATGGACAAGCGCGTGGTGTCCGAAGCACAGCTAAAGAACCGAATTGACGCGTTTTTTGAGGGCCTCAACGCCCGAAAGCTCCGAAGACAGGAGTAAGACATGGCCTACGCTGCAGGAGTCGACGTCGGCTCGACACAGACTAAGGCGATCATTATTGATGAGAGCAAAGAAATCGTGGCGCGCGCCTTGATCGATACCGGCTCCAACGTCGTAGCGGCCGCCGAAAAGGCCTATGTCGATGCCCTGGAGAGCAGCGGCCTGCGAGAAGAGGAAATCGAATACATCGTGGGAACCGGCTATGGGCGCTACCGGGTCACCTTCGGAAACACTCAGGTGACCGAAATCAGCTGCCACGGTCGCGGCGCGGTACGCGTGTTCCCTGAGACCAAAACGGTGCTGGACATGGGCGGACAGGATACCAAGGCGATCCGCGTCGGCCCTGAGGGCGAGATCCTGGATTTCTGCATGAACGACAAGTGCGCTGCGGGTACCGGGCGCTTCCTGGGCGCCGCTTCTTCAGCTCTGGACATCCCGATTGGTGAGCTTGGGCCGACCGCCCTTCGGGCCAAGAATCCGGTCCGTATCAGCACAACCTGCACGGTGTTTGCCGAATCAGAGGTCTTGTCCTGGCTCGGCAAAGGCAAAGCCATCGACGACATTCTGCTCGGTGTTCACCAATCCATCGGATCGCGTTCCATCGGTCTGCTGCGCCGGGTCGGTATCGAGGAGCAGCTTTCCTTCACCGGCGGCGTGGCGCGCAACGTGGGCATGGTTCACGTCCTAAATGAGACCCTGGGACTTGAGGTCAATGTCAGCGAGGATTCGCATTACATGGGCGCCATTGGGGCGGCGTTATTTGCCCTGGACTACATAATGGGCAGCCGGGTTCCGCTCAAGGCCAAGGAGGAAGTCGCGTGACCTACGCCGCGGGACTGGATGTGGGATCCACCTATACAAAAGCCATCATCCTCGACGATAGCGATCAGATCGCCGGGAAAGCCATGGTCAATACCGGCTTCAAGCTGGACCAGGCCGCGCAGCTTGCGTTCGAGCAGGCGCTGGACGGCGCGAGTCTCGGCAAGGACCAGATTTCTTATGTCGTGAGCACTGGGTACGGGCGTTATCAGGTCTCCTTCCGCGATGTGAACGTGACAGACCTGACGGCCGCCGCGCGCGGCAGCAATTTTTTCTTTCCGGGAACACGGACCGTGCTCGATATTGGCGGGCAGACCATGAAAGCCATGCGCCTTGACGATCAGGCGCGGGTCACCTCCTTCCGGCTCAATGACAAGTGTGCCGCTGGAACGGGCGCCTTCCTTGAGAAAACCGCGCGCTATATGGGCTTCAGCACAGAAGAGATCGGAGCTCTGATACTCACCTCCAAGGAAACCGTACCGATCTCAGGGGTATGCGCGGTTTTCGCCGAATCGGAGGTTATCAACCACCTCTCCCATGGCAGCGCCCCGGCGGATATCATGCATGGAGCGATGGTCTCCCTTGTGGACCGCTCAGCGCAGCTCATGAAACGGGTGCGAATGGAACCGGAGGTCACCGTGGCCGGAGGGATCCTGCGTTTTCCGGTGATGGCCGAGGTTGTCCGTAACAAGCTGGACGTGCCGGTCAACATGCCGCCGGATGATCTGGTTCAATTCCTGGGCGCAGTCGGGGCGGCCGTCCTGGGCCACCTGCGGGTAAAGAAGCTGGCCCAAGAATCGGCCGAGCTTGAACCGACAGGATGAGATCCTACATCCCCCATGGAAGGCGAAGGGCAATCCATCTCCGGCTCGGCCGAGTTGGAGCCTTCCGGATGATGGCTAGCCGCCGCTGCGGATGGCGAGGGGAAGCCAATATCCGGCATAGCGAACCAGGAGCCTGGAATTGGCGTCAGATCTAGAGCAGTTCGGCGGAGCGGTGTTCCGGCCAAACCCTTCCCTGATCCAGGAGGGGTGGGAGTATCGCTTTGTTGCCAGCGGGCAGCGGCTGCGCGAGGTCGAAGAGCTCTACTCAGAGTTGGGATTCGAAGTTCGGGCAGAATCCATTCCTCCGGAGGCCTTCCCGGAAGGCTGTGATGAGTGCCAGCTGGTGCTGATGCTCAATTTCAGGGCGATCTATACACGCCGGCCGATTTAGGCCTGCATCTCATTCGTTCAATACTCAGGTATTATGCCCTTATCGAGAATGCGATGAGAAGGGAGGACGTCTAGGAGTAGAGGTTCCACATTTCAAAGACCGGATGCATTAATAAAAGCCCCTGGAGGAGAGCATGAGCGAAAAATATCAGTACACACTGGATGAGAAGGACCTGCCTGAGGCCTGGTACAACATCAATCCCGATTTACCGGCCGATCCGGGACCCGTACTGCATCCGGGAACCAAAGAGCCCGTCACCCCCGAATTTTTGGGCGCGCTCTTCCCGATGCAATTCGTCATGGAGGCGGTCAGCGGAGATCGTTGGATTGAAATCCCTGGACCGGTGCGGGAGATCTACAAGCTCTGGCGGCCGTCTCCCCTTGTCCGCGCCCGCCGGCTGGAGCAGGCACTCGATACGCCCGCTCACATCTACTTCAAGTATGAAGGCTTGTCTCCCGTTGGCTCCCACAAGCCGAACACCTCCGTCCCGCAGGCATTCTATGCAAAGGAGGAGGGCCTTGCGGGATTCACGACCGAGACCGGGGCCGGCCAGTGGGGATCCGCGCTCGCAATGGCGTGCAATTTCTTCGATCTGGAGTGTCACGTCTACATGGTGCGCGTCTCCTTCGACCAGAAGCCTTATCGGCGCATCATCATGGAAACCTATGGCGCGGATGTTACGCCAAGCCCGTCGGACAAGACCGAATACGGGCAGAAGCTGCTTAAGGAGGACCCCGAGCACCCGGGCTCACTGGGAATCGCCATTTCTGAGGCGGTTATGGCGGCTCTCGGCTCGGAAGGCAAGCTTAAGTATTCGCTCGGATCCGTGCTGGGACCGGTCTTGATGCACCAGACCGTTGTCGGCCTGGAAGCCTTAAAGCAGTTCGAGATGGCCGATGAATACCCCGATGTCCTCATCGGATGCGTCGGTGGAGGCAGCAACTTCTCGGGCTTCGTGTTCCCCTTCCTACACCAGAACTGGACCAACGGGCACACGACACGCTTCGTCGGGGTCGAACCGACCGCGTGCCCCACGCTGACCCGTGGCGAATATGCCTTCGACTACGGCGACTCCGCCGAAATGGCTCCCATCGTAAAGATGCACACGCTGGGCCACTCATTCGTCCCGCCCGGCATCCACGCCGGTGGTCTTCGCTATCACGGCATGTCTCCGCATGTCTCCGCGCTCTATGACCATGGGGACATCGAAGCCGTGGCCGTAGGACAGGTGGAGACCTTCGACGCAGCAGTTCAGTTTGCGCGAGCCGAAGGCATCTTGCCGGCACCCGAATCTGCCCATGCGATAAGGGTGGCCATCGATGAGGCGCTTAAGGCCAAGGAGGCCGGAGAGACGAAGGTCATTGCCTTTAACCTATCTGGGCATGGCCACTTCGATTTGGGCGCTTACGACAGCTATCTCAAGGGCGAACTGGTGAACTACGAGTACCCGGAGGCGAAGGTCAAGGAAGCTATGACCCACCTTCCGGAGATACCCGCGCCCGCCTAGGAAGTCCGGAATAGCCGGAGGATCCTGCCGTCTCAACGGCAGGATCCTCCAACTTGATTCGACATCAGGTGTTGAGCAATTGCATTCCTCACTTGACCTTGCCGTGATAATGGCTCGTTTTGGCCAACCCGAGTCCCGTGTCACCCCTGACCCAGGAACCATGACGCACGAATATTGCAGACTAACGTATCGAAGACTAACGTGCCGAAAACCGACATGGCAGTAAAGATCCTGCTCGGGAACGAGGCCATCGGCCTTGGCCTTGTAGAACAAGGCTGCCGCGTTGCGACCGCATATCCGGGCACTCCCAGCTCAGAGATCCTGGCGGGCGTCATCAAACACAAAGGCCTGCTTGAGCGAGAAGTTCATACGGAATGGTCGACCAACGAGAAAGTAGCCTACGAGGTGGCTTTGGCTGCCAGCTGGACTGGCCTGAGAGCCGCAGTTGCCATGAAACAGGTCGGGCTCAATGTGGCCTCGGATCCGCTCTTCAGCTCGGCCTACACGGGAGTCAAAGGGGGATTCATCGTGATCCCCGCCGACGACCCGGGACCTCAGTCGTCACAAACGGAACAGGATTCGCGCCTCATGGCGCTGAATGCAAAGGTTCCCGTATTCGACCCCTCCAGTCCCGAGGAAGCACGCAGCATGGTGCAGGCAGCATTTGCCCTGTCGGAGGAATTCAGCATCCCGACCATGCTGCGCCCGACCACACGGGTCTGTCATTCGCTTCAAGGTATCGCGGTCGATGATGCCCTTCCGACGGATGGCCCGCCGACAAAGGCCCGCTTCAAGAAGGATCCGGTGCATTGGACGGCCACGCCGAAGCTCCGCTATCGGCTGCACATCGAACTCAATGAGAAGCTGCGTCAGATTGAAGCTCGGTTCGCGGCTTCGGAACTTAATTACATCCTCCATGGTGACAGCTCCAGCAAGGTAGGCTTGATCGCTTCCGGCGTAGCATTTGAGACCGCGAGACAAGCCCTTGCCGAGCTGGGTGTCAGGATCCCGATCCTCAAGATCGGAACGCCCTACCCGCTCCCTCGTCGTCTGGTGAGCCAATTCATCAGGGGTCTGGATATGGTGGTCGTGCTTGAGGAGCCCGACGCGTGCATTGAGCTGCAGCTTCCGGAGCAGATCGGCGTCTACGGGCGCCGGGACGGATTCGTTCCCGGGGCCGGAGAGCTCTCACCAGAGGTCGTGTCTGCCGTCCTTGCTGAGGCATTGGGCGCGGCTGGCTTCGATGTGAGTCCCCCGACCGATGATCCGGCCCTGCAAACGACCATCGATGCTCTCGATCTGCCCATCCGCCCACCGCGGCTCTGCCCGGGTTGCTCCCACCGCTCCGCCTTCTTCGCGCTCAAGCGCGAGTTCGGACCCAGAGCCATCTATCCAGGAGACATCGGTTGCTACACTCTGGGCACGAATCTCAGGGCGGTTGATACCTTCGTCGATATGGGCGCCGCGGTGAGTATGGCCGACGGTCTCTACCAGGCCGGACGGCTCGTCGGAGAATCGCGGCCGATCATCGCCTCCATCGGCGATTCAACCTTCATTCACTCCGGCATTGTCCCCTTGATCAACGCCGTCCATACCGGCGCGCGCTTCGTACTCATCATTCTGGATAATCACACGACCGCCATGACCGGCTTCCAGCCGACCGCGGAGGCCAGCGCCCTGGCGGACGGCGCTCCGGCGGCCCGCGCCGCCTCAATACCGGATCTGGTTCGCGCCTGCGGTGTGGATTTCGTCGAGGTGACCGACCCCTACAGCCAGGAGACCTTCCGTCAGATCGTTCGCAACGCCTACGAGCACACTCAGTCGCCTGGTGGCGGGGTAGCGGTCGTTATCGCCGACCGGCCTTGTGTGCTCTACGATCCGGTCTCTATTCAGGAGCATCCCATTCCCGTGGTCGTGACGGAAGAGTGCGATGGGTGCCGTTTTTGCACCGAGGCGTTCGAATGCCCTGCGTTGGTTCTCCGCTCGGATTCCAGTCGTGTCGATATCGATGAGAGAACCTGTGTCGATTGCGGCCAATGCATCGACGCCTGTTACAAGGGCTTCATCCTTCCGAAGGTGCTCGCGTGAGTGCCTCGGACCTAGGAGAGCTGCGAGTCGTGATTGCCGGCATCGGAGGCCAGGGCGTGATCTTCGCCACCCGCCTTCTTACATATGCTGCCATCCGGTTGGGCTTGCAGGCTATCGCGGCGGAGTCGCACGGCATGAGCCAGCGGGGTGGCTCGGTGGTATCCCATCTTAAGGTCGGGGGCATTCAGTCGCCGCTTATTCGGCGCGGCACGGCGGACGTCGTGCTGGGCCTTGACAGAAACGAAGCCCTGCGAAGCCTTGTGTACCTCAAAGCCGGTGGAGCGGCGTTCATTAACTCTGATGACGGCCTGAGCTCAGAAGTGGAGCGACAGCTTAAGAGGCGTGGGACACACGCCCATTGGCTACCCGCCAGCCAGACCGCCATCGATCTCGGGTCAGTGACCGTTGCAAACGTAGTCCTTATCGGATTCGCCTCTGCTCATCCGTCGTTTCCCTTTCCGCAGGAGTCACTTCAGGAGACGCTGAGGGTGGACACGCCCCGTGGCCAAGACCTGAATTTGCAGGCGCTGGATAGGGGCAGGGAGATCGCCCTTGGCGAGCTCGCGCGAGCCTCAGGTGGCTGATCATGCGCGAATTTGACTTCTTGGCCCCCCGCTCGGTAGATGAAGCGATTGCATTTATGTCCGAAAGGGAAGGCGAGGTCCATATTCTCGCCGGCGGAACGGATCTCCTGTTGGGCATGCGCGAGGGGACGATCGCTCCACGCGCGGTGATGAGCCTCAAGAAGCTTGAGCAGTTCCGGGTCATCGACCATTCCAAAGACTCGGGGCTGAGGCTCGGCGCCATGGTGACCCTGCGCCAGATCGCGCGTTCGCCCCAGATTCGTAGCCACTATCCGAGCCTGGCAGAGGCCGCCTTGCTGATGGCCTCAGAGCAGGTCCGAAGCCTGGCGACGGTGGGAGGCAACCTGTGCAACGCGGCCCCCTCCGCCGATATGGCTCCGCCCCTGATCGCGCTCGACGCCGTGGTCCGGTTAATTGGGTCGGACGGAGAACGACGCCTGCCATTGGAAGAATTTTTTCTGGGTCCTGGGAGCACGGCTCTGGGATCTGGAGAGTTGCTGGCTGAGATCGAGGTGCCTCCAACCAAGCGCACGACTCGATACATGAGACTGACGCCGCGCGCGCATATGGACATCGCAGTGGTTGGTGTGGCGGCCGGCATTCAGCTTGACGATTCAAGCGTGCGCGCGGCGCGGATTGTCCTGGGTGCGGTGGCCCCGGTTCCGCTGCGTGTCCGGCCCGCCGAGGCGGCATTGATCGGGAAGCCCTTTGCCCAAGCGGCGATTGAGGCCGCTTCCACGATCGCGGCTCAGGAGTGTTCGCCGATCAGCGACGTGCGAGGATCCGATTGGTACAGGAGGCGGATGGTGGGCGTACTCGTGACGCGCGCCCTACGTTCGTTGAGCGAATCCGTGCTCGCGGCAGCCTGATCCATGGTAACGCCGCTCTCCCTGACCGTAAATGGCGATACGGGCGATTCCAATGAAATCTATGTCGATACGCGGCATTCGCTGCTCGACGTCTTACGGAACGAGCTGGGCCTGATATGAAAACGCCGCTCTCCCTGACCGTAAATGGCGATACGCACGAGATCTA
>BTQZ01000069.1:0-10888 GCA_036986135.1 Anaerolineae bacterium | reverse complement strand
CCCGGAAGGCGATCGGCCAAAGAGCCTCTATGGGTGCGAGGTCTGGCGGGACTTAGACTGGCTGCCGGATGAGGACAAGGTGGTCTTCGATATCTCGGCCCATGAAAACCTTCAAGCGGCAATGCTAGGTGTGTTTGATTCTCAGATCTCCGGCGGGAAGCGCTACGATTTGGCCACAATGGGACGCCGGCGTGCGAACGCCACCTACTTTGCGTCTCACGGAACAGACGTTGCCACCGGTATGGCCTTTGCCATGGATCTCACGCCCCTGGTTCGCAGTCACGAATCCGATGTCTCCGGCTACCTCAGGACCTTCACGGAAAAGTTCGTCGAAGACGTGAATGATCGATTGCTTCGGCTAAGGTCAACCGACAGATGAGTCTCCGTTCCGAAATACACGAACAGCCCAGAGTCCTGGCCCGGCTCTTGAAGAACAGCATGGGCGCCATTCAGGATATGGCGGAGGAGATCCGAAGCAAGGACATAACCTACGTGTTCCTGGCAGCCCGTGGGACATCCGACAACGCCGGCCTTTATGCCAAGTACCTTTGGGGCGCCTTCAATCGCTTACCGATCGCCCTGGCGGCCCCTTCACTCTTTAGTCTGTATGGGTCGCCTCCGAACCTAAAGAACGCGCTCGTTCTGGGCATTTCCCAGTCTGGCCAATCACCCGATATCGTTCGCGTTGTAGAGGAGGGACGTCGCCAGAGAATGCCCACCATGGCGATCACCAACGACCCCGCCTCCCCGCTGTCTGAGGCGGCGGAGTATGTAATCAGCCTTGATAGCAGCGCCGAAGAGGCTGTGGCTGCAACGAAGACCTATACTGCCCAACTGATGGCCGTCGCAATGTTCTCGGTCGCCTTGGAAGGTGACACAGGCCGCGGGCGCGACCTGGAGCGGGTCCAGGAATGGGTGGAACAGGCTTTGGAACAGGAGGACAGAATCAAATCCACGGCTGAGCAGTACCGCAAGATGGCGCAGTGTTTTGTACTCGGGCGTGGCTACAACTACGCCACCGCATTCGAGTGGGCTCTCAAGCTCAAGGAGCTAGCTTATGTCATGGCTTCGCCGTATTCGTCCGCCGATTTTCAGCATGGCCCATCAGCCGTTCTCTCGACCAGCTTCCCCGTGCTGGCGGTTGTCCCAAGCGGCGCCACATTCGGCCAGATGATCGACTTATTGGATCAACTAGTAAGCGAACGCAATGTACGACTTCTGGTGATTTCGAATGAGGAGCGGGCCTTGAAGCTAGCTCATACGCCGATATCGATGCCGCCGGAGGTCCCGGAGTGGCTAACGCCGATTGTCAGCATTGTGCCGGCTCAATTGATCAGCTATCACCTGGCCCGTGCCAAGGGCATCGACACCGAGAATCCCCGTGGATTGCAAAAGGTGACACTGACTTGGTAGATCCTGCTGCTTCGGACTGAAGGCCAGGCGTGACTGTTCCTGCACTCATCGTGATGGCGGCTGGAGTGGGAAGCCGGTACGGCGGGTTGAAGCAGATCGATCCGCTTGGGCCCAGGGGGGAGAGCATCCTGGAATACTCGCTCTATGATGCGATGCGCGCTGGTTTCCGAAAGATTACCTTCGTGGTCTCCAAGGCGGTCGAGCAGGCCGTCCGGAGCAGGGTCGAGGCGGCCATCGGTCGAACTTGTGAAGTAGCATTCGTGGTCCAGGATCTAAATGACTTGCCTGCGCCTTATTTGGTCCCTTCGGAAAGACAAAAGCCTTGGGGCACCGGCCACGCGGTGCTCAGTTGTCGGCACGAGATAAGCTCTCCATTTGGGGTTGTCAATGCAGATGACTTCTACGGTCGCGGTTCTTTCCAGGCCTTGTACGACTTCCTAGCGGGAGTCACAGACCTCGAAGGCTCCCCCTCCTTCTGCTTGGTCGGTTACCTATTGGGAAATACCTTGTCCGAGCATGGCTACGTGGCTCGCGGCATCTGCGAGCTCGACGCGGATGGATTCTTGCTTGGAGTGGATGAACGCACACACATCGAAAGGACCGGCGGCGTCATTGGGTGGACTGATGATGGGGAGAACTGGACCGAGATATCAGCCGATACGACGGCGTCCATGAACATGTGGGGATTTACGCCGCAAGTATTCACTGAACTGGATGCACGCTTTTCCGTCTTTCTCGAGACACGAGATGCCGAACTCCTCGAGGCCGAGTTCATGCTGCCGGATGTCATCAACTCACTCCTGGAAGATAATAAGGCTACGGTGCGGGTGCTCCCAACCGATGAACGTTGGTTCGGAGTTACTTATCAAGCCGATAGAAAGTGGGCCAGTCGATCCATTTCAGGCTTGGTTCGAGAGGGCGTGTATCCAGAGAAACTTTGGGAATAGGCATGGAGCCAGACCTAACCAAGATCGCCGAGCGATTCAATTTTGAGGGAAAGTTCATTTCGGCCTGCCCATACGGCCATGGGCACATCAATGATACCTATGCCGCCGAATTCAATAGAGACGGGGCGATCCGGCGCTACATTCTCCAACGGATTAATCACCATGTGTTCAAGAAGCCAAGCGGCTTAATGGACAACATCGAGGCGGTAACTACTCACCTACGGCATAAAATCACCGCGGTCGGTGGCGATCCGGAGAGAGAAACCCTCACGCTCATTTCCACAGTTGGGGGCAAAGGCTACCTTCGAACGGAGACAGGCGATTACTGGCGAGCGTATAACTTCATCGAGAATGCTAGGACGTATGAAAGTCTCGAGAGTTTGGATCATGTCTACAGCGCTGCATGGGCTTTCGGAAATTTTCAGAACATGCTGAGCGATCTTCCCGCCAGCCTTCTTACCGAAACGATCCCAGGCTTTCACAATACAAAGAAGCGTTTTGAGACATTCCTTCAAGTGGTTGACGCAGACGATAACAACCTCGCGCAAACAACCAAGAACGAAATCGAATATGTCCTTGCCAAGGGAGACCAAACGTCAATACTGGTCGACCTAATTGAGCAAGGCGAACTTCCAGAGCGCATCACTCACAACGACACGAAGCTGAATAATGTGATGATAGACGACGAAACTGGAGAAGGGGTCTGTGTCATCGACTTGGATACCGTGATGCCTGGATTATCGCTTTACGATTTCGGAGACTCGATCCGATCCTTCGCGAACCCCGCATCTGAAGATGAACGCGATCTCTCGATCGTGCAGTTTGACCTCCAAGTCTTCGACCGCTACACCCAGGGTTACATGGAGGCCGTACGGGAGACCCTTACCCCTTCGGAGATCGAGTTCCTGCCTCTTTCCGCAATACTAATGACGCTTGAGTGTGGAATGCGATTTCTAGCGGATCACCTGCAGGGAGACACATACTTTAAGACACAGAGAGAGAACCATAACCTCGACCGCTGCCGTACTCAGCTCAAGCTGGCCCAGAGTATGGAAGAGCAGTTCGAAGAAATGGTGAGAATCGTCGAGAAATACCAATGAGGAGACCGATAGATGACTGACAAAGAGCTCAGGGTGAGCGAGGCCCAGATCGCGGTGCATTGGCAGGAGGAGAACAAGTTCGCACCTGCTCCGGGCTTCATCGCGCAGGCCAACATGACCGATCCGGAGATATACAAACGCTTTAGTTTGGAGAATTTCCCAGATTGCTACAAGGAGTACGCCGACCTGCTCGATTGGGACCGCTACTGGCACACCATGTTGGACACCAGCGATGCTCCCTCCTGGAAGTGGTTCGTGGGTGGGCTGATCAATGCCTCCCACAATTGCGTCGATCGTCACTTGAAGCAGCACGGCAACAAGGCGGCCTTTATTTGGGTTCCGGAGCCGGAGGACGAACCCCACGTGGCGCTGACCTATCAGGAGCTTTACGTGCGTGTCAACGAGTTCGCGGCAGTGTTGCGCGATCACTGTGGGCTTCAGGCAGGAGACCGCGTCACCGTACACATGCCCATGGTGCTGGAGCTGCCGATCACGATGCTGGCCTGTGCCCGCCTTGGCATCATCCACTCGGTGGTATTCGGCGGATTCAGCGGTCACGCCTGCGGGGAGCGCATCGCCGACTCCGGCAGCAAGGTGCTTATCACGATGGACAGCTACTATCGGAACGGAAAGCTGCTCGATCACCGGGTGAACGGCGACCAGGCAATCGCAACCGCCGAAGAGCAAGGCCGGCCGGTCGAAAAGATGCTGGTCTGGCGTCGGAAGCCGGGCGAATATCAATCCAAGAGCCGGATGGTTGACCGGCGGGACTTCTTTGTGGACGATCTGCTGGCGGACTACCGTGGAGCTCGCATTGACCCAGTTCCTATGCCGGCTGAGGCTCCGCTGTTCTTGATGTACACGAGCGGGACGACCGGCAAGCCGAAGGGCTGCCAGCACTCAACGGGTGGGTATCTCGCCTACGTAGCCGGCACCACGAAGTACGTGCAGGACATCCATCCCCAGGATGTGTATTGGTGCATGGCGGATATTGGCTGGATCACCGGGCACTCCTACATCGTATACGGGCCGCTGGCGCTTGGCGCGACCGGCGTCCTGTATGAAGGGGTTCCTACTTGTCCCGATGCCGGTCGACCCTGGCGCATCGCGGAGCAGCTAAATGTCAATATCTTTCACACCGCCCCCACGACGGTGCGCATGCTCCGCAAGGCCGGCCCCGATGAGCCCGCCAAATACAACTTTAAGTTCAAGCATATGACCACGGTGGGCGAGCCGATCGAACCAGAGGTATGGCGCTGGTATTACCATTCCGTTGGTAAAGGGGAGGCGGTCATCGTCGATACTTGGTGGCAGACGGAGACCGGCGGATTTCTCTGCAGCACCATGCCAGCCATTCATCCTATGAAGCCCGGGAGCACGGGCCCGGCCGTGCCGGGGATTCACCCCGTGATCTACGATGAGGATGGGAACGAGGTCCCGGCCGGCGGGACGGCTGGAAACATCTGCATCCGAAACCCCTGGCCAGGAGCCTTCCAGACCATATGGGGAGATCATGACCGTTTCATCGAGACCTACTACGCTCGCTACAACAAGGACCCTAAGAGCAGAGACTGGCGCGACTGGCCTTATCTCACCGGTGATGCTGCCGTCCTAGCGGAAGACGGTTACTACCGCATCTTAGGTCGCGTCGATGACGTCATCAATGTAGCCGGTCACCGCCTCGGTACGAAGGAGCTGGAGTCGGCCAGTTTGATCGTCAAGGAGGTGGCGGAGGCGGCCGTGGTTCCGCTTCGCGACGACATCAAAGGGCGCGTCCCCGATATGTACATCTCACTACAGCCGAATAAGAAGGCCTCTAAGAAGATCGAGGCGGCTGTGGTACGGGCCATCGAACAGAGCATTGGTAAGATCGCCCGCCCCAAGAACGTGTGGATCGTGCCGGATATGCCCAAAACGCGGTCGGGCAAGATCATGCGTCGGGTCCTGACCGCCATATCCAACGGGCGGGATGTCGGTGACGTTACGACACTCGCCAACCCGGATGTCGTCGAGCACATCCGCCAGATGGTGCAGGGCGACAATAACGAGACCGGCAGCTAGGGGCCCTACCCAGGCCCCGTTCGGCGGCCCCTCTCAAGGAACTCCGCGATGGCGGCGTTTACCTGTGTCGGGGCCTCCATGTTGGCCATATGCCCGACGTTAGGGATCACTACCTTGTGCGCGTTCGGAATCGCATCGCTTAGAAGATCGGCAATCGCATGGAAATCCGGAATATCCCGCTCGCCTACGATGATGAGAACTGGAACGGATACTTCACCGAGGCGGTCCGAAATGGGAGTCACGAACTTGTGCGGCATATTCGCAAAGTACCAGCCGGAGTATTCCTCCACCATCCGCTTCACCTCGATCCCGGCCTTGACAGAGGCGACCGGGAAAAGCCCCGAGCTGCGCCACCAGAGATCCTTGGCGCCTGCGATATCCGCGCGGCCACCGCGTTCCGCAATCTGCGACCAAAGCGCACGCCATTCGGGAGAGAAATCAAAATCTACCAGCCATGGGTCGATCAGGACCACGCGCTCGACCAGTTCGGGATAACGAATAGCCGCCTCGAGTACGACCTGGCCTCCCATCGAGTGACCCACGACTCGCGCCTTCGTGATGGAAACACTTCGGAGGAGCGTCGCAAGATCTTCGGCGTGAGTGTACGGTACGTTGGTCGGTAGCGATGACTTGCCGAAGCCCCGGCTGTCATACCGAATGGTGCGATACTCCTTGGAGAGGAGATGGAATTGCGAATCCCACATTCTGAGGTCGAGAGAAAACCCGTGCACCAGGATCACAGCCGGTCCAGCCCCCGTCGCTTCGTAGTGCAGGCTCGCACTTCCGACCTGGATGCTTCCCTCTTCTGTACGGATCGTAGGCATCGAGTGGCGTTCTAACGCTTTGGGGGATCCATGCGGCACGCTGCAGTGCGACTTCAGGATTGGGGGATCTGAGGATCTAAACTCTCGTATTAGGACCCGCGGAAGAGGTCATCACGTAGCATGGGCCCCTTCGGCGTGACTTTCGATCCACCGCTCGACGTCACTCACAACCTCTTGCCAGTCCTGATCGTTGTGGGGTTCGTGGTAGGCAGCGGGATAGACGCGCAGTTCCTTGTCAGGATGTGTGACAGCTTCGAAGAACCGGCGGGTTCCTTCGGCCGCGTTGATTCGGTCCGCGCCACCGTGGATCATCAGCAGCGGCAGGCGCACATCAGAAGTGTGGTCTTTGATCCACTCGATCGTGTCTAGCGTTTCGGTCCCCCAGCGCGCGCTGGCTGTGCCGTGCACCAGCGGATCCTCTTCGTAGGCTCTCACCACCTCGGGATCTCGAGACAGTGCGGCAGTTTCCAAGTTCAGGGAAAGGGGGAAGCCCGGCCAAACGCGGGACAAGAGGCGCGCCGTGGTCACCAGCAGCGGACTAGCAACGCCTACGGGTTCTAGAGGCACACCGCTGACGATCGCGCCCGCCAACCCACCTGGATAGCGCAAGACGAAATCCAGAACTATCAAGGCCCCCATGCTGTGCCCTAAGACGAATCGAGGCCGGGCAGGCTCCCAGGTCGAGATCCACTGCAGGAAGGATCGCAGGTCCTCCCGATAGTCCTCCCAGCGGTCGATGTGTCCACGCGATCCAGGCGATCGACCATGGCCGCGGAGGTCGACGCCGCATACGACGTGACCGCGTGGCACCAGATGATTGACTAGGTTCATGTAGCGGCCGCTGTGTTCTCCAAAGCCGTGGACGATCGCGATCACCGCACGGGTCGGAACGTCCGCCTGCCACCTCTGAACGTAGAGCTGCAGGCCCCCGATGGATTGAACGGTGCTTTCCATATGCTGCATGGCGTTGCTCCTGTAGAAATCGATGGTCGGCTTGCCCGGGAAGACTTCACTCCTGCTCACGATAGACGAGCGAGGCTTTGGGTTTCGAGCTTGAGATACAAGTCCTCCTTATTATCACGCCGATTCGTGTGCGAACCCATTCGACTGACAAGTTAACTCGAATGTTCTCTGGGTCATTCAATCCAATCAAAGGATCGCTTAACGGCCTTCAGCCAGCCCGCATAGAGTTCCTCTCGTCTTCCCTCGGTCATGTTTGGCTGCCAGCTCTTGTCGACCCGCCAGTTGCTGCTTAGCTCCTCTATATCATCCCAAAAACCGGCCGCGAGACCGGCCGCATAGGCCGATCCGAGAGAGGTGGTCTCGGCCACTTTCGGCCGTACCACAGTGACCCCCAGGACGTCTGCCTGAAACTGCATGAGCAGCTCGTTGTAGACCATCCCTCCATCCACTTTCAGTGCCTCCAGCTTCACCCCCGAATCGCTCGCCATGGCTTCGAGTACTTCGCGCGTCTGATAGCAGGTGGCCTCCAGGGCCGCGCGGGCAAAGTGAGCCTTGGTTATGTAGCCTGTCAAGCCGACAATCACACCGCGGGCATCAGAACGCCAATAAGGTGCGAAGAGCCCAGAGAATGCGGGCACAAAGTAGATACCGCCGTTGTCCTCTGAGTTTAGCGCCAATTGCTCGACCTCGGATGAAGAGCGGATGATGCCGAGGTTGTCCCGCAGCCACCGGACGAGCGCACCGGTGATGGCGATGCTGCCTTCCAGCGCATAGACCGCCGGTTGATCACCCATTCTGTAGGCCACCGTGGTCAACAGACCACTCGTTGATGGGACGATCTCCTGGCCCGTGTTGAGGATTAAAAAGCAGCCCGTTCCGTAGGTGTTCTTGACATCGCCGACGCCAAAACAGGCTTGCCCTACTGCGGCTGCTTGCTGGTCACCCAGGTCGCCGCATACCGGGATCGTTTCACCGAATGGACCGTCCTTGGATGTAGCTCCCCACGGGTTAGGATCGCTCGATGACACAATTTGCGGAAGCATTTGAGGTGGGACGCCCATCACGTCCAAGATCTCACTGTCCCAATTCAAAGTCTCCAGATCCATGATTAGGGTCCGGCTGGCGTTGGTCACATCCGTCACATGGGCGCCCCCCTCCGGCCCGCCTGTCAGCCACCAGATCAACCAGCTGTCCATGTTGCCGAATAGAGCGTCACCGCGCTCGGCTGCCTCGGACACTCCTTCCACGTTCTCCATGATCCATCGGATTTTCGGCCCCGAAAAATAGGTGGCCAGCGGCAGGCCGGTTCTTGCACGGAATCGGTCTTGTCCGCCGTCACCGGCCAACCGATCACAAATTGGCTTTGTCCGCGTGTCTTGCCACACGATCGCGTTGTAATAAGGCTCGCCTGTATTCTTGTCCCACACGACGGTAGTCTCGCGCTGATTCGTGACGCCGAGCGCAGCCAGGTCGCCGGGTCGAACATTAGCCTGCCCAACCGCCCCACGAATCACGTCCTGCGTGCGCTGCCAGATTTCGATGGGGTCATGTTCGACCCATCCGGGTTTTGGGTAAATCTGGGCATGCTCGGCCTGGTCGACACTGACAACCTGACCCAAATGGTCAAATATCATGCAGCGAGTGCTGGTCGTCCCCTGATCAACCGCGGCTACGTATTTTGCGGTCACGAGCTGCAGCCTCCTTTTCGGCTGTCATCGTTCGCTAGTTTCATTGGGCAGCGGACCGCTGGCGCAATTTTCGCAGCGCGACTCCGTAGCAACGTTCAAATCGCGTGCTCGAGGCGATTGAGCGCTTGCTCATGCTCTGATTCGCGTCGGTCAGCGTCCCACGAGAGTTCATCCGCCAGCAGGCCGACCACTCGTGGCAGTGCCTCAATGGCTGCCGCCCGATCGAGGAAGGCGATCCGTGTCCTCCGCGCAAGGACGTCAAGCGGCGTCTGAGCGAGTTCGACGCGCGCGGCCCATACCACTTCCGCCTCGATATAGGGATGCCCTGCCGCAAGCCGCGTATCGAGGCCATCCTTAGCAAGCTTTGCTACAAGCTCGGCCCGGTCACCGTAACTCCGATTCAAGTGCGAAGCCACATCGGAGTCCAAGCCATAGGTGGTCTGAAGCACGGCTGCAAATTTCGGATCGAACTTCGCAGCTCCGACCAGCGGGAGCCGTAGGGTCCGACTTGGCGCCGATGTGTCGACACCGACTGCGTGATCCACTGCATCTTGAGCCATCTTGCGATAGGTCGTCCATTTCCCTCCGGCGATTGTGATCAGCCCTGATGGACTTTTAGTAATAACGTGGTCACGTGACAATCGAGCGGAGTCGCCCTGCGAAGAATCGGCAACAAGCGGCCTGAGCCCGGCCCAAGCGGCCTTGACGTCGTCGATGTTCACTGGATCGGCGAAGTACGTCCTTGCATGGCGCAGGAGATACTCAATCTCTTCGTCACGGACTGGCGGATTGTGTGTGGGTTCGGCGTAGCTGTCCGTCGTGCCGATGATGGTGTGGCTCATCCACGGGAGGATAAACAAGACCCGGCCGTCCTCGGTCTTGGGAATGAGTAACCCGGTCCCTGGTGAACTGAACTTTCCGTCCAACACGATGTGGGTACCGGAGCTGACTCGAAGCATCGGCGGCGCTTGCGGGTCATCCAGCTTTCGCATCTGATCAGAGAAAGGGCCGGCGGCATTGATTACGCTTGCTGCGCGTATCTCCCACTCCCCCTCTCCTGATGCTCCTCGCACCATCACCCCGGAAATGCGCCCGTCTTCATTGATCAGGCCGGTTACCGCCACGTGATTGATAATTGCCGCGCCGTACTCGCTGGCAGTTAGGACAATAGCGACGTTCAGGCGCGCGTCGTCAAATTGGCCATCGTAGTAGAGCATGCCTCCAAGAAGGCCGCGGGGTCGGAGCATGGGGAAGCGCTCGAGGGTCTTGGCAGGGGAGAGAAATCGACTTGGACCGAGATTGGCCTGGCCTGCCAATGCGTCGTATATCTTCATGCCGAACCAATAGTAGGGCACGTGCAGGGAGCGATAGAGCGGAATGACTAACGGGAGCGGCCAGGCCAAATGAGGGGCGTTCTGAAGAATCACCGCCCGCTCTCGCAGAGCATCCCGGACTAGATTGAATTGCCCTCGGTCAAGCCGCAGGACCGCCTGCTCGAGATAGCGGACGCCGCCATGGATAAGCTTCGTGCTGCGCGCGGAGGTGCCAGACCCAAAGTCTTCCTTCTCGACGAGAGCGACCTTTAGCCCCCGCGCAGCTGCGTCCAGCGCGACTCCGCTGCCAGTGGAGCCGCCCCCGATGACCAGAATGTCAAAATGAGCCTGTTTGAGGCGTCTGACGGTCTCTTCTCGGCTCACTTCAGAACTCAAGCCTTACTGCGGATTAATTTGACCGGTCCCATAAGTCTTGCAGCGGGGAAAAAGCCGGTGGATCAAGAACCGACATCCCGCGGCAAGATCTGAGTGCACACTCAGTCTACTTGGAAAGGGATTCAAGTCCACATCGGATCCGGAGCGAGCCAGCCGTAATCCCTCGGCCGGGGCCAGTTGGCC
>BTQZ01000068.1:0-11078 GCA_036986135.1 Anaerolineae bacterium | reverse complement strand
AGTCCTTGGCCTCATAGACCCCATCGGGCAGCTTGCTGAGCTCCTGGCGGGTCAGCGCCTCGCTGTAGTCAAGCAGAGCGTCGATTCCGCGCAGAACCAGGTCAACTCCATATTTGTCGCACATCTCTTGGAAGCGCCGCTCCGCGATCCGCATGGAGGCCACCTGTGCGTACATGTCCCCGATACTCATGTCGGGTGTGCGCACATTGGCCCGAATGATGTCCAGCAAGCTCTGGATCGGCTCGCCCTGGTCGAACAGTTTGATGGCCGGGAATTGCAGTCCCTCTTGGTAGATCTCCGTGGAATTGGTGGTCCAACTTCCGGCGGCCATGCCGCCGACCTCAGTCCAGTGGCCTTTGTTGGCCGCGAAGGCCACGAGTTGGCCGTCATAGAAGATCGGAGCGATGATCGACACGTCGGAGAGGTGTGTCCCACCGCCGGTGTAGGGGTCGTTCGTGATGTAGATGTCACCCGGTTTCAGATTCTCCGCGCCAAATTTGTCTAATATGCTGCGCACACCAAAATCAAGCGTGCCCAGGAAGAGGGTGACGCCATTCCCCTGTGTAATCAGGTTTCCTTCCGCGTCGGTGAGGCCGACCGCATAGTCCAAGACCTCGTAGATGATGGTGCTCATGCTAGTGCGCTGCATGGTCACGAACATCTCGTCACCGATCGACCTCAAGCCTTCCTTGATGATCTCTAGCGTGAAAGGATCGATCGTTTGCTTATCCTTGGCCATGTTCATCTCCTCGCTGGCTAGTCGGCCGGCTCGATGTGCAGAAACCCGTATTGGTCTCGAGTGAGCTGCTGATCGGGGAAGACGACGGTAGTCGAGGCGGGTTCTTCGATGACCGCGGGACCCGTGATGGGCTCACCAATGGGAATTGAGTCACGCTCATAGATGTCAGCCTCATGGAACCCGAGCTCGTCGAAATTCACGCGGCGAGTAGATTTGCGCGCCTCATCGAGTTTTCCGACGCGTCCATCCAGTTCCCTGATTTCAGGCTTCTCCACGCGCCCGAAAGCGGTGATGTGGTAGTTGACCAATTCCACTGGAGTTTCCAGGCGGAAGGTGTAGGTCTGTTCGTGCAAGGTGTGGAAGCGATCGTTGATTCCCGGAAGCGCTTCCTCCGTGATTTTTTCGCTTGGCAGCGGCACCTTTACCGTGTGTTCCTGGCCCAGATAGCGCATATCGGCGAAGCGCTCTATGGACAGGTCGCCCTTCTTGACGCCCTCCGCCATCAGGTCCTGCGTTGCCTGGGCTTCCATCTCGGTGAATATCCGGTCCAATTCCCTCGCATTAGCCTTGTCTGTGCGGGTGATCAGGGTGCGGATGTAGTCACGCCGCAAGTCCGTCATGAGCATTCCCCAGGCGGAAAAGACTGCTGGCTCCATGGGGATGATGACCTTCTTGCAGCGCAGCTCACGCATGAGGGCTCCGGCATGCATCGCGCCTCCGCCGCCGAAGGCGATGAGCACGAAGTCACGTGGATCGTAGCCGCGCCTCACCGAGACCAATTTCAAGGCGTTGATCATGTTGGAGTCCGCGATGCGGATCACTCCCATCGCTGCCTGCTCGAGATTCATGCTGAAGGCATCCGCGATGGGCTTGAGGGCGGCTTCGGCCTTCTCCACCTCGAGAGGGATTTCGCCTCCCAGGAAATAGTCTGGATTGATGCGTCCTGCGACGACGTTGGCATCCGTCACCGTGGGCTGCTCGCCACCCCATCCATAGCACGCCGGCCCTGGATCCGCTCCGGCGCTGACTGGACCAACCTGTAGTGCGCCTGCCTTGTCCACCCAGGCGATCGAGCCGCCACCAGCTCCGATCTCGGCAATATCGATGGTCGGGGCGAGGATCGGATACCCGGCATATTCCCTCCGCTGTTCGATCTTGTACTCTGTTGTGATCCTCGGGGTTCCCTTCTCGACCAGCGAGGTCTTGGCCGTTGTTCCACCAATGTCAAGCGAGATCACGTTGGGCTCGCCGATCATCTGGCCGATGTTTGCCGCGCCAATAACCCCCGCTACCGGGCCCGATTCTACAAGGTTGATCGGGAACGCCTTACCGGCTCCGAAGGTCGCGCTGCCACCGTTAGACTGCATAACGTGGAGCGAGCTCCCCTGCATTCCCATCTTGGTCAGGTCTCTCTCCAAATTGTCCAGATAGTCCCGTGCAATCGGATGCACGTAGCTATTGAGCACGGTGGTGCTGGTGCGCTCAAACTCACGCCACTCTTGTGTGATCTGATGCGATAGCGTGACCGGGAGGTCGGGGGCCATCTCGTTGATGATTTCACCGCACTCAATTTCGTGACTGGGGTTTGCGTAGGAGTGAAGCAGGCACACCGCCAGAGCCTGAACTCCCTCGGCCTGCATCTTCTCAACGGCTGCGCGAACATCCGCATCATTCAGCGGCGTCAGAACTTCGCCCTTGTAGTTCACTCGCTCCTCGACCTCGTGCCTAAGATAGCGCGGCACAAAAGGGGGCGGCTTTGTGTAGTACATGTTGTAGATGTCTGGACGGTTTGCTCGGCCGATCTCAAGCACGTCTCGAAAACCCTTGGTCGTGATCAGGCCGGTCTTGACGCCCTTCCGCTCAGTAATGGCGTTAATGATTACGGTCGAGCCGTGCACAAAATAGCTTGTATCCGGTACGCTCAGTCCAGCCTTGCGAAGGGTCTCGACCACACCCTCGGCGTAGGCAGCTGGCGTGGTGGAGACTTTGGCCGTGCCTACCTCACCGCTCTTTTCATCGAGGTATGCCAGATCCGTGAAAGTGCCGCCGATGTCGCTAGCCACGCGCATGATGAGTTTCCTTTCAATCGAGAGCTAATCGGTTGATGAACGAAGGCTGCCTGGACTACTTGGAGGCAGCTACAGTCTGTGAATGTTCTGCCAAAGTCGGAGCGGCGAGTTCAGCTGGCTGCTCGAACAAGTGGCAACGTGCGGTGTGTCCTGGTCCGGTGTCCACCATAACGGGATCCACCTGCCTGCAAATATCCATCACGTGTGGACAGCGCGTATGGAAGCTGCAGCCAGTGGGAATGTTGACCGGACTCGGGATTTCACCGGTGGACTCGATCTTCTCCGGCTTTGCGGCCTCCTCCTCCTCCGACACCACGGGAATTGAAGACAAGAGCATCTGTGTGTAGGGATGTTGAGGATTCTGAAAGAAGCGAGAAGCTTCGGCCACCTCGCAGATCTTGCCCAAATACATGATGCTGACCCGTGAGGCGACGTTTCGCATCAAGCTGAGATCATGGGTGATAAACAGGTAGGTCAGCCCCAGCTCGCGCTGCAGCCGGATAAGCAGATTAATGACTTTTCCCTGCACCGACACATCGAGTGCCGATGTGGGCTCATCCAAGATGATCAAGGAGGGGTTAGTCGCCAATGCTCTGGCAATGGCTACGATCTGCTTCTCGCCGCCGCTCAGCATCTGTGGATACTTGTGCATATACTCCACCGGCAACTCCACCATGTCGAGTAGCCGCATGACCTCGTGCAACCGGTCCTCATTCGGCCGATGGATACGCAGTGGCAGCTCAAGGATCTGCTTGATGGTTCGGCGCGGGTTCAGGGATGAACCCGGATCTTGGAAGACGATCTGGATTTCCTTCCTCAGGTGCAACGGGCGTTCGAGGCTGCGTGCAAAGAGCTCTTCGCCCCTGAAATGCATCGTCCCTTCTGTAGGCTGATACATGCCCACCGTGATATAAGCGATGGTGCTCTTGCCCGATCCGGATTCGCCAACCAGGCCAAACGTTTCGCCTTCTTGCACTTCGAAGTTGACACCGTCTACGGCTTTGACGGTGATAGGCCGGCGATTCACCGTGCCGTCATAGCCAATGACGAAGTGCTTCTTCAGCCCGTCGACAATCAGGATTTCATCGCTCATAACGCAACAGCTTCATCCTGCATCCTTGTCATAAAGAAAGCACGCTACTTGATGGCCGCCATCCACGCCGAAATGGGGCGGCTTTTCGCGGCGGCAGATGTCCATCACTTGCGGACACCGGGTATGGAAGCGACATCCAGGTGGAGGGTCAAGATACTCAGGGATGCGGCCAGGTATGCCGTGCGCTATCCCGCCGCCGGTCAGCTTGGGCACGGCCTGCATCAGACCCTGAGTGTAGGGGTGGAGTGGGTTGGCGAAAAGCTTCCGGGTCGGAGCCACTTCAACCATATTCCCAGCGTACATGACATATACGCGATCAGTGGTTTCGCGGACGACGCCCAGGGTATGAGTAATGAGGATGACCGAGGTCTGCTTCTCCTCCACCAATTCACGAAGCAGTCGCAGGACTTGATCCTGTATGGTCACGTCCAGCGATGTACCGGGCTCATCTGCGATCAGCAATTCGGGATTTGTGGCTAGGGCCATCCCGATGCAGACACGCTGGCGCATGCCGCCGCTGAGTTGTAGCGGGTAGCTGTCCAGGAGTCGGTCCGGATCAGCAAGGGCCACCTCTCGTAGCGAAACGATTGCCTCTTCTCGAATTTTTCGCTTGGAGAGTCTTCGGTTCTGGGGCGACGAATATCGAATCACGGGATCGAGCTGCTGTCCAATCGTAAAAACCGGATTGAGCGCCGCGGTTGGATCCTGGAAGATCATTGAGATACCGCCTCCGCGCACCTCGCTAAGCTCGGCCGACTTCATATTAAGAAGATCTCGGCCTTTGAAGAAGATCTCGCCCCTTGGGATAACGGCAGGCGGTTCGGGCAGAATACGTAGGATGGCCTTCATGGTCGTGGTCTTCCCGCACCCCGTCTCACCGACCAGACCCACTTTTTCGCCGGTATCGACGCGGAAGTTCACGCCATCCAGGACCTGGAGCAAACCCCCGTAAACTTTGAACTGTACGTAGAGGTCCCTGATGTCAAGCAGCGGTTTGGCCAACTTTCCCTACACTCCCTCAGCGGAGAACAGGTCTCGCAGGCCATCACCAAGGAGGTTGAAGCCCAGGACTACCACCACGATGCCCAAGGCCGGGAACACCGCGATCCACCACTGATCCGGCAGGTATTTGGCCCCGCTTGCCATCATGGTCCCAAGTCCGGGCCTCGGTGGTTGCACGCCAAGCCCCACAAAGCTGAGGGTGGCGCCGATGATGATGACCCAACCCATGTCCAGGCTCATCTTGGTAAAAATTGGCGAGGTCATATTGGGCAGGATTTCACGGAAGAGGATGTGTAACTTGCCGGCGCCGAGGGTCTCAGCGGAGGTGACATAGAACTCGTTTCTCAATGTGCTGGCCAATCCGTACGAGAGCCGCGTATACCAGGGCCACCACATGAGCGATACTGCCACCATGGCATTGAAGAGATTTGGTTCGAGGACGGCGGCAATAGCTAGGGCGAGGATCAGCGACGGTACCGCCAGGAAGATATCTGTGATCCGCATGATAATGGTGTCAAGCCAACTGCCCTGGTAGTAGCCGGCCAGCAAGCCGAGAACCACACCCGTGGGCACTACCAGCGTAAGCACCACAATCCCCATCGTCAGTGAAAAGCGAAATCCAAAGATCACACGGCTGAGAATGTCGCGGCCGATCTCGTCCGTCCCAAAGAGATGTTGCGCACTCGGGGGTTTGCTGGCGTTCGCGAAGTCGGTGAATGGCTTGGCGTGTTCGGGAAAGGGCGCCACCCAAGGAGCGAAAACTGCCACTAGAACGATTACGAGGATCGTCGCGCCCCCTATGACCGATAGCGGATTGCGAGAGAACTTGTACCAGGACCGACCCAAGTTCTCGCGACGATTCTTTCGCTGGAGCTGTTTTACTTGCTCACGAGTAATAGGACCGGGAAGCTCGCCAGCTGTGATCTCTCGGGCCATTGGCCTAATCACTCCTGGCCGCACGCAGCCTAATTCTGGGGTCGAGTGCTCCCACGCCCAGGTCTACGAGGATATTCACAAGGATAAAAGTGATGCCGAGGATCAAGATCACGGCAGAGATCGCGTTCACGTCCTTGCGAAGCATGGCATTCAGCCCATAGCGGGAGATTCCGGGCCAGACAAAGATCAGTTCCACCAAGAATGCGTTGCTGAGCGTCGCAGCGAAGTCGAGCCCGAAGATCGACACGGTTGGGATAAGCGAAGCCTTCAGCAGGAAGCGCCCGGTTACCAATCGTTCCGGGACTCCGAGCGCGCGACCTGCTGCGATGTAGTCTTTGGAAAGGTTGTCGGACATGGTTGAGCGAGTAATGCGCGCCTCCTGAGACAGCGAGCCGAGTGCCAAGGCTACCGCAGGTAATATGAGATGCTTCAGTGCATCCCAAGCAGTGGCAAACTGTCCGGCTAGGAGCGAGTCGATGGTGTAGAAACCGGTGATCGTCGTAGGCCGCGGAACCCCTTCGCTCAGACGGCCGATCGTGGGGAACCAGTCGAGCACGAGACCGAACAAGAGCAGTAGCAGGATGGCAGCCACAAAGGACGGTGTCACCACGCCCATGTATGAAAAGATGCGAATGAAGTTGTCGACCCACTTATCTTTATTCCGGGCCGACAGTATTCCTAGACCGATGCCACCAACGGCGGTGATGAGGCCTGCGAACATCACTAGCTCCAAGGAGGCCGGTAGGAAGTCGCGGATATCGTCGGTCACATCGCGCCGGGTGACGAGTGAGATACCCAGGTCGCCCTGGAGGGCATCTCCGAGCCAATATCCATACTGAGCAACCAGGGGTTCGTCGAGGTGCATATCCTCACGCAGCCTATCGACAACCCACTGCGGCGCGCGTGCCCCAAGCGCAGCTCTGGCGGGGTCCCCCGGCAGAACGCGCGCAATGACAAAGATCAATATCGATAAGCCAAACAACACGAAAATCGATTGGAACCCGCGACGGGTGAGGAATCCGAGCAGTCTCATCGTATCAAATGAAGAGAGAATCCTATCAATTATGTGATTTGGGAGGGGCCTCAGGATAGGCCCCTCCCTCTGCGGTAGTCAGGTCAACTGACTACGGCGGCGATACTCCGATGAATGGAGCATAGATCTGGTAGCCCTGGACAGGACTGTTCGCTTCCGGCCTCCAATCCACGTAGTCAGCCACGGCATGTTTCTGGAGCTGATCGTACAGGAAAAGGGAAACCGCTTGATCCGCGAGCTCGGCCTGCAGCTCCGCGTATTTAGCGAAGCGCTGCTCCTGGTCAACGGTCGCCAAGGCATCCTCGATGCGAGCATCGAGATCCTCGTCCAGCAGCCATTCGTTCTGCTGCCAGGTGGCGGCCGTGCTGGAGTGATAGCGGTCTTGCAGCATCGCGCCTGCCTCTGGCAGGGAGGCCGTCACATAGATCGTCACGATGTGCGGACTCGTCTCTTGCGAGCTGGTGTTTTCAACAACGCTCAGCCACGGATTGGACACGACCTCGACCGGAATCCCTATGTCTGCCATGTTTGCCTGGAAAAGCAGCGCCCACTTCTCCTCCGCCGGTACCTCGGCGATCCAAACCACTTCGATGGGGTAATCCGCGATGTCGTCTCCGTACTGGCACAGCGCCAGTTCTTCTCGCGCCTTATCCAGATCGCGCTTGTAGACCGTCACGTCCGGATTGTGCCCGCCCAACGTCGCGGGGACCGGTCCAACCATCTGCTTGGTACCGGGCCACTCGAGAGCGACGGCCTGATCGTAGTCGAAGGCGTATGAGACCGCACGTCTGCAGTTCACGTCGTCGAGAGGCGCCTTCCGGTTGTTCATCATGTAGTAGAACGAATTCATGGTCGGGAATGCCATGCTGCTGACCCCGTCCATTGCATCGAGCGCCTCCAGGGCTTCGATCGTCTGCCATTGATCCGTGATCTCTAGCTCGCCATCGTCCATGAGCGACCGTACGGTGACGGTTTCGGTCGTGGCGATGAACCTGACCTGGTCAGGAGCGTTTGGATTGAACGCAGCCGCATTCCACCAGCCCTCGAACTTATCCATCAAGAGGTACTCTTCCAGTGGAAATTCTACGACCTGGTAGGGTCCTGAGCCAGCATCGTTGGTAAGCAACCACTCCTTGCCGTAGTCGCCTTCCGCCCCATAGGGTCCCTCAGCCAGAGTGTTCGCGCGAACCAGGTCTTCGTTGACGACGTACAGGCGCACCAGACTTGGGATGAACAAGCCACTCTGAGCCGACAGTTGGAATTCCACCGTCCGGTCGTCAGGCGCGCTGACCTCGGCGCCGCTCACCACGTAGGCAAATCCCTCTCCGATGTCCTGGAAGCGGTTATAGCTGTAGACCACATCGCTAGCCTCCAGGTCACTGCCGTCATGGAACTTGACTCCATCGCGTAGGCGAAACGTGTAGGTCAGGCCATCGTCGGATACTTCCCATGACTCGGCCAACCACGGATCCATTGTCCCATCCGCTGTGGGGAAGACCAGTGAGTCGTAGAGGTTGGTCATGGCGTGAGAGCTGGAAAAATCGTTCCCGACGGCAGGATCGATGAAGGTCGGCCATGCGAAGGTAATCCGCAGGGGCACCGGTTCTTCAGGGGCTGCGGGCTCTTCAGGGGCTGCGGGCTCCTCAGGGGCGCCCGGTTCCTCTGGGGGCGGTTCTTCAACCGCCGGTGTTGGGGTGCACGCCGCAGCCAGCAGCGCAATCCCCAAAAGGATTGGCAGAAGCCTTTTCATTTCTCTCCTCCTCAAGTGCTTAGTGAACCTCCGCACCTGGGCCCCCAGGCGCGGATGGTCCATCGGTAGGCCTCATACTCATATTGATACGTCGATCTCATCACCTCCTTGCGGTATTGTCGCCGCTCCTGCATATTGTCAAACAGCGCCTATTCTCCGATGGGCACTGCCTGTTCATCGTAGGCGATGGCTTCCAGCACGACCTCGTTCATTGTGGTCTGGCTGTCCAGCGTCACCAAGAACAAGATGGTATCGGCAACCGTGTCGGCTGCTATCGCCATTTTAGGATCCATGTTGGGAGTGGCTTCCCATCTCATGGGGGTGTCCACGGGCCCCGGGCAGATCACGAGTACCCGAATTCCTTCATTGCGCAACTCCTGCGCGAGTGCACGACTGAAGCCGATCAGGCCCGCCTTAGACGCTGTGTAGGCAGATACCAATCTGTAGCCTGTCAGCCCCACCTTGGAAGCGATGTTGACTACTTGGCCCGCCTCTGAAGCGCGCAGCAAGTCCAACAGGGCCCGAGTACATAGATAAGGACCTTTCAGATTGGTCTCGATGATGTGGTCCCAGTCGGTTTCGGTTGTGGCTTCCAGAGGCGCAATTAGGCTGGCGCCTGCGCTGTTCACGAGTACATCCACTCGACCGAACTCCACTGCTATTTCGTCCGCGAGAGATTGCAGATCCTGGGCCTTTGTAGTGTCGATAGTTTTCCCAACCGCGTACCCGCCCTCCGACCGAATTTCGGCAACAACCTCGTCTAGCTCAGAAGCGGTCCGCGCGGCGACGATCACACTTGCCCCCTCAGAGGCGAACCTGCGAGCGGTTGCTCGGCCAATTCCTCGTCCACCGCCAAGAACAACTGCCACCTTGCTCTCTAAGGCAGTTCCGTTAGGTCCCAGGGACTTCTCGTTCGTCATTGTCAGCTTCGCTCAGGTCCTGGCTTATGCGCTCTCCTCCAGGAAGGCGAGCAGGCTTGCAAGAGTTTGGCGCAACTGACCCTGCGTCAGACGTTCGGCCTCCTCAGGGTCATGCCGGCGGAAGGTATCGAGCAGCGCCTCATGATCGGCGATGGTGTTGCGAAAGTAGCTGTCCATCGCAAATGCCATCCGCCTGTACAACTCAGCCAAATCGAGGTGCTTCATGATCAGGTCATACAGGCGTGGTCGATTGGCAATCGCGTAGAGCACCGCGTAGAAGTTCCGATTGACTTCCAGGAGCCTCAATCGGTCACCCTGTTCGAAGACCTCACGCATTCGACGTACCATCGCCTCAAGTCGCTCTAGGTCCTCATCGCTGATGCTCTGGGCAGCGAGGTATGCGCCGTAGCCTTCGATCGCGATCCGGATACTGTAAATGTCCTCGAGTTCCGAGATCGAGAGATCGGCAACGGAGGCGCCTTTGTGTGGGGATAATTTGACAAGCCCATCAGACTCCAGCCTGTGGAGCGCCTCACGGATGGGTGTTCGACTTACTCCCAGCTGCTCGGCCAGCTCGCTCTGCACAAGCCTCTCCCCTGGCCTGAGTTCCCGACTCAGGATCAGATGGCGAAGCCGAGTGGCGACCGACTCCTGTGTAGTTTGGTGAGTTGACTGGCTACCGTCTTGCGAGATTTCTGTCAAATCCAGTTATTCATCGAATCATTCAATGGATGCGCTGAGTCAAATACGGCCTGATAAAGCGTTAAGCAGGGAAGCGACATCGTACTGAGGATTGGATCCAATATTGGATGCAATTCCAGTATATAGCGCGATTCCAACAAAGTCAATTAAGTGAATAAGTTCACGATGTCAATGGATTTTGTCGAGATCGTGCTGATTGAGGTTGAAGAGCGACAGCGGCGAATGGCCGGTCGGGTTCCATCTCAAGAGGATCCGGCTAAGTTTTTTTGTCCATTTCCTCCAAAATGCTGTAGAGGAGTTCAAGAAGGATTGACTTTACGGAATCTTTCTTAGTGGCGATGCAGGGCAGCATCTTGATCTTGCCGTCCAGCTTGAGGGCAATGCGCAGGTCGTCCACTTCCCAAGCGTCTTCCATATCTTGCTTATTCGCGGCCACGACGTAGGGTGTAGGGGCATAAGCCCGGAACGTCTGCAGGATGCCGCGGGCCTCGCGGAACGTTTCGGGCCGATTGCTATCTACCATCACGATGAATCCAAGCATGCCCTCCGATAGGATTTCCCACATGAAATCGAATCGTTTCTGTCCGGGCGTACCGAAAAGATATAGAACCAGCTCGTCGTCGACGGTGATGCGGCCGAAATCCATGGCCACTGTCGTGGTTTCTTTGACGCGTTCGGCTTCGGAACTGATCGATCGCTCGGTGGAGACGACGTCGATCTCGCTGACGGATCTAATGAACTCGGTCTTGCCCGAGTTGAATGGTCCCGTCACTACCATTTTGACCGTCTGCATCAAGCTCCCTCGTCTACAGTGACCGAATCCGGTCGATGAGT
>BTQZ01000067.1:0-11379 GCA_036986135.1 Anaerolineae bacterium | reverse complement strand
CAAGCAGACCTTCGGCCTACAAGCAGACCTTCGGCCTACAGGCAGACCTAGGAGCTGTGGTGGCGCTGGCCGCCATCGTATTGAATCTGGCTATAGCGCATGAGCTTATCCCACCGGTGAGATGAAATAATCTCTCGCACCGTTCCACTGCGTGAGCGCATCACCAGACTGTGGGTGGTGGCTCCTGGACCTGTATATTTGACTCCGTCGACCAATTCCCCGTCCGTGATTCCCGTCACCGCGAAAAAGACTTCCTGACCGCTGTTCAATTCCTCCGTTGATAGTTTTCTATCTAGGTCGTAGCCTTGTTCTCGGGCCAGATTCGCTTCCTCTTCATTTCGTGGGTAGAGTCGAGCTTGAATTTCTCCCCCCATGCACCTCAGGGCTGAGGCCGCAAGTACTCCTTCGGGGGTCCCCCCGATACCAAGCAAGACGTCGATCCCGGATCCAGGCCGCGCCGCCATAAGGGCTCCGGCCACGTCTCCGTCGGTAATCAATCGAATCCGAGCGCCCGCCTGGCGGATTTCCTCGATCAGGGTCTCGTGACGCGGCCGGTCCAGAATCACGACCGTCAGATCATCGACATCTGCATTTTTCGCCCTGGCGACGGACGCTAAATTGTCGCTGACCGGCGCGTCTAGATCGATGTGTCCTTTGGCGGCAGGTCCGACGGCGATCTTATTCATGTAGACGATGGGGCCCGGATTGAACATCGTTCCGCGTTCCGAAACCGCTACGGTAACGATCGAATTCGCCTTGCCGAGCGCAAGCAGACGCGTGCCATCGATGGGATCTACCGCAATGTCTACCGCGGGGCCGTTTCCGGTGCCCAGCCGCTCGCCATTGTAGAGCATAGGGGCTTCGTCCTTTTCACCTTCCCCAATCACGATGATGCCGTCGATATCGACGGAGTTGAGGACCACGCGCATTGCATCCACCGCAGCCTGATCCCCAGATTCTTTGTCTCCCCGACCCATATGGCGGCCGGCAGCCAATGCCGCCGCCTCCGTCACGCGGGTCAGTTCCAGCGCCAGGTTCCTTGAAGGTGCCTCTGTCACTTTTTAAACTGCCCAAACCACAGCATAGAAGCCCAACACACCCGCCCACAGCCAAGAGTCGATCCTATCCAGCGCTCCACCGTGTGCGGAGAGCAGCGTCCCAGTATCCTTGGCGTTCATCTCACGCTTGATCATGCTGATACCCAGATCTCCTAGGGGAGCGATGGTTGCCACCAGGAATCCCACGATGGCGCCACCAAGGGGATCCACTTTCCCTCCCAGGCTGGCAAAAAGGGCCGCCAGAGCGGCGCCGGCCAAGGGCCCTGTGAGCACTCCCGACAAGTAGCCCTCCCACGTTTTGTTAGGGCTCAAGCGGGGCGATAGCGGCCGCCTGCCGTAGCGCTTGCCGATGAAGTAAGCGGCCGAGTCCGCGATCCATACAACCGGTAGGGCAATCAGCACCCACCACTGGCCTTCGGGCAGCGACCTTAGCGATACCAGGTAGGCGCCGATCCAGCCAAGGTAGAAGATCCCGGCGAGCGTCACGGCGAAATCGGTGCCGGAGCGCATCGCCCCTCGCTCATAATCTACCAGGTGCCAGATCATGCTCAGCAAAGCAATGGCGGCGAGCAACAACGCCGTCTGCTCGGCATCCAACTGAAAGCGGGCGATGACCAATCCGAACACACCCGCGACCAGCAGCGGGATCGAGGGCCTCAGATCCGCGTGGCGAAACAGCTGCCCGAATTCTGCCGCCGCGAGACCCAGGACCAAGGCGACGCCCGCCACGTACAGCCAACCACCTAGGGCGATCAGCCCTATCAGCAGAGGAACGAAGAGGATGGAAATGATGACGCGCTGGCGCAGCATCAGGCGACCGGCGCCGTCACGGCGCCGAAACGCCGTTCTCGCTGCGCATAGTCCCAGAGCGCTTCGCGTAATTCCTCGGGTCCAAAGTCTGGCCAATAGGTGTCAGGGAACACCCACTCTGAGTAGGCGCTTTGCCATATTAGGAAGTTGCTCACTCGCAACTCGCCGGAGGTGCGGATCACAAGGTCTGGGTCGGGGCTGTCAGCCGTGAATAGATATCGATGTACCATCTCTTCGTCGATATCTGCAGGATCGACGCCGTCTCGGATCATGCCTTGTACTGCATGAATGATTTCGTCTCGTCCACCATAATTCCAGGCCACGTTCAGCACCAGCCGGCTGTTGTTCTTCGTGAGCTCGATTGCGTGTCGCACCTTTTCCTGCAGCTCGGGCCGCAATCCTTCCAGACGTCCGATATGTCGGAGCTGTACCCCGTTTTCATGCATCTCGGCGAGTTCGCGATCGATCACGTCTTCGAGGATATTCATCAGGCCACGCACTTCACGCGAGGGGCGCTCCCAGTTCTCAGTTGAGAACGCATAAATCGTCAGGTAGCGGATCCCAAATTCATCGGCCGCACGCAGCATACGTCGTAAGTTTTCAACGCCCGCGCGGTGGCCCGCCAACCTGGGCAAGTGCCGATCGCGAGCCCAGCGGCCGTTGCCATCCATAATGATGGCGACATGCGTTGGGATGGTCTCCGGCAGTTTCTGCTCTGAGCGGTCCATCTTGAGTAGATCCTAGACCTCTAAGACTTCCTTCTCCTTGCGTTCTCCGATGGCATTGATCTGGTCGGTGAAGTCATCGGTAACCTTCTGAAGGTCTTCCTCGCCGCGATGGAGTTCATTCTCGGAGATCAGCTTCTCATTCTCGAACTCACGCATATCATTATGGACGTCGCGTCGCACGTTGCGCACCGAGACGCGCGCTTCTTCCGTTCGTGACTTCACAAGCTTTACTAGTTTGTGCCGGCGCTCCTCGGTGAGCGGAGGGATGCTGAGGCGAATGATCTTGCCATCGTTGCTCGGCGTGAGCCCCAGGTCAGACGACTGGATCGCACGCTCAATATCCTTGATGCTGGCTGGGTCGAAGGGTCGGATGGTCAGCAGTCGTGGCTCTGGAGCGGAAATAGTGGCCAGCTGAATCAGGGGAGTGGGGGTTCCGTAATAATCCACCATGACCTTCTCTGCGACCGCCGGTGAAGCGCGTCCGGTTCTGATCGCTCCCAGATCATCCTCTAGCGCCCGAACGGCGCCCGTCATTCGAGAACTCGCCTCGCCTAAGGCCTCCTTAATCATCTAGCATCTCCTACCTACGGTTTGTTTTGGGCTCACATTCGGACTACGGCCCCACCCTGGAGGCCAGGCCCTGCGGATCGGAGTAGATTATAGGATAGCGCAAAATGGATGATTTGCGAACAGTCTGAAGTTAGGAGCTCTTCTCGCTCACCAGAGTTCCGACAGGCTCTCCCTGCACGGCATTGACGAGGCTATCTTGCTGCCACATGTCGAGTACCAGAATGGGGAGCTCGTTATCCATGCACAGCGAGATGGCGGTTGCGTCCATCACCGCAAGCCGCATGTTCAGAGAGTCAATGTATGTCAGGCGCTCAAAGCGCTTGGCGTTGGGGTTCACCATCGGGTCTGATTCATAGACCCCGTCTACTTTGGTGGCTTTGATCAGAATTTCAGCGCCAATCTCCATTGCCCGCAGCGCGGCAGCCGTATCGGTCGTGAAGTATGGATTTCCAGTTCCGGCGCCGAGCACCACCACGCGCCCTTTTTCCAGGTGCCGAATCGCGCGCCGCTGAATGTAGGGCTCTGCTACCGCGCGCATCTCGATGGCAGACATCACACGCGTCACGACCCCTCTCCGCTCAAGCGCATCCATGAGTGCCAGAGAGTTAATCACAGTTCCGAGCATGCCCATATAGTCCGCCGTGGCGCGTTCCATGCCCCGCTCGATGCCTTCTCGGCCGCGCCATATGTTGCCTGCACCGATGACAATGGCCACCTCGATCCCCAGATCCTTCACCTGCTGAACCTTCTGGGCCACATCGTCGGCACGATCGGGATCCACTCCAAATCCCTCCGCGGGAGCCAATGTTTCTCCGCCGAGCTTCAAAAGCACTCTCTTGTAAGCCCCCACGTTACTCCTTTCCATGAGACACAAAAACGGCCAACCGAAGGTTGGCACGTCTTGGGGAGTCCAAGCAGGTTCGGAGGTAACACCCCCTCACTCGAGCGCCTCGCCAATCTCCCAACGCTCAAACCGTCGTATCGAAACATTCTCCCCAGTGGCGAGAATCAGATCCTGAACAACCTCCGAAACCTTCCGCTCCTCGTCCCTGATATAGGGTTGATTCAGCAGACATGCATCGTTCAGGAACTTCTCTAGCTTTCCCTCGATAATGCGATCCACCACGCTTTCCGGCTTGCCCTCGGCCAGCGCAGCCTCACGAGCCGCCGTCCGCTCCTGCTTCAGGATCTCTTCCGGAACGTCATCGGGACTTACCCAGCGGGGCGCCGTTGCCGCTACCTGTAGGGCCATCTCATGGGCAAACTGGCGGAATTCCGGCGTGCGAGCTACGAAATCGGTTTCTGTATTGACCTCCACCATGACGCCCAACCGTCCTTCACCATGGCTGTACAGGTCGATAATACCGTCGCTGGCCTCACGGCCGGCTCGGCTGGCCGCCTTGGCGAGCCCTTTTTGGCGCAGGATTCCAACCGCGGCCTCCATATCGCCCTTCGCCTCTTCCAGTGCCTTTCGGCAATCGAGCACCCCGGCCCCGGTTTGCTGGCGAAGCTCCTTCACTTGCTCAGCAGAAATTTTCATTCGTCTTCTGGCGCTTCGGCTTCTTCTTGTTCTTCTCCTTCTGCTGCCTCAGCAGCAAGGCCGGCATCTGCCTCTTCCACCCCTTCATGCACGGCTTCGGCTTCCGCTTCAGCCTGCTCTTCCTCGGCCGCAGCGCCTTCATCTACCGTTTCGGCTTCCGCTTCGGCCTGCTCTTCCTCGGCCGCAGCGCCTTCATCTACCGTTTCGGCTTCCACTTCGGCCTGCTCTTCCTCGGCCGCAGCAGCTTCATCCACAGCTTCGGCTTCCGCTTCGGCCTGCTCTTCCTCGGCCGCAGCAGCTTCATCCACAGCTTCGGTTTCCGCTTCGGCCTGCTCTTGCTCTGCGGACACCGGGCTTTCTACGTCTGTCTTGACCTCATCCTCCACGATGAGCTGCTTCTCATCGAAGTCGCCGCTCTGCAGCTTGGCCAGGGTCGCCTCGCCCAGCAACTCCTCGTCGCTCATTTCCGGTGATGCGATCTCCTCGCCAGCCGCCGCGACCTGGTCTTCGTCCGTTTCTAGATCCTTGCGCAGTCCAATTCCCTCAAGTGTCGCGTCTGCGATTGTGGAAGTGAGCAGCTTGATGGCGCGGATGGCGTCGTCATTCGATGGAATCACATAATCCACTCCGCTTGGATCGCAGTTGGTGTCGACTAACGCAATCACCGGGATGTTGAGTAGATTGGCCTCGTGTACTGCGGTCTCTTCCTTTCGTACATCGACCGCATACAGGAGGTCCGGGGCAGATTTCATTTCGCGAATGCCTCCCAGACGCTCCTCGAGCTTGTCTATTCTTCGGGTGATTGTCAGCGCTTCCTTCTTTGTTAGAAGCTCCAATTCGCCTTCATCCCGCCGGCGTTCGAGCTCATTGAGCTCGTCGATGCGACTTCGGATGGTCCGCCAATTCGTCAGCGTCCCACCCAACCACCGCGCATTGACATAAGGCATACCACATCGCCTGGCTTCCAGTTCGATCGTCTCTTGGGCCTGTCGCTTTGTGCCTACGAAGAGAATGATTCCTCCTTCGGCGACGGTGTCACGGATCAACGCATAGGCATCTTCCAGCGAATCGAGCGTCTGCTGAAGATCGATGATGTGAATGTTATTTCGTTCCGTGAAGATAAAGGGCCTCATTCTAGGGTTCCACTTTCGAGTCCGATGCCCAAAATGGACCCCAGTTTCAAGCAATTCCTTCATGTTCACGACGGCCATTGAGCCTCCTCAGCTGAAAATTCCCTGAACATAAGCACACCATCCCGGTGCGCAAACTCTCCCGCCGGGCCGCGAACGGACTCGGGCGGGAGCGGTTGGCAGTATATCACATCCACTACTTAGTCGATGAAAGTGTTAAAGGCGACCGCCACTGCGACCGCGTGTTCTTCTGTATGGCTTAAACTGATGGCCCAATCGGTTAGCCCTAAGGATTCCGCCAGTTCCTGTGCTTGTCCGTGCAGCCGGAGCATCGGCTCCCTTCGCGGTCCTGCCACAACTTCAATGTCTTTCCACGCCACCTGTCCGATTCCGGTGCCTAAGGCCTTGGCTACGGCTTCCTTGGCCGCGAAGCGCGCCGCCAGCGAAGGAGTTTGACCCTCGGAATCAATCAGTTCCTGGCTGGTATAGAAACGATCAAAAAAGCGCTGCCCGTGCCGCAAGATTGCGTCGTCAATGCGGTTGACCTCAACGATATCGACTCCTGAACGCAGCGCGGTCATGATTGGGACTCGCCGGCCTTTCGAGCTGCTCCAGCGCCTTTCTTTCTACCGCGCTTGCTACTCGTCCGCTTTTCAGCCGTCGCGGGCGGCCCCGCGCTGGCGATTGCCAGATTGTCGGGATCGATGAAACGCTGAGCGGCGCGCAGGATATCGTCGCGCGTCACGCCGGCAATAAGATCCGGGTATTTCTGGTAATAGTCGTCGCCCAGCGAATGCCTTTCCGCGTTCACAATCGCGCCCGCCACTCCTTCGTTGGATTCTAGCTGAAGCGGTAGACGCCCGATAAAATTGGCCTTGTTGTCATCCAGCTCGTCCTTATCCGGGGGCCGCTTGATGATCTTGCTTAACTCACCTCGGATCAACTCCAAAACCTTCTCGAGATTGCTGGGATTTACTCCCGCGACTACCTGCCATGGGCCAGGACCAATCCCGCCCACAAGCGTGCTGTAGGCGTAGTATGCCAGCCCGGCCTCCTCACGGACGATATCCCCGATCCTACCGAACATACCGAAGCGCCCCAGAATGTTGTTGGCAAGTGCAGCAGATACAAAATCCGGATCAGACCGAGGCGGGCCCGGGATCCCCATGACCAGATCGGCCTGGCTCTTTCCCTCCAGATCCACGTGCGTCCGCTGGAGGCCCTTCGGTGGGCTGACCGATGGAACACTCAGATCCGGAACTTGTCCATTCCCCTTCCAGCTTGTGAAGCGTCGAGAGACCGCGTTTGCCGCCTGCCGAGCTTTGATTCCACCCACCACACAGATGACCATGCCGTCGGGGCTGAAATACTTTCGGTGGAAGGATCGCGCGTTTGCGGCCGTCAGCTGCGCAACGGTTTCTTTGTTTCCTTCCGTGGGTATCGCATAAGGGTGATCGGCGTAAATCAGCTGATTGAAAGCCAGATCCGCGCGCGCACTCGTCTCCTGATCGCGGATGGCCAGCGCGGTGAGCTTTTCGGCGCGCAGGCGGTCGACCTGCGCCTTGGGAAAGGTTGGAGTCAGCAAGACCTCATGAAGGAGATCGAGCAGCACGCCAAGATCCTCTGCCAGCCCCTTTGCAGAGAATGAAATGCTGTGCTTGCCGGCGGCGAAATTGAGCCGCGCGCCGATCGATTCGATGGTTTCATAGATCTGGCCAAACTTGCGCTGTCGAGTGCCGCGCATCAGGGAAGCTGCGGTCATGGATGCCAGTCCGGCCATATGGGTACCTTCCAGCAGCGCGCCCACGCGCAGGTATCCGGAGATTACTACGGAGGGGGAGGAGAAGTTCTCCCTCGCCAGGAACGTGATCCCATTGTCCAGCTCCTGCCGCAGGACCGTCTCCGGGCCAGGAAGGGTCTTGATATCAAGCCGCGGCAGTTGTCCCATTGGGACTGTACACTCCTACCACACGCCGCGAAGGAATAAGCCGCTTTCTGGCTACTTCTAGAACCTGGTCTGGGGTTACCTTCGACAGACGGTCAAGGTATGTTTCGAACCAGTCATAGGTCGCGAACATCTCGCTGTAGCCAAGCCAGAATCCCTGGTTGGTGATGCTCTCACTCGCGTATGCGAACAGGGCTTTGGCTTGCTTGATGGCCCTCGTTACCTCCTCTTTCGTCACCGCCTTGTCCAGCAGCCTCTGGATCTCGTCGTCGCAGGCAGCCAACACCTTCTCGGGAGAGCTGTCCGGTCTCACTGTAGCCATAATCGAATATAGATAGGGATGAATGGTGGCCGCTAACCCTCCCACGACGGAGGCTGCCAGCTCGCCCTCCACCAGCTTCGTATAGAGTCGGGAAGTCTTGTTCGAAATTCCGCCGCCGAAGAGGTTGAGGTTTGAGGCTCCGGTCAATGCGCTGTCGAGCACTGCCATCGGGATGAAATCCTCATGAGTGGCCTCCGGTCCCTGGTAGGCAAGCTCGAGAAATGCCGTTTGACCTGGACCTTCGACGGTAACCCGTCTCTCGCCCGGCTGCTCGGGTTCCGCTCGATCCGAGTACTCCGATTTCGGGCCGCTGGGAATGGGGCCAAAATGCTTCCGAACGCGCCGGAGCATGGTGCTTATTTTGAAGTTGCCGGCAATTGCCAACACGGCGTTGCCAGGAAGATAATTGCTCCTGTAGTGTTTGTACAGATCATCCCGCTTAATAGTGTGCAGATCCGCCATGTCACCGATGGTCATGTGATGGTACGGGTGAACTCGGAAGGCTGCCGCATGCACTTCCTCTGACAGGCGGAATGTGGGCTCATTCTCACTGCCTTCGCGCTCCGAAATGATTACGTTGCGCTCGGAATCGACCTCCGCCGGATCGAACAGGCTGTTTTGCATGCGGTCGGCTTCGACCTTCAATGCGAGTTCCACGCGATCTTGAGGCATGGTCTCGAAGTAGGCGGTCCAATCCATCCAAGTGAAGGCGTTCCAGGATCCGCCCTCCCGGGAGATCGCACGGTCAAGCGTTCCGGCGGGAAACGTCGGAGTGCCCTTAAACTGCATATGCTCGACCCAGTGGGAGATGCCGGTGATCCCGGGGACTTCATTCCGCGCACCCACCCGGTACCAGACCCAGGTGCTGATCAGCGGTGCGGTGTGGATTTCTTTGAGCCGGACTTCTAAGCCATTGCGGAGCCGGGTGCGTAGGACGGCTCCACTCATAGGCTGGGCTCACCTTCTTTTGCGCGTTCTGTCTGTGTAACCGGAGACCCGTCAGGACCGTACCCCTGCCCAAACCCTCGATACCTGAAATCAAGGCGTGCCATTTGCTCGGGGTCGTAGATGTTCCGCCCGTCGATGATCACCGGCTGACGCATTCGATCGCGGATTCGTTCCAAATCAAGCTGTAAGAATTCATTCCATTCCGTGCATACAATGATGGCATCTGCCTCATCTGCGAGTGCGTAGGCATCCTGCACCATCTCGATCTCCGGCACCAGTTGGCTTGCACGCTCCATGCCAACCGGATCGTAGGCCGACACCTGTGCCCCCTCTCGCTGAAGGAGCTCCGCCACGTCCAGGGCCGGTGCTTCACGTAGATCATCCGTGTTGGGCTTAAAGGTTAGGCCGAGCAAGCCGACCTTCTTCCCTTCCAAGCTGCCCAGAAGCTCGCGTGCCTTTTCAACGAGCTGGGAGCGCCGATCCAGGTTGATTTCCATGACCGCATGAAGGAGCTGTGGGTGCCGGCCCTTCTCCTCCGCCATGTAAGCAAGTGCCTTGACGTCCTTTGGAAAACACGACCCGCCATAGCCGAGGCCGGCGTCGAGAAAGTGCCGCGTAATCCGTGGATCGTATCCCATGCCGGTCGCCACTTCCTTAATATCGGCCCCCAGCGCCTCACAGATGTTGGAGATTTCATTGATGAAGGAGATCTTTGTCGCCAGAAATGCGTTGGAGGCGTACTTGATCATCTCGGCCGTTCGCAGATCCGTGATCACAATCGGTGCTCGGAGGGGCAGGTGAAGCTGCGCCACCTTTTCCGCCGCGCGAGCATCGGTCGACCCAAGCACCGTACGTGCGGGGGCCATGAAGTCCGAGATGGCGGCCCCCTCACGCAGAAATTCAGGGTTTGAGACCACGGAAAATGGGATCGATACCTTCTGATGGGACTGGATAATGTCTGCTACCCAGTCTCCGGTTCCGACGGGAACCGTCGACTTGTTGACAAGAATCAAGGGGGCAATCATCGCTTCCGCTATGGATTCTGCGGCTTGCTGAATGTATTTCATTTCGGCCTCGCCCTCGACCCCGGCCGGCGTGCCCACGGCGATGAAAACGAATTCTGCGTCTCGAATGGCCTCCTCATAGGAGCTTGTGAAGGTCAGTCGGCCCGCGGCCACGTTGCGCGAGACGAGTTCCTCGAGCCCAGGCTCATAGATCGGCATCTGGCCCCTCTTGAGCCCTTCGACGCGCTCCTGGTCCGTGTCCAGGGCGATGACCCTGTTTCCCAGGTCCGCAAAACAGGCCCCGGTGACGAGGCCCACATGACCCACTCCGACAACTGTCAGGTTCTTCAAGGTGCTCCCTTTGTCACGATTCTGTGAAAGTGGGCAATGATACCATGCCTTCTTTTTCGCAACGTAGACCGCAATAGGGAGAGTAAAATCCATCGGGCCGGTTCGAGGGAAACTCGATGGATGTAAGCCAAGCAATCCGAATGAAACGTGCCGTGAGAGAGTTCACGGACGATCCCATCCCCAAGGAGCGACTGACATCGGTCGCTAATGCGGGGCGTCGCGCCCAATCCGCAAAGAACCGCCAGGCGTGGCACTTTATTGTTGTGCAAGATCGAGAAACCCTGGTCGAGCTGTCAAGGCTCGGTCAATTCGCAAAGCAGCTTGCGGGGGCTGCGGCCGCAATTGCCATCCTCACTCCGGACCCGGCAGAACGCTGGTCCATCATGTTCGATGCCGGTCAGGCGGCCGCCTACATGCAGCTTGCAGCCTGGGAACTCGGGATCGGCTCCTGCCCGGTCACCATATACGAGCCCGATCAGGCGCGCGAGTTACTGGGCTTCCCCGCAGAATTCCACCTCAATGTAATTCTCTCCCTTGGCTACCCTAAGGACTCGAGCTCACTGACGGCTTCCCCTCACGCCGGCGGGCGCAAAACGCTTTCCGAGGTCATCTCATACGATCGCTGGGGAAGCTAGTCTGTGCGCCTGCAGCTCCTCGCAATCACGGTTGCGCGCACCGTTATCAACACCGGTTTTCGGATGGTGTATCCCTTCCTGCCCGCACTGGCCCGCGGAGTTGGTGTGGAGCCACAGGCGATCGTCTTGGCAGTTACCGCAAGATCGGGCCTTGGCCTCGCGAGCCCGGTGCTGGGGTCTTTCGGCGACCTGCGCGGTCGCAGGCTGGCGATCCTGGTCGGGGTGGGCATATTCGCGGGGGGCATGGTGTTGGTGGGAATCTGGCCAATCTACATTGCATTGTTCATTGCCATCCTCGCCACCGGTCTCTCGAAGATCGTTCTGGATCCTGCCCAGTA
>BTQZ01000066.1:0-11633 GCA_036986135.1 Anaerolineae bacterium | reverse complement strand
GATGGCCTGCACATCCTGGTCAACAACGCCGGGATCATTCGCGATGGCTTCATCATGTTGATGAAAGAAAAGGATTGGGACGACGTAATACGGACCAATCTCAAGGCCACATTCAACTGCTCCAAGGCAGCCGTAAGACACATGATGAAAAAGCGCTATGGAAGGATCGTCAACATCACCTCAATCTCAGGGCAGATGGGCAATCCAGGCCAAACGAACTATTCTGCTTCAAAGGCGGGTCAGGTTGGATTCACCAAGGCATTGGCTCGCGAGGTAGCTACCCGTAACATCACGGTCAACGCGGTTGCGGCCGGATACATCGATACCGGGATTTGGAAAGACACTCCGGAAGAGGCAAAGGAATGGCTGTTGGGTATGATCCCGCTGGGACGATCCGGCCTGCCTGAAGAAGTGGCGAAGTCGGTCGCGTTCCTTGCCTCCGACGACGCGGCTTATATCACCGGCCACGTTCTGGCCGTGGACGGTGGGATCGTGATGCACTGAGATGGCAGAAGCGAAGACCAAGAAAGCGGAATCAACAAAGAAAGGTGAAGAACCTCGTGCCCCGGGAAAGACGACGATTGCTCCCGGCGTGCTGGTGCGGATTGCTCAGCTCACGAGTCTCTCCGTCCCGGGCGTAGCTGGCATGGCGCCTATTCCAGGTGGAGTGAATCGGCTGTTTCGGCGGGAAGCGGGCGACGGTGTGCGCATCGAGCTCGAGAGCAATTCGGTGGCAACCGATCTGTATTTAGTACTCGATTACGGCGTCGAAGTGCGCGAGGTCAGCCGCAAAGTTCAGCGTGAGGTCGCGCGTGCGCTCGAGGACATGGTGGGTATGCAGGTCACTCGAGTGGATGTGCATGTCGAGGAAATCAGCTTCGAAAATGAAACGTGAGCGGCGTCGAGCCCGGTCCCAGGCACTGCAGGCGCTCTACGAAATCGACAGCGTGGGTCACCCGGCAGAAGAGGTATTGGCCCGTTACGGCGAGGATCTATCCCCAGAAGCCAGCGAGTTCATGCGCAGAATCGTGCGCGGGACGCTGGAGTCAGGGGAAGAGCTCGATTCGATGGTCGCCGAAAGCGCGCCAGAGTGGCCGATCAGCGAGCTGGCAGTAATTGATCGGAATATCCTGCGCCTGGCCCTTTGGGAGCTCCTCATTTGGGGCGAGACTCCGGTCAAGGTTGCCATCAATGAAGCTGTGGAGCTCGCCAAGCGCTACGGTTCCGACAGCGCTCCCCGATTTGTGAACGGTGTCCTCGGTACATTGGCAGGCAGGAGGAACTCAAGGAAACCATCCACGGTAAAGTGATGTCGGACCCCGAACATGGAAATCCTTGGAATAGGCCCGCTTGAAGCGTTATTCATCGCCCTGATCGCGCTCATCGCCGTTGGACCGCGCGATCTTGGAAAGGCGGCCCGCTCAACGGGCCGCTTGTTGAATCAGCTGTATAAGTCCGAGGCCTGGCAAAACCTGAGCGAGGCCTCCAGGAGCATCCGCACGCTCCCCAACCGGCTAGCGAGAGAAGCGGCCCTGGAGGAATTGCAGCAGGTAAAGCGGGAGGTGGAAGAGGGCGTTACTGCAGGGGTCGATCAGCTTAAGGATCTCGATCTTGCCCCGGACACCTCTTCTGAACCCGATGACGACTCAAAGGAGCCCGAGGACACCGAAGGCTCTTCCCCCGAACAAGACTGAGATATGAGAAGGCTGGCAGGAAGGCTCTGGCGACTCATCACGGCGCCCGTGAGGGCCCTCTTGTGGCCCTATCGAGCATTTCGTGAGTTCTTAGACCAGGAGCCGGAAGACAGCCCCACCACGGATGTCATCGCACGGGCGTTTAAGGAGCCCATGCTGCTGGTCGATCACCTCGAGGACCTGCGGCGACATCTCTTACGCGCCCTCATCGTGCTCTTCGGTATGACGGCGCTGAGCTTCGTTTTCGCGGCGCGGATTCTGAACCTATTGGCCAAACCGATAGGTGGAGTAGAAGCGCTCCAAAGCATCGAAGTCACCGAATCCATTGGCACCTTTATGCGCGTATCACTGTTGACCGGATTCGTATTGGCATTTCCCTACATCCTGTTCGAGCTGTTTGCTTTTGTGAATCCCGGATTGAAACGCGCCGAGCGCCGGTTGGTCCTGTTTGCGATTCCGTTCTCGTTTTTGCTCTTCGCGGCAGGAATCTCGTTCACCTACTTCGTCGTGCTTCCCACCGCTCTACCATTCCTGCTCAATTTCATGGGCGTTACGACGATTCCCCGCCCCTCCAACTACGTGCGCTTCGTAACCAGCCTGATGTTCTGGATCGGACTCGCCTTCCAGTTTCCGCTCGTGATCTATGTGCTTGCCGGACTGGGTTTTGTCGACGCTCGGACACTAGCGCGCAGCTGGCGCATAGCGCTCGTAGGTATTGCAGTTCTAGCGGCCGCCGCAACGCCGACGGTAGATCCGGTGAACATGGCGCTCGTTATGGCGCCGATGATCGTGCTCTACCTCGTGAGTATTGTCCTGGCCGCCATGGCCGGGGCCGGAAGGCGGAGGCGCGCGGCCAAGGAGGCTAAGCAAGCCACAGCCTCTGAATCAAATCTCTGACGGCCCTCCGCTACGCTAGGAACTCTCTACTCCTTACCGGGAATAGGTCCCCATCAGTTCGGTTTCAGCCAGGATATGACCTTCCATGGCCTCCAGGACCTGCTCCTTGGTAGCACCCACCTCTAGCTCAAGAACACTGTCTAGCGCGTAAAGCTTGAAGAAGTAGCGATGCTCACCACCGGGCGGGCAGGGTCCTCCGTATCCGATGGAATTCCAGCTGTTCGAACCGTGCACCCCTAACCTGGGGTCCGGCCCCACGGCTTCAGGCAGCGAACGTGCCTCGGTCGGAAGATCGAAGAGCACCCAATGCACCCAGGCGCCTCCCGGCGCATCGGGGTCGTCAAAGATCAGGGCAAAGCTCTTCGTGCCGCTCGGCGGGTCTGTCCAGCTCAGGGGTGGCGAGATGTTCGCGCCGTCGCACGAGTAGGTGGCGGGGATCGAGTCTTCCGGGGCGAAAGCTGAACTCGTTAGCTGAAAGGCCATATCAACCTGCTCCTCTGTTGGCGGGGCCGTCTCTTCCGTGGGTGCGGCCTCCGGTTGGGTCGGCTCCACCACAGCGGAAACCGATTGAGTAGGCTCCGCAAGCGTGGGGGCGGGCCCACTCTCAGTAGCACATGCTCCAAGCACGAGCAGCGCGGCTAATCCGACTATTGTCCTCATCAGAAGCCTCCGACGACAGATCCTAGCACAGAGGCGGCGATCCGTCGCCACTTCCTGCGGAGGTAGAATGGTCCCACTGCTGGAGGAAATAATTTCGATGCGTCCCGTCTACGCGCTGTCGGGCGGAGTTTCCAAGTTCACCAAAGCTCGCCCGGACAAAACCTTCCAGGCCGTTGTCAAGGAAGCCTACGACTATTCCATAGGAGACATCGGGCTGGACTTTCCAACCTTCACCTCTCTGGTGGATGGATCCGTGGCATCGTATTTCTCAGACCATTTCAGTCGTCAGCTGATGTCCGGCATCATGGCTCAGGACTACCTGGGCCTGTGTCCCAAGCCCAGTCATCGGGTAGAGGGCGGCGGCGCAACCGGAGGTCTGTGTTTCCAGGAGGCCTGGAAGGCGGTCGCTTCAGGTCATATGGAGGTATGCGTGGCTTATGGGTTTGAGACGATGAGCCACGTGGAGACCTGGAAAGGCAATGAGTTCATTGCGCTTGCCTCGGATGTGTCCTGGGACTATCCGGTAGGAGGCTTTTATTCGGGATACTACGCCATGATGGTGACGCGCCACATGAAGGAGTTCGGCACGACCGTCGAGCAAATGGCGGCCGTTTCGGTGAAGAACCACATTAACGCCTATTACAACCCTTACGCGCAGAAGCGCAATCGCTATTCGATCCAGGACGTGCGCAACTCGCCCATGGTGGCATGGCCACTGACCCGCCTGGATATCTGCGTGATGTCGGACGGCGCAGCGGCCACGATCCTCGCCTCTGAGGAAGGGCTGCAGCGGCTGGAATCCGCCGGCGCGAAGGTGCGCCGGCCGCTGGTCCGGGTGACAGGGATCGGTCGCGGAACGGATGCGATGCGTATGGCCGACAGGCCGCATGTAGATTACGAGACCTTCCTTCGAGACTACGCCACGGAGCAGGAAAAAGGTTCCGATGAGACGCGTGCCTATTACAAGGAGCTATGGGATCACGGCACGCGCTATCCCGGAGTGCACTCCTTCCGAGCAGGGCGAACTGCGGGCAACATGGCATATAAGCATGCCGGCATCACCGATCCCCTTGGCGAGCTTGACTTCATCGAGCTGCACGATGCCTACACCTCCAGCGAGATACAGACCTATGAGGACCTCGGGCTTTGTCGCTACGGAGAGGGTGGACCGTTTGCGGTGTCCGGCAAGGCCTTTATGCCAAACATCGAATACGACCTGGATCTGAATCATGCCCCGGTCTGTCCCGTCAACCCCTCGGGCGGTCTCATCGCATGCGGACATCCGGTTGGGGCGACTGGTCTGATGCAGGGGGTCTTTGCGATCTGGCAGCTGCAGGGCACCGTCGGCCTTCATTTCGAGGATGACACGCTGCAATTGGAGGGCGCCAAGCGCGGCGCGATCCACTCGCATGCGGGAACCGGTACGTACGTGACTGTCAGTGTCCTGGAACAGGAGAGCTAGTGATGGGAGAACTTCCAAAGAAACGTCCTGAAACCCTGGGCGGGTATGTGGTTCACGGTATTCCGTTTCCCAAAGAATTGGATCCGGATGCGCTGGCCTTCCTGAAGCGTATGGCTCCGCTCCAAATCGAACAGGAATACAAGATCACCTATCTTCACTCGTACGGGCAAGACAGCCCATGGTTCGCGGCGGCCTCCAACAAGCGGCTGCTGGCAACTCGGGACCCCGCTACCGGCTACACCTATGCCACCCCGCGCGGTCACGATATGAATTCCGGCGGAGAAACCGAGTGGATCGACATTTCCGACCGAAAGGCCGGCATTCACGCCTTTACAGTCTGCCACTTTGGATCAGAGGAGTTCCTGCCGGAGACGCCCTTTGTCCTGATCCTCGTGGAATACGAAGGAGTAGATACGCTCTTCATGGCCCGTCTCGTTGGTGTTGACCCTATGGCCGCCTCGCTGGACTGGATCGGGATGGAAGTTGAGCCTCGCTTCCTTCGCAACAGCAAACTCAAGCCAACCGACGTATATTTCATCCCTCGAGAAGATGAAGCTTGATTGGCTGGCGAAGCGGAAACCTCATTGCCCCAGCGCCTCTCACCTGATCACCCCAACCTTCAAAAGGCGGTCAGCCGCCTGCGGCGCGTGCTCTTCGCATGGGCAGTCCTGTTCGCGGGAATGGCGGTGCTGACATTTCTCACTTCACCGGGAGTGATACCGATCCAGTGGATGACTGGATTGGCGCTCCTGATCCTCAGCGCCGCGCCGGACCCCACGCATGGAGGAGGCTACCTGGGCTTGCAGCCGGCGTTGCTGGGCCTAGTATCGATTACCTGGGCGCTTTCACTGCTCGGTCTTGTGCCAGCCATCAATCAAGTCTTTGCATTGGATCCCATTGTTCTGATGTTCCAGGCCGGACTCATCGAGAGCCTGGCTCTGGCCTTCGTGCGCGGGATCCTGGTGCTGATGGCATGGAATCAGTTGCTGTTCTATCGAATGCTCTATGGAACCCGAGGCACGATTGGCCTAGAGCCGGGCGCGCCTGACATTCCTGAGGTGGTTTCTAACCGGACCGCATTGCTCGAAACCTACTCCCGATGGGCCGGCATCATCGGAGGCGGGCTTATTCTCGCTGCCTTCCTAATACCCAACAGCGATCTCGTTCTGCCGCTGCTCTCCAGTTCGCTCGGCGCCGGAATGGTAGCCGTCGGCCTTGGAGTGGGAGTGGCCTTCTCCCCCACCGACCGCCGTCCCGCGGCTCTTGCATCTATCATGGTCGGAGGCATTATCTTTGTGGTGTCGATGGGGTCCGCTCGCTTGCTGGGCCTATGAATGAGCTAGGGAATGCTCTGATGATGCACAACGCTCGCCGCCGAGAACGGCGTCTGCATCTTGTGATGGCGACCCTGGGGCTGGTGGCAGGTGGCGGATTTCTGCTGATCGGCTTCTACCGCTGGACCTTTGCATTGAGCAATTACGGCCCGGCTGTCGTCTGGCGCTGGAGTGCGGCATGGCTGGCGGTCGGCCTGCTGTTCCTTGTGATCGGATTGGTAGGGGCCGCCTGGGTCTTTCGCTGGAATTGGCTCACCGTCACCACTTTTGAGAACGGCCTCCAGATCCAGCGCAGAAGAAACGTTACAAGCGTCACCTGGAGCGAGATCCAGGCGATTTTGGTATCGGGTGTCACCTATGGTGTGCTCGGGGTGATCTGGGGATCGCGCTCGAGCTTACGCCTGGATATCTCGGGTGGGCGGAGAATGCGATTCTCGGATACGCTGGCTGGGCTAGCCCAACTTATCACCACCATCAAGCGCCACATTTACCCGCGCCTGTTGAACGAATACTCCCAGCATCTGCGGAATGGGCAGCCGATACCCTTCGGCCCGCTCCAGGTCCGGCCCGAGGGAGTGGCTAAGGGACGGCAGCGACTCGGGTGGAACGAAGTAGCCTCGGCCGAACTCAAAGACGGCAAAATCCTTCTCAAGCCCACCCAGCGCCGGGCTCCGATTCGTGTACGTGCTAACGCAGTTCCCAATGCGGAGATTTGCCTGCAGCTGATACAGCACTATGCCAAGCAATCGAATCCACAGAATGTTCGGCCAGCCTGAATGCAGTACGGATCGGAGATGTTTATGCGCCAGGCGGGCAGGTGCGAAAGATGAGTCTAGATTCTAACTTTGGGGGTCCGGTCGTTTGGGAGCCGGGGCCTGACTATACCGCGCGCGCCCATCTGACACAGTTCATGCGCCAGCATGATCTGTCCGACTTTAGCGCGCTCATGGAGCGCTCAACGCGGGACGTGGGCTGGTTCACCCAGGCCGTGCTGGACTATTTGGATATCCGTTTTAGGCAACCATACTCGCAGGTTGTAGATCTATCGGAGGGAATCGCCTGGCCAAGGTGGTGTGTGGGCGGGCGAATGAACATCATCCACAACTGCCTCGACAAATATGAGGGCACGGAGACTGAGTCGCAAGCGGCCTTGATCTGGGAGGGAGAAGGCGGCCAGGTGCGCTCGCTCACCTACGGGGAACTTCGCATGCAGGTGAACCTGGCGGCCGGTGGCCTGCGCTCCCTGGGATTGGGACCCGGCGATGCCATCGGACTGTACATGCCGATGGTCCCCGAAATCGTAGTCGCATTGCTGGCGATCGCGAAGATAGGTGGGGTCATCCTACCGCTGTTCTCAGGTTACGGCGCGGGAGCCGTGGCCTCTCGGCTGGTAGATGGAGGTGCCAGAGCATTAATCACCGCCGATGGTTATGCCCGGCGGGGGTCAACGATTGAGATGATGAGCGTCGCGGATCAGGCTGCCCGTGCTTGCCCCTCCCTTGAACATGTTGTGATCTATGCGCATGCCGGACTGCCGATCGAGATGCTTGAGGGCAGAGACCTCACCTGGGATTCCTTGTTGGCGGGCCAGCTCACGGAGGCGGAGACCGAAGATACGGAGGCCGAGGCGCCGTTGATGGTGATCTATACCTCCGGCACGACCGGAAAACCCAAAGGCGCAGTCCATACGCACTGCGGCTTTCCTGTCAAGGCCGCACAAGACATGGCGTTCGGAATGGACGTCCATCCCGGCGACCGGATCTACTGGATGACCGACATGGGCTGGATGATGGGGCCCTGGCTGGTGTTTGGCGCGCTCCTGCTCGGGGGCACGTTTTTCATCTTCGATGGCGCTCCCGATTTTCCGGGGCCGGGTCGAGTTTGGGACCTCGTGGAGCGCCATAAGATTACCAGCCTTGGTATCTCTCCCACGCTTGTGCGGGCTCTGATTCCGCACGGCGATGAGCCCTTCCGCTCCCACGACCTCTCCACTCTGCGGTTCTTTGGCTCAACCGGCGAACCCTGGAATCCCGATCCGTGGATGTGGTTGTTTCAGAAAGTCGGAGGCGGCAGCCGCCCGATCATCAACTACTCGGGTGGGACCGAGATCTCGGGTGGTATTCTGATGGGCAATCCGGTCCTACCGCTGAAGCCAACCGCATTCTCCGGCCCGTGCCCAGGAATTGCCGCCGACGTTTTCGATGAGCAGGGCCATTCGGTGATTAACCAGGTGGGCGAATTAGTCATCAAGTCTCCCTGGATCGGCATGACCCGCGGTTTTTGGAAAGACCCAGGACGATATCTCGAGACCTATTGGTCCCGCTGGCCGAATGTCTGGGTCCACGGTGATTTTGCAGCCGTGGATTCAGACGGATCCTGGTACATCCTGGGCCGCTCGGATGACACAATCAAGGTAGGCGGCAAGCGCCTCGGACCGGCCGAGGTCGAGTCCATACTTGTGGATCACCCGGCGGTTATGGAGGCCGCCGCGATCGGCGTTCCGCATGAGGTCAAAGGCAGCCAGCTCATCGCCTTTTGTGTTCTATCTCCCGACGTTACGCCATCAAACGAGCTGGCCGGTGAACTTCGCGAGAAAGCAGCCAAGGAACTGGGTAAACCCCTCGCTCCGAGCCGGGTACGATTCGTGGGCGATCTGCCGAAGACGCGCAACGCCAAGGTGATGCGGCGCATGATTCGCGCCGCCTATCTCGGTCAGGATTACGGCGATACATCGGCCCTGATGAATCCTGAGGCGCTGGATGAGTTTGCAGCCTCGAAAGACAGCTAGCAGAAAAATGATCACGGGTAGGTACACATGAGCTTCATCGTCAGCGCCTCACAATGGATTGGATTTGCCTTCCGTTCGGCTATGCGCACTATAATGCGCGCGGAGAAACGACATGGAATTTGAGTTGAGCGAAGAACAGCGCATGTGGCGGCAGGCGGTTCACGAATTTTGCGCACAGGAAGTCAAACCCCTGGCAGCCGAGATGGACGAGCGGCAGGAATACAACGCCGAAGCCGTTGCGAAGATGGGCACCCTGGGACTGCTGGGGCTGAATGTCCCCGAGCAGTACGGTGGAGCCGGCGTCGATGCGATCAGTGCCGCCATCGCCATTGAGGAACTGGGCTGGGCCGACGGGGGCACCGGGCTGAGCGTATCTGCCCACAATGGGTTAGCCTGCGCGCCAATCGCGCTTTTCGGCACCGAGGAGCAGAAGCTGCGCTGGCTGCCCGACCTGGCGAAAGCATCGGCAGGCCTCGGTTCCCTGGCCCTGACCGAGCCTGGAGGCGGGTCGGATCTCATGGGTAGCGTCAAGACGCGTGCGGAGCTCACCAACGGAGAATGGGTGTTGGATGGCAGCAAGGCTTGGATTACGAACGCCAGTGTGGCCTCACAGATTGTTACTCTGTGTCGAACCGATCCGAATGGCGGCTCGAGAGCCTTGAGTCTCATTGTCGTTCCCGCGGATGCCGCCGGGCTCCACATCCATCCTGCCGAGAAGAAGATGGGCGTTCGCGCTTCGCCTACTCACGCATTGACCTTCGAGAAGGTGCACGTGCCTGAGGATCACCTGCTCGGGACCCCGGGCGATGGAATTTATCAAACATTGGAGGTGTTGGACGGCGGCCGCGTGTCCATCGGCGCGCTTGCGGTGGGCCTGGCTCAATCCGCGGCAGAGGAAGGCATACGATACGCCAAAGAACGCCATGCGTTTGGTGGGCCGTTGAGCCAGATTCAGGCAATTCAGTGGATGATCGCAGATGCGGTGACCGGAATCGAGGCCGCGCGTCTATTGGTTTACAGGGCAGCCTGGATCAAGCAGACGGGCCTCCCATTCACGAGGGAGGCTTCCATGGCTAAGCTGTTTGCTACGGAGATGGCAGAAGGCGTCTGCCGCAACGCCATTCAGATCTTAGGTGGTTACGGCTATAGCGCGGAGTATCCCGTGGAGCGCATCTACCGTGACGCCCGACTGATGACGATCGGCGAGGGCACCAGTGAAATCCAGCGCCTGGTCATTGCCCGGCGCGTCCTGGGGATCGAATAATCTCCCTGAAGACCCAATTCCACTCTCACCCCTCGAACAATCAAAGGAGCTCGGCAGCCCCGCCAGCGATGTGGCCCCCTATCTTCTCCCCGCTTGATCAACAAATAGAACGAGGCTATCTCCAGCTGTCTTTGAGACAGCCGCTTTCGTTATCTGCTTGGTAGATTGAGCTAGCCTTCGCTGCCGCCCTTGCCAGGCTGCGACTAGCTCGGAGTTTCAGGAGGCGGTGCCGCCGCAGATTCTGGCGCGGCTGGAACCATCTCGCCCTCGCTGCGACCCAGCCACCACCTGTAGCCGAAGTAGGCGGCTATCGCACCTACGGCCGCAACGACCCATACTGGCCAAACAGCCCGTAGGACCGTAGCCACATCAGAGATTGGCGCTAGATAGAGGAAGTAATAGGCTAGCGAGATTGCCCACAAGAGCACAAATGTGCCGAATAGCCAAAAACGCATCAACCTAAGTCGCCTTTCTTTATCTTCGCTCATCCTATCCCTCCTTGTCATGATCGGTCACTCGGCTTGCACTACTGTGCACTCCGACATTGAATAGTCTAGAGCGCCCCCCTCCGCTTTCAATGGCCCTTTATGCCTGCTAGGTCCCCGCGGCGGAATTGGCCCAGATTCTTCCCCGCGCATTATATAGGCCCCCCATAAACGCGCAACCACAGGCCCAATGAAGGGCCGCGGCGCTTGTATCCCGTAACTTGGCTAGATGCTAGCCCGAAACCGTTTGATGTGCCTACCCGCACGCCGCAGCCAACCGCGCGATGGCAACCCCAACACGAACAGCCGATTGGTCCTCATCCAATTCACGCTTTGCGCCGCGATCAAGTACCCCGTAAGCTTCGCGGATGCTGCCGACTCTATATTATGGAACCCTAATCACAGGTGACGGTCGGGTGGTTATAATCGGACACCTGTCAGCAAGTTTCAACGGTGAGAGCCTGTAAGTGGCCTTACCCGTCGCATCGACTCGCTGTGCTAATCTGCGCAAGTAGCCTCAAGCCGGAACCGAAGGCTCGGAAGGCACTCAGACAGCGAGGAGACTGAATGCGACTTGACATCTACATCGACGATTACTGCGAAACCTGTGACCACGCCCGGCAGATCGCCAAACAGGTCCGTGAGCGTATGCCGCAGGTGGAAGTTAATTTGATCGAACTCACCGGCGAGAAGCCCGACAGCGTTTTTGCGGTGCCGACCTATTTATTGGACGGCGCCACGCTTTATCTCGGGAATCCGAGCGAAGCGGAACTTTTCGAAAGACTTACGACCGGACTTTCCTGACTGGAAATCCCAGGAGCCCAATGGATACCGTAAAGCTCGAAGCATTATCCGAAATAGAAATCTTCCAGGACCTGACCGATCAGGAGATGGCGGAGATGGACCGCTCTACAACCATGAGTACCTGTGAGCCTGGCCGCGTGTTCTATGGGCCGGATGAGGCGGGGGAAGTACTCTTTCTTTTGAAGAAGGGCCGCGTTCAACTTTATCGTCTCTCCCCTGAAGGCAAGAAGCTGGTAGTTGCGATC
>BTQZ01000065.1:0-11695 GCA_036986135.1 Anaerolineae bacterium | reverse complement strand
GTCGAGCCCGCAGCGGTGCGAGCAACTGGCGGACTTCTTTCAGGCAGGGGACGCATAGCGGCCGCCGCAGCGCTCGGAGCTTTGTTCTAGTTGTCCCTTGTCAGTGCTCGCAGCAAGAGGGCTGCCGCGGGGGATCGGCGCTCATCAAAGCGCCACAGCCCGGCTGCCTGCGCCTGATCAAGCGCCAACTGGAACTCATTGCCGGTGACCCGGCGGTTGATCTCCTCGAACTTCTCCGAACCGACCCTCCCAGCCGGACGATACTGCTCCATCACGTTCACGTAGGTGTCGGGCGAGACCTCTTCCGCCAAGAAGCGCATGATGTGCTCGGTTCCGGCGATCTTTCCCGGCATCACTAGATGCCGAACCAAGACGCCGCGCTTGGCAACGCCATTCTCATCGAGCTTCAACGGTCCGACCTGGCGATGCATCTCCCGGATGGCTCTGCCGGCGGCCGAGGCATAGTCCTTGGCAAGCAAGTAGCGCAGGGATAGCCGCTCATCCCAAAGTTTGAAATCCGGCATGTAGATATCCACGATTCCATCCAGCAGCCCCAAGCTGTCCATGGAGTCGTAGGCGGAGGTGTTGTAGACCAGGGGCAATTGCAGTCCGCCTTCAACGGCCAGCGGCAGCGCCTCAAGGATCTCTGGGACGACGTGCTCCGGTGTCACGAAGTTGATGTTGTGGCACCCCATGGCCTGCAGCTCCAGCATCATCTCCGCCAGCTGCTCCGGCCCCGTCTCCTCGCCCTCGCCCGCCTGGCTGATGTCGTAGTTCTGACAGAAGACACAGCGCAGGTTGCACATCGAGAAAAAGATCGTTCCGCTGCCGTTCCCGCCGCGCAGACAGTCTTCCTCTCCGAAATGAGGGAAGTAGCTGCTGACACGCGCATAGCGCCCCGTCTTACATGCCGCAGTCTTGTCCGCCATGCGGTCCACGCCGCAGTCGCGCGGGCAGACCAGGCAATGGCTCAACTTTTCCAGGCCTGCCGTGGCCCGGCGTCGAAGTTCGCCAGAGCGGTGGAGTGCCATATACGCCGGCTCGAAATCCGCCTGCGGGATAAGAAATCGAGTTGTTGGAGCCATTGCAACTATTCTACTCGGGGGGCTTGAAGTCTGTTCTTGGCAAGCTCCTTGCACCCTTGGCGATGACATGCAAGGGAACGCGGAGGAAACGCAACCGACGCGGGTGCGTGCTATCGCTGCTCAGCCTGCGCGACCGTTCCGCGCACAGACTCTGCAATCAGGCTCACCAAATACCGCCCGCGCCCAAACATCGCGCTCCAGAGCGGTGCTTGCTAACGCTGCTCAGCCTGCGCACCCGTTCCGCGCGCCGACTCTGCAATCAGGCTCACCACATACCGCCCGCGCCCAAACATCGCGCTCCAGAGGGGTGCGTGCTATGGCGACTCACTCCGCGCGCCCGTCCGGCGCACCGATTCTGCGCTCAGATGCCGCCCGCGACCAGACCTTACGCTCCAGAGTGGTTTGGGCGGCGGTAGTAGCCGCCGTCTTCCTATCCCTGCCCATAGTTCTAGTGGTCGGCGCCTACGGATGGCTGCGCCTGTCCCAGACTATTGCACCCGGCGTACGAGTAGGTGAGGTACCGGTGGGCGGCATGCGCCTCGATCAGGCCATCGAGACGCTTGATGAATCTTGGAACCAGGAGCTCGTGATGACCGCGGTAGACACGGCGGACGCGGGGCGAATCTGGACGGTGCGTCCCGCTCAATTCGGCCTGGCGGTGGATGCCCCCGGCAGCGCGGAAATCGCGTACTCGTACACGCGTGAGGACAGTTTGCCTACGTCGATCGGGCAAATGATGACCGCATTCTCCAAGGGTTGGGAGGTAAAACCAATCGTCACGTTCGATCCGGACGTCGCTAGGGTTGGCCTGGAATCGCTCTCCGAAACCATACATATCCCTGCGGCCGATGCCCAGCTGGGGCTGGCCGCTGGGGAGGTGACCACAACTTCCGCTCAATGGGGAAGGCAACTGGACATCGATGCGAGCCTCGCGCTCATCGCCGCCGATCCGGGTGCGATTCTGCTTCGATACGGATTTGTCCCGCTGGTCACCCGCGGGCTACGGCCGGCGATCGAGGGAGTCGCCCAGGCCGCGAATGAGGCGGAACGCCTGCTGTCTGCCGGCCCAACCTTGCGGGCATATGATCCAGTGATCGACGAATGGCTCGAGTTCACGCCCACTCGTGAGGTGGCCAGTGCGTGGTTGCAGATCCAGCGCGACGGATCAGGACTGAGGGTTGAGGTAGATGAGGAAGCGGTGGGGCCGTACATCGCCAGCCTGCAGACCGCGGTTGGCGAAGAACGCACGCTCGATCTGGAAGCCGCGACCGCAGCGTTGTTGGCTGGCCTGCGCGGAGAGCAAGTGGAGCCGCTGCAAGTGCGGTATCTCCCCCGATACTATGTCGTGACTCCGCAAGACACGCTCATATCGATCAGCTTCAAGGTTGGGATCCCGTACTGGCAGTGGCTAGAGGAAAATCCAGAGGTCAAGGCAAGAGGACTGAGGGTGAGTGAATCGCTCACCATTCCACCGCGTGACGCCATGCTGGAATTGTCGGTGGTAGAAGGCAAGCGCATCGTGATCAGCATCTCGGAGAACCGCATGTGGGTCCAGGAGCAGGGTGAGGTCGTTCAAGAGTACGTCATAAGCACCGGTATCCCAAGTTCGCCCACGATGCCGGGCATCTATCAGGTCAAATCCCGTTATGAGAACGCATACGCCTCGACTTGGGACCTCGATATGCCGCACTTCCTCGGTATCTACCACGCCACACCCAACTTGCTCAACGGAATCCATGGATTACCGCTGCTGTCGAACGGGGATCGCCTGTGGGACAACGCGCTGGGCAGCCCGGCTTCGTATGGAAGCGTGGTGCTCGATCCAGAGGCGGCCGAGCGCCTCTTTAGCTGGGCCGAAGAGGGGGTCGTGGTCGAGATCCGAGGCTGAGCCCGAAGTCAGGCTTTTGCGCATAGCCATATCGCGCCTAGACTCCGATTAGGACGCTCTGAACGCAGATGCCTCCCGCATTTCGAGCCAAGCAGACTTAACGGTTAGGTAGTTCTATGATGGTGGCTTCGCCGGTGTCCAGATCGACGATGGAATACGACCACGACTCGAACTGCAGGCCGCCGAGCGCGCCGGGGTTGAAGATGCGGGTCGAGCCCTGCGTTTCGTCCCGACGGCGATGGGTGTGACCATGGAAAACGTAATGGTGTTTGCCCGAGTCCACCAGACGACGAAGTTCGTTCTCATTATCCCCATGGGTCACGCCGATTGAGACTCCCCCAATCTCCCCTTCGTACGTGGGCAAGACAACGCTATGCGGGTTGAGATCTCTGAGGGTTCGGTAGATTTCGGCTAGGCCCTGATCCATGTTCCCGTCCACATAGATCACTTCAAACCCCTCAAGACTCTTTGCGGCGCCGGCGGTCGTCATGTCGCCACAGTGAATGACCTGCGTGATCCCTTGCTGACGATAGGCCTCCAGCGCAATCTCAAAGTTGTTCACTTCGTCGTGGGTGTCTGAGAGTACCCCTAGCTTCATGTTCAGCCCTCCATCCCTATAGTTCTTCGCAGGCCGTGTATTGGATCGAATCGGGCCCCATAATCAGCGGCGCCAGGACTCCGTCTTCAAGCCGCCGCCAGGTCTCCGGGAGGCTCGTTGCTTCGGGGCCGCTGGTCGCAGCAACCTCCAACGGGTCAACCGCGGAGCGCGCGGGAGCTGCGAGGGCGATCTATCTCCGCCGGAGATCCTTTTCGATCACCCGCGCCGCATTGCGGCCGGGTGCACCGGTGAGGCCTCCGCCTGGATGGGCGCCCGCTCCGCAGAAATACAACCCCTCCACCGGCGATCGATAGCGCCCGTAGCCGGGGATCGGTCGCATCGAAAGCAGCTGGTCGAGCGCCATTTGGCCGTGGTAGATGCTGCCCTCGGGGAGCCCGTATTCGCGTTGGTAGTCCAGCGGAGTTAAGACCTGGCGATGCAGGATTAACTTAGGCAGATCGGGAGCGTATTGGGCGATGGCGGCCACCACATGGTCGCCGAATGCCTCGCGCTCGCTTCCCCAATCGCTCTCCTCCAGATGGTATGGAGCATAACGCACGGTCGCCGAGAGAACGTGCTTCCCCTCGGGGGCACGAGTGGCATCTAAGATGGTCGGGATCGACATATCCAGGTGCGGCGCGCGCGACCAGGTCCGGTATTTGGCGTCATCGTATGCGCGTTCCAAATAGTCCGTGCTGGGACTGATGAGGATCCGACCCGTGAGCTCGGAGACGTCTCGCACGCCATTGAACTCCGGAATCCGATCGAGTGCGAGGTTGACCTTGGCGGTGCTGCCGCGGAAACGAATGTTTCTTACGCGCCGCATCACACGAAGCTCAAGATTCGGGGGCCCCACAAGATCGAGCAGCGTGTGCCGTGGATCTGCACAGGAAGCTATCGCCCCGCATCGGATCTGGTGACCGTTTGACAGCGCGACGCCATTCGTCCGATAGTCGCTGATAAGGACCTTTTCCACGCGCAGGCCGGTCTGGATCTCAGCGCCCCGTTTTGTTGCGGCGTCGGCCAGGGCAGCGGAAAGGGCTCCCGTCCCACCCCGCACATACCGAATAGGGGGAGGGTAACCATTGGCGGCATGATAGAGCAGCATGAGACCCGTGCCGGAGGCCTTTGGCCCCTGCATGGTTCCTTCCACTCCGCTCGCAGCGAGCACTCCTTTTAGCACTGGATTCTCGAACCACTCGTCCAGCAGCTGCTCGACGGATATCGGAATCGTGCGAAGGAATTCGCTTACTGCCTTTCGACCCATGCGTCTGAGCCGGAGCGCCAGGCGCGACCATGGGGCCAGCCCGGGCAGATAGCGGAGCAGGCCATCCGAGCCCAGATCCGGAGGTGCTCGGTCCTGCGCAGCGAGAATAATCGACGCTTGATCCTCAACCCAGGCCAAGAAATCCTCATAGCGGGCCGCATCCGCACTGGAGTAGCGCTCAATCTCCTTCCGTGCAGCCGCCGGATCGCGCCAGAGACGCAGGACGTCCCCCTCCGTCAAACTGAGCGCGCTCATCGGACTATCGATGATCTCTAATCCATGCCCTTGGAGGCCAAGCTCGCGGATGATTTCGTCTCGAAACAAACCTGCGTGGCTTGCGCCGGTATCGATCCGATAGCCAGGGAAGGTCTCTTCCGTGGCGGCCGCACCACCGAGTACCTCCCGAGCCTCGATAACCAGCACGCTTTGACCCGCACCGGCCAGATAGGCGGCCGTGACCAGCCCATTGTGGCCACCGCCGATCACAACCACTTCGTAGTCCGATCTCATCGGCCGCCCTCTCGCCTCACAACCCCAGATCCTTCAGAATCTCGAGCGCCGCCAGTCTGCCGGGCGCCCCGGTTATTCCCCCTCCAGGATGTGTCCCCGAACCGCACTGGTAATAGCCCCGAATCGGCGTGCGGTATTTCGCGTAGCCGGCGGCGGGGCGCAGGAAGAACAGCTGCGAGAGGTCGAGTTCGCCTTGAAAGATGTTGCCTTCCGAGAGGCCCGTCGTCCGCTCGATATCGAGAGGGGTCAGAACCTGGCGGTGCAGAAGGATATCTTTGAGATTAGGAACGTACTCTGAAAGCGTATCGATCACGGCATCGCCGAACTCCTCGCGTCGTGCATCCCAGTCGCCCTTCGCCAGCTCATAGGGCGCGTATTGCACGAAGCACGACATTACGTGCTTGCCCGGCGGAGCCATATCGGGATCAATCATGGATGGAATTACGATGTCGATGAAGGGGCGATGAGAAAACTCACCGTACTTTGCCTGGTCGTATGCGCGCTCCAAGTAATCGATACTGGGACTGATCGAGATCGCGCCACGTAAATGTGCGCCCTCGCCCGGCCAGCAAGTAAACTCGGGCGCGGCGTCCAGCGCCAGGTTTACCTTCCCGGAGGACCCTCGGAATCGGAAGCGACCAACGTCAGCAACGAGATCGGCTGGAAGCAGATCGGGTGAGACGAGATCCAAGAACGTCCGTCTGGGATCCAAGCTCGATACGACCTTACGCGCCCTCAGTTCGGTGCCATCATGCAGCGCCACTCCAGTGGCCTTATCGCCGCCCACGATGACCGCCTCCACCGGGGAATCGGTCCAGATCTCTGCCCCGAAGGAGCGGGCGGAGCTCGCAATCGCCTCCGCCAGGCCGCCCGTGCCTCCCTTTGCAAATCCCCACGCGCGAAAGACTCCGTCGATCTCGCCCATGTAGTGGTGCAAGAGTACGTAGGCCGTTCCGGGTGATCGAGGTCCCATGAAGGTGCCGATGATTCCGCTGGCGGACATCGTGGCCTTGAGCGATTCCGTCTCAAACCATTCGTCCAGGAAATCCGCCGAGCTCATGGTCATCAGCTTGATGAGCGTATGTAGGTTACCGTCACCCATGCCGCGGAAGAGCGAACCGAGATCGGCCAGCCGCTTGAGCTCTCGGGGATCGAGCGAGTTCGGGTCGGGAGGCACCATGCGCAGGATGGGTTTGATGGCTTTGGCCATGAAGTACATGGCGTGCCCGTACCCTTCATAGGCCTCAACATCGCGAACGGAATGGCGGGCGATTTCCCGCAACGTCCGATAGTGGTCGTCATCGCGGTATAGGTAGTCGCCGTTCGGCAGCGGCGTGAGGGTGCTGGGCAGCGGCAGCATGATCAGCCCGTGGCGAGGCAGTTGCAGGTCCTGAATGATCTCCGGGCGCAGGATGCTCACCACATAGGAAAACACGGAGTACTTGAATCCGGGAAATACCTCCTCGGTTACCGTAGCTCCGCCCACGATCTCCCGCCGCTCGAGCACGAGAACTTTAAGGCCGGCGCGCGCCAGGTAGGCCGCGTTGACCAGGCCGTTGTGGCCGGCGCCGATCACGATCACATCGTAGAGTTCCGTCATCTACCCGATTCTGAGAATTCAGCTACTCTCGCACACGTTATTACGGAAGTGGAGGTGCTGATTGGAGGTCGGCCGCGTCTGTTCACATTCAGCTTCGCTTGTGAGTTGGATCGTAGAAGGGCTTGCGCGAGACCTGCGCCGGCACCCGCGCGCGTTGATACTCGACGGTCATCTCGAGCTCGACCGCTTGACCCAGGCCCGCATACTCTCGCTTTATCGTGGCCAGCCCCAGGTAGGTCTTTGAAAGCGGTGAGAAGGCCGTGCTCGTGGCTTGGCCGACCTGGCGCTCGCCGACATAGACCGGAGCCGGGTCTCGAGAGGCTCGACCGGCCACCTGCGGTGCAAGATCGTAAGCGGCATACAGTCGATCGAGATCCGACCATACGACCTCCAGCCCGACCAGGGACCACTCTGACCCGCGCTCGGCCTCATCGAGCAGCGCGCGACGACCCACGAAGTCGCCCGCCTCCAGCGCCACCGTCCACCCGAGACCCAGTTCAAAAGGCGATGATTTCCGACTCTCCGTCAGAGCTTTGAGGCTGGAAACGTAATCGACATCGATTAGCAGCAGCCCTGCCTCAATGCGTGCCACGTCGAGGGCGGCCAATCCGGCGGGCAGCAACCCATAGTCCGCCCCCGCTAGAACGACTCGATCCCAAACTTCCAGTGCATCTGCAGCATCCATCCAGAGTTCGTACCCCAGGTCGCCCGTGTACCCGGTACGAGTAATGGTGACCGGCGCCCCGCCGATCTCTCCTTGCGTGGCGTAGTAATACGGCAAAGTGTTGAGATCCTCCGCCCCCGCTGCCCGAAGTAGAATTTGCCTGGCGTTCGGCCCCTGAAGCGCCAACGCCGCGAGGGCATTCGACACATCCACGACATCTGCCTCCAGACCGGCGCCGCAATCCTGAAACCAGCGCAGGCTCGGGTCGGCGGCAGTAATGCGGAATCGATGCTCCCCTAACCGCCAGAGCGTGCCATCGTCTACGACCTTGCCGTCGTCATCGCACCAGGGGCTGTACAGGATCTGACCCACCTTGCAGCGACTCACATCACGCGGCACGATGCGATCCACTACGGCAGCGGCTTGCGGGCCCGTGATGTCGTACTTGAAAAGTGGAGAGATGTCGATCAGCGCGGCCGAGTTGCGGATGGCGAAATACTCGCGCTCGTGAGTGTGTTCATAGGTGACGGCGGACCAGTAGCCGGACCATTCTCGCCACTCTTTGCTTTTGCTCAGTTCGGAAGTGCGGGGGTGGAACGGTGTAGGAATTGGCATGCGGACCTGAAACGCATCCGCAATTTTACTCTTTTGCTATGGGGTGTTATCCGCGGGCTGGCCCTCTGAGGATGAATCGTCTGAAGATCGGAGCACTTTGTCGTGCACACCTTTCCACAGTCCTATCCGAGCCTGCTCGGCTTCCAGATCAGCCTCGGCCATCCAGCCCCATTTGCTCTCGAAGGCCACCCTCCACCAATTCGTGCCGCGAGCGTACACGCCATTGAGACCGTTGATATGGGAGAGCACGATCCCCGATTCGCCCTCTGAAATAGTTGTGTAGGCGGCGTAGTTATCCCCCGGGCCTACGCGAATATCGGCGGTCCGGACCGTTCGAACGTGCTCGCCCACCTCGAACTTTGTGGATTTTTGAACCGGTTCGAGAACAACCATGGTTAGCCCATTGGCGACCTGTCGCTCCTGGCCGTCCGAGGGTCGGTTGACGATCTCCCCGTCAAGCCACATGGCCGAAGATCCCCCGCCGTCCTGGTTGATCCCCCATACCGCGCCCAGTCGATCGCGGCAGAAGCGAGCCAACTCGTTGGATGTCATACCGATGCTATAGCCCGGCTGGCGACCATCCACGACTACAAAGTAGATGTATTTGTCGTTCAGGCAAACCGCGGTACGCGGATGACGCGTGGTGGCGCCCGCGTCGTGATCGTAGTTGACGATATCGCCGTCATTCAGGAAGTTGAAGCTGCCGCCAATGCTGGCAAATGCCGAGTCCCAGCTTGAGGGGAAACGATCGCGGCAATCGCGGGAGGTGTAGTCGATCGAACTCAGTATCCCGACTCGCTCTCCGATGCGGGCGCGCTCGGCCAGGCGCTTGCCTGCCGCGCCGCTTCCCGAAATTACGACGTGATCAAATGGAATTCGCGTGGAGCCCACATCCCGGATGCTGCGGATGTAGCCCTTCGCACGCGAGCCAATGCCTGCCGGCTGAAGCATTTCAACCAGTACTTCCACGCCATCGTTGCCGGTACGGGTGTTGAAGTCGTACTGCGGCGTATAGATCACGATGTTGTCGCTGTTCTGTGGGACGTTGATTCCGCCCAGTACCATCTTCCTTCCCCGGTCCAGGAAATACACATACTGCTCGTCATCGGGGTGCACCGCGCAGCCGCCAATGAATGCCTCTCGGTCTCGATTGAAGGCGAACTCAATCCCGCCGCTGTAATCGCTAAAGCGCTTGATGTACCATCCGCCTTGGATCTGTCCGGACTGAGGGACGCCCGTGGACGGATTATAGAAAATGCCATTGATCGCCACCGCGACTTTGCCGGTGGCATCCCATCGGGAGCCCCAACCTACGATGGATTGGTCATAGCGTTGAGCCATTCCGCTGACCGTTTCCGTGCCCTCGTACAGCTTGCCCTGTGCAACCGTGCTGTCAACGATCACATTCGGCGAATTGAGGTCCATGCGAGCCACGAAGGCCCGGTTAGGTCCCGGTAGGACGAATTGCCGAAAATCGATTCCCTCCGCGACCGATCCCCATTCCGTTTCGGAATGAGCGATATCGGTCGGCCAGAACATGACCAACCAGGTGATCGTGAGGAGGAAAGCCGTACGGAAGCGCATCGGGAATACCGCGATTAAGTCTATCCACATTCTAGGGGTGATTGGGTAGTACGCAGGCCCTGTGAAAGGTAATTGAAGGGTGGGGCACTTTGGGCTAAGATTAGGATCCGGCATCCCCAAACAACGCAGATACACCGCGTAAAGCGATCACGGCGAGAGTGAGAGCGAATTCGAGCCCGATCTGGCTGGTCATTGGACTTGGCCTGTTTGCCGTCGCAACCCTGATCTGGTTGCTCTTCCCTATGCTGTCTGATGGGGGAGCTGCGGCCCAAATGGCCGTGCCGAGCGGGCTCTTCTCACGGCTCGTTCCGGACTACGGTTCCGACAATCTGGGAGATGTATTCCGAACGCTGAGTCTGACCGTCGTCCGGGAGCTCACAGGGGACGGCCTGGAGCAGCAGCTGCTGCGCCCGGTTCCGACGGCCACCTGGCGGGATTTCGCTGGGGCGGCGCCGTACACGCCGACGCCAACCCATACGCCTACTTCTACGAACACCCCGACTCCAACCTTTACCGCCACGCCTACCAATACGGCGACCCGCAGGCCCACAAGTACTCGGACGCCGACGGAAAAGCCGGAGGAAAAGCCGCCTCCACCGCCAACGAACACGCCGAGCATTACGCCGACGCCAAGCGACACGCCAACGCCGACGTACACACCTACTCCCATCCCTGATGTCGCCGGTCCCGATGTCATCTTGGATCGTATAGTAGGTGCTCATGAATCCCCAACCTGCATGTTTACCATCGAATTCAGCGTCGAGGATCCCAAGCCTTCAGCCGGAGTAGAAAACAGCAAGGTCCACCTCTTTTACGAGTACCCAATAGGCTCTGGAGACGCGGAGGCCAGCCTAAGTGGTGGGGGCAATTGGCTGGGTGGCGTGCCTGGAAATGAGTGGATCGGAACCTACACAGGCCAGATCTTTGGGGTGAGCACGGGCGATAGGTTCAAATTTAGAGTGGAAGTAGAAGATAATGCCGGGCATCCGAGCCTGCCCAGCGGATTTACCTTTGACGTTGACGCTGATTGCGCGGCCATCGATATCTAAGAATAAACAGAAATATCGCTGCAAATGCGATGAGGCCGTGGCCTACATCGGGTTGCCAGTGTGGCTCGCGGCCTTGGGCTGGCGGCTGCTATAGCCTGAATTCATACCGCCGCAAAAAGGACCTGACCGAGGCCAGGTCCTTTTCAGTTTCCCGCCAGGCGCCCCCGGAGAGACTCGAACTCCCAACCTACGCATTCGAAGTGCGGCGCTCTATCCATTGAGCTACGGGGGCGCGGGGCGATTATACAATAGCGCTCGACGCCTCACTCTCACAGGTCGATCGCCAACCGCAAGCATCCACCGGGTCCGGATTCTAGGAGCGATCAAGGAGGGCAGCTACGCCGCGGCCCACACGCTTCGATGTAGCACACAGCACTTACGATTCAGATTGGGGTCTGGTAGATTCCACGCATCGATTCCACCGTGAAAGGAATTCAGTGACTACGAAGCCGAAGGTTTCGCTGCGCAGACTAGGACAGACTGACATCCAGGTTACTCCGATTGGGCTGGGGGTGATGCAATTCTCCGGAGGCGGCAGAGGAATCATGGGGAAAATGTTCCGAACCCTCACAACGCAAGAGATGAACGCGATTGTCGCAGCTGCGCTCGAGGGAGGGATCAACTGGTTTGATACTGCCGAAGTGTACGGCTCTGGGCGCGCAGAGCAGGGACTATCCACAGCACTCCAGGCTGCTCGAGTGAAAGATGATGAGGTTGTCGTGACCACCAAATGGTTCCCGATCCTTAAAACCGCCCGGAACCTTCCCAAGACAATCGATGATCGAATTCGCAACATGGATGGATATGCCATCGATCTCTATATGGTGCATCAACC
>BTQZ01000064.1:0-11772 GCA_036986135.1 Anaerolineae bacterium | reverse complement strand
TGAGCCTGGCCGCGTGTTCTATGGGCCGGATGAGGCGGGGGAAGTACTCTTTCTTTTGAAGAAGGGCCGCGTTCAACTTTATCGTCTCTCCCCTGAAGGCAAGAAGCTGGTAGTTGCGATCTTGGAGAAGGGCTCCATATTCGGTGAGATGTCCCTCATCGGACAGGGGATGCATAATACATTCGCGGAGGCCATTGATGAGTGCACGCTTTGCGTCATGAGCCGCATGGATGTCGAGCGCATCATCGAGGAGAAGCCTCAGGTGGCTCTGCGCTTCTTGGAAAACATGGCGATCCGATTGCAAGAGACCGAGGCCAAGCTCGAAGACCTGGCCTTCAAGAGCATTCCCGTCCGTCTCGCCGCGCTCCTGCAAGACTTGGCCAGTGAGAGTCACTCCGGCGACACCATCGAGGGCTACACGCACCAAGACCTGGCGGAAATGCTGGGCACCTACCGTGAAACTGCCACGCAGACTCTGAATGAGTTCAAGTCCCATGGCTGGGTAGAGATCGAACGCAAACGGATTCGGATCGTCGATCCCGGCGGGCTGGAAATCCAAGCTCAACCGTGACCACGTTGTAGTTCCCCGTGCGCGGCCCGATCGCGCGCAAACCATCCACTCCTTCCAGGTTCCCACGTCGATTCATTCTTCTAAGTCCTCACGTCTGTGGCAAATCCCTGACTATAATCCTGTGACTCCACTTCTCAGGTGAATGATGAAGCTCGTAGAGTGCATACCCAATTTCTCAGAGGGCCGCCGGCCAGAGATCGTGGATGCGATTGCGGCCTCCATTCAATCCGTGGAGGGGGTTCAGCTTCTAGACCGGCACAGCGACGAAGATCACAACCGTACCGTGATCACCTTTATCGCGCCGCCGAAACCTGCGGTGGAGGCGGCCTATGCCGGCATCTCGAAGGCCGCCGAACTGATCGATCTGGATCTCCACGAGGGGGAACACCCACGCCTCGGAGCCACGGATGTGGTGCCCTTTGTCCCGATTCGGGAGGTCACTATGGATGAATGCGTAGAGTTGGCGCGCGAACTCGGCCAGCGAGTGGCGCATGAGCTGGAGATCCCGGTCTATTTGTATGAGGCGGCCGCCACTCGCCCCGATCGCGTCAATTTGGCGAACATCCGGCGCGGCCAGTATGAAGGGCTCAAGGCCTCGATCGCAGAAGACCCGGATCGAGCACCGGATTTCGGCCCCAGGCAGCTTGGCCCCGCGGGAGCCACGGTGGTCGGGGCTCGCAAGCCGCTTATCGCCTTCAACGTGTACCTGACCACCGACGACGTCGAGGTGGCTAAGAAAATCGCAAAGCATGTACGCCACTCTGGCGGCGGCCTGCGGTACGTCAAGGCACTTGGGCTGTTGGTAGAGGGTCGGGCTCAGGTTTCGATGAACCTGACAGATTTCACGCGCACACCTATCCACCGGGTGGTCGAAATGATCCGAAGCGAGGCAAGTCGCTACGGAGTGGGCGTGCACAGTTCCGAATTGGTGGGCCTGACGCCTCAAGCGGCCCTGGTCGACGCTGCCGCCTGGTACCTGCAACTTGATGATCTGAAACAAGAGCAGCTCATCGAAAATCATCTGGTTGGTGCGACCCAGGAGTCCTTCTTGGATCGCCTTTCAGACGGCGCTCCGACTCCAGGCGGCGGATCAGCGGCCGCGCAGGCTGGCGCCATGGCCGCGGCACTGGTAGCCATGGTGGGACGGCTGACGGTAGGCAAGAAGAAATATGCGGAAGTCGAGGACCAGGCGCAGGCGATCGTGCGGAAGGCGGATAAGCTGCGCGGTGACCTCGAGGCCGCAGTCATCGAAGACGCGCAGGCATTTGACGAAGTGATAGAGGCGCTGCGCATGCCCAAGGACTCGGATGAGGAGAAGGCGGCCAGGGGTGAGGCCCTCGAGCGGGCCACAATTCATGCCGGCGAGGTGCCCCTAAGAGTCGCCAGGAAATCAGCGGAAGTACTGGAACTGGCGGCTGAGATTTCAGCCATCGGCAACGCAAATGCACTCGGCGATGCGGGAGTCGCGGGGTACCTGGCAATGGCGGCTATTCAGTCCGCGGGTTTGAACGTTAAGGTCAATGCGGACGGGCTTGCAGACCAGGAACTAGCGGGTAGTTGGCAGGTGGAGCTTCAGAGGATTGAGGTTATTGCGGAAGAGAAACTCACAGAAATTCGTAAGCAGCTACGAGAGCAAGTCGAGATCAACTGACCCCCCGATTTCCTCACCATCCACTAGCCGCGAAGATTTCTCCTAACAGAGCCTGACGTTCCGCATCCGTCATCAGGCGCGGCTGTGCGAAATCCTCCAGCATGGCGGTGAACAGCTCGGTGCTGATGTAACGCCCGTCGTAGAATGTGTGCCGATCCAGAAACTCCTGTCGCAGCGGCAGCTCCTGCATCTGATCGAAGAACAAATTCCCCAGTCCGTAGTGGATCAAGCCGTCCGAATAGAACTCCATCGATTGTGGTCGATGGGCCTGGCTGCCGTTTACGATGATCGCGCCGGCCTCGACTGCATCCCGGAAAGCCTCCACTTGATCGGGCAAGGGTCTTGGGCTCGAGGATTCCCGCCACTGGAAGGTGAAGATCACGGAGTAGCCCTCATCCGCCAGCTGGGTCACACGCTCCATTAGCCCTTCGTCATTGCAGGACAACGCCCCCGGACGGTCTTTTTTGACCCATGCGTAGGCCGGTCCGTCCGCGTTGCAGCCGAGGAACGCCAATCGGTTGCCGTTGTGCTCGACGATCACTGGCAGGCGCGCTTCCGCCAGGTCTCGGCCGCCGGCGAAGGTCTCGAATCCACGCTGATCGTATAAGTCCAGCGTGTATAGCAAGGCCTCCGTTCCCCAATCGGCCAGGTGATTGCCGGAAAGTTCAATCAGATCCACACCCAGGCCTTCAAATAGGGGCAGGTGCCGGGGCGCAGAACAGAACCGCAGGCTGGTTTGAATCGGATCCGGAGGCGGGCAATCTTCGCTGAAGGCCGATTCGTGGCTTATGTGGGTGATATCCGCCTGCTGCATAACATCTGCAATCTGCAGCCCCGGATAATCGGCCCCATAGCGATCCATCCTCCAGGCCGTCGCCCGGACGAGGGCTGAAACCCCTGTCATCAGAACGGTAGTTAGCTTGCTGGGATCTCGATTCGTTTGGGGCCAGTCGAGCAACGGTTCCAGCAGATCCATGATCTCTGGATCGCCGCTTAAGCCGAAGCTCATGGCCAGCGGATAGCTCCGCGCATCGAAGTTCCAGTCCAGTGGCGAGCGGTCGTTCAGTCTCATCACTTTCCACCGCGGCTCGAGCCTCTCGAATGGGATAATGGCGTAACCATTCCGCGCCTCCCACACTCGATCCAGAAGCTCGTCTTCGGGATTGACCCGTACCTCAGATTCAATTCCCAGCAACGGCGTCATTTCATTTCGCACTGGGTCAGAGACATAAACTGTGGGTTCATCGTCGGAACCGGTCCAGGCGCGACGCAGCTCTTGAAGGGATACCTGATCCTCGATAGTCGGGAAGGGAGCCACAACGGCGTAGATCCAGCGCGCGAGCGTCCGGTCCGGATCCGGCCCGATTCGAACCTCCGCCAATGCTGGGTCCTCGACCCACTCGATTGGTAGTTCGCGCAATTGAGTAACCAGGCGTGCGGGCTCAAGGAGGGCGGCTGGCAGGGCTGGAGAAGCCCACAACCGTACCGTCGCCGGGGTGGGCGTCAGCTTGGGCGCAGGGGTTGGCAATTGGGTTGCGGTCGGTAGCTCTACGGCAGGCGATTGCGTCTGCGGCGCACCTGAGCAGCCTGCAAGGAGCAGCAGGGTGATCCACGCCGCAGAGATTAGCTTGACTTCTACCCTCATTCGCTCGACGCCGAAATGAAACCGCCCTGGTGAGCTCCACCAGGGCGGGCCCTCTGAATCCACGGTTTCAAAAGCGGGCGAGGCGCAGGTTCGAGCCCGCGCACGAACCTCCGATCCCCCTCAGGATGGTCCCTATCCCCCCGACGACCGCTTGTCCTCCAACTCGATTTCCTTTTGGCTTCCGAGATCCCCCACTTGGCGCACGAGGCCCAGTAACAGGAGACCCAGCTTGATACCGTCGGTTGCGCCCATCTCCGGAGGATCCTCTGAGCGCTGGACCATGATGTAGGTAGCGCCGAGTCCGGTGAGGGCACCGACAAGCCCTCCGATGATGAGAGCCTTTGCTTTCCAGTTGGAATTCATGTTTTCTATCCCTTAAAGATGCCGGCTAGATAACGAAGGCCGGTAATCAGCGCATAGGTGGCTGCCCGCGGAACGATAACCGGTTTCGTAGCTGCCATACTCGCACGTGAAACAGTAGCCTGCGCATCGAATGCGGCCTTTCGCGTTCGATCGAATGGAGGTGGGATCACCCGCGTCAGGTAGATCACTCCGATCACACCCATCACGATAACGACCAATCCCACGAAGCCGAAGATGATCGCCAGCGCAAAAAGCAGCACCAGCGTAATGTCTGCCCACACGCTGGCATCACCGGACTGTGACAGCCACAGCAGCCCAATGAGCAGCCCGAGGACCAAAAGCCCCAATCCGAGCGGAAAGTAGATCTGCCATCGCACCTGATGTCTCCAGGCTGCCTTGACATCTTCGCCGGTGATCGGATACCGCTTCTTCAGATCGAAAGGATCCATCGCGCGGCTATTTTAGCACGGGGGTATATGCAGTCCTGAAATTTGACATTCTGGAAATAGACCTGCTTCCTACTTTCCCCACGCGCGGCGCTGGTTTAGAATGTCTCGCGATGAGCAAGACTGGCAAAGTTGCGGTGGTCAAGACCTCCCCGACCTCCATTCTCGAAGATGTGCGGCAGGTGATGCATCTGGGTGGATTTAATTCCGCCCTCCCAAGAGACGCGACCACCGGCTTGAAGATCAACATCTCCTGGCAGACGTGGTATCCGGCGTGCTCTTCAACCCCCTGGCAGATTGAGGGAGCAATCCTGGCGCTCCAAGAAGCTGGCTATACCGATCTGGTGGGAGTGCACAACGACACGGTGGTCGTGGATACCGCAGTGGGCGAGTTCAACAACAAGCACCGCTTCATAACGGATAAGTACGAGATCCCATGCATATATTTATATGAGGAAGACTTTGAATGGTTCGAGTACAAGCCCAGCAAACCGCTGCTTGTGCTTGACAAGGTATACCCGGATGGGGTGTTTATACCCAAGGCGCTGGTTGGCCTCAATATGATCCATCTGCCTACGGTCAAGACCCACGTTTTCACGACCATTACCGGCGCAATGAAGAACGCCTTTGGCGGACTGCTTCACCGCAATCGGCACTGGACGCACGCCGTCATCCACGACACGCTGGTCGACCTGCTGATGATCCAACAGGAAATCCACCCCGGCTTGTTTGCCCTCATGGACGGAACCTTCGCGGGTGACGGGCCGGGGCCACGGGCCATGCGCTGGCACCAGAAAGACATTCTTTTGGCCTCGGCGGATCAGGTCGCCATCGACGCAGTATCTGCTCGGCTCCAGGGCTTTGATCCTATGCAGATCCGATTCATTCGCCGGGCGCATGAGCTTGGACTGGGAGTTGGTGACCCCAGCCAGATCGAGATCGTGGGCCACGATATCGAGGCCGAAGAGCCTTGGAATTTTCGCCAGGAGGACACCTTCGCAAGTCGGGGACAGAAGGCGATCTACCACGGTCCGCTGAAGCCGCTTGAAAAGCCATTACTGCAATCGCCTCTGGTCCCATGGGCTTACTTCGCCAGCAACTTCTATCACAATGTCTATTGGTACCCATTCGTGGGGCGTGGCCGCGTGCGGGCGGCACTTGATACGGAATGGGGGCAGCTTTTCGAATCCTACGGCGATGGAAAAGTCGTCATGCCGGGGATGGAGCCTAAGACCGTGGTTCAAGCCGGGATTGGCTTGCTGGCGCTGGCCGCCCTGGCCGCGATCGGAATAGGCATCCTCACAAGGCGCTAATTCCTTCGAGGCTCACCGCTCCCTAGGCAGTCCGAGAGATTGCCTCTAACGAAACGCTGACAATTTGCCAATCTTTTTCTTATAAAAATCCTGTACAAATAGGCTGGGTAGGAACGCCTTACCCTTACGCACAACGACAGTATTTAGGTCTTGGATAAAGGGGCAAATGGTGAGCGACGATACATTGGATGTACGCAAAATGATCAGGGGCGACGACAACCTGAAGGGTGGAACGGTCGGTCCGACCGTTGAGGAGCTTGATTTTGACTTCTCGGCGATACGCGCGGCCGACTCGGGCGATTCTATTGCCCAGTACCTTTCAAATGTGGGTCGCGTGCCCCTGCTGACAATGCAGGATGAAGTCGATCTAGCCAAGAGTATTGAGCGAGGGAACAAGGCCAGTGGGACGCTGGCCAAGAGTGAGCTCGGCGCAAAGCGCAGGCGGGAGCTGCTACAGCAGGTTCAGGACGGAATGGCTGCCTTCGAGCATATCATCCTGGCCAATTCCCGATTGGTCATTAGTGTGGCTCGCAAGTACCGCGGCCGCGGTGTTCCGTTCACCGATCTGATCCAGGAAGGTCACATCGGGCTGATGCGGGCCGCCAAAAAGTTCGACTGGCGCCGCGGCCTCAAGTTCTCAACTTATGCCACATGGTGGATTCGCCAGGCGGTCACCCGCGCCATCTCAGACCAGAGCCGTACCATCCGGCTCCCGGTCTACATGGGTGAGCAGATCACGAAGCTGCGGCACGCAGCTACCCAGCTGACCCAAACCCTGGGCCGGGATCCTACTCTCGAGGAGCTTGCAGAGAGGCTGGAAGTTCCCGTAACGCGGGTCGAGGAACTCATTCGTGCCATGGAGCAGCCGCTTTCGCTCGAGAAGCCAATGGACGAAGAGAACGATCGAGAGCTCGGCGACCTGATTCCAGACGCGGATGGGCCTGATCCGGAAACCTGGACGCTCGAGACCTTGTTGGGTGACGATCTTCGCACAGCGCTCGATGAGCTGCCGCCAAGGGAGCGCACAACGCTTGAACTGCGCTACGGATTGAAGAACGGGAAGACACACACGTTGGAAGCGATTGGAAATCAACTGGGCGTTACGCGCGAACGTGCGCGCCAGCTTGAGGCTCAGGCACTTCGAAGACTACGCCATCCTGCTCAGCGCGGGCGCTTGCTAGGTTACTGGGAAGGCTAGCTACAATGCAGCACGCCAGGCGAGCCTGCTAGCCTTTGTGCCAAAGAGGACTGAGCGTTTGAAGCGCACCCCAAGAGGTGCGCTTCTCGCTTAAGCTTGAGCTGCCGCCGATATCGCTTAGAATTCGTTGGGTTTGCCCAAAATGATCACTCAAGTACCCGGTATCCGCATCGGTCACTCCACCGACCCTCATCACCATACGGGCTGTTCCGTGATCCTGTGCCCAGAAAACACGGTAGGAGGGGTCGACGTTCGCGGTCCCTCACCGGGAAGTCGCGAAACGGCGCTTCTGGGGCCTGATAAGCATGTGCAAGATGTCACGGCCGTATTGCTGACAGGCGGAAGTGCGTTTGGGCTGGCAGCCGCCGACGGAGTTATGCGCTACCTGGAGGAGAACAACCTCGGTCATTGGACCCCTCGAGCGACCGTGCCTATCGTTCCCGCGGCCGTCGTCTACGACCTATTCTTGAGTGAAGGGAAACGCCGTCCGGACGCCGAGATGGGCTATCGTGCCTGCCAGGCTGCGCAGGCCGATGAAGTCGCGCAAGGCAATGTCGGCGCGGGTGCCGGGGTTACAGTTGGAAAGTGGGCCGGGTTCGAAGGGATCATGAAGGGCGGATTTGGCACTGCCTCTGAGGAAATTGATATTGATGGTGGGGAAAAGCTGATCGTTGGAGCCGCAGCGGTGACTAATTGTGTGGGCGATATACTGAATCCAGACGGGACGGTCCTTGCGGGCGCCCGCAGCCCCGATGGATCGTGGTTCGCTGAGAACGATCCGGTGCAGCACCTGGCCAGGGAGCCCGAGATTCCAGAGGGCACTAATACCACTCTCATCGTTGCGGCAACCAACGCCACTCTCAGCAAAGTCGATGTGAATCGGTTGGCTCAGCACGCCCAGAATGGACTGGTAGTGGCCGTTCGACCCTCCCACACGACTCACGATGGCGATATCGCCTTTGCGCTCGCCACAGGCCAGGTAGAGGCGCGATTTGATTTGGTCGCTTACCTGGTTGAATTGGCCGTTGCGGAATCCATTCGGAATTCGGTGCGGCATGCGTGCACTCTAAAAGGTATTCCCGGACTGGCTGGCCAGCCGTGACACTAGTCCTCGCCGAGCTTCACTGTCATACGTACCGCTCAAAGGATTGCCTGATGATGCCAGAGCGGCTCTTGGAGACCGCTCGGGCGAAAGGTATCGGGCGCCTCGCAATCACTGATCACAGTGAAATTGAAGGAGCACGCGAGGCCCACGCGCTAGATCCCGACCTGGTGATCATTGGCGAGGAGGTCTACACGACCCAAGGTGAGTTATTGGCCTACTTCGTAACAGAATGGATCCCACGCGGCCTCGAACCGATGGATGCCATCCATCGCCTGAAGGAGCAGGATGCAGTCATCAGCGTGGCCCATCCCCTGGACCCCTTTCGCGGCGGCGCATGGCAGGAGCCCGCTCTGCGCGAAATCCTGCCTTATGTGGATGCTTTGGAGATCTTCAACGCTCGTACGGTCGGTAAAGACGCCAATGGGCGGGCTCGGGATTTGGCCGACGAGGCCGGCCTCGCGGGGACTGCTGGCTCGGATGCCCACGCCTATCTAGAGGTGGGCACCGCGGGATTGCGTTTACCTGCTTTCGATGATGCGGACGGGATGCGGGCGGCCCTCAAGCAAGCGGAGGTAGTTGGAAAACTATCCTCTCCGCTCGTGCATTTCTTCTCCCGCTATGCGACCTTTCGGAAGCGACTTGGCTGGCGCCCGAACTCCTAATTTTCCTTGGCCCGAAGATGGGGAAACAGAATGACCTCGCGGATGCTGGGACGGTCGGTTAGCAGCATGGTGAGGCGGTCGATCCCCATACCGAAGCCACCGTTGGGCGGCATCCCATAGCGCATCGCCCTCAAGTAGTCCTCATCCAGCGGATGGCGATCTACGTCATCCTCTTCGTAAGTGCGCCCCATTTCCAGAAATCGCTGCTCCTGCTCGAGCGGGTCGTTTAATTCCGTAAAGGCGTTGCAGATCTCCATTCCTGCTACGAATCCTTCAAATCGCTCGACGCTTTCCGGATTGTCTGGATTGGCCTTGGCGAGGGGGGAAATATCTCGTGGGTAATCGTACAAGAAAGTCGGCTGGATAATTTCCGGCACAACATGATGATCCAGCAAATGCTCGATCAGCTTCCCGCGCGAGGCTTTTTCAGGAGCTTCAATCCCGGCTTTTGAGATCGCCTTGCGCAGCGCTTTTTCGGATTTGTGCTCTGCATAGTCGATCCCGGTCTGCTCTGCGATTGCAGCGCGTAACTCGATCCGTCCCCAGGGAGGGGTCACATCGATGGTTTGGCTCTGGTATTCGATCTGCGTCCCGCCCAGCACTTGTTCGACCATATAGGTGATCATATCTTCTGTTACATCCATGACCAGCTGATAATCGGCATAGGCCATGTAGAACTCCAACTGCGTGAACTCGGGCTGGTGAGTACGATCGACGCCCTCATTCCGAAAGTCCCTTCCGATTTCATAGACACGCTCCAATCCCCCCACGAGCAGCCGTTTTAAATAGAGTTCGAATGAGACGCGCAGATAGAGGTCCTGATGAAGCTGGTTGTGATGAGTGATGAATGGCTCCGCAGCCGCCCCGCCGTAGATAGGCTGCAGCACGGGGGTCTCGACCTCCAGGAATCCGAGATTATTGAGGTACTGGCGCAGCGCATCAATAATGCGTGCGCGTGTCCTAAACACCTCTCTCACCTCTGGATTGACGGCCAGGTCGGCGTACCGCTCGCGGTAGCGCGCCTCCGGATTGTCGAACGCCGAATGGACCACGATCTCGTCGTCGACGACCTCTTCCTTGACAGCCGGTAGTGGGTAGGTGGCCTTCGACAGCATGAGAAATGTTTCGACCCTCACGGTCACTTCACCGGTCCGGGTTCGGAACATCTCCCCTTCCGCCTGAATGAAATCGCCGAGATCGAAGGCTTCCAGAAAGAGGTCGAATTGATCGGGGCCCAGCTCGTCCTCTCGAAGATACAGTTGGAGCTTTCCGTCATTGTCTTCGATATGGACAAACGCGGTCCTGCCCATCTCTCGGATGGATCGAAGGCGCCCGGCCACGGCAACTCGAACTTCTTCATCCTTGGCCGCAGCCTCGAAGGCCTCGGTGGCTGCGCTCGAGGTGTGCGACCTACTGGCTCGCGCCGGATAGGGGTCGAGTCCTTCTTTTCTTATGCGGTCCAGCTTTTGAAGCCGGATTTGTGTGAGCCTATCTATCATGGATAATCTCTCTCTCCCAAAATAAAAAGCGCCCCGCGCCAGGACCTTGGCGCAGGGCATTTTTTCACTTCGGTTCACTCACTTGATCTTGACGATACGAAAGCTTAGAACGCCTGCAGGTGCCTCGACCCGGATGTCGTCTCCGACTTTGCGTTGTAGCAGCGCCTGGCCTAGCGGAGATTCGTTCGAGATAAGGCCCTCCTTAGGGCTGGCTTCCGCTGCGCCAACGATAGTATAAGTCTCGCTGGATGATCCATCCTGTTTCACCACCACCGTGCTGCCGATCAGCACCATGTCTGTGGCCCGATGGCGCTTGATTTCTTGAGCCGAGGCGAGCATATATTCGATTTCAAGAATGCGTCCCTCGACGAAGGCCTGCTCATTCTTGGCCGCCTCGTATTCGGCGTTCTCAATCAGTTCGCCATCTTCCATCGCTTCGTGTAGTCGATTGGCCACTTCCTGGCGCTTGGTCTCGCGCAAGTAGGTCAGCTCATCCTCAAGTTTCTTGCGACCTTTTTTAGTTAGATAGACTGCTTGGTTCGCCATCGCAACTCCAGACATGCACTCCTGGGCTTGTATTCAGATTCGAGTGCTTCCCTAATATGACAAAAATGAACTGAGAGAGTTCTCTCAGCCCATAAGCGCCGGGGATCATAGCATAAGTTAATAGGGCTGTCCAGATTGCCCATTTTGGCGAACAGAATTGGCCATTTCTAGTCGCCAGCGCCTGTATTACAGCGTCGCAAGTGATAGGATTCGGAGTCTCAGGAGACCTGTGAATATGGGAATGCCCATAGCTGGGGAGGCAGCGCCCGAATTCGAGTTGCAGACCGATACCGGAGAGACGGTTCGTCTTTCGGACCACAGGGGCAAGAAAGTGGTCTTGTTCTTCTACCCGAAGGCGGACACGCCAGGCTGTATCAAGGAGGCATGCGGCTTCCGGGACGATTATTCGTCGTTCAAGGACCGAGACATCGTCGTGCTGGGCATCAGTCCGGATACCGTGCGGTCGCAGGCAGACTTCAGCGAGAAGTATGGCTTTCCGTATCCTTTGCTGGCGGATGCAGATCATAAAGTGGCACAGGCTTATGGGGTGCGGAAGCCCGGGAAGCTGCGCCCCTCTGACGCTGCATACGGAACTCGCACCACTTTCCTGATCGATGAAGCAGGCCGTATCAGCCATGTATTCGAGGGTGTCAGACCTGTCGGGCACAGCCAGGAGGTCTTCGCCACCTTGAACCTGGCTTCCAGCTGATCCCCTCCGGGCCCAACCAGGAGGTCTTCGCGGCGCTGAACTCCGTCTCAAGCTGATCACCTCC
>BTQZ01000063.1:0-12153 GCA_036986135.1 Anaerolineae bacterium | reverse complement strand
GTGGCCGATCTTCGGACCCTATGTAGGGCTTTTCGTTTTAAGCCTGCTATTGTTCTGGGGATCTATGTGGTATGTCGGTACGATCTACTGGATCGCCTTCGGAGTGATGTACACCATACACACATTTCTCAACATCTACTCCCATCGACGAAAGGCGCTGTTGCGGGAGGGCCAATGACTCCCCACACTACAGCATGAGCTCAAGCGAATGCTGCTCGCCATTGACGCAATCTGGCTACCCACAGAGCGCCCCTTTCGCTGGAGAGCTGTCTGGATGCTCGGCGCGCTCTTTATCGTCGGGAAACTTGCCAACATTCCTCTCTACGCAGGAATCTGGCTCTTGGCCGCCACCTGTGCCCGCGGCCCCGGCGCGGGCAGGACACTCAATAGAGTACGCTCCGATGAGCACAGGCAAGCAAGCAGCCGTTATGCCGAATTCGGCTCAGGCCTTACTCCATGAAATATGTGGACGAAGTCCCCGAATCAACCCGCCAAGGTGGCGGCGCCTCGCGGTTGGTGATGAATGGTCCGTTTCTGCGATGAACGGTCGGTCTGAGACGTTGAATGGTCCGATTTTCTCATGAACGGCGGAGCCACCGCGCGGCAAATTCTGTGGTTGATCGGCCGGGCCGCTCCTCGCTAAATCCTGCGGTATGTGCCACCCCGCGAAGACCTGCGGGACGTTCCGCAGCTCGCACTTGCTTCGCAAGCATAAGAGGCCGTTAGCCGGACACTTTGATACTCATCATGATTCTGTTTAGGAAATTCATTATGTTCAAAGGAAGAAGAACATGACGTTTTCCGCCATATTTGCCATTCTCGTTGGTGCTGCGATGATTGGACAGTGGACGGCGTCGTACGTAACCGAGCAGATACAAGAACTTCAAAGCGAACCACTTAGGATTTGGTTTCACATCGCCGGGGAAATAGTTACCGCGGTTTCTCTCATAGTAGGCGGTATAGGCTTGCTAACTGTGCAGCCGTGGGCACCGGCGCTATTCTTGGTCTCTATGGGCATGCTTCTATACACTGCGATTGTGAGCCCGGGCTATTTCGCTCAAAAAGGTCAGTGGATCTGGGTTCTGATCTTTGGTGTCCTAATTGCGCTCGCAATCATTGCCATTCTTGCTGTATCTAGCAGCGTGAACTGTTCGCCAGACTGTGTAAAAAGTCCATCGAATCCTTGGATGATTGACTTTTCGCCCCACCGCACAGCGTAATATCGCCGGAATCAGGTAAATACGGCCCAGATATACCGGTAGGCGCACCTCCGTTGGCTCTACACTGAAACCCCTGGGCCAAATCCGATCCAGATCCAGATAGGACAACTGACCAATCTCAATCTCCCCCGATCGCACGATGGATTTGGGAGGCTTCTGTTGTCAACTACGAGTGGCCGACAAGCATCGGCGTTCGGGAAGGCATTTGTTGTGGATTGAGCGGCATTGCCACATGGCAACGGTCGACCGTACGTTACCCCCTCCATGTGATGGTTTTCACTTGCGAGGCCGCGGCTTGGCCGGCAAGATAATGTGCCAGCCTCCTGCGTTTTCGAAAACAATATATCGCAGGATAAGGATCCCAAGATTGTTTCGTGCCGAGCCAGAACGTTCAGGAGAGAGAAAGCAATGACAGATCCGATTATCGAAGCCCGGGATTTTAGGAAAACCTACGGAGATTTCACCGCCGTAGACGGGATCAGCTTCGCGGTCAACAGCGGCGAGATCTTTGGACTGCTGGGCCCGAACGGAGCAGGAAAAACCAGCACCCTTGAGAGCCTGGAGGGCCTGCGCGAGCCCAACGGTGGGGAGCTCCGAATCTCAGGAGTAGACCCGACGCGTGAGCCTCGCAAACTGCGCAATATCATCGGCGTACAGCTGCAAAGTTCCGGGCTGCACGAAAGCATAACCGTCAACGAGGCGATGGAGTTCTTTTGCGCCTACCATGGGGTTCCAGCCAACTACAAGCTGCTGGATCGACTGGGCCTGGGCGAGAAGCGCAAGACCCAATACCATCAGCTCTCAGCCGGGCAGCAGCGCCGTCTGGTCCTGGCACTGGCCATTGCACACGAGCCATCGGTTCTCTTCATGGATGAACCGACTGCCGGCTTGGATGTGGCGACTAGAGTGGAGCTACACAACATCATGCGTGAGCAGCAATCGAAGGGCACCACCATCATGCTAGCCACTCATGATATGGCAGAAGCGGAGGAGATGGCAGACCGGATTGCGATCTTATTGAACGGGAAGATCGTAGCATCTGGAACTCCAATGGAGATCACCGCTACTGGAGCAGGACTAACAAAGGTATCGGTACGTACGCAAGAATCCAGCCTCTTCGAAGATGGATATGAGTTTCCGGCCGTCACCTCCAGCTCTTCCAACGAGCCTTACCGGATTTTCTTCACCACCGACATCGGTCCCACGGTAGCGGCCATCATTGAGTACGCGGAATCGCATAAAGATCCGCTGATAGATCTCAGAGTAGAACGGCCCTCGCTGGAGGATCGCTTCCTCGAGATCACCACCGATGGAGGTGCAGCATGACCGCCTTTGCCCATCACCTTTCGTTTGAGTTGCGCATCGGAATCCGCAATCGGCAGCTGCTGTTCCTCACGTACCTGTTCCCGCTGGTTTTCTATTTATTTATGGGCTTCCTGTTGGCGGAAATCAATCCCTTCTTCGGAGAGGGACTGGTCCCGGCGATGATCATTTTTGCGCTTTTGGCTGCCACACTATTGGGGTTGCCGGAACAGCTGGTCAGGGCGCGCGAGGCCGGCATCTATCGGAGCTACAAGATCAATGGAGTTCCTTCCACCTCGATCCTTGCTGTCCCGGCGCTGACGACGATGCTTCATACGGCGGTCGTCTCACTGATAATCATCGTCACCGCGCCCCTGCTCTTCGATTCTGGCTTACCCAACAACTGGGTCAATTTCACGATAGTGTTTATTGCCGTAGCGTTCGCCTCAGCCGGGCTCGGGGTGCTGATCGGGGTGGCTTCGCCAAATTCACGCTCGACTATGTTCCTATCGCAGATAGTGTTCATTCCATCGATACTGCTCGCCGGCCTCATGCTTCCGCTGAGCCAATTGCCGGAGACATTTCTGTCGATCTCCAAGATGCTGCCTGCGACGCACGGGATGAACGCCTTCAATGGCCTGGCGATGGGGGTGACTGCAGACTTTGAGCCATGGGGTTCGGTGGTCGTGCTGCTTGCCGGAGGTCTCTTTTCCTTTGCGCTCGCCTCGTATCTCTTCAGCTGGGACAGCCAGAACTCAACCCGGCGGGGACACCCACTTTTGGCGATTCTGGCACTGGTGCCCTATTTCGCCGCTATCCTGCTTATCTAGAGATCCGCCAGGAGTAGAGCCAGGCCGCTCCCCGCCAAAACCTGCGGGATGTTCCACCCCGTGAAGACCTGCGGGACGTTCCGCAGTTCGCCCTTGCTTCGCAAGGACACTCTGACGAGTACGCTCAGACGAGCACATGCAAGCAGGCAGGCAAGCAGCCGCTAGATGGCGCAATCACCATCGTTCATACTCGGGAGGTACGAAATGAATGATAAGAAGCGAGCAACTAGAAACAGCCTGGGCGTGTCTATCGGCCTTGGCGCTGCGATTGGAGCTGCAGCCGGAGCCGCAACAGACAACATAGGCCTCTGGGTTCCTATCGGAGTCGCAATAGGCGTGGCCATTGGAACCGCAAGAAATGCGGATCGAGCGCGTCAGGCGTCCGACGAGAATGGGGGTGGGCAATCAAGTGGTCCGACAAACGACACATCCCACGAGTAGCTCCAATGATGCATCTGGGGAGCGGTGAACCGTTTCGGGACCAGCGTCCCGTCGATGCATATTTACTGGTTGCTTGGGCTGCTTATGCTGTTCCCGCCAACTCTCTAGTACGGTGTGTTCAAGCACCGCCAGCCTCCCAATTCCCTTCTGTGCTTTCTTTAGGTGATCATCCGCACCGAACACATTCCCAAGGTCCGGCGCTTCCCTCTGGCTGACGGCCGCGCTGACTGTGGTCGCTGCACTCACGCTGTTGAGGGAACTCAGGCGAGCTTAGGGGGTGGACAGGTGTCTAATTCCGAGATCCCCCGGCTGACCGATGCTATGGCGCACCCGTTGCCTGATATTTATGCCAAAGGAGCGGATGTGACGCCAATGGAATCACCCACGCGGGTATTAATTGCGGACGGTCGAGCCAGGGTGCGATTCGGGCTTCGTACCTTGCTAGACAAACAGAGCGATGTCGAAGTCGTCGGGGAAGTCGACAGAGCTGGAGATCTCATTGAGGAGATTCGGGCCTGCTGCGCGGACCTTGTGCTTGTGGACTGGGGCTTGCCCGGGCTCCAGGATGGACCATCGATTGAGACCCTTCTCCAGGCATGCCCAGGCACCAAACTGATTGTGTTGAGTGGGCGTCCAGAGGTGAAGGAGAGCGCGATGCAAGCCGGCGCGGATGCGTTTGTGAACAAGACGGAGAGTCCCGTGTATTTGCTCTCGGTTATCGAAGATTGTTGTCGTGGGGACACGTACGGTACAGACGAAGGGGAAGTCTAAAGGAGAGGCTGATATGTTTATTGCACCAGAGATTATCTATGAGATTGCCAGGATGAGAATGAAAGATAGGCTATCAGAAGCCGACCGGCATCGCCTCGCAAAGGAAGCCAAGGGGGAGACTCAGACAAGCGGCTTTGAAAGATTTCAAGGCGTTGTTGTGTTCATTGGGATGGCACTGTTGCCGCTTGGAGAATCGCTTCGCAGCCCATTCTCAGAACCGCGCAGTCTCGACATCTCTAGCCAGTAGCAGGCGACGAGGACAATTCGCCGACCCCGAACTCGAAGTTCGTGGTACAAGGATTCCATCATCGGTCTCAACATGAGAGAAGGAACAATGAACGCGATCGAAGTATCCGGCGTGTCCAAATCCTTCGGCGATACGAAGGCAGTGGTCGATGTCTCCTTTGAGGTAGCAAGCGGTGAGATCTTTGGTTTACTGGGTCCGAACGGCGCCGGCAAGACCACCACCATCCGACTCATCCTTGACATCTTCAAGCCCGACCGAGGCTCAATCTCGGTGCTGGGCGGGGAGATGAGCGAAGAGACAAAGGACCGCATTGGCTACATGCCGGAAGAGCGCGGGCTATATCAAGATGTTTCACTGGAGCGCTGTCTGATCTACTTGGCAAGGCTCAAAGGTGTACCGGCAGGGGAAGCCAAGAGTCGACTGCAAGATTACCTGGATCGCTTTGACCTGGCTCAACACCGGCAGAAGAAAGTCAAGGAGCTGAGCAAGGGCATGCAGCAGAAGGCGCAGATCATAGCCACCATCCTGCATCGTCCGGATTTGGTCATCATCGATGAGCCCTTCACCTCATTAGATCCAATCAACACGCAGATGGTGAAGGATCTGATACGGGATCTGCAGAGAGATGGGGCAACCATCCTCATGTCAACTCATCAGATGCACCAGGTGGAGCAAATGTGCGATCGCATTCTGCTTATCAATCAGGGCAGGAACCTGCTGTACGGCAGACTAGATGCGATCAGGCGCCAATATGCGGGAGAGGAAGTTCTCGTCCGAACCGTAGAGGACTTACCTATCTTGAAGGGTGTGGAGTCATCGGTAACGGTCAACGGGTCGGCAAGGCTCACGCTCGGGCCCGGCGAGTCCCCACAATCCGTTCTGCGGCGCTTGATGGAATACGATCTCACGCTGGAGAAGTTCGAGATCGCCATGCCATCGCTGGCCGAGATCTTTATCCGCGCGGTCAGAGAAGGTCAGAACGGCTAGATGAACAAAGTAAGGCTCGTGGCCTTCGAGGAGATTCGACGTGCGGTATTTAGGAAGAGCTTCATCTTCGTTCTCCTGAGTATGCCGCTTTTCATCGCGATGTTGGTCGTTCCAGGCATCATCATGGAGTCGCTCAGCAGGAACGATCTTCCCATTGGCTACGTCGACCTTTCTGGGGTTTTGGAGGCGCCGCGCCCATTTCCGATCGAAGAATCGGATCACCAAATCGAAATCCTGGCTTTCCCGAGCCGGGTTGAGGCCAGCGCGGCCCTCGAAGGCGGAGGGATACAGGCATACTATGTGCTCCAGGCGGACTACGCCGAAAGCCGAGGCGCGGAGCTCGTATTTCACGAGCAGCCCTCCTCGGAGGCAACCCGCAGCTTTTACGATTTCCTTCAACTGAACCTACTCGATCACCTGCCCGAGGAGGTCGCTTGGAGAGCGGCGGACCGTATTCGAATCACGATTCGCAATCCCGACGGAACCCGGCTCTTTCCCGCAAGTGCACCGCCCCTGGGATCGGTCCTGCCGATAATATTGGGGTTGGCGGTAGGCGGGCTGCTGATCACGGGAGCCGGATCGCTCATGTCCGGCCTGGTGGATGAAAAGAGCAATCGCACCATAGAAGTTCTGACCACTTCGATCTCATCCTCCCGGATGATCACCGGCAAGTTGCTTGGCATTGTCACAGTGAGCCTGATTCAATTGGCATTCTGGATCTTGATTGGCATTGCTGCGATCTGGCTGGCCGGTAGTATCTTTGGCGTGGAATGGTTCAAAGACCCGATCATCGATTGGGCCAGCCTGATCGCGGTGCTGGCGGTAGCACTACCGAGCTTTGTATTCGCCTCCGCGGTGATGTTCGCGCTGGGAGCGACGATCGTAGATGCGCAGGAAGGACAGGCCATCGGCCCGATGCTCTTTATGGTATTGATAATTCCAATTTACGCGCTGCTGGCAATTGCCAACGACCCACACGGCGGACTGGCGATCTCTCTCTCGCTCCTTCCTCTGACCTCCATACTCACCATAGGAATAAGGAGCATGCTTACGGTGGTCCCAACCTGGCAGATCCTAGCGAGTATGTTTATCCAAATCGCATGCGCGCTGGTGGCCATATGGCTGGCGGGTAAGGCATATCGACTTGGGATGCTGCGCTACGGCCAACGTCTCAGACTGGGTGAAATCCTTGGTCGCCGAGGAGCCAAGGCTCGAACATGAAGATGCTGTTGGTGCTCAAGTACGAACTGATCACATTGCTTAGAAAGCCCGGCTACCTTATTCTGGCATTCGGTTTCCCAATTGTAAGCTTGCTGGTCCTGGCGGGAATCAATCTGGCCAGATCAGGGCCACAAGCACAGGATTTAGCGGACAATGAGCCGCAGCAGCTAGAGGTCGAGGGATTCGTTGACAGAGCAGGATTGATCGGGGAACTGCCCGTGGAAATTCCAGAGGGTACGCTCATTGAATTTCCAATTGAAGAGCAGGCCAGGGAAGCACTGTCCGAAGAGCGCATTACTGCCTACTATGTTGTGCCATCGGATTACCTGGCCTCGGGTGAGCTGATCTACGTCCACCCCTCGCTCAACCCACTCGCCACCGATCGACAGGATTGGATCATGCGCCGGACGCTTCTTTTCAACTTGGTTGGCGCTGACGCTGAGCTGGCAGATTGGATATCGGATCCGGTGGCGCTTGAAGAAATCGATCTCTCAGCGCTGGAGGCCGGGCTAGACGGAGATTGTGCCCGCCCGGGCATGGATTGCGAGGCCAATCCATGGATCGGTCGCATGCCAATGTTGGTGATGGTTTTTTTCTTCATTGTACTGACTAATGGATCCGCGCTATTGATTCGCAGCGTCAGCGGAGAAAAGCAGAATCGACTGATCGAGATTCTGGCCTCTTCGATCGATCCGCTCCAGTTGATGGCGGGGAAGATCCTGGGACTGGGAATAGGAACCTTGCTGGGATTCGCGGCCTGGGTGGCGGCCGCGGTAGCCGCGCTGCGGGTGAGCCAGCCCAATCTCCCAGTCGAATTTGAAGTCCCGGGATTATTGCTGCCGTGGGCGATCGTGTTCTTCCTACTGGGTTTTACGCTCTATGCCAGCCTAATGGCGGGGATCGGTGCACTCGTCCCAAACGTCAAGGAGACGACCAAGGCTTCGTGGATTGTGATGGGGCCCATGCTTGTGGGGTACATGATCGGATTATTTTCCATCGAGCGGCCGAACGGTGCGCTCATGACTGCGCTCAGCCTATTCCCCGTGACGTCGCCGCTCAATATGGTTCAGCGCCTGACCACCGGCCAGGTGCCCGGTTGGCAGCCGGTGCTGGCGGCGGCATTGCTTGGGGCGGCAGTATTCCTGGCCATGAAAATCGCGGCCAGACTCTTTCGGGCGCACCATTTGTTATCGGGACAACCCTTTTCCCCAAAGATCTTAATCGGCGCGTTGAGGGATTAGGGTCTCCATCCACCGGCCAGAACGCGAACATTCTCCACCGTCATAACGACCTCCGGATCCAGTTTCCGGATTTCTCTGCGCACCCGATTCTCCTGACGCCTTCGAATATAGGTAAAGATCACGTCCACGGTGCCGCCACGCCCACGAGCGGGAACTTCTGTGGCCCCTCTGCCCACCTCTCGCAGGGCCGAAGCGATGGCGCGGCCTCGAGAAGGGCTGTAGATGCGGACCAGGGAGTTTGCAGGCAGGAACTGACGTTCCAGCGTCAGGCCCATCGCAGTGCCGGTGGCGAAGCCCGCTGCGTAGGCCACAATGCTTAGGGGTTGGGTGATGTTAGCCAGGAGACCAGCTGCCCCCAAGATGAAAAGGGTCGCCCCGAAAAAGCCAAGCAACCAGGCCACCGTCGGCCGCCCGCGGATGATGGCAAGCACGCGCAAGGTCGCCAGGGTCAGGTCAGCTGTGCGCAGGCCGAACAGCACCGCCAAGACGGCACCGGGGCTCAACCCTAACCAGTCGATTCCGGGAAAGGGAATGCTCATGAGATCTAGGCCCGCCAAAAGCCTCGATGAAGCGGCCTTACATCTGAGAGTGTCACGAACGCATCCGGGTCTGCTCGGAGGACCTCGCCGCGCACGGGATCGATATCTCGTCGGCGCACGCTGGTCGTCAGGATGGAAACAGTTCCGTCTTTTCCTCTACCGGATAGCTCAGTAACCGCATAGCCGGCGGCGCGCACTGCGGCCGCAACGGCCTCCCCTCGCTGCGGACTGATCACCCTCAGATGGCCGTGCCCGATAGCTAGTCGTTCCTCGATTCGCATGCCGACCACATTGCCGGTTGCGAAACCGGCCGCGTAAGCCAGGACGTTGAGCAAGTTGTCCAGATGGCTCAAAACGCTAGCTACCGCGATCACCCATAAGGCGGACTGCATGAACCCCACCACCCACGCCTGAGGTCGCCGGCCTCGGACGACAAACAGCACGCGCAGCGTATCCAGCGACATGTCGGTCACTCGGATGAAAAAAATCAGGATGGGGAGCAGGGCAACCGGAATGAATTCGAGCATGAAGAAGATCCTAATTCATGTTGACATGTTGACAGTGGAAGCAATCCGGTCTCGCGCGCAGCCTAAGTCAGGCGAACGCCTTGGAAGAGATCTCGTTCGATCCGGCCGCCGGTGACCGGAGGGTCGGCGCGCATGAACGTCTCAACCGCACCTGGGCGAACCAACCGGAACAACGCGCCCACCACTCCTCGAGCGGAAGGCCCCATACCGAGTTGGCTGGCATGACAGGCCATCGCTTTCCGTTTGATGTCCGCAACCTTACGATAGTTGACTTTGGCATTTATGGGGAACCGAGTTTCCAGGACTTCTGTGAGGTCGATGTCCTCATTGCGGCCCCATTTGCGGGGGTCTCGACCAAGTAGGCGCAAGAGGGCGAGCATGGGTCCCACAAATCGAAAGGAGAAGGTCGAGAAGTACAATTTTTGCGGCTGGAACGCGGAACCCGCTTCGGGAAAAAGCTGCGAATCGGATGCCGCATTGTAGGCTTTAACCGTTGCTCTATTCACCGCGACATGATCCGGATGTCCGTAGCCACCCTCCGGATCAAAGGTGATCATCACCTGCGGTTTCAGTTTCCGGATGTAGCCCACGAGCGTCGCCACGAGCTCATCCACCGGAGCCTGAGCCAAGGCCCTTGGATGCTCGTTGTCCTCCGTTCCCGCCATGCCTGAATCTCGGTAGCCTAGGAAGTTCACTTCCTCCAGGCCGAGCTGCTCCGCGGCACAGAGCAATTCATCAACTCGAAGGTCGGCGATGCTGGAATAGCCATCCATAAACTCGGGTGCAACCGTTCCCATCTCTCCGCGTGTGGCACAAATCAGATGGACCTTCACGCCCCGATTCGTGTAGAGTGCCAGAGTACCGCCTAGACCAAAGGTCTCGTCATCCGGGTGGGCCATGACGACCAACATTGTCTCCGTTGTCAAATCTCAACCCCGAAAAAGCCGCACGAATATACCATATCAAGCCTCGCCAACGATCTGCACCACCAGGCGTCGGCTGCGAGCGCGAACATCGAAGTCGACAAAGAGAATCTGTTGCCAGGTGCCCAACGTTAGCTGTCCATCAAGGATGGGCACTGTCAGGGAGGGACCCAGGAGCGCGGCCCGGAGATGGGAGTGCCCGTTGCCGTCGTGCCATCGAAGGTTGTGCCTGTACTCCCGATCCTGAGGAGCGATTTCATCCAGCGCTCTGCGCAGATCGTCCAGAGCGCCCGATTCGAACTCGATCGTCGTGAGCGAGCTCGTCGAAGAGGGTGTGAATACGGTCACCAGCCCCGAGCGCACACCGGAGGCATGCACATGGTCCTGAACCTGAGAGGTCACATCATGCATATCGGCGTGACCGCGGGTCTGCAATTCAATAGAACCGGAGCTGACCATATTTCCTCCCAACACCAGACCGGGCAAACGCGTTGTGCTTAACTATCCTGGGGGGCTAGGCTTGCTTGACCTGGCCGGCAGGCTCCAGGTCTTCCTGCGTGCGAGTGAGGGACCTGCCCGCGGACTTGGCCAGATATTGGGCCTTATCCGCGCGTGCGAGGATATCTTCGATCGCGTCGTCTTCTTCGCTGATCTGTCCCACCCCGACAGAGAGAGTCAATGAAGGCAGCGAGGGGCTGAGCTGACTGCCGTAGGCGGCGAGCGCCTTTCTTAACTTGGCCGCAACGTGTTCGGCCCCTTCGATGTCTGTCTCCGGCAGCAGGACCGCAAACTCGTCGCCGCCGATGCGTGCCAGCAAATCCGTGGCGCGCAGCACGGCTTGCATCGCACGTGCTGATCCTCGCAAGATCTCATCCCCGAAGAGGTGCCCGAATTGATCATTGACGGCCTTGAAGCCGTCCATGTCGATGTAAAGCAGACAGAAAGGGCGTCGATAGCGCTGTGCGCGCGCAAATTCGCTCTCCAACCGTTCGAAGAGATGGCGTCGATTGGACAGCCCGGTCAACGGATCGGTGTGGGCGAGCTTTGCCATCTGATCCGCCTGCTTATGCAGGTTGGAGAGCGATCTCTGGATTTGTTCCGAGAGGGAATTCGAGATCAACGCAGCCGAGAGGGCCACTACCGCGAACACCAACACGTAGATAAGCAGCGACGATTCGTTGACAAAGCCTAGTGTGGTTTCTGGATTGCTTCTATAGGCCACCGCCATACTGTTGGCAGCGATGCTGCCGAAGGCGAAGATAAATGGAGCCCATCCTCCAATGATGGCTCCCGATACCAATATGGGAAGAAAGAAAGCGGCGCTGATGAATACCAGATATTCTGGAACCAGGAACGCGCTCCCCGCGACGAACAGGAACCAGGAGAGCGAGATCACGTAGCCTGCTCTATTGAGAGAGCCCTTCCGCAGGAGCCAGAGCGCGAGCGCGCCCGCGCCCGCCAGGAAGGCGATTCCCGCCAGATCGATGGCGATCTGACCTTCCGGATTTAACGAGTTGAACAGCAGCAGCCACACCGCCCAGAGACCCAAGATCGCAAACTGGGCGGAGACTATGGAACGCGCCAGCTGGGTCCGGGAAGCCCTCAATTCGGGGTCGATTCGGGGAAAGAGGCTGGCTTGAAGCTTGTCCGTCAGCTGGGAAAAGCGGTCAGGAGTCGCGGGTTGCATCCGGGCTAAATGCTCCGAGGATATTGTACCCAGAGTCCACGAACAACACTTCCCCGGTGATATTTCGCGCCCAATCCGACGCCAGCCACACTGCAGAATGGCCGATATCTTCCGGCGATATGTGGCGCCGCAGCGGTGCAACTGCTGGAAACTCCCTGTACATGCGCTTGAATCCGCTCACTCCGGCCGCGGAGAGCGTCCTAACCGGGCCGGGTGA
>BTQZ01000062.1:0-12328 GCA_036986135.1 Anaerolineae bacterium | reverse complement strand
AAACGCCAACCGCGCGCTGCGGCGTAAAGCCGATCGCCCAATTCCCTGCGCCTTCTGGATCCCCGCCAGAGATCGCCCCCGCTGCCCGTCCGATCTCCAGACTGTTGCCTTTGCCGAGCTCTTCCCATCGCACGGACTCGTCGGATAGGATATCGACCACTAGGAAAGCGAGCTGAGGGCTTACAACGGCTTGCGAGGAGGGACGGTACTCATATAGGACGGTCCCCTGTGAGTCCTCGACCCGCCGTATAAGGGTGGGAGTCGCACCCGCTCCCGTACGTCTCCCTTCGGCCGCCAGCACACCATAGGCCGCTGTCAAATCGAGCAGGCTGGCTGAGTCACGCGCCCCACTCAAGCCCAGCTGCGTCAATGTGCTGGCGACGCTTTCTGGGCCGAGGGCGGCCAGCGTCGTCGCCGCCGCGTTCGGATAGATGTTGGCCAACGCGGTCCGCATGCGCACCGGCCCATGAGGATCATCGCCCAGATCAACCACCATGCTAGAGGGTGTGCTGCCGCGCGCGAAGGCGGTCAGGTAAGTGAAGGGATCCAGGAGCGGGCCCGGGTTCCGAAGCTCATCAAAAGAACCCTGCGCGGCCAGGATTTCGCCGGATACGGGATCGATCACGACCAGTGCCAATTCATCAATCTGGTGGTCGAAACCGGCGTCTCGTGGCCGCAGCGTGGGAAGCAGCGCCGCAGACACGCAAGGGCTCCCGACTGAGGTGCCGCTGACGGTACCGATGGGCTCTCCGGATAGTCTCAACACGTGGGAATCAGCCGCACAAGTGGCCTGCTGCTGCAGGTCGTAGTCGATCGTCGAGATGACTTTAAGGCCGCTCCGACCGACGACTGCCTCGCCTAATGCTTGCGTGAGCTGGTCAATCAAGTACGCCGCGAAGTGTGAAAGCTCAGGGATCTCCTGTGACGGAAAGGGATCGTCCCGAGCGGAGCGCGCCTCGGCCCGCGTAATGGATCCCTCCGCCACCATGGCCTCCAGTACCCGCTCCCTGCTCGTCTCAGCATCCAATTCGGTTGATGTTAGATCCAGGCGAGCCGCGAGCGAAGCACTTTCCCCCAGGGAAAGCTCGTCGGCATGCTTCCCGTAGTAGACCAGGGCCGCCGAATCAATACCGTACGCGGCGCGGCCGTAGTCGGCGCTGTTGAGGTACCAAGCCAGGATTCGTTCCTTTGGATATCGGCGAGTGAGCTCCGCGGCCAGCAGGGCACGCTGAACTACCCTCGCAAGCGATGGCTCGCCTGGTGGCAGCAGAGCAACTTCCACCAGTCGCTCGCCGATGGTCGATGCCGTTTGACTGGACAGATCATAGCCGGGGCCGATCCAATAATCAGGCTCGACCGCGGCCACCGTCGCCTGAGCCAGGCTTGCTGGGGCCAATTCGGGGTCGATCCACTGCCTGGATTGCGCATCCGGATGCAAATGCTGGTACAGGAGGTGCTCGCCTGACCTGTCGTACACCAGGAGCGGTCGATAGGTCTCTGCGCCTCGCATGCCGAACTGTGCCTCGACCTGGACCACATCGGGCAATCCACTGACCAATGCCAGATAGGCCGAAGCGCCGAGCAGGCCCAGTCCTGCAGCCAACCCTAAAACAAGGGCAAGCGCAACCACCACTGGATCGCGGCCTTCGCTGCGGGCGGATCTTCGAGATCTGCGGATCTTTAGTGCGGAAGGCATCTTGGAAGGTGAACCTGCGCTCACGCTGACGGCAGGGCCGAGAATTATAATCAGCGGGCTGTGGCAAAGCCATCAGGCTATTGGGTGCAATTCCCATACCCACGCAATCACCGAACCTGATGCGGCATACCGAGCTTACTTACTCGAACTGAGAGGGACGCCACAGACCGCTCAGTTTGATATCCTTGCTCATATGAATGTCATCAGGCGCATTGGTTTCGAGGGCGCGGCCTGGTTCCGGCAAAGAGTTCCCCGGTTGAGCGAAGCAGATGGGTGAAGTTGCCGGCGTGGCTAGCATTGCCCGCGCAAGAATCTGCGAAGTCCATCGATTGGGAACGGTCGACTTTCTGGCCGCCCGGGCGGTCCAGGAGCACTTGGCCCGCTTGATCGGCGCGGGCAGGAGTCCCGCCGCACTCATTCTGCTGGAACACCCTCACACATTTACGTTCGGGCGCCGAGGCAAGTCGGATAACCTGCTCTGGAACGAAGGCGAGCTTGCCGATCGCGGCGTAGAAGTACACTGGACCGATCGGGGAGGGGACGCCACCTACCATGGGCCGGGGCAACTGGTAGCCTATCCCGTGCTGCCGCTTGGGCGTCTCAAGGTAGACGGCCGGCTACCGTCGGTCGACTTCGTGGGCTACTTACGCGATCTAGAAAACGTGTTGATTCGCACGCTGGCGGCGCTCGGGCTAGCAGCAGGACAGCGCAAGGGTCTCACCGGAGTTTGGGTGCAGCCGGACGTTGCTTCACGGTGCAAGCGTTGTCCCCCCGCGGCCCGCAAGCGCCCCTCGAAGCTTGCCTCGATCGGAGTGCGCGTGACCGCTCAGGGGGTAAGCCAGCATGGTTTTGCGCTCAACGTCGCGCCCGACATGCAATACTGGGAGGGCATTGTCGCCTGTGACCTGCCTGAGACTCCCATGGTTTCGCTGGCCGACCTGCTCGATCCTGTTCCCAGCATGGAGCAAGTAACAGAATCGGTCGTTACTGAATTTGGAAATGTCTTCCAAATGACTATGGTGGAAGCGATCGCAGCCTAGTTAGTAGGCTGCGCACGAATCCTCCCCCGGCACGGCTCCTGCAACTTGCGCTGGAGAGGTCCATCCATGAAGAATATTCTTTCCATCGACGGTGGCGGCATCCGGGGGATCATTCCGCTGGCTTGTTTGATCGAGTTGGAGAAGGTAGAGGGCCGACCGTCGCGAGAGATCTTCGATATGGTCGCCGGGACATCGACCGGCGCCGTTATCGCGGCCGGGCTCGCGATCGGAATGAGCGCACGCGGGCTTATGGCAATGTACCGTAATTTGGCCCAATCCGCCTTCAAGGCGCTTCCATTCTGGAAAGTGGCATTCAATTTAGGCAATCATCGCTACAGCAGTGAATTCATTGCACAGACGCTCGACGACATCGGCGCCGATCGAGAAATCAACAGCCTTCCGATCGACATCTTCGTCACCGGCAAGAACACGGTCACCAGCCGCACCGACTTCTTCGTACGCGATAATGAGGGTAATGCCTCGCTTTGGGGCCGCCTGCCGCTGAAAGATGCGGTCCTGGCCAGCACCGCCGTCCCGACCTACTTCCCCGCCCACACTGCAACTCTCGACGGCGAGACCCACACCTGGGTCGACGGTGGAGTGGGAGTCTCGGGAAATCCCTGCTACCAGGTTGCGGTCGAAGCCATTCACTACAGTGCAGGCGCCTATCCGCCGGGTGACACGCGCATGCTCTCCTTCGGCACCGGCCGCACACCTCACCCGATCAATGCTCACAATGCCAGCTTCCTTCAGTGGAGCGAGTGGGTGCTTCGTGAGCTGCTCGAAGACGCTTCGGAATGGCAATCCTTTGTCACCAAATTGGAGTACGGCGGATCCGGCCGCATCGATTTTCGTCGCTACAATCTGGATCTTGCTCCCGATGTCATGGATCAACTCGGTGTCCAAGTTCCCCCCGCTAGAGATGTGACAGACATCGGCCTCGATGCGGTCTGGGCAATCGATCTGCTCCAGGATATTGGCCGAGCCTTTGCACGGCGCATCGATTTCAACGACCCCAACGGTCTCTTCATGCGCTCCACTATGGGCGGCCTGCCCCCGCTTTTCTAGCGCACCGAACCCCTAAAACCCCTCCGTGCTATACTCCGCCGGGTTTAAGCAGATCCCTATGCTCGCATCAATCATCCGCTCTGAGGGGCCCTCCCTCTTTACACGCTTTCGATTGGGCGCCTTGCTCATTGGCGCACTCTTGTTCGTAGCAGCATGCAACCGGCCTGCCGATGAGCCGCCCGCCAATCTGCTGGCGACCTCGGTTTCTTCCACGCTTACCGCACAGCCGGTCGTACAACCGACCTCCACCCAGCCTGCCGACACCCCGCTGGCTGGAGGCGAAATCGATGAGAATACACCGGAGCCCACCGAAACCCTCGAGGAAAGCTCAAGCGTGCCTACCGAAGAAGCCCTCGAGGTCTCTCCTACTCCCAGCAACACTCCCATTCCGCTTGAGCCTGGCGATCCACGCGCGGGTCTCGATCTGTCGGATCCGGACTATGTGGATGACTTCAGTGAGCGCTTCACCTGGTTCGAATTCAGCGACCCCGAAGGCGCCACTGTCGCCTGGGAGGATGGACGCCTGCGGGTCACCGACCACCTGACGGATGGCATCCTGTGGTGGACGACCACCGCCATTGAGGCTGAAGACTCCTATGCTGAGATCATGGCCCAGGTATCGTCCTGTTCGGGCAGGGACGCCTATGGGATGGGAATCCGAGTCGGCGGGGAAAATATCGACCGGGGCTATACGCTGGAGATCTCCTGCGACGGCGCCTGGCGCGTGCGCAGATTCATCGCGTTTGATGAATTACCGGCCGTCCTGCGCGATTGGACGGAATCGGACCTGATCCAAAGTGGGCCGGATGCCAGCAATCAAATCGGATTCCTGGCAAATGGCGACCAGCTATTCGCGTTCGTCAACGGCGAGCTGCTCGACACGGTCGCAATTGAAGACTCCGGTTACACATCAGGCGTGCCCAGCCTATTTACCAACGCCTCACAGACCGCCGATCTCACCGTGAATTTCGATGACTTCAGGCTCTGGTACCTCCCCCCATGAGCCGTCCGCCCGAAGGTGGAGACGGCCCATCACGTTTCTCATTCTCTCCACCGCGGCCTTCCTGAACATCGCAGCGTGCGCTCCTCCCTCGGCGCCCGAGCCTGCGCCGTCGCCTACCATCCCGATTATCGACGCCAGCCAACCACTTCCCACGCGAACCGCTCTGCCTCCTACGCGAACCGCGATCCCTGAGCACAGGATCGGGCTGGGAGCACCCGACTATGAGGACAGTTTCGAATCCGATTCCGGATGGGAGACCGGCGTCTCGGCCCGCGGAGCCGTCAGTCGGCTGGGAGAGGAATTGGTCATCTCAGTTCGGGGACCCTCTTCGACGCTCTCTTCTTTGTCTCCCGCTGGCCCATTGTCAGATTTCTTTGTCGAGATCGAAGTCCACTCGGAGATCTGTGAGGCCGGCGATGAGTTTGGACTCATGGTGCGCACCGGTGGGCGCGGCAACCCCGGGCAGGATTCGCATTATCGCTTCCTGATTACCTGCGATGGAGCCGTTCGCGCCTCGCGCTTCCTGTCAGGCGCCGAAGCTCCCATTCAGCCGATCACACCCACTGCAGACGTGCTCCCCGGCGCCCCGGCTGTGAACCGAATCGGAGTTTCGGCGATCGGCGATGAGTTTCGTTTTTTTGTGAATGATATGCAGGTATTTCAACTGAAGGATGGCGAAATTCCCACTGGGAGGATCGGGGTGATCGTTCGCGCGCGCCGCGCAGCTCAGACGACGGTTTCTTTCGATAATCTTAAAGTCTGGGATCTGGCCACTGGCTAGGCAGGCGGAGGAGATGTCAGAGAAACGAACCTTTATTAACCGCCTCAATGATCTGGAGCCCAGGGAGTGGATCAAGTTCCAGAAATCCTGGTTTGTTCACGATCCCCCTCCCAGACGCAAGGATGCGAAGCTACATCCCGCCAAATTTCCGGAGACGCTGGCACAGGAGTTCATTGAGTTCTTCACCAAGGCCGATCAAACGGTTCTCGATCCAATGCTCGGCACTGGATCGACTCTCATCGCCTGTCTGCGCAGTGGGCGCAATGGGATCGGAATCGAGCTCAGCCCAAAGTATGCAGAGCTGGCAACTCGGCTCGTTCAGCAGGAGAGGGATTCGCTCACCTGTGAGCATCTCCGGGCGGAGGTAATTCAGGGTGACGCGGCAGACCTGCCGGATTTCAATTTGCCGCCCATCGACTATGTGTTTACTTCTCCCCCCTACTGGAACATACTCCACGCCAAAGGCGCAGGTACACAAAAGCACCGCCGCGAAGAGGCCGATCTTGATGTCACCTACTCAGAAGACCCCGCAGATCTAGGAAACATTGAAGATTATGACGAATTCCTCGAGCGTTTGATTGCGATCTACTCCACCCTCCGGGAGGTGCTGAGGCCTCGCGCATATCTGACGATCATCGTCAAGAACGTAAAGAAGGGAGGAAGGATTTACCCTCTTGCCTGGGATCTTGGTCGACAGTTGGGGCAGATTTATGCTCTCAAGGACGAGAAAATCTGGGCTCAGGATAATATACGCCTGGCTCCCTATGGCATGGGGAACGCCTGGGTGAGCAACACGTTTCATCACTACTGTCTTCAATTTCGCTTCGAGCCCGATTGATGCGAGAGGTGTACGTGCTTTCTGGTTGCCAGCGTGGTACAACCCGGGTATCCTAGGTCCGCAGCACCCCACCGTTAGCCTAAATGTATCTTGCTATAGAAGGTGTGATTGGCGTCGGGAAGACCTCCTTGGCCCGTCTGCTCCAGCCCGTGTTCAATGCGGAACTGCTGCTGGAGGTCTTTGAGGAGAATCCCTTCCTGTCTGACTTCTATTCAGACCGCCAGCGCTACGCTTTTCAGACCCAAATCTACTTTCTACTGAGCCGCTATCGCCAGCAGCATCATGCTGTCCCTCAGGCCCTCTCAAACGGCGACCTAATTTCTGACTATACGTTTGCAAAGGACGCTTTATTCGCGGGCTTGAATTTATCCGGGGACGAGATCGAAACCTATCGATTAGTACACGACGCGCTTGCAGAGCGAATCCCGCTGCCCGACCTGATCGTGTATTTGCGGGTAACTACTGACGTTGCTATGCAACGCATCTCAATGCGAGACCGCCCATACGAGCGCAATATGGAGTATTCCTATATCGAGCAGCTAAACCAGGCCTACGAGGAATTCTTCGATCAACACGATAAGCTACCCGTTCTTATCGTGGATTCGACCGCCATGGATTTCGTATCTCGGCCGGGTGATCTGGGGATTGTGGCGGACCGGGTGCGTCAGAAGCTCCAGATCCCGCCCTACCAGCAGCACCTGCCCTTAGAGAAATCTTGAGGATCACCACCGAGAAGCTCCTAGATCTTGCGCGGAAGGAGGCCGAGCGCCGATCGGGAATCGTCTCAGGTTACGTTATCGGCTCCGTCGCCGGTGGGGATCCCATCTTTGGGGGCACAGGCGATGTGGATCTGGTACTGATACACGAGTATGAACCAAGTGTGCCGCGAGAGATCGTCCCTCTCTCGGAGGAGGTTCACCTGGACATCACGCATCACGCCAAGCGGCTGTACCGACGGCCGCGGGAACTGCGTGTAGATCCCTGGCTGGGCCCCGCGATGTGCGAGCCTATTTTCCTCTACGACCCGACCCACTTCTTCGAATGGGCACAGGCCTCCGTGCGGGGCCAGTTTCACCGCCCAGACAACGTGCTTGCCCGGGGTTCAGCGTTTCTTGAGCGAGCCCGTGAATCGTTGCAGGGCCTGGGTACCGAGCGGCAGTGGCTCCATGGTTGGCTGCGTGCGTTGCTAGAGGCCGCCAATGCAGTGGCCTCCCTGGATGGATTTCCCGCCTCCGGTCGCAGGGTCATGCCACAGCTCAAGACAAAACTGACCGCCGTTGGCCATCCGGAGATTTATGGCCATTTCCTTCGTCTGCTTGGTGCAGGGAGTTTCGTGAATTCCGCAGCCATGGAATGGGTTTCGAGCTGGACGACCGCCTTTGAATCGGCCGCCAGGCAGTCTTCCGACCCCGAGCTGTCCGAGGTTCGCCGGGATTATTACCTGGGCGGTTACCACTCGATGATCGAGAATGGATCTGCGGTTGAGATCTTGTGGCCGCTTCTATCCACCTGGGATCGGGTGATCCACGCACTCTCCGTTGCGGATGCACACCAGGCTCAGGTTCTGGATACACTGGATTTATCCATTGATCACACCAACAGGCGAGAGGCGGAGCTGGAAGATCTCTTGGATCAGGCCGAAGGAGTTCTGGAAAACTGGGCCGAGAAGGTCGGAGCGTAGCAGAATGAGTCACTTTGTAGCGGTGGCCGGGAATATCGGGGTGGGAAAGTCCACGCTTGTGAAGCTATTAGCGGAGCGAATGCAATGGACCCCGTTCTTTGAGTCACAGGCGCAGAATCCTTACCTATCGGATTTCTATCAGGACATGCGGGAGTGGTCTTTCCAATCCCAGATTTTCTTTCTCGCGCGGCGTTTGCGCGCGCATCGAGAGATTGCGGATCATCCGGGAACTGCAGTGCAGGACAGAAGCGTCTATGAGGACGCCGAGATCTTTGCCTACAACCTCTTCCTCGAGAGAAACATGTCCGATCGCGACTACCGGACGTACCGCGATCTCTACGAGGTCCTGACCCGCTTCCTGCCGCCCCCCGACCTGGTGGTGTATTTGCGGGCCTCGGTGGATACCTTGATGAGCCGCATCGCGATGCGCGGGCGGGACTACGAGAAGGGCATCCAGCCGGATTATCTTGGACGCCTGAACAATCTCTATGAGGAGTGGACCGATCGGTTTTCGCTTTGCCCGGTGCTCACCGTACCTGCGGACGATCTCAACTACGTCCTGCACGAAGCCCATTTGGATCTCATCATTTCCAAGATCCAGAGCAAGCTGTCCGGTAAGGAAGAGGTTAGATTTAAGGCGGAGGAGATCCCGCGCAGCTAACTCAGTTTTTGCTTCGCCCTTTCGAATCCTATACAATCCGATACCGGGCGACCCATTGATAAAGCCCAATGAACATAATTAAGGTCTCCGCCAATTCGCGAACCTCGGCCGTCGCTGGCGCAATCGCCGGTGTGATGCGGGAGCACAACCGCGCAGAAGTTCAAGCAATCGGAGCAGGCGCAGTCAATCAGGCCGTGAAGGCAATTGCGATCGCCCGCGGCTACCTCCAGGAAGACGGGCTGAACATCGTGTGTATACCCGAGTTCACTTCAGTCACAATCGAGGGAAAAGAACGAACCGCTATCCGGCTGATCGTTGAGCCACGCTAGCCCTCGCCCCAAGCTATCGAACGTCAGGCAGTTTGAGCATGAGCGTCTCCACCGCCAGGCGAAGGTTGGCATGGCCATCCACCGCGGCCAGCGTCGCTGAAAGCTCTCTCATCATCCTGTATCGATCAGCCGGAACAACCCGTTCGACCGCACGCTTAAACGCCGGCAACCGATCGGGATTTCGGGGCCGGACATCAGCCTGGTAGCCGTGATAGAGCAGGTCGCGCCAAAGGCTTTGCCATGCCTCCAATGTTGACCGAACGCGGCGGCGCTGAACGGGAAGCTTTCCCCGTCCGATGATACGTTCAACCAGCGCGAAACGGCCGCTGATATCCAGACGCAATGCTTCGCTCAAGTTGTCTAGGGCTGCCATCCTATGGTCTAGGTGGTCAGGGTCCGCTTCCCAGCGAAGGGCCCTGCCCGGCCGTCCCTCTGATAAATCAGCCAGCATCTCGGCCCTATCGATTTCGACGGATCGGTTTTGAAGTGCAAGCGAGATGGTCGCCCTGGAGACCCCGCGCAGGCGAATTACTTCACACCTGGAGACTACCGTAGGCAGCAGCAGTTCTTGGGCAGTTGCCGTCAGCAGGAGCACGACCCGATCCGGCGGCTCTTCAAGAGTCTTTAGCATAGCATTGGCGGCGCTGATGCTTGCTCGGTGGAAGTTCTCCAGCAGGGCAATCCTCCAGGATCCCTCATAGGGAGCCAGGGCTAGCCGGCGCTGCAGGGCCCTCACGTCGTCAATTTGAAGGGTCGGATCTGGCGCAAGGATGTCTAGATCGGGGAAGGTTCCCTCTGGGATAAGTCGACAGGCGCGACACTTGCCGCACAGCTCTCCCGGCTTACCCGCGCGCTCACAACTTAGGGCTTGCGCGTAACGGCAGGCCAGGGTGCGTTTCCCGACCGATTCTGGGCCGACGAATAGGTAAGCATGTCGCGTATGCTGATCCGCAATGTGTCGCTTGAGCAACTTGACTGCCCACTCATGACCGATCAGATCCCAACCCACGTTTCCATTGTATCCTTTGGTTGGCAGTTCAAGTCCCAGAGCCAGATCTCTGCAGTGGGAAGCCTCAGATAGGTTGAGTTTGAATGATGGATCAGCAAGATAACTGGATCGGTCTGTCCGAAGCCGCTAGGCTACTGGGAGTACATCCGTCGACCGTCCGTTCGTGGGCCGATAGCGGAAAGATTCCCGTCCATCGAACTGCGGGCGGCCACCGGCGCTTTTTTCGATCGGATATCGATGCGCTTCGACGCGGGCCCGAGGCAAGCGGAGCCCAATTTGTGATTGAGAATGTGATTGGCCGCACGCGTCTAGAAGTCGCCGAGGGTCGTCTAGAAGATCAGGCATGGTATCGGAATCTGACCGAGCCACAGCGCGAGGCTTATCGCGATGAAGCTCACCGGCTCCTCCAGCAGGTGGGCGAGCTTATTGGGGCCGAATCATCGGAGGCCTCGCGCCAAATGGGTCGGGAATATGCCAGAATCAGCCTTGAGGCCGGGATGACGCTCGTAGAAGCGGTCGAGGCCTTCCTGTTCTTTCGAGGACTCTTGATGGAGAGTATCTACAGCCTTCAGGAGGCAAAGAGCGGGCCAACTTGGACACCCTTCCACCGTGAGGCTTCTCGCTTCACCGACGCCCTACTGGTTTCGATCGTCGAATCTTACGAATCAGGTTGAAACAGTATAATCGGCTGCTCGAGGTCAGTACACAATGCCAAATGCTCTTTCCAATCTGCTGAATCAACCGCTGCTCTTGCGCATTCGGCGCAACCACGGCCTGGAGCATGCCACGATCCACATGCTCAGTGGCAAGTATCCACGCACACCGATCGCCGGCCGTGCGGATGCCAACGGATTTCTCATCCTGGGGCGTTTGCCAACGGACGCCATTGCTAAAAGTGCGGATGAAGCCGCCGCTCGACTGCGCGCGGGCGAGGAGCACCTGGCTATCCACCCGAATTGTGGAACGAACTTCCTTACCGCGGCCGTTCTCGCCGGGCTCGCGTGCTTCGCCACGTTATTGGGGGGTAGAACAGATCGCGCCCGCGATCGCCTGGAACGCCTTCCATTGGCGATCCTGGCCACCGTCTTGGCCCTTATCATCGCCCAGCCGATTGGTGCCGCCGCGCAACGGCATGTGACTACTTCCAGCGAAATTGGGGGGCTTCGGATCGGCGAGGTCCGACAGTTGCGCAGCGGGCGCACGACCGTGCATCGGGTGCGCACACAGAGCTAGCGTGAGCCCTCCCTCTGTCTACCTCTTTTACGGGGACAACCCGCTCGCCATCTCTGAAACGATAGCGGAACTTGAGGCCAAACTCGGGCCATCTGCTGAATTTAACGTCCAGCGCTTTTCCGGCAAAGCGCTCGATCTCGAGCAACTGCGGGCAGCGTGTGGCGCTCTGCCGTTCCTCTCCAGCCGGCGCTTGATCGTGGTGGAGCAGGCTGAACGAATCCCGAATAGGGAGTCGGATCGATTGGTTCAGCTTATGGATGAGCTGCCCGATTCTTCCGCGCTCGTGCTCATCGAGCAGATCCAGATGGATCAAGCGCGGAAGTACAAGAAGGCCTCATTTCTTTATAAGTGGGCACGGGACCACCCCGAGAAGGCCTATGCGCGTGCGTTCATGAACCCAAAGGGTTCGGCCTTCATGCACTGGCTGAGCGAGCGGTCGAATGGCCGGATTGACCAGGATGCGGCGCAGTTGCTCTCCCACTACGTGGAGGAAGATACGCTCATGGCTGAGCAGGAGCTAATAAAGTTGCTCAACTATGTGAACGATGAGCGGCCGATTGCCGTCGAGGATGTGGAGCGACTAACGCCCTCTCACGGTCAGTTGGACATCTTCGCGGTCGTTGATAAATTGGGCGATACGCAAGGTACGCTTCAGCGTCTTCAGCGCCTTCTCGAAGAACAGGACCCTGCTTATGTGTTCTTGATGCTGGTGCGGCAGTTTCGACTGATGATATTGGCTCGTCGGGCGATTGAGATCGGGGAGGACCCGATCGCCTCCATGAACGTTCCGCCATTTGTAGCGCGCAAGGTCAGTGTCCAATCCCAGCAGTTCACCAGTTCGGAGTTGAAGGGCATCTATCAGCGATTTCTCGACCTGGATGTCTCGGTCAAGCGCGGTGAAGCTGACCTGTCACTGGACCTGATCCCCCTCGTTGCCAGCCTGTCCTAGTACTTCAGGGCCTGTCCTAGTACTTCAGGGCCTGTCCTAG
>BTQZ01000061.1:0-12688 GCA_036986135.1 Anaerolineae bacterium | reverse complement strand
CCGCCGACGAGTACCCCTAAGCCAACGAAGACGCCCACGCAAACCGTTACGCCCGGTCCGTCCCCAACACCGAAGCCGACGAAGACACAGGGTCCGACGAACACTCCGGGTCCGACGGCCACCAAGAAGCCCACGAAGTCACCGACGGCCACTTCGTCGGGACCGACGGCCACCCAGAAGCCGACAAAAACACCAGGCCCAACTAAGACGCCTGCACCTACCGCCACGTCTGTTGGTCCCACGCCGACTAAGGGCTGGGGGGACGGATAACAGCGACCGAAGCCTATCGAGCGAATGAGCTAGATCTACAGGGGGCATCCAAGGCCCCGCCTAGGCGGGGCCTATTTTATACACCCTGCGCCTTGCAACCCTCCGCTCCATGGATAGAATGGCTCTGATGGTCCAGCGAGCCCAGCAAGCTTGGAACCCCAGCGTGCATCTGCCTATCCTCGCGCTCGCTGCGTATGTGGCGTGGCTTCTGCTGGCGCCGCCTTCCGTGGAGCAGGAGCTCCTTGGCATTCTGGGGGTTGTAGCTGCGCGTGCTGCCGCGGCTTTCGCATTGCTTGCCGCGGCTCGGGGCCGGCAGACTCAGCGGATCTGGAGCTATCTAGGAATTGGCGCTGTCCTATGGGCCACCGCCAGCGCGATCGATCTCGGGATTCGTCTGACCAGCGGGAAGCCGGCCTCTTTGCCCTCTGCGGCAGATCTCATCTATCTGGCTGGGTATCTCGCGGCCCTGACCGGCGTTGCCACATATCGGCAGCAGGACCCCGAACGGTTCGGCCGAGTGCGAGAAATCCTCGACGTTGCGATCCTGGCTTTGGCGGTCGGTGCGCTGGCCTGGATGATTCTCATTCGGCCCGCTCTGGCGGTTGGGTTCGGTGACCCCATCTCGCTCATCTGGGCCGCCATCGCCCCGACTCTGAATTCAATTCTGGTCGTGCTCTTTGTTCGATTGGCCATGCGCAGCACATCAAGCGAGAGAGCAAAGGCTTTCCTGCCCTTAGCGGCGGCCGCCGCCGTCCTGGCATTGGCCGACCTGGCCAATGCATACGCCCGCCTCCTGGATGAGGTCACGACTACGAGCCTTATCGAAGTCGGATGGATTACGGCCGCACTGATCATGATGAACGTTGGACTTCGAGTGCGTGCGATTGGCGGTCAGAAGATACGTGAGCGCACTGCGGTTCAGAGAGCTGCCTCACGAATCGAGCCGATGCTCCCGCTCGCGCTGACATATGTTGTGGTTGGTTCCGCCATCGTGGGATGGTGGCTGACGAGACAAGTAGATTGGATCACGATTACTGCAGCAGCAACGCTCAGCCTGCTGCTGGTGGCGCGGCAAGGCGTGATAATAGGTCAGCGGGAGCTGAGGCAATATGCGTTGGAGCTCGAGACCGCCTTGGGCGAGGTGGCCAAAGCAAGGGGAGAGCTTGAACAGCTTAATCTGAGGTTGGAACAGAAGGTTGGAGTCAGAACCGCGGCGCTGGAGAAGACGGTCACCGACCTCGAGCGGTTGAATGAGGAGCTCAAACAACTCGATCAGCTGAAATCAGAATTCGTGGCCTTAGTATCGCATGAGCTCCGGGCACCCTTGACCAATATTCGGACCGGGATTGAGTTGATATTGGATCGAAATCCAGAGATGGGCGCGGAGCAACTTCGCATCGTGCAGGTGGAGATCGAGCGCCTCGGTGCACTGGTGGAGGCCATTCTGGATATTTCGGCTCTCGAAGCAGGAAGGTTCCCACTGCAGCTGCAGGCGATCAGGCTCGAACGAGTCACCATGGAGGTCATCAACCAAATGCCCGATCTCGAACGTCTAGAAGCCGACATTCCGCATCAACTGCCGCTGGTGAGGGCCGATGAGCGGGGGCTCAAGAGCGTTCTGCATCACTTGCTGGATAACGCCGCCAAGTACGCTCCCGAAGGCGATCTCTTGTTGCAGGCGGAGGCGAAGAATGGGATGATCCGGGTGAGCCTGAGCGACTCAGGACCCGGAATTCCGATCGAAGAACAAGAGCGGGTTTTTGAAATGTTCCACCGCTTGGACCACCGCGATTCGCGGGAGGTATACGGTCACGGACTAGGATTACCAATGGCCAGGAAGCTATTGGAGGCGATGGGGGGTGGCATTCGAGTGGAGCCGGGCACGCGCGCGGGCGCCCACTTCGTATTCTGGCTCCCCGAGGCTCACTAGTGGCAAAGATCCTGACCGTCGACGACGATAGAACGCTGCTGCGCTTCATGAGTGAATACCTGGAGGGCGAGGGCTTTCAGGTGGTCACCGCGGACCGCGGGACCAAGGCGCTTAAGCTCTTCTACGATCAGCGTCCGGATCTGGTCGTCCTCGATGTAATGATGCCCGGAATGGATGGATGGGAGGTATGCGCTCGGCTGCGGGAACTCTCTGACTCACCGGTCATTATGCTCACCGCTAAGTCCTCGGAGGCGGACAAGTTGCGTGGATTCCGCCTGGGGGTGGATGATTATGTGACCAAGCCATTCAGTCTGGCGGAGCTCACGGCCCGCATCCATGCTGTGCTGGCGCGCGCAGGCGCGGATGAGAATGAGAAAGACAACATTCTCAGAGTTGGTCCGCTGGCGGTGGACACCCGCAGGCGGGAAGTCGTCCTGAACGACGAGCCGCTCCCGCTCACGCCGACCGAATTTAGACTGCTTTCTGCGCTGGCGCGCCACGCGGGTGCCGCGATCTCACAGGAGGATCTGGTTACCGAAGTCTGGGGAGATTACCGGCAGAAGGGTGGCAGCGCACTTCGCCGCTATGTCTGGTTCCTGCGCCAGAAGATCGAGCAGGATCCCAACCATCCGCAGCTGCTAGTCACAGTTCGCGGATACGGTTACCGTCTCGAGCCAGGCTAATACATGCGCATAGCCATCCCTGACGAGCATTTGCTGGCCAGCCGAATCATCGCGAGTAGGGAAGTGAACTTGGGCTCTTTGGCGAGGGGATCAGCTAAATATCGTGAGGCGGGGAAGAATGATTAATGCCTGAGATCCCTGATCAACCAACCGACCTGCCGCAGGCGTTGGAGAGGGCCGTTGCGAGGGCCTCAGGTCTGGCGGGTGAAAAACCCGTCACGGTCGTGGCCGAATACCCTGCCCACCTGCCCGCCGTTCGAGTGGGGAAACATCAGGTAGTGCAGATGATCAGTGGGGCCATCGGCCACGTGGTAAAGGCCGCTGACGAGGGAGAAGTGAACGTCGGCTCGGAAATCCGGCCCGATCCCGAAGACGGAACCGGGCCGTGGGCGGTTGTAAGCATCCGACTCCCCGCGTCGCAGCAGGCCGGCCAGCAGGCCCTCAATTTGGCAATGGCGCTCGAAGACGACTCGTCGGATGATCCAGCCGATCTTTCTTCTATTCGCACGCTGGCGCAATCCCTGGGGGGCGATCTGTGGTTGGACGGGCCCGAGAGCGAACGGCCACGGCTGATGCTCTCATTTCCGCTCCTGGCAACTCAGCGAGGAGAGGGGGACATACGCAGCATCGTGGGATCCCACCTTGGGCAGGATACCGACAGCATCGAGACGCTACTGATTCTCGTGGAGGATCCGGAGCGCCTTGAGATGATGTCCGAGGAGTTAGGCGAGGAAGGCTATCGCGTGGTTGCAACCTCGGAGGGTAGGGAGGTGCTGGCGTTGGCCCGCGAGGAGGGTCCCGACCTCATTCTTCTGGATATGCTATCCAGGGATCCGGAAGCGCTTGAAGTCGCCATGGTGCTCAAGCAGGACCACCGCACGCTCAACATTCCTGTGTTGTTCCTGACCTCGATGAACGATCCTCGAGAAGGAGAAGAACGGCTCGGGGCCGCAAGTTTCCTGGTCCGGCCGACCGGAACGGCCGCGCTGGTCTCCACCATTCAGGCGGTGCTGGGCGCAGGGGTCAGCCCCGCGGGTCGCGTCCTGGTGGTCGAGCAGGACGATGCTATCCGCGAAACTCTGGTCATGATGATACAGGCCCATGGCTATCGGGTTACGGAGGCCGCCGGTCCAGAAGAAGGATTGGCGCTGGCGGAACACATTCCTCCAGAGCTGGTTCTGGTCAACGCGATGATGGCTCAGGAGCGAGACTATTGGCTGCTGCGCGGCCTCAGACAGCTGGGCCATCCCTTTGATATCTTTGTGCTCGCAGAGGCGATTTCCGAAGAGCAGGGTAGGGCGGCGGTCGACCGCGGGGCTTCAGGCTACAGTGAGACCGGCAAGCTAGGACAGCTCCTGGACCAGGTCAGGAAGCAGAGGGATCAGAATTAAGCAACGAGGATGGGCGTGCCGCGGGCGATGCGACGGGTTTCTTCAGGAGCGACTACAGGCAAGGTCCAGCGATATAGCCACTTTGCTTCTTCCAAACGCATATTGATGCACCCACTGCTTTGCGGACGGCCAAAATCAGTATGCCAGTAGGTTCCATGGAAGGCAACGCCGGTGACTGTAAAAAATGACACCCAAGGCACACCCAGCAGCTCATACGCATGAATATCGGCGGTAATCTGACCGTTCCCCATGTGACGGCTCGGCATCTTGACCTCCACCCAGAAGCGGCCCGAGGGGGTTATGGGCGGGATGCCGTTCTCCCGGGGTCGCTTATCGGGAATTCCGCTTGCGATACGAGTGCGAAAGACCGGTTTGCGATGCTCGTAACAGAAAAGCTCCTGGCTGCTCAAGCGCACTTCAATCCGCTTGTGACTCAATGGAACCTCGGGCGAAATGGGGGCGATCTCCTCTGACGGCACCCAGCGCAGGTGCTCGCCACGCACCCAGTAATTGATTCGCACCAAGTCGTCAAAGATCTCATACCAGGTACGGCCATCTTCACCGGTGGTGGAGTTCGTTACCCAGGCCGTGGAGCGATAGTAAAAGCGGTACAAGGGATCGGAGGTCGGATCCGGCTTTCGATGGCTGCGGGTATAGGGAACCGAGACTTCGAACAGTGCGCCAGAGTTGGGGATCGTGCGCAGCGCAGGCTGAGGATCCCAATCGACGCGTTGGATGTATCCCGAGTGCACGAAGCCATGGGGAACCTGGTACCAGAGGGGATTGTGTTGCGGGCCATTATCCGCATTTATGCGATCCAGCAGGCTGATGAGACTGTCTCGTCTGACGCGGTCCCGCTGCTTGGATCGAAAATCCGGCTCGGAGTACAGGCCGATCCAATCCACAGTCACGCGACCCACCCCAAGCCGCGCGGGGCCTGCCTCAGGTCCAGGGGGAAGGAAGGCAAACCCACCCAGAGAAAGGCCACTGATTTTCAGAAAGTCTCGACGGGATACCCCCTCCATGGCGCGTTCATTCTAACGTCAGCCCCAAAGGTCGTAAATGGTATTATGCGCTCTGTAGGACGCAGCCCTGCAGGACGCGCGGGGTGGGCCGTGCCCCTTGCTTGGGATGCATTGGAGTACCGCAGTGATGCGAACGTTTATAGCGATTGAGATTCCCGAGCCGATAAGGGCGAGCTTGGACTGCGCGTTGGCGACACTCAGATCCGGGCTGGAGCATGACCTGGTCCGATGGGTTAAGCCGGGTTCCATGCATCTGACGCTCAAGTTTCTCGGTGAGATCGAGCGGCAGCAGGTTAACTCCGTTCAGGAGATCCTCGAGGAGGCGGCGGTCGGGTTCTCGAGGTTTGTTCTCGAGGTCGAGGGATTCGGCTGCTTTCCGAACGGAAAGCGGCCGCGCGTGCTATGGGTGGGTTTCGAATCCGCGGGTGATGACCTGCTGCAGCTCCAGGCCGATCTAGAAAGTAGGTTGGAGAAGATCGGTTTCGAGGGCGATCGACGGGCTTATCATCCACACTTAACCGTTGGCAGAGTGCGCAAGGGCTTGTCAGGAGCGGATATACAGGTGATAGCAGGTTGGGCTCAAGATGCACAGCTTGGGACGGTCGGCAAGTTTGAAGTGGAATCGATCAACCTGATTCGCAGCGTTCTCAAACCCAGCGGCGCCGAATATACGCAGCTGCACGCCGCTAGGCTGGCGGCATGAAGCCGATGCTCGCGGTGATTGGTCCAGCAAAGTGTACGGAGCATCAGGCCGAGCTCGCCGAACGGGTCGGAACACTGCTCGCGAAGCGGGGCGCGTTCCTGGTTTGTGGTGGCCGAGGTGGAGTTATGGAGGCGGCCTGTAAGGGGGCCGCCTCCGCCGGCGGAACCACGGTCGGGATCCTCCCCGGACATGATGTCAGTGAAGCCAATCCATATCTAACGATCGCAATTCCCACCGGACTGGGCGAGGCGCGCAATGCGGTGGTTGCGAGCGCAGGCCAGGCCGTGATCGCGATCGGAGGCGCCCACGGAACGCTCTCTGAGATCGCCCTAGCGTTGAAGGCCGGTCGGCGGGTCATCGGTCTGGAAACCTGGTCGGCAACGGATCATGCCGAAAACGAGCTTGATATCCTGACTGCCAGGGACGCAGAAGAAGCGGTGGAGATGGCACTTGCGGAGCACATGGATGCTTGACGAATCGCTCGAGTTGGCGCACACCATTGTCGATGTGCTCGAAGCGAAGAAGGGCGAAGATATCTTGCTCCTCGACCTGGCAGGAGTTGCCAGCTTTACGAATCTGTTTGTCATCTGCAGTGGTGGAAGTGTTCGGACCCTGAAGGCTTTATCAAACGAGGTTCGCCGTGCAGTCATAGAGAAGCATGAACGGCGACCGCTGCAGGTCGAAGGCGATCCCAGCAGCGGCTGGATACTCTTGGATTACGGGGGAGTGATCCTACACTTGTTCTCGCCAGCCTTGCGCGACTACTACGCACTGGAGCAACTTTGGGCCCAAGGAAGAGTCGTGCTCCGTATGACCTGATGTCCTCAAGTCTCGTAGATCCATCGGTCGGTATCCCTCGACCAGCTCACGAGCTCATCCTCAGAGAACCACAGCTGTATCTCGTCCTGCGCGGTCTGCGGGCCGTCGGAGGCATGCGTAAGGTTTCGGCCGATTTCGAGCCCGAAGTCATGACGTACGGTGCCGGGAGCTGCCTCCTTGGGATCTGTCGCACCCATCAGTTGACGCACGACCTCAATCGCGCCCGGGCCTTCCCAGACCATAGCAACAACGGGTGAGGCGGCGATGTATGTGATCAAGCCCTCGTAAAAAGGCTTCCCCTCGTGAACAGCGTAGTGGTTTTCAGCCAGCGCGGAGTCAACCTGCACAAGCTTTGCACCGACCAGCTTCAATCCCCTTTGCTCTAGCCTGCCGGTAATCTCGCCAATTAGACCGCGCTGTACGGCATCGGGCTTCAAGAGCACTAGCGTCCGTTCCAATGCACCCTCCACAAAACCAAACTCGGGGATCCCCCCCGAGTTTGCATTCAGCAGTTCAGGTAGTAGGCCCGATTCAGGCGGCCTCCATCCCCTTCCTATATGCATCAATGGCTTCATCGGTCTGATCGTCCCGCATGTAGGCGTCACCCAGAATCTGCCAGAGATCAGCATTATCAGGTGTACGATCCACCGCGATCCGAAGATCTTCGATGACACTATCCAATGATTTCTTGCGTTTGACCAGGTCGCTGTACATTTCCACGGCTGCTTGCGTATCTCCGGCGGCCAGTGCCTGCCGAGAGCGCTCCAACAGGTCCTCCTTCTTCTTGACCTCTGGGCTGGGAGCCTCCTCTGCAGCGACCCGCTCTGAAGGCTCTTCGGCTTCGGGCGTCTCGCCGATTTCTAAATCTGCTGGCTCCGGCTCTCCAACATCTTCTGCAAACTCCTCAGGAAGCACTAATGGCGCCTCCGCTGGGGTTTCGGCCTGCTCGGCGGCCGAGATCAACCAGTCCGGGATTTCGTCTTGCGGGGCAGCCGGCGCGACCGATTCTGCCTCCTGTTCGGTGGCCTCCAATTCGGCCTGAAGATCACTGGCGCGCGCTTTGAGGGTTACATCGTCGGGAGCGACCTCCCTCGGGCCTTCTTCTCCCTCACGTTCTAGACCAATTTCTTCGAGCCGAGCCTGCATATCCGCTTCAATCGTATCGGAATCCGGGCGGACTTCTTCTCCCCGAGCGGCGGCTTCCAGCGCTTCCATGTCGACCTTTGGTATAGGTTGGGTCGCCATACGCCCCAGCCAGCCAGGCGGGGTATCGACCTCGGGCTCGGGACCAGGTTCATGCTCACTAACTTCTGGGGTTGCCTGGCCAGGCAGGGCTACATCTGCATCGATTCCCCGCTGATCGGCGAGCTGCTCAAGCCACTCCAAACCTTCTTCGGGCTCATCCGGGATATCACGTTCTTCGAGAACCGGGGTTGCTTGGGCAGCTGCCTCGAGGATCTCATCATCCGGGGCTTCGCCCTGCTTTGCAGCCAAGTCCTCGAGCCAATCCATTACTTCATCATCTTCCTCAACCTTGGGAGCTTCCGGCTCGGGCGCCGTCTCAATGGCTTCTAGACTCTCCTCTGCGGATTCCTCATCGGCAACCGCCTGGAGCCAATCCGGTGTTCCGCCAGAAGCCTCCGGCACGGGCTGTCCGGCGAGCTCCTCTTGGGGCTCGGCGTCTACCGCTTCGGCTTCCTGGCTGACGCTACCGGGCTCGCCAATCTCTCTCAGCCAATCGGGCACAGAACTGTCTTCGGCGTCCGCTCCTTCTTCGGCGAGACCCTTGAGCCAATCTGGAGTCTCAGAAGCGGGTCCAGCGGGCGTCTTTTCACCATCAATCTCCAACCCCTCGAGCCAGTCAGCAGAATCAGTTTCCATAGGCTGTTCGGGGAGCGTGCCAATCTCCTCCAGCCAATCAGGGGTTCCGCTCACTTCGGGTTGATCGATCGTGTCGGAAGGTGAGGGGATTTCTCTCCCCAAGGATTCTGCCTCGGAGATCTGTGCCGCGGCCGAAGCTTCTTCTTCAATCCTATCTGCCTGCTCCGCATCCGCAAATGAACGCGATTCCGCTTCGAAGTCTTCCTCGTAGCTCTCGGGGAATGAGACGGCTCCCTCACTCTCCAAGCCGACATCATGTTCGATTGCGTCCACCTCTGCAGGCGCCTCCGCTGGTTGAGCTTCATCACCCGCATCGCCTGCCATCGTGCCCGCGGCGGCTAAACCCAGGTCCTCGCCCTCCGAGAGCCAGTCAGGTATCTGCACCGCTTCTCCCTCGGAGCTCGATGGTCCAGCTTGCTCTTCTGCCGCGACAGCAGCAACCGCAGACAGCCAGCCTTCCGACGATGGAGTTTCAGCACTCGGCTCCTTTCCAGTTTCGGCGACCGGCCCCTCCGTAGCGAGCTCGGCTGGGGGCGCGGCATCTTCAACGGCTTCGATAACGCCTGGATCAAGAGCTTCCTCTAACGGTCCCGTATCTCTCATCCAATCCGGGAGATCTTCGCTTTCCGCAACCTCCTCCTCCGAAGAATCCGGGCCCCGGTCCTCCAGCCAGGTCACAATCGTCTCCGTTGCTCCTGGCGAATCGTCTGATATCCAGGTTGGCAGCTCACTCGTTTCAGACTCTGCGGCAGGGAACGAAGCTTCGCCCTCCGTATCCCCCCCTAACTCCGCGGTGCCGGCCTCGGGGCTCGGAATCCATCCGGGCAGGCTTTCGTCGCCCGCGCCGTCGGACGAACCTTCGACCTCCGCCGGGGCAATGTCATGGATCCATTCCGGCAGCTCGGCGGGAGTGAGTTCCGTATCTTCATCTTCCGAAATGTCGGCCGCAATCCCTCCGGCGTCAAGCGTCTCCAGCTCCCGATCCGAAAACGAAACTGGAGCCTGCTCCACTTCTCCGGAGGACTCGGTCCAACCTGCCTCCTGCATCCAATCCGGAATATCACTCTCAGCAGCCCCCTCGGCCTCATCGCTTGTGACAAGCTCCCCAGAGGACAGAGCCTCATCGGCAAGAATACCTTCTTCGGGCTCGCCGGCAGATTCGTCATCCGCCATGTCGAGCCGTCCATCGGAGGGTTCAATGGCTTCCGACGGGTCAAACATCCGCGCCAAGGCCTCAGCTTCGCCGACGGGTGAGACTTCCGGCTCAGCCTCAATCATTTCCTCTGATTCGTCTTCATCTCCACCGGCGAGATCGCCAGCTGTGAGACCGGCGGCTGCCGCAATCCCCAATCCGGTACCTTCCTGCTCTGGCTCGGGCTCGATGAAGTCCGCCTCATCCGAGGTCTCGGCCTCCAACTCATCGAGGAAGCCTGCTTCAGACGAAACATCCGTAGCCTGCGTCTCCATTTCTTCCCTGAGCTGTTTCTCGGCTGCAGCTTCGAATGGAGGAGGCTCGCCAGGCTCCAACCAGGAGGGCAGCGGCCCCGTTTGGGGAGGCCTAACCTCCTCAGGCGTCTCCTCGCTCGGTTCCCGCATCTCCATTCCCAAGGTGGCCGCCCAGCCGGGCTGTCCGGGGGCCGCGGAGGGAAGCGGTTCTCCTGCAACCCAATCGAGCCTTTCCAGGCTCACGGCGGTTTCCTCGACGCTACTGGCATCCGCCAACGCCGACTCAACAAAGGCTGCATATGGATCGAGATTGGCCAGACGGCGGTGATGGACGGCCGCCTCTTCCACGCGATCGCTGGCCTGTAGATTCGCGGCCAGAATTCGGTTGGCCTCCGCGCAATATGGCAGCTTTTCGAGGATCTGATTGGATACCGCGGTCGCGTCACTCCTCTGGTCCGTATGCCAATACATGCTGGCCAGCAGCACCTGCAGGTCCGGCCGTTCTGGATCTTCTTGAAGGGCAGATCGCAGCTCAGCAATCGCCTGCGCGAATAGCTCACCGTGCGCGTACATACGCGCCAGGGCCCCCCTTGTGAGACGGACCTTGTGAGGCTCGAGGCCGTCGCGGCGGCTGATCAACCGCTTCATCTCCTGTTGAATGGCAGGGTTAGAGGGGTTGGTCTCGAAAGCCCGCTCCATATGCCAGATGGCCGCATCTAGGTTGCCTTCATCCTCACGAACAATCGCCATACCGACATGAGACACGAAATCATCTGGAACAGCGGAAAGCACGCGCTGGAATATGTCGGCCGCGTCGCCGTAACGCTTTGCCTCCAAGTAGGCTTTGCCTAATAGACGGTAGGTTTCGAGGTGCTTGGGGTAGGTCTGGAGGACGTAACGACAGTGCGCGATGGCTTCTTCGAGCCGTTCCCGTTCAATAAGCTCGTCAATCTCTCGTCCGTAGGCGCGTAAAGATATTTCGGACACTCAGAAGCCTCTCTGCCACAGTATGACTCAGAAGGAGGCAATCCGCAAGATATCGCCCTTTTGGGGATCTTGCGAAGGGGCTGTCCGAAGATTTATGTCGAGACGTGGAGCCAGCCACCTCTGGAATCCACAATCGGAATCCGAGCCTTCGGTGTGACTGATTTTAGGCTTAATCGGAGGCAGGGGCTTCCTGAAGCTTGATCTCCGGCGCCGGGCGCTTGCTTTGTGAGATGGCCCAGAGCAATACCGCCACCAGCGCTGCCACCACCAGCCAGCCGACAACGCCGAGCTGCGTGTATTGCACCACGATGGGAGCGATGATCACGGCAACCAGGTTCGCAACCTTGATCATGGGATTCAGGGATGGCCCTGCGGTATCTTTCATCGGATCACCTACGGTGTCACCTACCACCGAAGCGAAGTGCCGTTCTGATCCCTTACCGGTGTCCTTGGCCGGATCCGAGGGCTCATCTTCTATGGTTTTCTTGGCGTTATCCCAGGCACCCCCCGCATTGTTCATGAAAACCGCCAGCAGCTGTCCGGAAATGATGATCCCCGCTAAAAACCCGCCAAGCGCCTCTACTCCCAGTACCAGCCCGACCACAATTGGAGTGACCACTCCCAATATCGCCAGCGGGAGCAGTTCCTTCTGCGCCGCAGTGGTCGAGATCGCGACCGGCTGCGCATAATCGGGCTCGATCTTACCCTCCAGTACGCCAAGATCAAACTGTCTGCGCACTTCCTCTACGATCAGGGAGGCCGCGCGGCTGACGGAATTGATGGCGAAGGATGAAAACAACCAGGGCAGCGAGGCCCCGATTAGCATTCCGACAAAGACCAGCGGTGCATCGATCCGGATGCCAATGGATTGGATCTGATCCGCAATCGGAATTCCGATTATTTCCTGTGCACGGCTCACATCTACCAGGAATGACCCGAAGAGCGCTACCGCCGCGATAACGGCAGACCCGATAGCGACTCCCTTCGTTATGGCCTTGGTGGTATTTCCCACGGCATCCAAATCAGCCATGATCTGCTTTGCATGAACGATCTCGGGATCGTCGGCATCCTGCCAGGCCATCTCGCCAATTCCGTTCGCGTTATCTGCAATGGGGCCATAGGAATCCATCGCTACATTGTTTCCCGTCAGCGTCAGCATCCCGATTCCAGTCATCGCCACTCCGTAGAGGATGAAAGTGACGGACTCGCCAGGTGAAACTCCAGGGATCGCTCCGAAAAGGAGGATCGAACCGAAGAGAGTCATGGCGATCACCAGGGTGGCCCAGACGCTGGACTCGTAGCCAACCGCAATCCCCGACAATATAGTGGTTGCCGGCCCCGTTTTTGTCGCTTTTCGAATTTCCTTGACCGGCGCTCCGTGGCTGCCCGTGAAGTATTCCGTAAGTCGATCAATGGAAATCGCGAGCAGTACACCGATGGTCGTCGCCAGGAAGGGTCTCCACCAGCCGCCCGGGACGTCCTGCATATATAGAAAAGCGAGTATGCCGAAGAGGATGACCGAAATTGCGGCCGAAGTCAGGTATCCGGTGAAG
>BTQZ01000060.1:0-13008 GCA_036986135.1 Anaerolineae bacterium | reverse complement strand
AATGAGTAGGGTTGGAAGCTCCACTCCACCTAGCTCGGGAGCGACAACTATGGTCTGGGAGCTGTCTAGCGCTGCGAGATGATGCTGAAACTCTGCTCGTCCGTTCCGCTCGCTGACCTTGCTGTCCCAGAATACGCGCTCCCACGTATCCTGTCGCATTCGACTGTGATCATAAAACGCCTTGTTCAGTTGATAGGTTGCGTAGGGATTGGGGATCAACCCGATCGAAGCCAATGGGGCATAGAGGCCTGCCTTGGCGAGCGTGCGGAACAGTTTCATTGCCGGCACAGGCCAAGAATCCTCAACTGGGCAGTTGGTGAAAGTGAGCCGCCCGAGCCGATCCGCGTAACGGACTCCCATGACCTGAGCTACGGCTCCCCCCCAGTCATGCCCGACTAGCCAGACGTCTTGAAGCCCCCTGGCGGCAAGCCAATCTGCGATGAGCTCCGCGGTTCCGAAGATCGAATAGTCTCCTCCAGCAGCGATGCGAGTGTTTCCGTAGCCGGGAAGATCCGGCGCGTAGCAACGATATCCCTCCTCAGCCAGCGTCAGCATGACCCCGCGCCATAACTCGGCGCCGGTCGGAATGCCATGCAGCAATACCAGCGGTTCGCCATTCATGGGCCCCGCCTGGAACAGCGCCAAGCGGGCACCCCCGGATAGTTCAACTGCGTCAGAAGAAAGTGTCATCGAGATCCTCGATCGCGAGCGCCCGATACCGCTCGGGAACGTATTGTAAGGCGACCCAAACGAATTGCTTTGAGAATCAAAAAGGCGCCGGTCATGGCGCCTGCAAGGAACTGGTCGGACCTTGCGCCTAGAGAGCCACTTGCTCCATGAGAACTAGGATGAGCAGGCTGAGCAGAATACGAGTCTCCTCGGATCGGTCGATGTCAGACTGTTTCTCGATCTTGAAACGGCTCTCGAAAAGCTTCTTCTGTTTTTCGATCCGCACCAGGGTCGCTCCATCCTCCGCATTCACCAAATAGACCAGGCGCGGGATGATGGCCCCGACGAGTGGAATCTCTCCCATGATCGCGTCCATAAACTTCGCCAGTGAGCTTTCCTCGCGGATCTGGAGATTCGGTGGTCCGCCGTTCATGATCTCGAAACGGGTGCGCCAGAGGGAGCGCTCGCCGTCGCGTCGGACGGAACCCAGCATTTGGCCATCGTGATCCGTGAAATGATACTGAGCCGAAAAGTCCAGGATCCAGTCCGGGCTGATGGTGTAGCGCAGCGCGCTTAGTTCGGCATCGGCGTAGACCAATACCGTTGAGCCGTTTTGGGACGGCGAGTGATTCATGATTAAGATTAGATTGCCGGTCGCATCTGCAACGGATACTTGTGGCTCGTTTCCGGTGGTCTTGTAGCATAGCTCGAGGGGATATTGCATTGAAACCTCCACAGCGGATGCATTGTTTCACCTGCCCCACCCTCACTCAATAGCGATCTTTTCCCCCCGCGTCTCGATTATGATTCTTGGCCGAGGTATCCGTCTTGAACCTGCAAAATGCTTTTCTCTACCTACTTACATCCTTGATCTGGGGCTCGACCTGGCTGGCCATCACGTTCCAGCTGGGAACAGTCGATCCAGAGATTTCGGTCGTTTATCGTTTCGCGTTGGCCTCTGGGATCCTGCTCGCGTATAGCTTGATCCGCCGACTGCCGATGCGGTTTACGCTCCGCGAGCACGGCCTCATGGCGCTCCAGGGTCTGACCCTGTTCTCTGTTAATTACGTCCTCGTTTATGTGGCCGAGCTGCATCTGGCCAGCGGCTATGTGGCGATCGCCTTCTCGCTCATCGTCGTCCTGAACGTCTTTTTCGGCGCAGTGTTTCTTCGAGATCCGATTCGCCCCAGAGTGCTGATCGGGGCGGCGGTCGGGATTGTGGGATTGATCCTGGTTTTCCTTCCCACACTGGGAGGATTAAGTCTTTCAGGTGGCGCAGGTTTGGGACTGGCTCTTGCGCTTGCGGGTACGATCGTCTCTTCGCTAGGCAACATGGTGTCTGCCCGGAATCAGCGCAATAAGATCCCCGTTGTACAGGCCAATGCCTATGGGATGGGTTATGGAGCTCTGATTACGCTGGCAATCGCCCTGTTTCGGGGGTCCCAGGTTAGCTTCGATCCTAGCCCGGCATACGTTCTATCGCTTCTGTATCTGGCGATTTTCGGTACTGTGATTGCCTTTGGCGGCTACTTGACGATGCTCGGTCGGATAGGCCCAGACCGAGCGGGTTACATCGCGGTTATATTCCCCATTGTTGCATTGTTGCTTTCGACCTTGTTCGAAGGTCTGACATGGGAGCTCCTGACCCTCCTGGGCGTCGGATTGGTAATCGTGGGTAACGTGGTTGCCATGACGCGGTCCCGGCGCGCCCGCCGGGAAGAGGCTCCCTCGGCAGCCTAGGCCTCGCACCCTGTCTCAACCTGCAAGTTCATCAGCTCCTCCGACAGGCCAGTAAGGGCTTCATGAATATGTGACTGCGCCTCGGCATTTGGAACGCGTGCGATCCGCTGATCGAGATGCCGGTGATGATTGGGACAGTGAGCGTGGCCTATGCGCTGCGGCGCAGATATTTCAAGATGGGTGCCCGTGAGGGTATCGTGGCCGAGGCATAGCGAGCGTGTGCGGGGAAGACGGCGACTCCAGAGGGTTCAGCATCCTGTGTTTAGCCCGCTGCGAATTTATCGGCAATCGAGAGCGCACGATCGATTATCTCCATACCTTCATCAATCTGCTCTTCGTTGATGATCAATGGAGGCGCGCAGAAGACCCAGTTCCACCGTACGATCGTGCTCATTCCGCTCTCACGCAGGGAAGTCGCCAGTTGCTGCATTGGTTCCGATAGCGGGGCATTGAACGGACTCATCGGCTCCCGCGAGCGGCGATCGATTACGAGCTCGACAACCTGCAGCAGTCCCACTCCGCGAACCTCGCCGACGGAGGGATGACCCTCGGCCAGATCCATCAATCCCGCCCGCAGCGCTTTGCCCATCTCGCTTGCACGTTCCACGAGCTTTTCGTTCTGATACACCTCGATATTGGCGATCGCTGCCGCGCAGCCGACGGCGTGCGCGCCGTAGGTGAGGCCCGACCAGAGCGGCTCGTTGTCAAAATGCGCCGCCACCCGCTCACTGACCACAACCGCGCCGAGCGGAATATACCCGCTGGTTAGTCCCTTCGCAAAGACCATCATATCCGGCTCAACATACGGGTAGTGGTCGATGCCGAACCACTTGCCGGTTCTCCCGAAGCCACTCAGCACTTCGTCGATGATCAGCAGGATCTGGTATCGGTCACAAATGGATTGGACCCCCCGCCAGAACTGCTCCCCGCCTTGAATCACTCCGCTGGCCCCACTGTATCCCTCGAGCAGGATTGCGGCGACGTTACCTGGGCCTTCAAACTGAATGGTTTCTTCGATCTGATCGACCAGGGCTCGATCACCTTCATCTGCGCTCCGCCCACTGTAGAGCGGACTGCGGTAGGCGTACGGATCGTGTACGCGCACGACCCATGGAACGCCGGGTTCATTGGCCAGCCGGCGCGGGTCGCCGCCGGCGCTCGAGGCGCCAAAGGTCGCACCATGATAAGCGCGGTAGCGAGCGACAACCTTCTGACGCCCTGTGACCAAGCGCGCCATCTTGAGCGCCGTTTCGACTGCGTCTGAACCACCCAGCGTAAAGAAGGTCTTTTGGAGATCGCCGGGTGTTATGTCTGCCAGCATCTCGCCGAGCCTGGCCCGAGCTTCCGTCGCTATGCTCGGAGCGGCGTAGCTCAGCTGGGCTACCTGCTCCTGCACGGCCTGAATGACGTGCGGGTGTCCATGACCGACGTTGACGTTGAATAGCTGGGAAGACCAGTCCAGATACCGATTTCCGTCCGCATCCCAAAAATAAACCCCCTCCGCCTTTGACATGCTGAGGGGATTCCATTGTTTCTGCGGGATCCAGCTGGCAAAGCTGTACGCCTTGTTCCGCTTGACGAGTTCGTCGTGATCCATCAGCGGGTCAGCGCGCTAATCGACGGCGGCCGCAGAAGGCTTGAGGCGCTTGCTGAAGTGTTTGCGGAAGTGACTCATCTTGGGATTGATCACCGCCAGACAATACCCGGCATTCGGATTCTTCCTATAGTAGTCCTGATGGTACTCCTCCGCTTCATAGAACACCTCCAATGGGCGTACCTCGGTGACGATGAGGCCACCCCACGCGCCTTCGGCGTCCAGCCGCCGGATCACCGACTCGGCCGTCTCCTTTTGCTCTGGAGTGTGATAGAGCACGATCGACCGATACTGCGGGCCGACATCTACACCCTGGCGGTCCACAGTGGTTGGATCGTGGATGCCGAAGAAGATCTCCAGGATTGAATCAAATGAAATGCTTGCTGGATCGAAGGTGACCTGGATCACTTCCGCGTGTCCCGTGTTTCCTCTTCCAATGTCCGCATAGGATGGATTTTCAGTAGACCCGCCCGCGTACCCAACAACGACTGATTCGACGCCTTCTACCGCTTCGAACACTGGCTCCAGGCACCAAAAGCATCCGCCGCCCAACGTCGCGATCTCGCGAGACCCTTCGCTCACGCTCCTACCCTCACTTCCTCAATATTGAGATTCATAAATATGCACCAACTGAAGCGCCCTTTAGCCTCCGGCGCATCGCGGGGTGCCACAGGCATGGCTTGGCGAATGGTCGCCCATATTGGAGACAGGTCCATGGGCATGAATCCGTGCTCCCGGGGAACGATTCTAACCTAAGCGTCCGGAGGCCGGAAACCTGGCAGCGGCTCGCACCGATCCAGCCAAATCTCCGGAATTTCCGCGTTAAGCGCCACAATTCCACCCACGATGGCGCAGGTCGTGTCTCGGTCTCCCAGTCCAGCCACGGTGGTCCACAAAGCCTGCTCATAGTCAAAACCGTGGTGGGCTACTACCCAGAGGCAAAAGGGTACGGTATCAAAGGCTGCTATCTGTGCGCCGGTGCCGAGAACGGAAGCAGCTCGAGCGTGCTCTTCGGGGCCGATCCGCATCGCCTCCTCGACCCCTGCCCGGGTCAGGCCCTGCGGCATAAAAGCCGGCAGAGGCTCAAGATAATCCTTGCCCCTCAGTGCTGGTTTCATAGGAGCCAGCGCTGCCGCTGCAGCCACCGCCATTGCGCCTGCCTTACCTTCCGGGTGTGCGTGAGTGACCGCGGCCGACTTTTCTGCCTCTGCGGCCGCGCGTTCCGGGTCGCCCCAGAAGTAACCACCGATGGGAGCGGCGCGCATCGCGCCTCCATTCCCATACGATCCCCCGTCGAACAGTGCGGGCGCCTCGGTGCGCCACTCGGCTCCGTCTGCATAGCCAGAAAGTAATTTCATCGCTCCCACACCGTAGCCTCGCCAGGGCTGCTCTCGGTATCGCTCCCCAAATCGGCGTGCGAGCGCGTCCTGATCGATCTCTCCCCGGTCAAGCAGCTCCTCGACAATGGAGAAAGCCATATGCGTATCATCGGTCCATGTCCAGGGAGCTTTGGGAAGCAGACGCCCCTCCACAGCAGCCCAGGGCTGGGTGAAGAACTGCTCGCCGAAGCCGTCCCCGACACTTAAGCCGGTGAGCGAGAGAATGGCTCGATCCCTGTCAGGCATTTGGCCCCGTATAGGGAAATCGTTGATCGGGTGGGAAATTGAGATCAGACAAGTGCGGAAAACCGATCCGTTCAAACACCATCTTACACACGGGTCACAAAAGAGAAAAGCCCGGAAATGCGTCCGGGCTCAGCGATTGACCGCGATTTCTAACGGGGGCTACTTCGCTGGAAGACTCGAGGCGTACTCGACGCCCTGTTGGACCCAATGGTCAAGACCCTCTTGAGTTGAAATCCCGGGATCTCCCACAATCACCCAGCCTCTCATGGGCCGGCCCGTGAAGTCGAAAACCTTCGCACCGGGCTCCTCAAGCGCCTTATCGGTGGCGGCCTTGTCGATTCGGACCATCAATTCGTCGCCAATCACGCCGACCGCCATATTGCCCTGGACCATGAATCCGACTCCGCCGAACATTACCTTCTCCGTAAGCTCAGGCGGAGCGCCGATCACGTCTCGAATTCTATCTGCAAGCTCCTCACTGTAAGCCATTGCATCCTCACCTCAAATCCACTCTGGGTGGACGATTGTCCGATCGCCGCCTGCATCGCCCGTATTCACGGTTTCAGCAGGCTCGATCAGCAGGATCTGGCACTCGCGTTGCGCGTAGGGTCGGTGCTCGGCGCCTCGCGGAACCACGACCATCTCGCCTTGCTTTAGCTCGACGGCTCCGTCCCGGAAGTCTATCCGCAAATCGCCCTCAATGACAAGGAAGACCTCATCCGTCTCGGGGTGGCTGTGCCAGACGAACTCCCCCTGAACCTTAACCAGTTTGAAGTGATAGTCATTCATTTGAGCTACGATCTTGGGCGACCAGAGCTCGCTGAAGAGGGTCAGCTTCTCCTGAAGGTTTATTGCGGCCGGCGCTGATTCTTGGCTCATCCGGCTTCCTCCCAAAACGGCTCGAGCTCGACGCCCAGGCCATCCGCTAACCGGTTGACGTAAGCGTAGTAACCGGTCACCTGATTGATATCCAGGATGGCCGCATCGCTGAATCCCTGCCTGCGGAGCCTATCTATATCTCCCTGCTCCATCGCCCAGGGCGCTTCGGCCAGCTTGACCGCATAATCCAGCATGGCCCGGTCGGGATCCGAAAGCTCTGCAGACCTGTAGTCTTGCTTCAACTTCTCGACCAAGCCTTCGTTCCTAGTCAGTCTATGGAGACCCGCTCCATGATGCTCCATTCAATAGTGACAGTGGTTTGCAGCTGAAACTGCCACCGCGATCATCTCGCGCTGCACGCGGCTGAGCTCCGATTTGCCCTTCATCACGACCCGGTAGAAGTCCTGATGCGCCCGCATGGAGGGCAGATTCAGGCTGTGGATCTTCAAGATGTTGTCCACCCCGCCCCAGGGCTCGGTGATCTCGCTATAGAGTTGTGCGAGCTCGCCTTCTGCTTCGTTCTCTTGAATCACTTTGATCCAGGCCATGGAATGTTGGCTCCCTTCTCCTCTACACTAGTTTTCAGATGATTCAGCTCTCGAGCCGCTGCCCCGTGTAGACCATGCTCGCAGGCCGATGGATAACGCCAGCGCCGCGATCGGCAGCGCGTTGCCTACGCCGTATTCCAGCAGGGTCGATAGACCTCGTGTGTACACAACGGAGCGGAAGTTCACCGCCAGCATCACGACGGTCACAATGAGGTTGTTGCCTCCGAATAGTAATAAGATGCCTGCGGCGATCGCCGTGGCCTGGGCGTCCTAATCCCCGATGGTTGCCACCATCACCGCTTTAATGGTGTGCAAACGGTTCTCTGCCTGATCAAACACGATCGAGTGGCCTGACTCAAACACCTTGTCGGTTACTTCGAGACCGTCAAGCCCGTATTTCTGGTAGATCTCCTCGCCAACCACGGTTTCGCGGTTGTGGAAGGCGGGCAAGCAATGCAGGAATTCGACGTCTCTGTTCCCAGTCGCCCTGATGGCTGCCATGTTCACTTGGTATGGAAATAACAACTCGGTGCGTTCCTGCCATACCGCCTCGGGCTCCCCCATCGAGACCCAGACATCCGTGTAGAGGAAGTCCGCGCCGGCGACGCCTTTGTCGACCTCGGCGGTCAAGGTGAGCCGGGCGCCAGTTTCGGCGGCGATAGGCTTGCATTGCTCCACCACGGTTTCCTCTGGCCAGAGGGATTTGGGCGCGCACAGCCGAACGTCCATTCCCAGCTTGCAGCCGCCAACCATTAGTGAATTCGCCACATTGTTGTGGGCGTCACCCATGTAGCAAAGGATGATCTCCCCCATCGGCTTTTTGGAATGTTCGGTCATCGTCATCACATCCGCCAGAAACTGAGTAGGATGGAATTCATCCGTCAGCCCATTCCAGACCGGAACTCCTGCATACTCGGCTAGCTCCTCGACCGTGGTCTGCGCGAACCCTCGGTATTCGATGCCATCATAAATACGACCGAGTACTCGGGCGGTGTCCTTCATTGACTCCTTCTGACCGATTTGGGAGCCTGATGGTCCCAGGTATGTGGTGTGTGCGCCCTGATCGTAGGCCGCCACTTCAAACGATATTCGTGTTCGGGTCGACGACTTTTCGAAGATTAAGGCAAAGTTCTTCCCCACAAGTTTCGGGAGCTCGCTTCCATCGTGTTTGGCGGCTTTGAGGTCGGCCGCCAGAGCCAGCAGATACCGGATCTCCTCAGGGCTGAAATCCAAAAGCTTGACGAAACTTCGTCCGTGCAGATCCAGAGACACGTTTTGGCTCCTTTCGATCCAGGGTTCCTAGTCGCGGAGGCCCCCGCCGTCGATTTTCATGTGAACTTGGACTTGGCGTCCATAAATTCCTTGTTGAGAAGGCCCAACCCGCGGCAGATTGCCTCGATCTCATCATTTTCCTCGCGCGAAATGTCTCCGTCGGCCTTTGCTACCCCAAAGAGAACTTCCAGGAATTTCGCACGTTCCTCTGGCGCATAGACCTCTGTAAACTCACGCATCAGGCGAACTTGATCGAGGCCCGCCGCCCCTTCTGATATCGCCACCTTGGCCACGAAGCTGGAGGCCAGCGGTGAGGCCTTCCAGTAGGCCTTCATGACGTCCTCCATTAGCTTCAGTTCCTCGTCCAAGACTTCTCGATCTACGTAGGCGACCCTGGCCATCAACCCCGCCGCGAGGACGAGCCTGCGCAGTTCATCGGCGGACATATCGAGCTCGCCATTGGCACGGATCTCACTATCTCCTAGGCGTACCGTTGCATGAGCCTTCTTGGAACGGCGACCCATAGATTGTCGAACCAACCACCCCATTCGCCCTACACCCGTTCCGACCTGCTCGATAGAAGCCTTGATTTCCTCCAGTACAGCCTGCTCCTCTTCCACTATCCCGCCGTCGGATGCCACAACGCTGTCGAGCGCATTCAAGACCATTTCTTTTTCATCCGCAGTGCGAATCGCCTTCTGCAGATTGACCACCAACAGCTCGAGCTCCTCCTCATCGACCGGAGATTCCATGTACAGATTCAACTGAGCCCATTCGCGACCCGAGAGCTGACTGCCCATGTCGAAGGTACTGTTTAGGTGAAATACGACATCCTTCAGGCTCTCAATTTCCTCTTCATCAAGCTGATGATCTGCCCAGGCAACTGCAATGATCACCTTGGCGAGTGCCATGACGAGGTCTCTGTGGGTCTCCATCAGGTCTCCCTATCGAATGAGCATTCGTTGGTCAGAAGGCAAATTGTAAACCGTTCGAACAGGCCGGCTCTCCGATAATCCCGAACCGGCCTGCCCGAACGGTATGCGGAAACCTTAGTAGCGCCCGGCCAGCTTAGTAGACGAGGATCTTCGGCAGCTCCTTTGCTTGCGATACCCAACCTGCTACCTGGCTCTCTCCGGGAACGCCACGCACAAGCTTTTTTTCCTCATTTGTCTGGGTGAGCGCCTGAAACAGGTTTTCCGGATTGCGCTGTGCGAGCTCGGGCACGGTGTCAACCCCGCAGGCCTCCAGCAGGTCGGCGTACTCTTCGCTGACACCACTGATCCGAAACAGGTCGGCCATGTTCGCCCAGCGCAGGATCAGCTTGCCACTGATACCGGTTTCTTCTTCGATGGCTTGGCGCCCAGCAGGCGAGGCGGCCTTCTCAAGCAGGTCTTCTGTGGTTGAGATCCCGGCCGCAGAAAGCTGGCCGGAATAGACCTCGCCGATGCCTTCGATCGTTGTTAGGTTGGTCATTGCATTCTCCTTCGATTATTGAACATAGGATGTATTTGAGTATAACTTGCGCATCCGAGGAACGTAGGAATTGCGATGAGGGCTTTGATCAGGGTGCGGTTCATGCCTAGGGCCAAGTTGTCAAGGACTCATTGGAGCGTGCCCGAGCAAATCATAGTCTCGACTCTCCGCCGCTCTCGCGCCAGATCGTATACTTAGCTTAAGGCGGAGAGCTCAATGGATCAGCGTACCTTTCACGGCGAGCTGAGTGCACAGGACCTGGCCGATGCGCTGCTGGCGAAATTCAACCAGGGCGCCATGCGCGCGCAGCAGCGAGGTCGGGGAAAAAATGTCGTGGTTCAAATCGGAACTTCGCGCGCGCGCCGGTCGGGTGGCGCGACCGCGGCCACCGTTTACCTTTCTGAAGTGGAGGATGGAGTCCACGTCCGTATGGGCGAGCAACAGTGGCTGGGGCTTGCCGCCAGTTTTGGACAGACCGCGCTCATGACGCTACTGCGCCCGACCTCCATCATAGGACGACTGGACGATGTGGCGCAGGACATATCTTCGTTGACGCTCGCGGACCGGATCATGGACACGCTGAAAGATACCTCCGCCACCCTTGGGGCCTCATACAAGATCACTCAGCGGCTGCGTCGCTTGACCTGCCCCTACTGCGGGACGGCCAATCCGGTCGGCGACCCCAGCTGCGTGGCATGCGGCGGACCACTTGGTTACCGGCAGCCCATCGCATGTGATAACTGTGGGTTTGTGAGTGAAGCAGGAACTGAGCTCTGCCCGAATTGCGGCGAAGCCCTGCCCACATAAAGTACCCGACTCGGCGCGTTCGGCTGGTCCCGATTCGTGCCCTCTGGGAGCACAACATCGGGCACCCATGCGGCTACTCATATTGCCCTCAACTCCGCCAAGTGCTTAGGCCGCTCCAACATCTTGCACTCTTGGGACTAGGCTACCTGCACGCCACAGCCAGATTCCGAAAAGGATGGGCCCAATCCCCATTAAGACATTGAGAAGAATAGAGGGCGCCCCCACCGTGCCAACCGGCAGGATCGCAGCCAGCAGCATGCTCAAAAGCATGGCAAGCCCAATCCATGCCGGTACGACCCGCGCCAGAATTGTCGACACGGCAAACACCATGTACCCAACGCCGCCGATCAAGTACGAATATAAGAAACCAACCCCGAATACGCCCCACTCAAGACTATCGAAGTCGGCATCCAGCAGAGCGGGCGCCGTTGTTGCGAGATAGGGAGAGCCAAACGCATAAGCCCAATTCGCACCGAGCGCCAGCGACATTCCGAAGAATGCGAACAAGAACGCGACCAACCCGAATTTACCGGCTTGAGACGCCTGCACGGCGTAGAGGCCGATCAGTCCCAGGAGGAAGAGTATCGATCCGATGAGGCCCGGAATCCCAACCATTGGCAGGAAGCGAGGGTCTGCTCCATGGACGCTCAGCGGCAGGTCTCCGAAGAGAGCAACCTGGGACACGCGCGTAAGGATGATGACTACGCCTGCGCCTATCGAGGACGAGCCACTAATTTTGATCAGGGATTCGTATGACATATCGACAATCCTCCCGATAGCACCGCCAGTCATGCAGCGCCCCAGGACTAGCCCAACAATCCGGCAAGCCCATACGCGCGTCGATGCTGTTCCGAGGCGGCCGCTTGGGATTGGCGAAGCCCAGGGGCTCCGCTCGCAGAAGGCGCTCCCACGGCGAATACCAGTAGGCGGCGCGACGAAATCCGGCCACGCTGAAGCCGCTACAACGAATGACCATGCGGCAGAATGGTCAGGCTTCTTAGCTGTGGGGGTTGGAATCCCCTGGCCACGAGATCCTCTATGGCTGGGGCGGGTTGCTCAGGCCGAAACTCATTCAGGAGCGGAATGCTCGCGAGCTGCCTACGCTGAATGTGTCAAAGTGCAGCTTGAGCCTTCTCCAATTCATCGGCGCCGATGACTAGCCTGGTATTTGTCGCCAGGTATCCCAGATTGAAGTTGACGCCGGCGTCGGCGATCTTCCGTGCAATGTCTCCGAAAGCGCCTGGCCGGTCTTCGATGTCAAGCACCAAGACATCGCGCTCTCCATCGACCTGCATCCCGCCCTCTTCGAGGGCGCTTCGGGCACCTGCGGCATCCTCCACCAAGATGTGAATGACCCCCCTTCCCTCACAAGGAAAGCCACACCAACCATCAATGTTGATGCCAGCGTTTCCCAATGCCTGCCCCATATCTGCCAATGTGCCTGGGCGATCCTCCAAGATAACTGTCAGATCCTTTGCCATGTTGCTCCTCCTTACTCACACAAGACCGGGATCTCATCATACCCTCTGTTCCGCCCCCACCCTGTGCGTCCGGCCATTGAATAAGCCTCCGAGAAGCCTTGGAAAAAAAGATGCAGATGTGATTCAACTCAGTTTTGTCACTGTTCCCTAAACACGACCCCGGTATGTGAATTCAAGAAATCGCGCACCCGCTGAGAGAAGTGATGCCTTACATGCGAGGGCAATCCATCGATTGGAAAATACTTGCATTCACCGAGTTCGGCTCGCTCTTCCAGATTTCCTCCCATGGCTTTTCCCTCAAACGTGATCGCCAAACCATTTTCGCTTCTCTTTCGATATATCCCAATGACCCTCGTTAAATAAACATCCAACCCTGTCTCTTCCTTCACCTCACGAACAGCAGCCTGTTCGATCGTTTCATTAGCTTCGACTGATCCGCCAGGCAAGGACCAATACTTCGAACCATAATTCTGCTTCACAAGGAGAAGACCTTCTTCGCTCCTGATGAACACAAACGCGGCAACTTCTATCTTTGCCATACGCAAATGAACTCAGAGTGCGCCCCTCTATCCGATAGCGCTCTTCCCAAGGATGAGTTGTTGAACTCATGGCTATCCACTTCTAGTCGATATTGAGCGCAGAGAAAAAGCGGTCAGGTGGATCGCCTTGTTCTATATCCTCATTTGCCAGTGAGAATATTACTTTAGTGAATCGATGTGTTCTCTTTCATTGTTCTTGCGGCCTTGCCCGATCCAACCGCGAAAGGTTGCGGTGATTACCACTTAATGATTGTGATACTCATACCAATCAAACCTTTTCCAAAGTATTTTGATCGGTATGATGAAAGATGGCCTCGTTGACGGGTATCCATAGCTGTGTATCTTCCTCATAGCTGAATTTCCCATCATCGTGGATAGTTA
>BTQZ01000059.1:0-13703 GCA_036986135.1 Anaerolineae bacterium | reverse complement strand
TGGTTAGGCCTCTCTGACCAATTCCGGCGATTCCATGATCCGCTGCCGTTCGGCGCTGAGCTTCGCAATTCCGTTGCGGGTTTGATTGAGCAGGCGGGTGAGCTCGTCCTCCAGAGCGGCGAGGGATTCGACGCTGTATTCATCCGCTTCGGAGCGCATAGCTTCTGAGTCGGCCCGGGCCTGGTCCAAGATCTGCTCCGCGCGCTCATGTGCCGCCTCTACGACGGAATCCCGTGAAAGCGATTCCTCGCCGCGGCGTTTAGCAAGGGAGAGAGTGCGATTGGCCTCTTCCTGCGCTTGCGCCATCACCCGATCACGCTGCGCTAAGACCTGCTGTGATTTCTTTACCTCATCCGGGATCGAGATGCGCATCTGGTCGATGATCTCAAGCACACGATCCTCGTCAACCACCACGCTGTGGGTGAGCGGGATGGGCCGGCTCTCATTGAAGAGCTCTTCTAGTCGGTCCACGAGGTGGAGAATGTCCATTACAAGGCCTCCGGCCAGGATTGATAAATCTGCGGAAGATTACACCTAACTGGGAATATGGTCAAATAGCGGGTTGCCGCTAGTCTCTCAACGAAGTCATGTCAACCGCGTCGTTCCCAACCACCTGAAACTGGCGCTCAAGCGCCGCCAACACATGCCCCGGCACCATGCTGCTTACATCCCCCTCCAGGGAGGCGATTTCGCGCACGGTGGATCCGGTCAAGAAACTGTGTTCCTCATGCGTGATGAACGCCACGACCTCAACTTCGGGTGCGAGCCGGCGGTTTGCAAGAGCCATCCGGAATTCGTGTTCAAAGTCAGAGAAGACTCGCAGGCCGCGAACGATGACCTGCGCCTCTACCTTGCGGCAGTACTCCACGATCAAGCCGCTGAACATCGAGATCCGAATTCCCTCGTCCTCCGTAAAAGCCTGTTGAACGAGGTTCAGCCGCTGCTCGGGAGAAAACAGCAGATTCTTGAGCGGCCGGTCGTATACGGCCACGATCAGCTCATCGAACACCAGGGCTGCCCTGCGGGCAATGTCAATGTGTCCGTAGTGAATAGGATCAAAGGTCCCCGGGAACACGGCTCGAATCATCAGCTCATCTCTCCCTTTCCATTGGTCCAGAAACGATCCACCGCCGCGGCAAGCGCCCGGTGTTGCGGCGCTTCCAGCATGGGGTCTTCTTCAAATAAACGCGCGGCCTGGCTGCGCGCCTTCTCGATCATCTGCAGATCTGTAAGGCGCGCCGCGCGCAGCTCGAGGAACCCAGACTGCCGGGTTCCAAAGAAGTCGCCAGGTCCGCGCTGCTTCAGGTCCCTATCCGCGAGTTCGAATCCGTCCGAGGTCTCTTCCATCGCCAACAGGCGCTCGTTTTCGCGCTCGCGATCGCTGGTCGGGATCAAGAGACAATAGGATTGATGATTGCTGCGCGTGACTCGGCCGCGAAATTGATGCAGCTGTGAAAGCCCGAACCGGTCCGCTCCCTCAACAAGGATCACGGTGGCGTTGGGGACATTCATGCCTACTTCGACCACGGAAGTAGAGACGAGCAGGTCGTACTCTCCTTGCCGAAAAGCGTTCATCACCCGCTCTTTCTCCTCCGGCTTGAGTCGTCCATGCAGCAGGCCCAATCGATACTCTGGGAAGGCCGTTTGCTGGAGACGCTTATGCTCGTCAACCGCCGCCTTCGCCTGAACCTTGTCTGAGCCCTCCACCAGGGGATAGATAATGAACGCCTGGTGGCCGGCTTCGAGTTGGCCGCGGATGAAGGTGTGTGCGCGGGCCCGTTCAACGGGGCGGAACACACGCGTTTCGACCGGCAGTCTACCGGGAGGCATCTCGTCCACAATCGTGAGGTCGAGATCTCCGTAGATCGTGAGCGCCAGGGAGCGCGGGATGGGAGTGGCAGTCATCACGATCAAATTAGGGTTAATTCCTTTGCTGCGCAGCGCAGCCCGCTGGGCCACCCCAAAGCGGTGCTGCTCATCGATGACCGCCAGTCCGAGCTTCTTGAAGCCCACAGGATCCTCGAGCAGCGCGTGTGTGCCAACCACCAGCTGGATCTCTCCCCGGGCGAGGCCTTCCCTGATTTCTTCCTTCTCCGCCTCCGGCGTCGATCCCAACAGCAGCCGGATCGACAGCTCAGGCAGAAACTCAAGAAAGGTCGCATGGTGCTGCTCAGCCAGAATGCTGGTGGGAGCCATCACGGCGGATTGCATCCCCGCGCTGGCCGCCATGCCGATGGCGGCCGCAGCGATCACCGTCTTGCCGGAACCGACATCTCCTTCTATCAAGCGGTTCATGGCGACCGGGCGTTCGAGATCGGCGCGCACTTCTGCGAGCGCCTTGCCCTGGGCATCCGTCAGCTGATAGGGAAGACCGGCCAGGAAGCGGTCCACCCACTCGTCCGCGACTCGAATTGGCTCGGTTTCGGGCTCCTGCCATCCGCGTTTCTGACGCAAGACGCCGAGCTGCAGTAAGAGCATTTCGTTGAATGCCAGGCGGTGTTGTGCGTGCTTCAGCTGATCCCAGCTGTCTGGAAAATGGACCTGGTGGAATGCCGTTCCAAACGGCATCAGGCCCGCTTCGGTGACGAGTGCGGGAGGCAGCGGATCCGGAACCCGCTGCGCATGACTTTGAACAACCGAATTGATCACTCTGCGCAGCCATTTTGCGGTCACACCCGCCGTGAGCGGATAGACCGGAACGATGCGATTGGTATGGACCTGCTTTCGCTCCAGCGGTTCCCACTCGGGACCGTTCATGGTGAGCTTGCCCAAATACTGCTCCACTCCACCGGAGAGCACGACCGCCTTACCCACCTTGAGGCGGTTGGCAATCCAGGTCTGGTTGAACCAGGTCACACCAATCGATCCGGTTCCATCGCTGACGGTAGCCTCCACCAGCTTGAGTCTGCCCCCGCGTACGGGGCGAACCGAGATCTCCTCCACGGTCCCGATGATAGTGATCTCCTCACCGAGCTCCAGCCGGTTGATCGTCTTCAATTGCGAGTAGTCGTCGTAGCGTCGGGGAAGGTGCCAAAGCAAATCTTCTAGTGTCTCCAGGCCAAGCTTCTTGAGCGTCTTAGCTGATTTCGGGCCAATGCCCGGCACTGCAATGAGAGGGGAGTCGAGCGCCGCGGGTTCGACGGGTGGAGGCGCACTCGAGGATTTTGGCGCCGTGGCTGTGCTCGAGGCGGGCGCTTCGGCAGCAATTCCTGCGGCGCCGGGTTCAATCCGCTCGGACCCCTTCCCCGCCGCGCTTCCTTCGGTCTGAACGGCGTCCGTGCCGACCAAGCTCGCCTGCTCCTGCGGGCTCTCGGGACTGGACTCCGCTTGGGAGCGTCCCTGCCTTACAGGCTTGGTACCCGCTCCCTCAGACTTGCCAGCGGATGATGCCAGCTCCGGATACTCAGCGTGTAGCCGATTCCACAAGCCCCGCAGTGTCTCTTCTCTGGACTTGGCCGACAGCCGAGGATAGTCACGCAGTCTGGCCACCACAACGTCTGCCAATTCTGGTGGTACACCAGATTCCCGCGCCTCTTCTTCCCAGGGGTCCAACATCCTGTCGAGGCCACCAACCACCGCGCCGTTGTCGAAGCCACGCTCTGCTTCGAGCGTCAGGTAATTGGCTAGCTTTTGAATGGCGGAATTCAAAGCGTTAGAGTGCCTCCTCCTCACTCTCCAGGACCACCAGGCCAAGGCTATTTAGCCCCACATAGGTGGCCAATGCAGGTCCGTAGTTGACGTAGCTGATGGGAGTGTCAGGATACAGGGCTTCCAGCCGCTCGGCAACCGATAGCGCTTCCTCGTCTGGCTCGGTAGTGCTGTGAAGGATTCCCAGGTGCTCGATATCCGAGAATTCCGTAACAAACTCGATCAGCTTTTCCTGGGCTCGAATTCGGGTGCGTACCTTTTCCATCGGAATCAGGCGACCATGCTCGACCGTTAGAAACGGAAAGATATTGAGCATATTGCCAAGGATCGCCTGCGATCGGCTGACCAGGCCGTTCCGCTCCAGGTAAGCCAGATCGTCCAGGAAGAAGACGACGTAGAGCCGGGGGATGATGCCCCGCACCACTCGCACGATATCTTCCAGTGAACTGCCGGCTTCGGCCGCCGCCGCGGCGCGGCTGGCAAGCATGCCGAGTCCGGCAGAAAGGCTTGTGGAGTCGATGACCTGTATGTCGCAACGGCCGCGAAAGCCTTCGCTGGCTCTGACCGCGTTTCGATAGGTGGCGTTGATCCCCGCCGAGGTATGGATGGACACGATCTCATCGGTTTCATCCTGCAGCCGAGAATAGACCGAAACCAATTGCTCTACGCTCGGGGGATCTGCGTATGCCTTTCCGGGATCGGCCTCGAATTGGCTTCGAACCTCGCCCAGAAGCAGGTCGGGACGGTCTTCGACGGCTTGATCCTCAAACCGCACCGTCGTAGGAACCAGATTGATCAGGTCGTGATGATTGTTCTCCAAATCGAGGAAGCGGACGGAACTATCCGTCACAATGTGAATGGTCATTCGATAGAGAAGATCAAATCGTAGTGGGGTTGGCCCCCGTGTACGAGCTCGATTTCCTGCTCTGGGTAGCGTTCACTGATCGTCTGTGAAACTTTTTGTGCCTCCCTTTCCGTCAAGTCGGCGCCCCAGTAGAGGGTAATCAGCTCATAGGTGTCGGCCTCCGCCTCTTTCAAAGCCAGCAGAGCGGCTTCGAATAGATCCTCCGTTGCGGCGATTAGATTGTCATCCAAGAGCGCAATGATCTGCCCTTTCATGCAGGGAATGCCATTGATCGTAGTACTGCGCGTGGCTCTCGTCAGCTCGGCGGTCTTGATCTCGCCGAGCGCGGAATTCATGGAGTCGGCAGTCTCTTTGAGACTCCTGTCCGCATCAAGACAAAACATGGCCGCAATTCCCTGCGGCATGGAACGAGTTGGCACCACCAGAACCTGCTTGTTGCTCAACTTGGCGGCCTGCTCGGCAGCCATGATGACGTTCTTGTTGTTCGGCAGCACGATGATCTGGTCGGTGGGCAGGTCCTCGATGGCGGTTAGGAGCTCTTCCGCGCTCGGATTCATGGTCTGCCCACCCTCGATGATGGCGCCCGCGCCCATTTCGGCTAGGACCTTGGCCAGACCGATACCGGAGGCCACGGCCACAACTGCAACCTGACCCTGACTGACCTCTGCTAGCTGGAGCTCAGAATCCGTGTGCTGTTCGATCTGAAGCAGCTGATCCATCAGATTCTCGATGTGCACGTCTGTAATCGTGCCCGATTTCTTGCAGTATTCGATAGGTTCGTACTCGGATTGGTCGGGGACGTGGATGTGCATACGCATCAAGCCGTCTCCCTCCGCGATCTGTATGGAGGTGCCCATATCGGCCAATCCGGCGGTGAAGGAGCGCAGCTCGAAATCGGTATTGGGCCGGAAGTCGACGACCACTTCCCAGTCCTGGCCACCCTCAATCGCGCCTTCTACTCGCTCCATCAGATGAGGATCGACGTCGATCGTGAACAATGGGACATCCAGATCCAGCCCGGTCGCCGAGCGCAGCATACCTTCCAGGATGAAGAATAGTCCCTTGCCCCCAGCATCCACCACGCCCGCCTTGGCGAGCACCTCCAGCAAGTTTGGCGTGTTTTCAACCGCCGCATCAGCGGCCCGGACGACTCGCTCCAGAATATCTAGGTTTGAGGTCGCCCCGTCCTGAATGGCCTGCTCGGCGGCGGCGGCCACCTCCTTCGAAACGGTCAAAATGGTGCCTTCCACGGGCTGCCCGACGCCTCGATAGGCAGTGTCACGCGCGGCCGCCAATCCTGCCGCAAATGCTGGGGCATCCATCTCGTCCACGCCGTCGAGCGCGCGGGCGAAGCCCCGCCAAAGCTGAGAGAGAATCACTCCCGAGTTGCCCCGTGCTCCCATCTGAGCGCCGTGTGCCAGCGCCTGTAGCGCCTTTCCAATTGAGCCTCCTCCGGCGCTGCCTACTTCTTTGCAGGCGGCCTCCATGGTTAGCACCATGTTGGTGCCGGTATCGCCGTCGGGTATTGGATAGACATTGAGTGCGTTGACCGTCTCCTGGTTGGTCCGCAACCAGGTCAATCCTGCTTCAATCAACTGCAATAGCCTGTGCGCATCGATGTACCGAGAGCGCTGGGCAAGCCGTTGCCAGGTCCTCGTGCCTTGCTCAATCATTCAATCTGTATCGCTCACCCTCAAATCCTGCACATGGACGTTGACCGCCACGACCGGGAGCCCGATGGATTTCTCTACCTGATACTGCACCGTATTGGCCACGCTGGTTGAGACGGTCGCGATGCGCGTGCCGTATTCGATGATGATGTAGAGGTCCACTACAATTCCATCGTCACCGACCGCGACCTCGACTCCGTGGCGAGGATCGCGCGCGATGGCGTTGGCCAGCCCGACCATGATGTTTTTCGAGGCCATGCCTACGATGCCATAGGAGGTCAATGCTGCCCTGGCCGCGACCGAGGCGATGGCATTCGGGGAGATCGTGATCATTCCGTGCTTGTTAGTCATCGTTTCTATTCAATTCTCGGACGCCACGACCTTCTATGGTAATATTGCGCCCGCACTCGCTAAGGGAAATAAAGGCCAAATGGCACACTGCGAAACCTGCGGCAAGACGACTGCGTTCGGTCAGAGCCGCAGTTTCTCCATGAAAGCAACCAAGAGAAAGTTTAAACCAAACCTGCAGCGGGTTCGCGTCTTGGAAGAGGGAAGGTTGGTGCGCAGAACGCTCTGCACCAAGTGTATCAAACGTCTTTCAAGGCCTTGAGGCGTTGACTCGCGTGATGGAGAGTCCGGACCCGCGGGCTCTTTTTATTTGCCGACCGATGAGCAATTCTCGTTCTCCAGTCCATTCGACTTCGCCCAGGCTTAAGCGTCCGTAGGATCGGCTCGCGGCGTTCCCTGAGCTTCCAGGGTTGCGAGAGAGCTTCTGAGGGCCGCAATTCCGGCGGCAATTCCCTCCTTGTGCTTGAAGATCGCGCTGGCCGCTACGAAGACCTCGGCCCCAGCCTGACCTGCGAGCGGGGCGGTGCGGGCATCAATTCCCCCGTCCACCTGAATTAGCGCCTTCGTCCGGCCCTGCAATTTCAGTTTGCGAAGCTGCTCCACCTCCTGTAGTGGCTCTGGCATGAACGACTGTCCGGAAAAACCTGGGTTGACCGTCATCACGAGCAGCAGATCGATGCGCTCGAGCACCTGCTTAACTCGATCGACAGGGGTGCCAGGACTCATCGCTACTCCCGCGCGCAGGCCGAGATCCCTTATGGCCTGCGTGGACTGCTCGAGGTCGGTCGTCGCCTCAACGTGCACTGTGAGGGAATTGGCGCCGGCCTTGGCGAAGTCTTCGAGGTAGCGCTGCGGAGACTCGATCATAAGGTGCACGTCGAGCGGCAGACGGGTCGCCCGGCGCACGGCTTTCACAACAACTGGCCCCATCGTGATGTTGGGTACGAAGTGGCCATCCATCACATCGATATGGATCCAGTCCGCGCCGCCCTTCTCTGCGGCTTGAATAGCGTATTCTAGGTGCAGGAAATCGGCGGACAGGATCGAGGTGGCAAGAATGAATCCTTTCGCCATTTCGGCAATCATACCTTTCGCAGAATCGGTTGACAAGCAGAGTAATGGATCACGCATTTGAGATACACTCGCTTTGTAGGGCAACTGTAAGGGGGTGCAGAATGCATTTTGCTGATACTGTAGTTTGGGGTGAACTTCGGGAAATGAATCTGATGCTTCTGATCGAAATCCTGCAATGACTACAACGACCTTCAAGGTTTGATTAGTCGATTGATTGAAAACTGCGACTCAGGAGAGGGAACGCTAGTTGGGTGTCCTCGATTCCATTAACCAAATCCTAGGTGGGGACGAGCCGATGCCGGGACCCGCAACCTCGCTGATGGTCGACGAGCGCATAAGGCAACTCGAGGCGGAAATAGAGAAGCTTCGGCGAGTGCTTCGAGGAACTGCCGCGCTCAATGCGGCGCTTAACTACGAGCGCGTGATGGATATGGCGCTCGATCTGGCGACCAGCGTCCTAACCGACGCAGAGGCAGGGGGATTGGTCAGTGCCTTGCTGCTATTTGACGGCGAGGAGCTTCAGGTCGTCTCCTCGCGCGGCTTCTTGCGAGCCGACCTAAACGCCGAAATCCCCGGGCGCGCAGGAGTGGTCGAGCTGGCAATGTCGAGCGGCCAGCTCGAAATCACATCCGATCCCGCCTCCGATCCTGAGCTGGGCCGGCTGTTGGCGCTTAGAAAATGCAGTGTAGCGGTGTGCATTCCGCTCGTCGTCGGCCTGGAAGTATACGGAATCATGCTCTTTGGTCACCCAAGGGAGGAATATCTGACCGAGGAGGGCCTGGAGATCCTAGAATCCATTGCTCAGCAAGCGGTCGTTGCACTGCAGAATGCGCGCCTGTACGGCCAACTGGAACAGGAAAAGCAGCGCATGGCGGAGATTCAGGAGGATGCGCGCCACAAGCTAGCGCGCGATCTCCATGATGGACCGGCACAGTCTGTCGGCGCCATCGCCATGCGCGTCAACTTCGCCCGCCGACTTGTGATTCGGGATGCGAAGCGTGCCTCGGATGAGCTTTATAAGATTGAGGAATTGGCGAGGAGAACCTCTAAGGAGATCCGGCAGATGCTCTTCACCTTGCGGCCTCTGATCCTGGAATCAGAGGGACTGAGAGCTGCGCTGAAGGACCTTTCCCGCAAGTTCGATGAGATGCACAATCAAAAGGTTCATGTGGACGTCGACCCTCAAATCGAGAGCGCCATGGAGGTCGGCAAGCAGGGAGTCGTATTCTTTATCGTTGAAGAGGCCGTAAACAACGCCCGCAAGCACGCACGCGCAGAGCACATATGGGTGCGCCTAAAGCGGGACGGAGAGATGGCGCTTCTCGAGATCGAGGACAACGGGGTCGGGTTCGATGTGGCAGAAGTCCAGGACAATTATGAGCAGCGCGGAAGTCTGGGTATGGTGAATTTATACGAACGGGCCGAAATGGTTCACGGCATCCTGAGCATCGATTCTGCTCGCGGCCAGGGCACACGTATCTCGATCAGGATCCCCATGACTATCGAGGCCGCAGAGCGACTGCATCGCATCGGCGGCTAGCTAGTCCATCTCGCTCGCTGCATGCGCTTGCAGCGCCTGGCTGAGCTGCTCCAAGTCCTCAAATACCCAATCGGGCTGCAGATCAGAATCCGCAACTTGCTCGGCCGTGGTAACGCCGGTCAGGACCAGCGCGGTCGGCAGCCCGGCGCGCTTGCCTCCCAAGACGTCTGTCTCCAGTCGATCTCCAACGGCAACCGTGTGGGTCATAGGCGTGCCGATCCTTTGCACCGCCTCCGTAAACAAATGCGGCTCTGGTTTCCCGAAGATCGTGGCTTCTCGGCCGGTCGCTGCTTCGAGAGCAGCCAGGATCGCGCCATTTCCCGGCGCGAGACCGCGCTCCGTGGGAAATGAAACATCCGCGTTGGTTCCCATGAAAAAAGCACCATCCATCAGGGCGTAGCAGGCTTCTGCAAGCTTTTCCCATGTGAGCGACCAGTCCATTCCAACCACGACCGCTGCCACTCCATCACTCGATTCCTGCACCCTATAGCCGGCATCTTCCAGAGCATGATAAAGCGCCGGACCGCCAAGGGCATAAACGTAGGCGCCCTCCGGTATGTGCTGCCTCAGATAGCCGGCTGCCCCCACCGCGCTGGTGAGCACTTCATGAGGTTCAATGGCAACTCCCACACCCTCCATGCGGGAGCGAACCTCTTCAAAGGTTTGGGTGGCGTTATTGGTTGCGAGTACGAACGGAATTTTAAGTGCTCTAATGCGGGAAAATGCTTCCCTGACACCGGGGAGCGCCTTCCTTCCGCGCCAGAGGACGCCGTCCATGTCGAAAATCAATCCCTGAAGCTCGGAGAAGTGCTTCATCTCATGCATTCCATGCCTGGCTGCCGGTGGCAGGTGCAAATATGCTGCGACTGCCCTCGTTCTGCAAAGCGGTTTGAGTATAAATGAAGCGGGGCGCTGTACTCAGCGCCCCGTCTTAAGACTCATTAGATTTGAGAGCCTAGGCGGCATCTCGCAGATCGAGATCCTCGCCTTGCTTAATCTCCAGACCGTCCTCGCCCAAAAGCTTCGGGCCCTGGCTTCCGGCAATTACGAGTTCATCGACCACGACACCACGCACTTCGGGGCGCGAGGGGATCTCGTACATGACTTCCAGCAGCGAATTCTCCAGGATGGATCGCAAGCCGCGCGCACCCGTCTCCCGTTCCAGCGCCATCTCCGCAGCTAGCTGCAGGGCCTCTTCGGTGAAGATCAGCTCAACCTTATCCATCTTAAAGAGCTGCACGTATTGTTTGACCAGGGCGTTCTTGGGCTCGGTAAGGATCTTCCTTAGGGACCCCACATCCAGCGGCTCGACGCTGACAGCCACCGGCAGTCGCCCGACCAACTCGGGGATCATCCCAAAGTGCATCAGATCATCCGGCTCGATGCGCCGCAGCAGCTCCGAGTCATCGAACTTCATGGCTTCCCGCTCTTCGGCGGTGCCGGGGAAACCCACGCGGCCGCGAGTACCAACTCGTTCGGAGATGATGTCTGGCAGGCCGTCGAAGGTGCCGCCACAGATGAACAGCACGTTGGTAGTGTTGATCTGTATGAATTCCTGATGGGGGTGCTTGCGGCCGCCTTGAGGGGGAACGTTCACATCGGCGCCTTCGATGATCTTGAGTAGTGCCTGCTGTACGCCCTCGCCAGAGACATCTCGTGTGATGCTGGGATTATCGCCCGATTTGCGGGCGGTCTTGTCCAGCTCGTCCACGTAGACGATGCCGCGCTCTGCGCGCTGCATGTCGAACTCTGCGGCCTGGAGCAGCCGGAGCAGGATATTTTCGACGTCCTCGCCCACGTAGCCGGCCTCCGTCAGGGCGGTGGCATCGGCAATGCAGAATGGAACATCGAGAACGCGCGCGAGCGTCTGCGCGAGCAGGGTCTTGCCGACGCCGGTAGGGCCCACGAGCAAGATATTGGATTTCTCCAGCTCGACCTCTCCGCGCGGTCGGCTGGCAATGCGCTTGTAGTGGTTGTAAACCGCAACGGACAGCACACGTTTGGCGTTGTCTTGTCCGACAACATATTCATCTAATCGGGCGCTAATCTGCTGGGGCGCCAAGGATGGTTTCCCGACCGGCGTCAGCCCCACTGCGTAGGCGCGGCCGGTATCCCCGTGCAGTATGTCCCCGCAGAGGTCAACGCACTCATTGCAAATGTAGACCCCGTCCGGGCCCGATATCAGGCGCTGAACTTCATCCTCGGGGCGATTGCAGAAGGAGCAGCGCCGCGACAGATCGTCCGCTTCGGTCATGCCAGGTTACTTCTCTACCTTTTCCTTCGCCTTTCCGTCTTCCGCTTCCGCTTCCGCTTCCGCCTTGGCCAGTGCTGCCGGTGTCAACACGTTGTCGATCAGGCCATATTGCAGGGCATCTTCGGCGCTGAGATAAAAATCGCGCTCGACGTCATGCTCGATGGTCTCGAGCGGTTGGCCGGTGTGTTCTGCGAGTATGTTATTGATCTTCTCGCGCTGGCGCAAGATCTCCTTGGCCTGGATCTCGATATCGGTGGCCTGTCCTTGCGTGCCGCCCATGGGTTGGTGGATGTGGATCGTCGCGTTTGGCAGCGCAAAGCGCTGACCGGAGCTACCCGCTGCGAGAAGCACCGTTCCGAAGGAAGCCGTAACGCCCACGGCCACGGTTTGAATCGGCGCGCTCAGCTGCTGCATCGTGTCATAGATCGCCATTCCGGCGTAGATCTGGCCGCCGGGGGAGTTGATATACAGGCGGATCAGCCGCTCAGGATCCTGAGAATCCAGCCAAATCAGCTGCGCCACGATGACGTTGCCGACCATATCGTTGATGGGCGTTCCCAGGAAGATGATGCGTTCCTTCAGCAGCAGGGAGTAGATGTCGTAGGCACGTTCGCCTCGGCCGCTGGTCTCGATCACCATAGGGATCAGGGATTGGGGGTCAATGGTGTTCATTCTGGCTCCTTATCTCGCTATTGTCTCGCTATCTAAGAGTCTCGGCAATAGGCCAGCGGTGCGCCTTTCACGGTGCAAGTAGCGCACCAAGGCGCTTCTTTAGGGTAGATCTGCAGCTTAACCGGCCTATTCTTCAACGGATTCGGACTCGGATTCTTGGATATCCAATAGTTCGGATTCAAGACTGCCCTCGTGGGGGCTTTCTCCTTCTTCCTCGGGTATTTCAATTTCCGGCTCCGGCCTGCCCGTTTGCAGGATCGCTACCTCTTCCTCGGATTCTTCTTGTTCCAGCTCTGGATTGCCCTTTTCCGGGTTTTCCCCCTTGGCGATGGATACCAGCCGGTCGATCGCCATTTCAAACAGCAGATCGTTTTCGATACGGCGGCGCGATCGGGGTGTGTTGAGCGCCTTGAGAACATTGCCTTCGGGATCTTGGATGCTGTTGGCCAGGCGTTGAATGCGGCCGCTGATCTGCTCTTCGCCGACCTCCAGCTCTTCTTCCTCCACCACCTTGCCCAGAATAAGTGCCCGCCTGACGCGCTCCTCAGCGCGGGGGCGGAGCTCATCCCGTACTTCGGCTTCGGTCTTGTTTTCGGCCTGGAAGTAGTCTTCAAGGGTCAGCTTTTGCGCCTCGAGGCGATGAACGATGTCATGCAGCAAGTCATCCACCTCCTGGTCTGCAAGCAGCGGCGGATAAGTCACTTCGGAGACTTCGCCGATCTCCTCGAGCACTTTGTCTGCGTATTCCGCTTCCGCCTCTCGCTCCGCGCTCTCCGTCAAGCTCTCGCGGGCCTTGATGCGCAGGTCGAGCAGGCTCTCGTAGTCGCCCATGGCCTGGGCGAGATCGTCGCTCCATTCCGGCACGAATCGGGACTTGACCTCCTGGCAGGTTATTTCGAACGTAGCTGCCCGGCCGCGCAGCTCCTCGGCCGGATATTCCTCTCCGAAGGTGTGAGTGAGCGTGCGTGTCTCGTCGACCTCGATGCCAACCAGTTCTTTGGCGATGCCCGGAAACGGCCAGTCCGTGTCCTCCTCGATAAGAAGCGAGATGCCCGACTCCTTGAGAACCAGTGCCGTCTCCTCTTCCTCCGGCTCGTCCAGGTTTCCCTCGATATTGATGACCGCCACGTCCGACATCTGGACTGGGCGTTCGGCGGGCTCGATGAGCGCCTGTCGCTGGCGGAGGTCTTCCATCATGGCCTCGAGGGCCTCGTCGGAAACTTCCGGAGGCTTAAATTTCACGCGCACCTTGCGGTAGGCCCCCAGGTCGACTTCCGGAGCCAGCGGCACCAAATAGCGGAGTACCAGCGGCTCTCGGCTTATGACTTCGTTGAGCGCGCCGGGTGCGAAGGGCTCGAGCTCGCTGTCCTCGAGCGCCTGTTTGTAGACGTCCTGCCCGAGCGTGTCGAGAGCTTCATCGAAGATGGCGTCTTCTCCGAACCGGCCGACCGCCACGTCGAATGGCACCTTCCCCGGGCGAAATCCGGGGATCTTGTCCCGCTTGCTCATGCGCCGCGCCGCGGATCGCATGGCCGCGTTGTACCGATCGTCGGGCACCTCGATCGTTAGCTGAATCTGTCGATCTTCTAGCGTTTCGGTATCGATCTTCAAATCAAGAATTCCCTAATCTGC
>BTQZ01000058.1:0-14194 GCA_036986135.1 Anaerolineae bacterium | reverse complement strand
GGCGCACGGAAAGCATCAAGGTGGGGCAGGAAGTGGTGGGAAACCGCGTGCGTGCGCGGATAGTGAAGAACAAAGTGGCGGCGCCGTTCAAGGTGGCGGAGTTCGACATTATGTACAACGAGGGCATCAGCCGGGTGGGGGGGATCCTGGACCTGGGAGTGGAGACGGACCTGATCGATAAGCGGGGCTCGTTCTACTCGTACAACGAGGACCGGCTGGGCCAGGGGCGCGAGAACACAAAGGACTTCCTGCGCGAGCATCCCGAGATTCTGGAAGAACTCGACCACAGGATCCGAGTTAAGGCCGGTCTTGAGCAGGAGGATGCAGCCAGCGATCCCGCGGCCATAGATCCGGAAGGCCGCGCAAAAGAAGAGGCGATGGCGCATTCTCCGGAGCCAGAGGAACCTAAAAGGAAATCTAAGGTAGCCGCGGAGAATGGGCGCTCGCAGCGGCAGGTTTCGGCCTGACCGGAATATCCGCGCAATTGGCATAGAGAGCCGTTGTGTGAATTCCGCTCAGGAACGGGGCCCACTCTCTCGAGCCTACGAATAGAACTCACCTCCTGATCAGTCCCCAGGAGGGCTGCAAGCTCTCACACCGAATCGGGACCGCGGGTGGCAGCCGCGGTCCCGTCGATTCACAATCCGCTCAGGTCCCGATTCGCTGAGCCTTTCAGCTTGCATTCTCTCCCTCAATTGCTAGAGTAAACAAGCGGATGCGATTGGAAGGTCTATCATGCTGATTGAAGGAGTTCTAAATTCCTAAGGAAGGCGACTCACTTACTCCCTCGCTTAGCAAACGAGGCGTGGTCGGATTGATCGGTAACCGGCCACTCGTATCGATCGTGATCTTTTTGGCCGTAATTGCGGCTTGTTCGCCCGATGGCGATGTCGAAACTCGCGCGACGTTGGATCTGAGCTCCATACCGTCGAGCACTGCAACCCCGGAGCCCCAAATCATAAAGCCGGAGATCGCCAGCTGTGTAAACGACGCGCGCTTTGTAGAGGATCTCACGGTTCCAGACGGCTATCCTGCGGGACCAGGTGAGGTGCTTGACAAGCGATGGGGCGTGCTTAATGCCGGAAGTTGTGACTGGGGCGCGGGCTATCGACTCGTTCGGATCGATGATGGGCTCATAGAAGCGCCGGGCGAATTGGCGCTTTATCCGGCGCGCGCGGGCGAGACTGGCGTTTGGTCGGTTCAGATTACCGCGCCCGATCAGGCAGGCGACCGGCTCGCAAGCTGGCAAGCTCAAACACCCGATGGCACCTTCTTTGGTGATCCGGTCTTCGTGCTAATCGAAGTGGGACGGTAGCCCACCCGACTGTACGGACCCGAAGCATCCAAGCCCACGCCCTATCCCAAGCGAATCAAGAGTGAAAAAGGAGGCTGCCTCGAACTACCCTTGAGACAGGCCGTTTGGTTGATTGGGCGAGGGTCTGGGAGCTAAGTTCCCACTTCCCAAGACGAAAGGTACTTTGATTGCTCCTCGGTGAGTGTGTCGATCTGGATTCCCATTGTTTCGAGCTTTAGGCGGGCGATGTCTCGGTCGATCGCTTCTGGGATTGTGTAGACTTGATTTTCCAGCTCTTCCTGGTGCTGCATCAAGTATTCCAGCGAGAGCGCCTGGTTGGCAAAAGAGAGGTCCATTACGCTTGCGGGATGCCCCTCCGCAGCAGAGAGATTGATTAGCCGCCCCTCTGCGAGCAAGTTGAGTTTGCGACCATCCTCAAGAATGTATTGATCCACGAACTCGCGCATTTTGCGGCGTTCGGTCGCCATGTCTTCCAGGGCCTCAATATTGATCTCTACATTGAAATGGCCGGAGTTGGCAATGATGGCCCCATCCTTCATGACCTCGAGATGCGGCCGGTCAATGACGTTCACATCGCCCGTAACCGTGCATAGGATGTCTGCCTGCGCAGCCGCCTCCTGCATGCGCATAACACGAAAACCATCCATAAGCGCTTCCAGTGCTGGCAATGGATCCACCTCCGTCACGATGACGTTCGCGCCGTGTCCTTTTGCTCGCATGGCGAGGCCGCGCCCGCACCAACCATACCCGGCCACGACAAAGGTCTTTCCCGCGAGCAAGACATTGGTCGCGCGCACAATGCCGTCGATGGTGGACTGGCCAGTCCCGTAGCGATTGTCGAAAAAGTGCTTGGTCATGGCGTCGTTGACAGCGATGATGGGGTAGGCGAGTTTCCCGTCATTGGCCATGGCGCGCAAGCGAATGACACCTGTGGTGGTCTCCTCCGTGCCCCCGATCAACTCGCCGAGCTGCTCCGGACGATCCGTGTGGAGAGAGCTGACAAGATCCGCTCCATCATCCATGGTTGCTTTAGGTTTGTGGTCGAGCGCAGAGTAGATATGCTGATAATACGTCTCTCGATCCTCGCCCTTGATCCCGAACACCGGGATCTCATCGTGCATTACCAAAGAGGCCGCTACGTCATCTTGCGTGGATAGGGGATTCGAGGCGCAAATCACGGCCTCGGCTCCACCGGCCTGCAGAGTACGCATCAAGTTGGCCGTCTCCGCGGTAATATGAAGGCAGGCGGACACTCGCAGTCCTTCCAGCGGACGATCACCGGTGAAGCGCTCGCGGACATGTGCCAACACGGGCATCTCCTGATCGGACCAGGCGATCCGGCGTCGTCCGCCCTCGGCTAAATCCAGGTCTTTCACATCATAATTTGAGCTCATTCGATCCCTTTCCTGCTCGCGCTATGTCAGCGCGGCAATCCCCTCGCAATAAAAACAACAAGGCATGAAGCCTAGGTTTCCGTATATATTGATGCCAAACTGATCGGGCAATTCTACGTTGAGCACTATTGTTTCAATTCCAGGATCGGCCAGGGCATACGCGGCCCGCGATCGATCCGATTCCAGGATCGACCGAATCGATTTGCCCTCTATTGCAGGAGCCGTTCAAGATCGCACTTTGAATCGAACTCAGATCGGAAGCGGGCAACAAACTCATCCAGCTCAAAGCGATGACTCTGCGGGCCCAGGTGCTCAAGCGAGTATGTAGCGGTGAGCGCGCCCATCATGCAGCAACAATCGAGAGGTAGATCGTGCAGGTAGCCCTTCAGGAATCCCGCGCGGTATGAGTCTCCCACACCGGTGGGTTCAGCGGTCTCACGGGGGGGAACGGCGGGAATCCGCTGCCGACCCTCCCGAGTGTAGAGATCGGATCCCTCTTCACCTCGCGTGATTACTGTGAACTTGGTCAATCCCGTGATGTCTTTGATAGAAAAGGAGGTTTTGTCTTCGATTAGCGCCAATTCATAGTCGTTGGCAAACAAAGCCTCGCATCCCCGGATTCCTGCCTCAAGGTCCGCAGCGTCCAAGCGCAGGATTTGCTGACTGGGATCGTACAAGTAACGGATTCCAAGTTCCATGCAGTCGGCAACATACGCGGTCATCGCCCCCGGGTCGTTCGGCGAGATCAGCACTAAATCGGGCCGCGAATCCAGATCTGCAAGACTCAATTCAGACGCGTGGGCCATCGCACCGGTGTAGAAGCTGGCAATTTGAGCATCGGTCTCGTCGGTTGTGACGAAGAACGAGGCGGTCAACAGCCCAGGGATGACCTTCACATCATCTGTTACCACTCCGACCGATTCGAGCGACTGTCGATACTGCTCGAAGTCTTCGCCAACGGTAGCCATCACTCGAGGTCGCTCTCCGAGCAATGCCATGGAGTAGGCGATGTTGGCTGCGATGCCGCCTGGCCTTCTTTCCAGTGAGTCCACCAGGAACGACAAGCTTAGCGAGTCCAGATGATCGGGCAGGATGTGTTCCCGGAATTTGCCCGGGAAGTGCATCAGGTAATCGTAGGCTATGGAACCCGTCAGAACGACTTCTTTGGTATCCACTTTGTGTCCACAATACACAAAAAGGCGCTCTCGACGGAGAGCGCTCCGTGAGGCGCGGCCGGAGTCTAGCACGGGGATCAGAGGGGTGCAAGGAATATTGCTTCGCAAAGTGAGGCGCGTTGACAGCGGGTTATCCGTCACTTATGATTGCCGGCCATGCACAGAGCCGCTCTGGGAGTACTTGCTGGCCTGCTCCTCGCCGCTTTGGCCTGTAGTCTTCCATTAGGCGCCGCGTCTACCCCAACGCCGGCGCCGACCCTCACTCCCTATCCAGTTCCCAGCGCTACGCCAACGCCGACTCCTGCCCCCGCCTTGCGCAACGAAGCGGCGCATTCGGCGCTCGCCAATGGCGACTGGGATCTGGCCGAGCGAGAGTTCGAACGCGTCATCGCAGAGAGCGACGATCCGATTGTCATCGGGGAGGCGCTCTTTGGCCGGGGCGAAGCGCTGCTCCGGGACGAGCAACTGGCGGAGGCCGAGCGGGCCTTTTCGGAATTCCTGTCCTCCTACCCAGACCACCCGCGCGTCCCTGCTGCACTTATCCTGCGGGCCCAGACCAACGGCTCGCTGGGGAATAACGAGGCTGCCGTCGCCGATTATGAGTCCTACCTGGCGGAGCGATCCGGCGTGATCGACCTATATGTTTATGAGTGGTTGGGGGATGCGCTGCGACGGGCCTCTCGTCCGCTCGAAGCAGTTCCCCAATACGAGGCCGCCATTCTGTCACCCGGACAAGCCAATATCCTGAGGCTGAGAATCAAGATTGGAAGGGCCTATTTGGAGGCGAGTGACTACGCACGGGCGCTGGAACAGTTCGACCAGGTCTATGCTCAGAGCAGTGACGCCGGTACGCGTGCCTCCATGAATCTGCTCGCAGGGCAGGCGCTCGAAGCGCAGGGGGACTTGTACGGCATGTACGCACGTTTCTTGGACTCGTTCGAAAACTTTCCCGCGGCCTTCGATACTTATGTCGGACTGACCCGGCTGGTACAGGACGGCGTGCCGGTCGACGACTACCAGCGCGGGCTGGTCGACTATTACGCCGGAGCCTATGAGCCGGCTGTGGCCGCCTTCGATCGAACTCTGGCCACGAATCCTTCGGCTGCTGCCTACTACTATCGCGGCCTCAGTTATCTTGAGCTTGGCTCCCCCGTGCTGGCGCTGCAGGATCTGGAAGCGGCTACTCAGAACTACCCCGCCGAACCCATTTGGCCGGAAGCGATGATGACGAGGGCCAGGACGGAGTGGGCCTGGCTCGACCGCTATACATCGGCGGTCGAGACGTACCTGGAACTCGCAGAGGGCCACCCGCAATCAGTAGAAGCGGCAGAGGCCTTGTTTGCTGCGGGGCGCACGGCCGAAAGGAGCAACGATCTGGCCCGTGCTGCAGACATCTGGCTGAGATTGGCCGAGGAATACGCAGGAAACCCATTGGCGCCGGATGGTGCGTTTGAGGCCGGCATCGTGCGCTATCGGCTTGGTGACTACGCGGGCGCAGAGCTCGCCTTCCTGCGATCGCTTGATCTGGCCGCAAACACCGCGCAGATTGCACGGGCAAACCTATGGATCGGAAAGACGCTCCTGGCCCGTGAGGATATCGAGGAGGCGAATACCGCGTGGGAAGCGGCAAGCAACGCGGATCCAACCGGGTATTACTCATTGCGGGCGGAGCATCTGCTCGAAGGTGCGCCTGCCTTTGAGGATTCAGGAGTGTTTAGCTTCTCGACAGATCTCGAGGCCGAACGGCGGCTCGCCGAAGAATGGATGAGAGCTACCTTCGACATTATCGGGGAGGATCCGCTCTACGAACTGGGGCCAGTTCTCGCCTCAGATCCAAGGCTCGTGCGGGGCCTTGAGCTTTGGAACCTGGGGATGCTGGAGGAAGCGCGCGCGGAGTTGAGCGCGCTGAGGAGTTCTCTCTCGGACGATCCGGAAGGCACTTACCGACTGATGCACACCCTCCTGGAGCTCGGCTTGTACCGGGAAGCCATTCTCGCTTCGCGTCAAATCCTCCATTATGCGGGGATGGACGACGCGGCCACGCTTCAAGCGCCCGTGTATTTCAATCGCATCCGATTCGGCCCCTATTTCGGAGACATCGTCCTTCCCGAAGCGGCTCGCTATGGCCTGGACGGGCTATTCCTACTATCCGTCGTGCGGCAGGAAAGCCTCTTCGAGGGGTTCGCAACTTCGGTTGCTGCGGCGCGCGGCCTGATGCAGGTTATTCCAGGTACGGGCGAATCGATTGCCGGTCAACTCGGTTGGCCTCCAGACTACGAGTCACGGGATCTCTATCGCCCCATCGTGAGCGTGCGCTTCGGAACCCACTACCTGAGTGCGCAGCGGGACCGTTTCGATGGCGACCTTTTCGCGGCGCTCGCCGCGTATAACGGGGGACCGGGAAATTCGATCGCCTGGAAGGAGCTGGCGCCGGACGACCCGGACTTATTTCTGGAGGTCATTCGCTTCGCGGAAACGCATCGTTACATTCAAGTGATCTACGAAGTATTCGAGATTTACAAAAGCCTGTATGCAAGCGGGTGAACGATCAGCTCCTGATTCAGGAGCCTGATCGGGATGGTTCGACAGATCCGTCTGTCTCGCCATGGAGCAGGACCCCTTGCGCATGCGCACACGCCGTGAATCCCCCGATAAAATGGTTGCGAAGCACTATAATTAATGGTAATCTATCGAGTCGTCCAAAACACCCCTTTCCCTAAACTCGCGCCTCAAGGGATCCGGGGATAAGAATGACCCTAGCAGGGTAAGGTCATCGCTTTTTTCTAGCTTCTCCAAACTTGATACTCTTTACGTAGGAAGGGAACGGTATGCCTATCAAAGGCCGTAAGTTCTATTCGCGTATCCCCTATCACTATTCGCTGCCGACCCTCATTGAGGTCCAGTTGGACTCCTTCAAGTGGCTCACCGAGGAAGGCTTGGCGGATCTTTTTGACGAGGTATCGCCCATCGAATCCTACAACGGCACGATGAAGCTTTACCTGCCCGGCAAGACGCCGGAGGCCAAGCAATTCGGGCTCGAATACTGGTTTGAGGATCCCAAGCACGATATTGAAGAATGCATCGAGCGCGATCTAACCTACGCTGCTCCGCTTTACGTGTCGGTATTGCTGGCAGGGCCGGAGGTGCCGGAGCCCATCAAGCAGGACATTTTCATGGGCGACTTCCCGATCATGACCGAGAAGGGAACCTTCATCATCAATGGGACCGAAAGGGTTGTGGTATCTCAACTCATACGTTCGCCCGGCGTCTACTTTGAGGCGCCGGCAGATCGGGCCACTGGAAGGCGCCTGGCGGCTGCCAAGTTGATCCCCGACCGAGGGGCTTGGATGGAGTTTGAGACGCGCAAGAGCGACTACCTGACTCTGAAGTTCAACCGAAAACGCACCATCCCGGTAACGATCTTGTTGCGTGCATTGGCTGCAATTGATGATGGCCTGGATAAACCGGCGCTAACGGAAGGATCGGATGAAGAGCTCCTGAAATTGTTTGCTAAAGCCGACGTCAATCCCGATCACCCCTACATCCAAACCACCATTCGCCAGGAACCGGATTGGGATCTTCAGAATGGACGAACACTGGCGGAGGAGTCGCTGGTCGAATTCTATCGCCGGATGCGGCCGGGAGATCCCCCAACATTAGATAACGCGCGCGAGTACTTGACGGACCAGCTCATTGAACCGCGCCGGTATGATCTAGAACGAGTGGGTCGCTACAAACTGAATGGAAAACTTGGACTCGAGCGAAAGGTTCCTGAAGACCACCGTCAAATAACCACCTGGGATATTGTGCGCATCATTGAGCGCATGATCAACATCAATAATGGAGTGATTGAGCCCGACGACATCGATCATCTCGGAAACCGACGTGTGAAAACGGTCGGCGAACTGATCCAGGGCAAGTTGAGGGTTGGGCTACGCCGCATGGAACGAGTCATCTTGGAACGCATGTCGATCCGCGATCAAGAACAGATCTCTCCAGTTTCATTGATCAATATCCGGCCCGTGGTGGCTGCCATTCGCGAGTTCTTCGGTTCGAGCCAACTGTCGCAATTCATGGATCAGACCAACCCGCTGGCCGAGCTGCGCCACAAGCGGACCCTTTCGGCGCTGGGCCCGGGCGGACTGCGGCGTGAGCGAGCTGGCTTCGACGTCCGCGACGTCCACCACTCTCATTACGGCCGTATCTGCCCTATCGAGACCCCCGAGGGCCCCAATATTGGCTTGATCGGACGCCTGGCGTGCTATGCACGCGTAAACCGGTACGGATTCATCGAGACCCCGTACCGGAAAGTTGTGAAGGAGCTGGGCACCAAGGACAAGCGCCTGGCAGGTAGGCGTCTTCGCGGCGACCTTATGACCGTTAGTGGTGACAAGGTAATCGCAAAGGATGGGGAGGAAATCACGGAGGCGCTGGCTGCGACGATAGGACGTCGGAAGGGAAAGGTCGACGTAGTGCCCTTCGTCTCCGATCAAACCATGTTCCTCTCCGCAGACGAGGAAGATAAGTACGTCATAGCACAGGCCAATACGCCGCTGACCGATGAATCCGAGTTCGCCAATCCACGCGCCTCGTGCCGCAACCACGGAGACTTCTTCTTTGCGGCCCCGGAAGGGATCGATTTCATGGACGTGGCGCCGCGCCAGATCGTAGGTGTTAGCGCCTCACTGATCCCGTTCCTGGAACACGACGACGCAAACCGGGCATTGATGGGCTCCAACATGCAGACCCAGGCGGTGCCCCTCATTCAACCGGAAGTGCCCATTGTCTCGACTGGCATGGAGCGGCAAGCAGCTGTCGACTCAGGCCAGGTGATCGTGGCGCAGGAAGCCGGACAGGTTGAATCGGTCACCGGTAGTAGAGTGATTATCCGCTCAAAGAAGGGCACCCAAACTTACGGGATGAAGAAATTCAATCGGTCAAACCAGAGCACCTCGATCGATCAGCGGCCAACCGTAATCAAGGGCCAGCGAGTTCAGGCTGGGGATGTGATTGTTGACTCGACTTCCACGGAGAATGGAGAGTTGGCGCTGGGTCAGAACGTACTAACGGCCTTCCTCTCATGGGAGGGAGGAGACTTCGAGGATGCGATCCTCATATCAGAGCGGTTGGTTCAGGAGGACCGATACACCTCCGTCCACATCGAAAAACATGAGGTCGAGGCCCGAGACACCAAGTTGGGACCCGAGGAAATTACCTACGATATTCCGAATGTTGGGGATGAGGCGCTGCGCGATCTGAATGAGGATGGCATCATCCGCATCGGAGCGGAGGTCGGCCCCAACGATATTCTGGTTGGAAAAATCACCCCGAAGGGTGAGAAGGAACTCACTCCCGAAGAGAAACTGCTGCGAGCAATCTTCGGCGAGAAGGCACGCGAAGTGAAAGACACTTCGTTGCGCATGCCACACGGCGAGCGCGGCAAGGTGGTGGATGTAAATGTGTTCACACGCGAAGAACACCGTGACCTTCCACCCGGGGTGGAGAAGATGGTGCGTGTATCGGTGGCACAAAAGCGAAAGGCTACCGAGGGGGACAAGATGGCCGGCCGCCACGGGAATAAGGGGGTAATCTCTAAAGTTGTGCCCGTTGAGGATATGCCCTTCTTAGAGGATGGAACTCCAGTTGATCTGATCCTCAATCCGCTCGGAGTGCCGGGACGTATGAACATCGGCCAAATCCTTGAGACCCATCTAGGGTGGGCCGCCGACCGCTTGGGCTTCCGGGCAATCACGCCTGTATTTGACGGCGCGGATGAGGAAGAGATCGAAGCCGAACTCGCAAGAGCATGGATGATCGATCGTGCCTGGAAAGAAGTCGCCGATTGGGCCTGGAATTGGGTCAAGGAGCAGGGCTACTACGACGAAGAGGCGTTCGAGGATGACGAGGAAGTGCGGCGGCTATATCTCGAATCGTGGATGGAGAATAAAGGCTACGATATTGAGCTCATCGCCACCGATCGTACCTATGCACGTCGGGCAGCCCTGACAGAATGGTTGAGGGAGAAGGGCTTCAATCCTGAGCAGATTCTAGTCTTCGAGGATTCGGAACTGCCAGTGGAAGATAGAGAGCCCTATGATGATGCGGCTATCGATGCCTGCATGCGGCTGTGGATCGAGGCCATGGGTCGCAAGGTTCGCAACAATAGTACGCCTGAGCAGGTGGTCAAGCAGGCGGGAAAGATCATGATCGACAAAGGTCATCCAGTGCCAACGCTCGGCAAGCAGGTCCTGTACGACGGGAAGACCGGCGAAGCCTATCATCAACCCGTGACGGTTGGGGTGGTGATGATGATGAAGCTTCATCATCTGGTCGAAGATAAGGTGCATGCGCGATCCACCGGACCGTATTCACTTGTGACCCAGCAACCACTCGGCGGCAAGGCGCAATTCGGCGGGCAGCGCTTCGGCGAGATGGAAGTGTGGGCGTTGGAGGCCTACGGTGCGGCACATACTCTACAGGAGATGCTGACCGTTAAGTCGGACGATGTGCAGGGTCGTGTCAAGACCTATGAGGCGATCGTCAAAGGAGAATCGGTTGAGGAACCGGGAATCCCGGCCTCCTTCCGTGTACTCGTGAAGGAACTGCAGAGCCTTGGGCTGTCAGTCGAAGCGATTGACGATGGGGGAGAGATCATCCGGTTTGGCAAGCAAGACGATCGTGCTAGGCCCCCGAGGTTGGGCATGGGGCTTCTCGATCTCGGTCCCAAGCGCTAGTCCACGCGACGCGGAACCGTCGAATGAAGAAGGTGGCTGCCTGGCGAGGGCGGCCACTTTTTCTTATGCACAGGGGTAAGCTCGAGTTCGGCCCGGATTGACATAAATTGAGCAACTATATCGCACTAAAGCCTTGGGCTCTCGTGCTTGACGCCCTTTGGGCCCTTTGGTAAAATCCCAATCCGAGATCTCGGGCCGGTTTTGACGCGGCCTGAATTGAATACTTGACCAGCCTCCTTGTGAGGAGGGACAAGCATCCCGGGGCGAATGCCCCGGTGATTTGTGTGGAGGGGCAAGCACTTGCCAACGACTAACCAATTAGTGCGCAAGGGGCGCAGAGTTAAGAAAGCCAAGACCAAAGCTCCGGCGCTTCAATACACCTTCAACTCCATGAAGCAGCGGCGGGAGACGCAACGCAAGGGCGCCCCGCAGAAGCGCGGAGTCTGCACGCAGGTGCGGACTCAGACGCCGAAGAAGCCGAACTCGGCTCTTCGGAAAGTCGCGCGAGTGCGGCTCACGAATGGTTTGGAAGTTACTGCTTACATCCCTGGCGAGGGGCATTCGCTGCAGGAGCACTCAGTGGTACTTGTACGCGGTGGCCGGGTGAAGGACCTGCCTGGTGTGCGCTATCATATCGTGCGCGGCACGATGGATACTACTGGAGTAGAAGGGCGCAGGCAAGGCCGCTCGAAATACGGCGGCAAACGCCCACGAGACTAATCGGATCGAAATGTCCAGAGGCTCGGTCGCCGTGCGTGCGGCGACCGATGCTTGTCTGTGGTGCAAGGCACCGGGTGGAGTAACCAAATGCGAAGGACCAGGCCAGAAAAGCGAAAGATCTCGGGCGACATTCGCTACAACAATCCGCTTGTCGCGGGTCTCATCAATCGGCTCATGAAAAAGGGGAAGAAGAGCACCGCCACGCGGGTCGTATATGAAGCGTTTGATCTAATGGCTGAGCGAGCCAACCGGGACCCGGTCGAGATGTTTGAGCAAGCCATCACCAAGATCTCTCCCCGACTGGAAGTCAAGCCTCGACGGGTCGGTGGGGCCACCTATCAGGTGCCTATCGAAGTCATGCCCGCGCGCCGCACCTCGCTGGCAATGCGCTGGCTGCTGGCTGCGGCGAGCAGCCGTTCAGGCAAGACCATGGCGGATAAGCTCGCCAATGAGCTTACGGACGCCGCCAATGGCACGGGAGCGGCGATCAAGAGAAAAGAGGACACGCACAGAATGGCGGAGGCAAACAGAGCCTTCGCTCATTATCGTTGGTAGATTGAAATGCCTGAAATACCGTTGAGTCGATACCGCAACATCGGCATTATCGCCCACATCGATGCGGGCAAGACCACCACTACCGAGCGGGTCCTGTTTTATACGGGCAAGACTCATCGGATCGGGTCGGTCGATGACGGCACAACGGTCACGGACTGGATGGATCAGGAGCGTGAGCGTGGCATTACGATTGTGTCCGCCGCAGTAACCGCACAGTGGCGCGAGCATGTGATCAATATAATCGACACACCAGGCCACATCGATTTCACGGCCGAGGTGCAGCGATCTTTGCGCGTGCTGGATGGCGGTATAGCCGTCTTCGACGCGGTCCAGGGCGTCGAGCCGCAATCCGAGACCGTCTGGCGTCAAGCGGATCGATACGGCGTTCCCCGGATCTGTTTTGTGAACAAAATGGATCGCGTGGGCGCTTCCTACGATCGCACCATTGACATGATCCGCGAGCGCCTTGGAGCCCACCCCGTGGCTATGCAGATCCCCATCGGAGAAGAGCGCGATTTCAGCGGCGTCATCGATCTCATCGAGGACGTCGCTTTTATTTGGGGCGATGAGTCTGGCGAAGTGCCTGAAAAAGTCGAAGTTCCTGCCAAGCTTCGCGAGCAGGCTGCAGCCAGGCGCGCCCTATTGGCGGAGCAGATCGCTGAAACCGACGACGAACTCACGGAGAAATTTCTGGATGGCGCGGAAATCACCACGAAAGAGCTCCATGCTGCGCTCCGGCGTGCCGTAATTCACGGGAAAGTAACCCCGGTCTTCTGCGGTTCATCCCTGCGAAACAAGGGCGTACAGCCGCTGCTCAATGCGGTCGTGGACTATCTGCCCTCCCCGCTCGATATTCCGCCCGTGCGCGGACTGGATCCGGACGGGACCAAGGAGCTCATTCGGGAGGCGAAGCCGGATGCACCTATGAGTGCTCTGGCATTCAAGATCGTTACCGATCCATACGTGGGACGTCTGGCCTATCTGCGGGTCTACTCGGGAAAGATAACCAAAGGCTCGACGGTCTTCAACTCGACCAAGGGGAGAAAGGAGCGCATTGGCCGTCTCATTCGCATGTATGCGGATCATCGCGAAGATATTGACGAGGTCTCCGCGGGCGACATTGCCGCGGTACTCGGAATGAAGAGCACCTTTACCGGAGACACGTTGAGCGATCCCGCCAATCCCATCGTGCTCGAGAGCATCGTCTTCCCAGAACCTGTGATCTTTGCAGCGATTGAACCCCGGACCAACGCCGATCAGGATCGAATGACGGAAGCGCTTCAGAAGCTAGGCGAGGAGGACCCGACATTTCGAGTCGGCACGGACGAAAACACCGGCCAGACCATGATATGGGGGATGGGCGAACTGCATCTGGAAGTACTGATTGACCGGATGCGCCGCGAATTCAAAGTTCAAACCAATATTGGCCGTCCCCGTGTGGCATATAAGGAGTCGATCCGTAAGGCCTTGCCGGATGTTGAATACCGCTATGTGAAGCAGACGGGTGGTCACGGGCAGTATGGTCATGTTGTCATGGCGTTGAAGCCGGGTGAACCCGGATCGGGGATCCAATTTGCGGACAAGGTTAGAGGCGGAAACATCCCGCAAGAATTCATCCGCGCGGTGGAGCAGGGAGTTAGGGAAGCGGCCGAGGCAGGAGTGCTTGCAGGATATCCGATGACGGACATCGGCGTCACTCTGCTAGACGGGTCCACACATGAAGTCGATTCGAGCAAGATGGCTTTCAAGATGGCTGGGTCGCTGGCGTTCAAGGAAGGCGTCCAGCGAGCCGATCCGGTACTGCTGGAACCCGTGATGAAAGTTGAAGTTGTTGTGGCCGATGAAGCCGTGGGCGATGTCACCGGCGATCTTGCGTCGCGAAGAGCCTCTATTGAAGCACTCGAAAATCGAGGCGGCAACACGCAGATCGTGCGCGCCTCTGCTCCGCTGTCCGAGATGTTTGGATATGCGACGGACCTTCGCTCCATGACACAGGGCCGGGGCGTGTTCTCCATGGAGTTCCATCATTACCAACAGGTGGGGCAGCGGGTCACGGAATCTTTGCTTGCGGGAGCCTTCTAGCAAACCTTGCCCTCAAAGGGCGAATTGCGCATAGCCTTATATGCTACGGAGCTGCAAGAGAAGATCGGAATCATTGCAAAAGAGCATGCGGAGGAACAATGGGTAAGGAGAAATTTGAGCGCACGAAGCCGCACATGAATGTGGGCACGATGGGGCACATCGACCACGGGAAGACGACGTTGACGGCGGCGATCACGAAGTGGTGTTCGCTGAACGGGT
>BTQZ01000057.1:0-14293 GCA_036986135.1 Anaerolineae bacterium | reverse complement strand
CGAACAAGATCCACGATATGGTGTCTAAAGTGGGGTTGAGTGTGAGGCGCGTAGACCGCGTTAGCCGAGTGTCAACCATGTCTCCAGAATAAAGTGTCAACCATGTCTCCGGTCTATACCCTGTCATCCCCTAACTGTTCAGTGAAAATGCCACCCGATGAAGTCCGCCGCAACCCCTTGACAAATCATCTCAATACATATAAAGTTTGATTTATATAAATCTTCATTTATACGGTGATTCTTGCTCATGGTGTGTAAGGTCAAGAGTCTCTCCGACCTCTTCCAAGTCCTCGCCGACCCGACACGGCTGCAGATCGTCGAGCTGCTCAACAGTGAATGTCGCTCGGTCTCCGCGCTGGTAAAAGCGACCGGTCGGTCGCAGCCCCTTGTGTCTCACCACCTTCGGATCCTGCGCATTTGCGGTCTCGTGGAGGGGGAACGCAGGGGAGCCATGACCTATTATCGGCTGACGGACGACTCGGTCTGGGAGGCCGTCGAGCGCTGCAGACAACTGGTAATTGCCTCCGAGACCGAGGCCAGCAGGATCGCGGTCTAAGAGTGATGCCTGGAGCAAACCAAAGGGGCCGCCGTGCGTCTCCAAGGTAACATAAGGAGGAAATCCGAACATGAATGAGGCAATAGTCGACGAAGGCGCAAAGAGTCTGGGCGACCTGTTACGCGCGGCGGATCTGGAGCAAACGAAAGCTGTCTTTCATTTCATGCGATTGCTGCTCACAGATGGCGAGCCGGTAACGATTCGTCGGCTGGCGGGTTCGCTGGGAATCTCCGATGCTCGCGCGAGCACCACCGCGAAGGAGCTACAAGCTCGGGGTGGAGAATTCGACGAAGACGGCAACATGATTGGCTTTGGCCTTACGCTCGTTCCGACTCCTCACGAATATCAAGTGGAAGATCGCAAGTTCTATGTGTGGTGTTCAGACGACGCGCTGATATTTCCCACCCTCTTTGACCACACCGCGGTCATCCGTTCTCCCGATCCCCTCCTCGGTGAAACCATTGAGGCCGTCGTGTCGCCACAGGGCGTCGAGCGCCTCCGGCCTGACACGGCAGTTGCTACACGTGTTTCTGGAACACCGGATGTGGATGATGTGCGGGGGTCGATGTGCTCCTATGGGCACTTCTTCTCCACTCCAGACAGCGCGGCCGAATACGTCGGCACCCATAAGGAAGTGAATCTGCAGATCCTACCGGTAAGCAAGGTGTTCCGGATCGGCAAGATCCTTGTGCGGCGCGATCCATCCGTGAAGACCATCTTGAGCCAGATCTCTGCGGCTGCATGATCCGGTAGCGAGTGATCTGAAACCCAGCGAATCCTCCCGCGGAATCGGCCCCGCAATGACGCATGCGTTCCCACTCCCGGCACCGCATTCGATCCGTGGACAACTTTGCCACCTGCTGCCCCGATTTCACACGTTGCCTCTTCTCGCGATTCGACCTCCAAGGTATTGATGACCGCTTGGTCGAAGGCTCGGTACATGAACCCCCCGTTGATGCCGGGCTCACCATCGGGACCGGTCGTGGCTAGCTAATAGGTCTGTTCCTCTCCCCCCAACCCGCAATTTCCCAGCCAAAGACGCGGGCATAGAAGTCGGCCAGCTTCTTTGCATCGTCGGCCAGGATCTCAAAGTGGACCGGTCGTTTCATCATGCACCTCCCAGAACTACATATGGCTCGGCAAATCAAATCGCAGGTGAGCGAACGCGTGGCGCAATCTTATCGTGGGGGCCGATCCCATTGCCCTTATTGGCAAACCCACCGCCCCCACGAAGGCCTCCCCCGTATGCACTCCTGCTCCGACCGGTACCCAGGGCCCGTCCGGGTCCGAGTGGCCGGTGACCGTGAGCAGCAGTCTGGCGGCCCCTGGTAAGCCTCCACATCATTCGGGACCCGATCAAGAATCGAGTCTATCGGGTCCCGCCGAAAGTTTAGTTAGCGTTCGCTGGGTTAGATATCCAGATTGCTGACTTCGTGTGCGTGGGTTTGAATGAAGCGCCGGCGTGGCGGGACCGCAGCCCCCATCAACATATCGAACGTCCGATCGGCGGCCGCGGCGTCTTCCACCGTCACCTGAAGCAGGGTGCGGCTGGCCGGATCCATCGTGGTGTCCCACAGCTGTGAGGCATTCATCTCTCCCAGTCCCTTGAAGCGACCCAGCGTGGATTTCTTACGGCCAAGTTCCCTGAGGATCCGTTCGCGATCTGCCTCTGTGTAGGCATAGTGCACGCTGTTCTTGACATTGATTCGGTATAGAGGCGGCTGTGCGATAAACAAGTGGCCTCCGTCGATCAATTCCGGCATGTATCGGAAAAAGAACGTGAGCAAAAGCGTACGGATGTGGCTTCCATCCACATCCGCGTCGGTCATGATGATCACGCGACCATACCTCAGCCCGGTGATGTCGAATGTCTCACCGATGCCCGTGCCCATGGCGGATATCAATGCCCTGACTTCATTGTTAGAGAGCACCTTGTCCAGGCGGGCTCGCTCGGTATTGAGGATCTTGCCGCGGATAGGCAGGATGGCTTGGAAGTTCCGATCGCGGCCTTGCTTGGCCGTACCGCCTGCTGAGTCGCCCTCGACGATGTAGAGCTCGCATTTGTTAGGGTCCCGCTCGGAGCAGTCGGCCAATTTACCTGGCAGCGTAAGGCTCTCCAGGGCACTCTTGCGGATCACGAGATCGCGTGCCTTGCGCGCTGCGTCCCGCGCCCGAGCCGACGTGAGGCACTTTTCGACGATCGCGCGCGCGGCTCTCGGGTCCTCCTCCAAATAGTCGCTGAAGCGCTCGTTCAACACCTGCTGTACTTGCGTCTGGACTTCGGCGTTCATCAATTTGACTTTGGTCTGGCTTTCGAACTGGGGATCCTTGTGCTTGACCGAGACGATCCCCGTCAGTCCCTCTCGCGTATCCTCTCCTGTGAAATTGGGATCGGCTTCTTTTAGCAGACCGCTCTTGCGGGCGTGATCGTTGATCGTGCGGGTCACCGCCGATCGCAGCCCGGTCAAATGCGTGCCGCCGTCAACGGTGTTGATTGTGTTCGCAAATGAGTACAAGGACTCTGCATAGGAATCAGAATACTGGAGCGCCACTTCGATCCCGGTGCCGTTGACCTCGCCCTCAGCATGAACGACGGAGTGCAGCGTGTGCCGATTGCGGTTCAGGTATTTGACGAATGAAACGATGCCGCCCTCGAAGTAGAAGGTCATCTCGCGCTCGCTGCGCTGGTCCAGGAACCGAATGGTCACGCCACGAGTGACGAAGGCCATCTCCCGGAAGCGCTGCACCAACGTGGCGAAGCGGTAGTCGAGGTTGCCCTTGAAGATCTCCCGGTCGTACAGGAATGTGATCTTCGTTCCGGTCACATTCTTGCCGACCTTGCCGACCGGTTTGACCGGCCCGACGGGGGCGCCCCGCTCGTAGCGTTGGGCATGCACCTTCCCGCCTCGCTTGACCTCAACTTCACACCATTCTGAGAGTGCGTTCACAGCCGAGACGCCCACACCATGCAGCCCGCCCGAGACCTTATAGCCCTCGCCGCCAAATTTGGCGCCAGCGTGCAGCATGGTCATCACAACTTCAAGCGCCGGCTTCTTGATCTCAGGATGTTTTTCAACCGGAATACCACGGCCGTTGTCCTCCACCGTCACGCTACTGTCTTCATTGATGATCACGGTGATGTGATCGCAGAATCCGGCAAGCGCTTCATCGATCGAGTTGTCGACGACTTCGTAAATCAGATGATGCAGAGCTTTGACATCGGTACCGCCCACGTACATACCGGGACGGCGGCGAACTGCTTCAAGCCCCTCCAGGACCTGGATATCTTTGGCAGCGTAGCTGCTGACTTTCTCTGTAGACTTTGCTCTGGACTTCTTCGTCGCAGTTCTTGCGGCGGTTTTCTTCTGGGTCCGGGCGGCGGTTTTCTCTGCGGATCCCGAATTTGCGCTGCTCGTCGATTTCTTGGCCTTAGCCGATCCAGAATTCGATTTCGCGGTCGACTTCTTCGCGGATTTCTTTGTCGTCTGTTCGGTCAAACCAATTCTCCTTACGTACTGTCCCACCCTTAAGCTGCCCGTCTAGCGGCAACTAACCATTCTCGCCTGCCCTGGTAGTATACGTAGCTGCCGGCCAAGAGCGTAGTGGCTACAAAGGCATGCCCTGCGACCGCCAAAACCGAAAACCAGGAAGATGTACTTGGCAGAGCCCAGACGTAATTTAGGAGCCAATAGGAGCCAAAGGCAAGTGCCAGGTAACCAACTGTAGGCAGCAAATTCCAGCGTACAAGGATAAAACTCTCAAACATGGCTCGGATCACACCCTGGTTGTATCGGATGATGCCGTGCGGCGTGAAGATTAGGTAAACTGCTAGCCAGAACAATAGAGCAAATCCAAGAAAGAACACACCGGTGCCTAGCAGAGGAAGGATCAGCGTGGCCAAGGCAATTGCGATCAGTACCGTGATCCCTGCAACCAGTGCCCCCACAAACGTGAGAAAGCCAAATCCCACCATTCTCAGCGCCGCCAACCATCCGGGACCCAGCTCCGCATCCGGTGCGATGGCTCCAGCAATCCAGTACTGATAGTACGCACCGAGCACGAGCCCGATTCCGGACAGCGCAATCCAGATCAGGAGCACTCGTCCCGGGTCGGCCACGTCGACCTTGCTTACCAGGCCTAATGGATTCTCGATCGGCATCCTGCCCGCCATTAGGCTTGGTATGCCAATTGGAATCGTGCTCAGGGCCGATAGCAAATTGAAACTCTCTCCGACGTCTTCAACCACCTGCCGCATCAGCGAGGCCTGCTCTGCCACCAAACCATTCATTTGGAGGGCCGGCTCTGCCAGCGAATCGATCAAACGCGCGATCCCCAAGTGCGGTCCGAGCCACAGAAATAGGTCCAGAGCCAGGGGAGGGAGTATCAACAACGGGCGCGACGCCACACGATCGAAGCCTGCTAATAGAGAAGAAATCGCGCCGATGGGCTTCGATTCGGCCATAAAAGGTGATTCTACCATGCGGGGGTTCAGGGGCCAAATCTGGCGCGTATTTGCGCGCTCCGTCCGCTACATATGGGGGTCGCAGTGAGCGAACCCCCTTGCTCCTTACCCACCTTGTTCGCCCTGTTTGCGCCCCCCACGAATTCCATTATGTAAAGCAGTCTCAGCGTTGACGGGTGATGGCTCCCACGTTGACCCCCCTCCTTGGGTCCGTTAGAATTCGCACTGCTCGTGGCAAGACCTTCGATCGCACTTCTCACAGACTTCGGCACTCAAGGCATCTATGTCGGCGTGCTCAAGGGAGTTCTAAGTACGTTGGCTCCCAATGCCAATCTCATCGACATCTCGCACGATGTCCCGCGTGGGGATATCCAGGCAGGTGCGTTTATGCTCTGGCAAGCTTCCCCCTACATGCCGCCGAACACGGTTTTTCTGTGCGTCGTGGATCCCGGCGTAGGGTCCGCGCGTCGACCGGTAGCCGCAGCGTGGCCTACGCAATTCTGCGTAGGTCCCGACAACGGGTTATTCTCTTATCTGGTCTTGAGAGATGGGAGTCCAGAAGTGGTAGAGCTCTCGAACCCTCAGGTCAGTGACACCTTCCATGGGAGGGACATCTTTGCGCCGGCTGCAGCGCACCTGGCATCGGGCGCGGCTTTGATTGACCTGGGGCCTCCGGTAGAATTAGAAACGCTCCTGCCTGCCCCACATCTGGAAGCACTTGATTCAGAAACGGTCGAGGGCGAGATCCTCCATGAGGACCCGTTCGGAAATCTGATTACCAGCATCGGATTGCTGCACTCGGAGGGGAACCAGATGCATCTGGCTCCCTGGCTGGGTCAAGGGCCGGAGTCCCAATACCCAGCTCAGAATCTTGCGGCAAGGCTGCCAGGCGGCGCTGAGCTCCCTCTCGTCCGCACCTTCAGCGATGTCCCCGGTGGGCAGGGACTTGCCTACATTGGAAGCAGCGGTCTGCTTGAAATCGGCGTGAATCGTGGCTCAGCGGCACGCACGCTCGATCTTCGGCCGGGTCAGTCTGTTCAATTGCTCGATAAAGGATAACCATGCCATCTTTCAGAATTGAGGGAGGCCATCCACTGAAGGGTGAGGTCGTCCCTTCCGGCAACAAGAACGCCGCGCTGCCGCTCATGACTGCCAGCCTCATGGCGACCGGGGAAATCACTCTTCGCAATGTTCCCCAGATTGGCGATGTCGCCACCATGCGTCAGCTGCTAGAGAGCATGGGCGTCGATGCGGAATCCCCGGATCCATCGACGCTCACGCTCCGCCCCCAAGGGGCACAGCCTGGGGAGCTGGATCCGAATCTATGCCGCCGTATCCGGGCTTCCATATTGTTGGCCGGTCCCATGCTGAGCCGGTTCGGAAGCATCGACCTACCGCCGCCGGGGGGTGATGTGATCGGACGACGGCGGGTCGATACCCATTTCCTGGCATTGAAGGCTTTCGGGGCGGAGGCGGAACACAACGATCGTCATTTCCGCATGAAGTCCAAGGGCAGGCTGCGTGGGGCCGAGATCCTGCTGGACGAAGCCAGCGTAACCGCCACGGAAAATGCCGTCATGGCAGCCGTGCGCGCCGATGGCGCATCCGTAGTCCGAAACGCAGCCTCCGAGCCGCATGTACAGGAGCTATGCCTCTTTCTACGAGCTCTCGGCGCCCAGATTGAAGGCATTGGCTCTAATACGCTGCACATCGAAGGCGTGAAAGAACTACACGGGGGTGAATTCACCATCGGACCGGATTACCTGGAGGTCGTGAGCTTCATTGCCGCTAGTGCGGTGACGGGCGGCAGTATGCGCATCGTAAGCGCCGGTGGCAAATACCTGGATATGATCCGCCTCGTTTTCAACCGCCTAGGCGTTGACTGGACTGAAGATGGGGAGGACGTTGTTCTCGAAAGCCACAACCGGATCAAGATCACCCCTGACTTGGGAGATTTCGTCCCACAGATCACCGCCCAGCCGTGGCCGGCCTTTCCGACGGATCTGGTTAGCCTCGCCATTGTGGTGGCCTCTCAGGCGGAAGGTTCGGTCCTATTTCATGATTGGATGTACCCCAGCCGCATGTTCTTTGTGGATAAGCTCGTTTCAATGGGAGCCAGGATCATTCTTTGCGATCCGCACCGCTGCATCGTCGAAGGACCCTCGGAGCTCATCGGATCGGTCTTGGAGAGCCCCGATATCCGGGCGGGCATGGCGCTGGTTCTGGCTGCATTGGCTGCGAAGGGTACCTCCATCATTCACAACATCGGTCAGATTGATCGTGGCTACGAGAGCATCGATAGGAAGTTGCGGCAATTGGGGGCGAAGATCGAGAGGGTGCCTGATTAGCTGACACCGATGGGCGCGTGCGGTATAATCCGCCCTCGGCAGTAGAAAACGATTAACCGATGCCAAAACGAACGTATCAGCCGAAGATCCGGCGCAGGGCGCGGGTCCATGGCTTCCGAGCTCGAATGTCAACCCGGGGTGGCCGGGCGATCCTCCGTCGACGTCGGCGGAAAGGCCGCTACCGCCTAGCTGTCCGGAAGAACCAGCACGTTAAGAAGGTCAACTGGAACGCCTGAGGAGCGAATGCGAGGTCAACACACGGATCCATGACCTCGGATGAATCGTAAGAACAGGCTTACCAGCACGACGGAATTCAGGCGGGTGCGGCGTACTGGGAAATCCTATGCCCACCCGCTTATCTTGTTGATTGCCAGTCCTTCGATAGGCGAGCACTCTCGTTATGGGGTCACTGCCAGCCGAGCCATCGGGGGCGCGGTCAGACGCAACCGAGCCAAGCGGCGCATGCGGGCGGCACTGCGGGAGTTTGAACTAAGTCCTGGAAGGGACCTGATCCTTGTGGCCCGGCCTGGGCTCGATGAAGCGCCTTGGTCGGAGCTTGTTGATGCGGTACGCAATCTGCTCAAGAAGGCTGGGGCGATTGGATGACCAGGATGAATGCACACCAAGTAGAGACTATTCCAGAGCACGACCACACAACAGAGGAACGCGGATTCGAGCAGGAGCATGATCACGCCATCGAACCCTCGCTCCGTGATATTCCGCTCACAGTCTCAAACTTGCCCCGGCTGGCCGGTTTGGGACTCATCCGTTTTTACCAAATGACGTTCTCCAAGATCCTGCCGGCAGGAACCTGCCGCTTCTATCCCACGTGTTCGCATTACGGCTACGAGGCGATTGTCAAGCACGGCTTGATCAAGGGATCCGGGCTGGCGATCTGGAGGGTCGCACGCTGCCAACCCTTCAGCAAAGGCGGTTTCGACCCAGTACCCGAGAAATGAAACCGAAGCTAGTCATTCCCCTTCTAATCGGCGGCGCCTTCGTGCTCAGTGCATGTGCGGGAGCTGGCTTTCGTACCGCCACGAGCTGGCCCGGGTTGAGCTCGGATGGCGAAACGGTCTACATGGCTTTCAACCAGGCCGTGTATGCGATCGATGCCGACAATGGGAATCTCAAGTGGTCCTACCCTGCGGAGCCCAAAAGCAACCGCACATTTTTCGCCCCACCCACCGTTACCGAGGATGGCACGCTCTACGTGGGTGATTTCGCAAACGGGATTGTTGCGCTAAGTGCATCGAATGGAGCCGTCGAGTGGGGACCCATCCAGCTTGGTGAGAGTAACGGGCGCATAGTGGGTGGATCTACCATCGCGGGAGACTTGCTGCTGGTCCCCTCCGGAGACGGACGGCTGTACGCGCGTGACATTTCGGATGGTTCGGCCGTCTGGACCTTCCCCGCCGAGTTTAGTAACCCGCTCGAAGAATCTATCTGGTCCGCACCGGTGGTGGATGGCGCGCGGGTCTTTTTCACTTCCATGGACCACAATGTTTATTCCGTGGATCTGGCTCAAGGGGGTCAGCTGTGGATGGCCGACCGCGACCTCGGTGGAGCGATCGCAGATTCACCGGTGCTTGTAGACAGCAAGCTGTTGGCAGGCACTTTTGGCCACAAGCTCATCGCGCTCGATAAGGACCGAGGTCGGGAGGCATGGACCTTCGATGCCGGTAATTGGATCTGGGGCAGCCCGGCCGTTGGAGACGGTGTGGCCTACTTCGGCGATCTGGCAGGTCAGTTGCACGCTGTGGATGTAAACAGCGGCTCAGAGATCTGGAAGGAAACTCTGTCCAGCAGGATATCCACTTCGCCGGTTCTCAGCGAAGATCGAATGTTTGTGGCGGCCGAATCGGGTACCCTATTTGTGCGTGAGATCTCGACTAAAAGAGATCTATGGAACGTTGCTCTCGACGGAGATTTGCATACGGATCCGCTCGTGCTGGGAGATACGGTCATTGTGGCAACCAGCGGCGGCGAACCGCTGCTGTGTGCTTTTGACGTCGAGAATGGTACCGAGCGTTGGTCATTTACACCGGGCGGCAGCGACAAGCGGTGCCGATCTGGCTAGGATAGGGACAAGAGGAGCCTAACTTGAATATTTGGGACACGTTCATCCTTAATCCGATGATCAATGCGCTTCTCTATATCTATAACTTTCTGGGTCCCACGCTGGGGCTGGCGGGAGCCTTTGGGCTGGCCATTATCGTATTCACGATCTTGATACGCTTGATCACGCTGCCCCTGACCTATAAGCAGCAACAGAGCACGCAGAAGATGCAGGAGCTCCAGCAAGACAAGGAATACATCAAGATCCAGGAGAAGCACAAGGGAAATCGACAAAAGCTTCAAGAAGAGCAGATGAAGCTCTACAAGAAGAAGGGGATCAACCCCTTTGCAGGTTGCGTACCCACCGTCATCCAGCTTCCGATAATCTTCGGGCTCTACGGTGCTGTCATTCGGGCGCTGGCCGACTCGCCTTCTCCGCTGCTGGAATTCTCCAAGCACATTTACAGCAGCGTCTCATCCACGATCATTCCGCTGGACAGCCAGTTCCTTTGGATGGATCTGGGCCTGCCAGAACGATTTCCAATCCCGGGTCTAGAAGGATTGCCGCTTGTCGGGGATGGACTTCCCATCTTGGCGATAATTGTCATCATCACTTCGTATCTGCAAACCAAACTAACGACTCCACCGCAGCCTGGATCACAGGGGGGGGGAATGACCCAGATGATGGGGGTCTATATGCCGCTCCTGCTGGGTTGGTTCGCCTATACTTTGGCTGCAGGCCTGGCGCTGTATTTTGTGGTCAGCAACGTGCTGGCAATCAGCCAGGCGGTGATCATGAAACGATACCGGTCGGCGCCCGAAGCCGCCGGCAAGAAGAAGAAAGCCAAGGAACAACCGAAGGAGTCTAGCGTGCTCGGCATCCTGTCAAATGTGCAGGCTTCGCTGACGAAGCTGCTGGCCGCCCCTTCCGAATCCACCGCCCAGGGCTCCAATTCCAACGAGAGTTCCAAGGATCAGTCAGAGCCTTCAACAAAGAAGAAGGCCGACGCAAAGGGATCGTAGACGGATGGCTGAGAAAAAGACAAGCCTTGAGGTAATTGCACCCACCGTTGAGGAGGCTGTCGCACGCGGCGCAGCCGAACTCGGCATCCCCGAAGACGACATTCAAGTCGAAGTGCTCGACGAGGGTGGGAAAGGCTTCCTGGGCATCTCGGCTCGCCAGGCTCGCGTGCGGCTAACGGTCGCAATTCCTGGGGATGGACCCGCTCCCCGAGAGCAGGCTGCAGCCGAAGATGTGCCTGCAGCAGTTTCAGCGCTGGATGAAGATCTGGAGGCCGTGAGAGCCGCCCACGACACAGTTGCCGAGCTCATTCAGCGAATGGGACTTGAAGCTCAGGTGAGCGCCGAGTGGGGACATAAGGATCCGGAGGCCCGGATCCGTCCATTGCTAGTAGATGTGCACGGGGATGACCTCGGAATTCTAATCGGCCGCAGGGGCGAGGCGTTGACCGCGCTCCAGTACATCACGCGCTTGATCGTATCCAAAGAGCTGGAGCGACCCGTTGCAGTTGTTATCGATATCGAAGGCTATCGCGCGCGGCGAGAGCAGCAGCTTCGCCACCTGGCGCGAAAAATGGCTGCTCAAGCCACAGACTTGGATCGAACCATGGAGCTTGAGCCTATGCCCCCCAACGAGAGACGCATCATCCACGTCGCGTTGCGCGACAACCCAGCCGTCACAACGGAGAGCGTCGGCGAGGGTTCAAGCCGCAAAGTTACCATCATCCCCAAGGTTTAGGGGTTGAGGATCTCCCCCCAATCCGCAACGCAAACACTTCCAGCAGTTGACTATTTGCTCATTGGGCATCTATCGGAGGACAGAACTCCAGATGGCATAACCTTGGGCGGCACAGTCTGCTATTCGGGGCTCACCGCGCATGCGCTAGGTCATTCGGTCGGCCTGATCACCGCTGCTTCGGAGCAGGTCGACCTTGGGCCGCTCGATGATCTCAACCTCGTCGTCAAACCTTCCCCGCAATCGACCTCTTTTGAAAACATCTATGCCGCCGAGGGCCGCATTCAAACCATCTTCTCCCAGGCAGTGGACTTGGTCCGGGAGGACATTCCGCCTGAGTGGATGAATGCGGAGATCGTGCACGCCGCACCGCTCATCGGCGAATTTGCCAGCGACATACTGCGTTCATTTCAGAGCTCCTTCATCGGCCTGACGCCGCAGGGACTCATGAGAGAATGGGATTCGACAGGTCGCGTTTCCGCAATACCTTGGACAGCGGCCTCTGAATTCATCCGAGCCGCGGATGCGGTCGTGGTCAGCATTGAAGATTTAGATATGGACGAGCAGGCCGCCGAGGCCATGGCGAGCGAATGCCCCGTATTGGTCCTGACGTATGGTCCTGGGGGAGCTCGGGTGTGGGCGGAAGGTCAGGTGAGATCCATGCCTGCTCCGCCTGCCGACGAATTGGATGCAACGGGGGCGGGAGACATCTTCGCCCCGAGCTTCTTCAGCCGCTTCCACGCATCGGGGGATCCCTGGCATGCGGCCGAAACGGCCATTCGCCTGGCAACCGCCTCCGTGACTCGGTTCGGAGTTGCCAGCGCTCCCACGCCGGAAGAGGTCCGGAACGCGCTGGGTCTAGAGGGCTCCTGATGCACACCTATGCATTGGTGAATCAAAAAGGTGGCGTGGGCAAGACGACCACCGCAATCAGCCTGGGCGCTGAATTGGGACGCCGCGGAATCAAGGTGCTCATCGTGGACTGCGATCCCCAGGCCAATGCCACCTCCTGCCTGGGTATCGAGCCCGTCGGCGTGACGGAAGGCACCTACGACGCTCTGATCGGCCGCCTCCCGGCCAGCGACTGCGTTCTTCACAGCCCAAATCTAAAGCTGACTTTGCTGCCCTCCTCGCCCGCCTTGTCCGGAGCGCAAATCGAGCTGGTGGACATGGCGGAAAGGGAGTCGGCTCTGCAGCGTGCGCTTCGTCCGCTGGGCGGGCACTTTGACTATGTCCTGATCGATTGCCCTCCCTCTCTTGGCCTGCTCACGGTAAACAGCCTGCTGGCTGCCACCAGCGGGGTTATCATCCCTGTCCAATGCGAATACCTGGCGCTGGAGGGGTTGTCGCAGCTCATGCAAACCTTGCAGAGGGTGCGATCCGGCCTCTTTCCGGCCTTGGCGATACGCGGGCTGCTGCTGACGATGTACGACTCACGCACTCGATTATCCAAGGAAGTAGCAGATGAACTCCGCGGCCATTTTGGGGACAGCGTGTTTGAAACGGTGATCCCGCGTAGCGTCCGGCTGGCAGAGGCGCCATCGCATGGTCTTCCTATCGGCTCTTACGCGCCGAATTCGCCGGGCGGGATCGCCTATCGAGAGTTCACAGAGGAGATTCTGGTGGGAGACGCCGCCCCCAGGGGCAAATCTGCGGTTCGTGAGCGCGCAGATAGGCTTCCAATGAGCGAGACATCGGCCCCACTCGGAGACCGTAACGGAGTTTCGCATGGCGCGTAAGCAAGCATTAGGTAGGGGCCTGGAAGCTCTCATTCCGGCCGGTCCGGAAATCCGCCCTGGTGTCCTCGAGCTTCCGATCGATCTTATTGAGCGCAATCCCAGGCAGCCCCGCTCCCAATTCCCAGCAAGTGAGCTAGAGGATTTGACCGAATCGATCCGGCAACACGGGATCCTTCAACCGCTGCTCCTGGTGGCCTCCGAGAACGGGTATCAATTGATCGCTGGCGAGCGTCGGCTGCTTGCCGCAAAGAAAGCGGGCCTATCGGTTGTTCCAGCGGTCGTGCGCGAGGCCGGCGAGCAAACCAGCCTTGAGCTGGCCCTCGTCGAGAACCTGCAGCGGTCCGACCTCAACCCATTGGAGGCCGCGGAAGGCTATCGGCAGCTGATTGAGGATTTCGAACTGACTCACGACGAAGTCGCGGCTCGGCTGGGGAAGAGCCGCAGCAGCGTGACGAACTCGATGCGCCTGCTTCGACTGTCGGCTGCCGTGCGCAAGGCCCTGGAAGCAGGGATGATTTCTGAGGGCCATGCCCGCGCCTTGCTGGCACTGCCCCTGGCCAAGGAACAGGCCTCCGCCTTGAGAGTGATCCTTTCCCGGGATTTGAACGTGCGCCAGGCGGAGCAGCTCGTTCGCCAAATGGGCCAGGCGCCCGAGCCGCGCGCGAAACCAAAAGTGGATGACCCTCAGGTGACGGATCTAGCCAGGCGACTCGAAGGAGCCCTGGGCACCAAGGTGGACCTGCGCAGGACGAAGCGAGGCGGCCAGGTGATCATCCACTACTACTCTGATGAAGAGCTCAACGCGATCGCCGACCGGCTGCTCAAGGAAGAGTAGCCAGCGGCGTCTGCGAAGAACTGATTGCGAATGCCGACCGGCAACTCGCGTTCAAAAAGGTGCGCCAAGCGCTGGAAAACCTGCGGGAGGTATAATCCGCTGCTGGAGCAAAGGATGTGGGAGTCGCACGTGCGCGGCTCCCTTTCAACGAAAGGGAGACTGAGCTATGGGATTTGATGACAAGGTAGCCATCGTGACAGGAGCCTCCCGAGGCATTGGGAAGGCGATTGCAGAAGAGTTTGGAAGCCATGGAGCAAGCGTCGTTGTCAACTACTACACAGAGGCGTACGATGCTGAGCAAGCTGAGCAAGTGGTAGCAGCCATTGAGAAATCAGGCGGCCGGGCGCTGGCCTATCAGGCGGACGTTGGCGATATACAGCAGGCCCAGGGATTGGTGAAATTCGCGGTAGAGAAGTTTGATGGCCTGCACATCCTGGTCAACAACGCCGGGATCATTCGCGATGGCTTCATCATGTTGATGAAAGAAAAGGATTGGGACGACGTAATACGGACCAATCTCAAGGCCACATTCAACTGCT
>BTQZ01000056.1:0-14403 GCA_036986135.1 Anaerolineae bacterium | reverse complement strand
AAAGCTACCGCTCAAAGCTGACTGCGCATAGCCATTTGTATGGTGCTGCCGAGCATTCGGGGAGAACAGGCCCCTCCCCCGGGCCCCAGAAGGGGATACTAGAGAAGCGATCACAGATGCAACCATACGCATTGTCGGACATCAAGGTTGGGAAGCCGATCGGGGATTTCAAAATCATTGAAGTCTATCCCGAGGGGCGCGGCGGCATGTCGAGGGTGGTGCGGGCCAGGCCGACGGGCGACAGCGACCAGCAGGCGGCGCTGAAGGTCAGCCGCACCGGCGGGAACCAGGACTATTTCTTCGCGGCCATTCAGAAGGAAGTTGAAATCCTTCAGAAGCTCGATCACCGGGGCGTGGTCCGGATGCGGCGAGTTTCCTCAGGAAAGAATCCGTTCAAGGAGCGAGCAATTCAAATCGTTGGCACACCCTGGTTCTTCGGCATGGAGTGTCTGCAAGGGGGATCACTCGAAGCGTACTTGCGCGGCCTGGGCCCGCTGTCGCTTAGCGAGGCGGCCGCCATCTGTCATCAAGTCGGCAAGGCCCTGGAGTACATCCACAGCCGGGGATTCGCCCATAACGATGTGAAGCCGGACAACATCCTGTTTCGGCGCGAGTTGAAGGTGGGCGACCGGATGGAGCCAGTGCTCATCGATTTCGGCGTCGCCGCCAAACTGGTCAAGCCGCAGCTAGATGGCTCGGTGGTCTACATGGCTCCCGAGCGGCTGCAGGAGAGTCGCGACCCGAGCGCACCAGAAGTCGTGGCCAACGTGGACCCCTCAAAGGCCGACGTGTGGAGCATGGGGATCCTGCTTTACCGGCTGTTAGTAGGCCGGGAGCCGTTTCAAGGGCTCACCGACCGCAGCGTGACTTCTGCCATCCTGAGAGGCACCCCACAGTCGATGATCAAACGCCGCCAGGACTTACCAAGGGAGCTGGACGAGTTTGTCATCGAAAGTTGTCTGGCCAAGGATCCCGGGCTGCGGGTGGACATGCGGGATTACAACTCAGTGATCGACCGCTATTCGGGCGACTGGCGCGTTCAACGCGCACCGAAGAAAAAGCGAAGGCTCCCCTGGCGCAGATGACCGACGCCGCAGTGCAATTCGCACGGAGGCATGGCTAAATGGCTAGAATTCCGGACAGCGATGTCCGGCTCGCGGCCGGCTCCCACATTGGGGCTTCCCCGACACGCACGCTTCTAGAAGACCGAGCCAGGGCCGAAACTATTCGGACCGCCGGCGGCATTGTGCTGTCGGTGGGGATCATCGCGGATGGGATCGGCGGTGAGAACGCCGGCGAGAGGGCGGCGGAGCTGACGGTCACTACCGTCTTTGAGAGTATGCAGCACTCAAGAGAGCGGAACATTCCTCGCTTGCTCGAGGCCGCATTGAAGGAGGCCAACGAGCGCGTCTTCGCGGAGGCCCAAAAGAGCCGGCGGAAGACCAACATGGGCTCCACCGCCGCGATCGCCGCTATATTCAACGGCCGTCTATACGTGGCGAACGTAGGCGACAGCCGGGTGTACCTCCTGCGGGGTCAGAAGGCCTTTCCGCTGACCGTCGATCACACCTGGGAAAACGAGATCGTGAGCTCTGGAAAGTTGAGCCGCATGGAGGCCTCGAAGCACCCCCGCAGAGACCAGATCGTGCGATCCATCGGATATGAACCAAAAGTCAATGTGGATCTTGGCCTGTGGCTCCAGGGAGGCGAAGAATCCGCGGCGGAGGCGAGGGCCGCGCAGGGCCTGCCGCTCAAGCTCGGCGACATCGTGCTCGTTTGTTCGGACGGATTAATCAAGACCCGGCGCGATCAGCGATATGCGCACTATGTCGAGGCCAGCGAGTTCACCGCCCTGGTGCGGGGGCGGTCGCCCGGTGGGGCCGTCGATCGGCTGATCAAGAAGGCGTTGAGACGACAGGTCGACGACAACGTCTCCGCGGTCATTCTGGAAGTGCCAGGCGGAGTCTACTACCGCCGCTATCTCATCCCGGCGTTGGGGGCCGCAGCCGCCTTCGCGCTGGTGATTGGCGCCGCAGCCTGGGCCGTTCCCAGGCTGTCTGGTGCATTGGCCGGACCCAGCGCAGGTCCCACGATTCCAGCCTTGCCCTCCGGCGTGGCGTACGTATCGGAGATCGGGGGGCGCGCGGAAACGAGCGCCGCGGCGGGCAATTTCGAGAACCTCCGATCCGAGCAGCTGGTAGCAGCTGGATCTGGCGTGATGCTACGAACGATCGGAGGGACGAGCTACGTCCGACTTGGACTTCCGGATCAATCCATACTTTATCTCGGACCGGACAGTCAGATGGAGCTGCTCGAGATCGAGGGCGAATCCGGCACCCGCCTGCTGCTGCACAGCGGAGTGGTTCTGGCCTCCAGCCAGGGTCCGGGGAGCTCTATCATCTCGGTGCTGGCGCCCTCTGGAGTGCTGGCCAAGTCGACAGGATCGCTCATGGGCGCGTTGTGGGATCCAATTGCAGGCCAATTTGAGGTGGATTGCTTTGAGGCCGCCTGTGAGGTGGTTGTTCCAGGTGGGGTTGGAATGGGGCTCATCGCCGGGCAGCGGATCATCATCGCTCTGTCGGGTGAAGTCTTGGGGCCGCTGGCCATTAATCATGCCCGGTACGCGTTTGGCCAATACGCCGGCGGACTGGTGCTGGCCGCCACGCTGGAGCCGGTGCTGGCGGGGGGCTCCGACGCTCGGCTGACACGCACCCCGCTGGGTCCGCTGTTTGTATCCGCTACGCCGGTGCCGCCGGCTCGCACGCCGAGGCCATCGCCACAGCCACCGGGGCCAGCGCCCACACAGCCCCCGCCGCCGACGAATGCGCCTCCGCCAACGGATACGCCCCTTCCGATGCCATCAGACACACCTATCCCGCCACCACCCACCAAGACTCCGAAGCCGACCAAGGCGCCGGCGCCTTCCAACACGCCGAAGCCACCTGCCGATACCCCTGGCCCGCCTGATCCGACGGCGACGGCCGGGACCGAGAATTGAAGCTCGATCCCTAAGCCATACATCTCTAGCGAGCCCCCTCGGCGTCTCCGCATTGGCGATCGTCTCCTTTACTGCAGTCCCCTGTTGAGACAACAGGGGGGCCGTAGCCGTCGCAATCTATCAATTGCCGGTCCCCAATCGATAGCAATCCACCGACAAGGGGGCTAGAATTCGGCCCAACGGGGGGAACACCACCGCAGTCGTCACTTCATAATGAAGCATTCTGCAGTTCCAAACCTCGCTCAACCCGCACCCACATTCGCACAAAATGAGTAAGCAGCGCGGCTCTCCGATCGTTGGCAGCGCCCAGGACGTCGGCGGCGCGGTCGATGGGGCTCAGCGTGAGCGAGTGCGAACCGGCCCCGTTCAGACTGCCGACGGCAAACGCATCCTTCTCAGCGTAGTCGCAGCGGGGACCGACTCGGGAGAGTCGGCCGCGCGGGTCGTGGAGCAGGTTTTTCAATCCGCATCAGGAGCGCAGGCAGCCAATGTAGGTATTGCGCTCAAGCGTGGCTTGGAAATCGCCTCGCAGGGCTTGGCGCGCCGGGGCTCAGAAGTAGCCGCCGCAGCCGTAGCCATTCGCAGAAGCCGAGTCTTCTTCGCCAATGTCGGCAACAACGCCGTCTTCCGCGTGGCGGGCCAGGAAGCCATCCGGCTCACCCGGGCCTCGAATATCCGGCTCGGGGCCGAGGGTGCCCTCCGAATTCAGGCCGGACCCGAGGCGGGGCTGACCCTGCGAAGCGGAGATCGCGTGGTGATCGCCTCCGCCGGGGTGCTGGAATCGAGTCCTGCGGACGGAAAGCCCTTCGTCGATCCCAAGGCCATTCCGGCGCACATCAAGAATCTGCCCCCCGAAGATGCCGCCAAGCACCTGGTCAGCATCGCGCTCGGCAGGGACGTAGGGAGCAACGTCACGGTTGCCGTATTAGGTGAAGTTAAGGAGAGGCGCCGGTGGCCAGTCGCGGCACTGGTTGTGGCCGGATTGATGGGAGCGACGCTGCTCATTCTTGGGGCTCTGGCGCTGATCGGCTCTCCGGACCCCGAGGCCACGACCGACTTCGGCTTTGCCGTCCTCGTCCGCGGAGGGGTACTCGCGGACACTGGAGACGGCGCGCCAAACATAGTTGGGATTCTGGATACGATACCGGCCGGCGCGGCATTAACGGCGCAAACAGACGCAGTCCTAGGTCTGCAGACCACGTACGAGGCCAGCACTAACCTGACTCGCAGTAACGTGTACATGGAGAACGGCGCCGTTCTCCGACTCAGCGCGATCGATCCTCGCGGCAACAATGCCGATTCAGGACAGACCCGCTTGGGGCTGGACGAGGGCTCGATCCTCGTTTCCAGACAATCCGGCACCTGGGAATATCGAGTCCTATTTATTGGAAACGAATCGATCTTAAGCGGAGCCGGACCGGCAGCGATGGGAGTAGACACGAGCGGCGGAGGGCTACAGATCGATTGTCTGATCGGCGTCTGCCTATATAGCTCAGGCGAAGGTGATGAGCTCCTGCTCAGCGGCGGGGAGCGAATCCGGGTGGGGATCTCTTCCGGCATCGTTCAAGAGAGCGCCATCCCACCTGAATCCATCGCACGATGGAACGAGCTGTGCGGCGGGTGCGTTCAAGGCAATCCTTGATTGAATGCGATACGATAGGCCTTATGCCAAGCATCGATGAGCAAGTCGCCCTGCTCATGCAGGGAACCGAATACGGCGATGCCGACCTCGCCTCCGCCATGGAAACCGAGCTTCGGAAACGCCTGGTGGAGTCCAATCGTGAAGGCCGACCGCTGCGCGTTTACTGCGGATTCGACCCACGCACCGCCGATCTCCACATCGGCCATATGGTCCCGATCCGCAAGATGCGCCAATTTCAAGAACTTGGGCATGAGGTCACTTTCTTGATCGGCCGCTTCACGTCGCTGGTCGGCGATCCTTCACATGAGGATAAAGTGCGGGCGCAGATCACGATGGAGCAGGCCACAAGCAACGCCGAAACATACACGCACCAGGCGTTTGCCATCCTCGATCCGGATCGGACCGTTATCCGCTATAACGATGAGTGGCTGGCTCCCCTTACTTTCGAAGACCTCATCCATTTGGCGTCCCATTTCACGGTCCAGCAATTCCTCAGCCGGGAGTCGTTCCGTCAGCGGTTTGAAGCCGAGGATCCCATCTACGTGCACGAGTTCTTCTATGCGCTCATGCAGTCCTACGATGCCTACCAGATGAAAACCGACGTTCAGATTGGGGGGACCGACCAGCTCTTCAACATCATCACGGCCGCGCGTAAGCTAATGGAAGCGCTTGGCGAGAAGCCGAATATCGGTATCATCCTCGGGATACTTCCCGGAACGGATGGGATAGTAAAGATGAGCAAATCGCTCGGCAATCACATCCCGCTCAACACTTCTGCGGAGGACATGTACGGCAAGGTGATGAGCGTGCCCGACAAGGCTATGGGGGACTATTTCCGGCTGGCAACGCGCTGGGTACCATCGCAGATTGCCGAGATCGAAGCGGATTTAGCATCTGGAAAGAGCCATCCGCGAGATACTAAAATGAGCCTGGCACGTGAGATCGTTGAGATTTACTATGGAGAAGAGGCAGCAGCCGAGGCGGAAGGGCATTTCCGCAAGGTATTCCAGGAAGGCGGCGAGCCTGAGCAGATGGACACCTTCCAACTCAGCGGTGATACGAAGCTGATTGATGTAATGGTCAATTCTGAGTTGGCCTCGAGTCGGAGCGACGCGCGTCGACTGGTTCAGCAGCGCGGGGTACGTCTCAACGATGAGGTCTTGGAAGACCCCAATCAAGATCTCGTGTCAGCAGCCGGCGGAGTATTGCGAGTGGGGAAACGACGCTTCCTCAAACTGCTGGCGGCAGACGAATAACGCAAGCGGATCTAGGTCGCCAACGCTGACAGGCTTTCCATAGGTGATACGAGCTAGTCTGGTGGGCCTCAGCCTTTGATCACCGCCACCGGGCGCAGCCTTGCCACCTTCTTGGCGATGCCGGCCCTGGCGACCACCTCCACCACCGCGTCCACATCCTTGTAGGCCTGCGGAGCCTCCTCCGCCAGTCCCGGCATCGACCCGGCCCGAATGTGAATCCCACGCTTTTCGAGCTCGTCCTTGAGCCGATCCCCTCGCACGGTCTTCTTGGCTTTCTTCCGGCTCATCGTCCGCCCCGCGCCATGACATGTCGAACCAAATGATTGCTCCATGCTGCCTTCGGTGCCTAGAAGCACCCAGGAGGCGGTACCCATGCTTCCGGGTACAAGCACCGGTTGGCCCAGCTGTCGATACTCCTCCGGCAGACCCTCGTAGCCGGGCCCAAAGGCACGCGTGGCGCCCTTCCGGTGCACACACACTCGCAGACGCTCGTCCCCCACCTGATGCTCCTCGATCTTACCCATGTTGTGCGCGATATCGTAGACCTGCCTGAGATCCCAATTGGCCACGCGTCCGCCCAGCGCCTCTTCAAATGAACGCCGAGCGTGATAGGCCATGATTTGTCGGTTGGCGAAGGCGTAGTTGGCGGCGCAGGCCATGGCACCCATATAGCGCCTTCCTTCTGGGGAATCCAGCGGGGCGCAGACCAGCTCTCGATCAGGGAGCTGGATCTTGTAGCGCTGCACGGCGGGCTGAAACTCGCGTACATAGTCGGTACACACCTGGTGTCCAAATCCGCGCGAGCCGCAGTGAATCTGAAGTGCAAGGTGGCCGGCGGCCAACCCCATTGCGGTGGCAGCCTCATCTGAGAAAACTTCCTCCACAACATCCACCTCAACGAAGTGATTGCCGGCTCCCAGCGTGCCGAGTTGTGGACGCCCTCGCTGCTTAGCTCGCTGGCTGAGGGCCGAGGGATCAGCCCCCGGGATGCGCCCCGATTCTTCAGTCCGCGCGATGTCATCCTCTTGGGCAAATCCATTCTTGAGCGCCCACTGAGAACCTTCGCGGCATACACGGTCCAATTCCTTGGCACTCAGTGGGACGCTGCCTTTGACCCCCACGCCGCTCGGACAGTTGCGATACAGTGCCGTGGCGAGATCCGAAAGATAGGGCTGAGCTTCTCCAAAATCCACGTCGCTGGCCAGCAGCCGGACTCCGCAGTTGATGTCATATCCAATGGCTCCCGGTGAAACGACCCCACTGGGCAGCTGAGTGGCTGCCACACCACCAATTGGAAAACCGTAGCCCTGGTGCACATCCGGCATTACGGTCACATGGCTGACGAGTCCCGGCAGTGTGGAGGCGTTTATTGCTTGTTGCAGCGACTTATCCCCCAAAGCGGCTTCCAACAGGCGTTCATCCGCAAATAGCCTTACGGGAACGCGCATGCCCGCCTGATAGGAGGTCGGGATCTCCCACAAGTAGGGAGTTAGACGCGTGAAATCCTGCTTCCGGATTTGTGTCATCGGAAATCTATCCAGTCACACATCAAATACGATGGTGGCCTTCAGACCCTCGGGAGACTCTTGGATCTGAAGCTCGTTGTAGGTGACCGCTTTGATGGGTTTTTCCAGCTTAACAATCGGAACAGCCCGAAGGGTCCCTGCGAGCGTCCGGCCGTCGGTGATTTCCAGTTCCATCTCACTGAACGCCATATGTTCCAATTCCAGCGCCAGGAGCAGCTCATGGAGCCAGTCCACGAGCAGCGATTCCGTATCGATCGCCTGAATCTCGATTTGGCGCGCTAGCCCCCGGTCGTCGCCTGTTCGGACTCCGGCAAGCTCCATCATTCCGAGCGCCGCGTTTGCGAAGAGAGCTGGAAGGTCACGCCCCCAAACTTTGAGTGCCCAATCGGCTGTGTGCTCGATTTCCTCGTAATTCGCCGATGCGGGACCAGTCATGCGGAGAGTATATCCCAGCCAATATTTCCCCCTTTGAAATGCACATCAGGTTGTTATAGGATAAGGTGCGCAGTTTATCGGAATGCGTATAATTTTTGCCGTGGATGATCCCGCAATCCTCATCGACCAACTCCAGACCTTCGTCGATCAGCTGCTCAAAGCGATGTCAAAGGGGAAATTTCCGCGCGCCGAAGTCGTCGCTAAATGGGCAGGCGAAATCCAAGCGGGAGCCAAAGAGGGAGAGGGCGGCCATCGGTATGCGCCTGACCAATACACGATGAGCATGCACCCCAAGGATTATGTCGGGCTGACGGAGGACGGCAACGCATCGCACTCCGACCTTATGGAGGCCCTGCGAACCTCCCTCGAATCTGCTGGCTACCGGCTGACACGCGAACCGCATATCACGCTTGCCACGGATCCGACCCTCGACCGTTCGACCATCCGTGTGATTGCCTGGCACAGCAGCGACCCCGCCCTGGGGCCCGTCGCAAGTGAGGAGCCAGCCACCGAAACGCCGCCCGAGGGAGCGTTTTTTATCGTGGATGGGAGCAAGCACTACCCATTAGACCGGCCGCTCGTTAACATTGGACGCCGGCTGGACAATCATCTTGTTCTTGAGGATCCGCACATCTCACGACGCCACGCCCAGCTGCGCGTTCGCGGCAGCCGATTTGTCATCTACGACCTCAATTCGACTGCCGGAATGCGCGTCAACGGCAAGCAAGTTCAGGAGTGGGTGCTCCAGCCAGGCGATGTGGTGACGCTGGCCACAGTACAGCTGATATACGGCGAAGACCTAAAGGGCCCGCCGGACGTGACGCCGCCTTACAAGCCGCCGTTCAAACCAGACATCGATCGAGACAAAGTCACGCCGCTCAACCTCAGCACAATCGAGCTGGACGAGATCGAACTAGGCACGAAGAATCTCGACCCAGAACGGTCCGGCGCCAAGTCCTAACTCCCTAGATACCAGAGCTCAGAATCCGAGCGCATTCTGCGTTTATAATCACGCCGATGCGTGAGCGGCTCTCCAAACTTGAAGGCCAGCTAGAGAACCTCTTCGAAGGCTCTCTAGCGAAGCTCATTGGAGAAGAGATCTCGGCCGGTACATTGGCCAGTCAGTTGGCGCGCACGATGGAAGATGGCCTTCGCCGCGATGAAGCTGGCAACGCGTACGCCCCGAACGAGTTTGCCCTTACACTGCATCCGGAAGACGCCAAGCGCATGGTGGACCAGGCCCCAGATATCCAGGTCACGCTCTCCGAAAGCTTGGCGCAGGCTGCCCAGCGGTGCGGCTACTCCCTTACACACCAGCCCAGCATTACGCTGGCCTCCGATCCAACTCTCGCTCGGCGAGAAATAAGGGTGATCTCCTGGCACAGCAGCAATCCGCTTGAGTTCACAAAAGCCATGGAGCGCCAACCTCAAGGTCAGGGCGCGCTGCTGCCAAAGGGCGCATTCCTGATCCTCGGAGATGGGCGCCACTACGCGCTGGATCAACCGGTGATCAATGTGGGGCGCAGGATCGATAATCAGATCGTCCTGGAGGATGCGCACGTTTCGCGTACTCATGCGCAGCTGCGCGTGCGGGACAGTAGGTTCGTTCTCTTTGATCTGGGGTCAACTGGCGGAACTCAAGTCAATGGCCGCAAGGTGAAGCAGCATATCCTGCGACCGGGTGATGTCATAACCATCTCCGAATTGAGATTGGTCTATGGAGAGGACGATGGCGGTCCGCCCGATACGGCTACCGCGTACACGCCGCCGTTCCCCCCGCGCCCCGCTGGAGATCAAGAAACCGAAACAGGCGGTTGGGATAACGAAGAGGGGCGATGAGCCCCGAATTCGTGCTGCTGGCGCTTCGCCTGGCCCTGGCGCTGGTTCTTTATGCCTTTCTCGCGACCACGCTAGCCTTCTTATGGCGCGACCTCAGGTCGGCAACCCTCGAAACGAATGTTGCTCCGCAGGGTTATCTGGAACTCTTGAGCCGGCCCGGTCCCGGGCAGATTTTCCCGCTCAGCAATCTCAATCTGTTTGGTAGAGGCGACGACAACACGATCGTACTGGATGAGGAGACCGTCTCCGGTCACCATGCCCGGCTAGCCTATCGGGGGGGTCAGTGGCTGTTGGAGGATCTGGGCTCAAAGAATGGAACTACTGTGAATGAGTTGACGTTGGAGGACCCGATGGTGGTTACCTTCGGCGATGAGATCCAGTTTGGCAACGTGCGCTTGGTGCTAAAGGGGGGGCAGCCGCCCTCAGGAGTGGGCGCCGAGCGAGGGATTGGCTAGCATGACACTGGGAGTGATTGGCGGATCGGGCCTGTACTCGATGGAAGGGCTGCAAATCGTAGAAACCCGCGCGGTCTCTACTCCCTTCGGTCCTCCCAGCTCGCCGCTGGTCATAGGCGAGCTTCAAGGCTGCCCGGTCGTGTTTCTGGCCCGTCACGGGCAAGGGCACACCATTTCACCCACCGAGGTGAACTACCGGGCAAACATATTTGCGCTCAAAGACATGGGCGTTGAGCGAGTGGTGGCGATCAGCGCGTGCGGCTCTCTCAGGGAAGACTACGCTCCAGGACATGTCGTGGTCCCGAACCAGATCATCGATCTCACGCGGCTACGGCCAGGCAGTTTCTTTGGCGAAGGACTTGTGGCCCACATCAGTGTGGCAGACCCATTCTGCCCAGATCTTTCGTCCTTGGTTGTGGAGAGCCTTCAAGCTGCGCAGGCGGAAGTCCACGAAGGCGGAACCGCGATCACAATTGAGGGACCACGCTTCTCCACGCGCGCCGAATCTAACACTTTCCGCGCTTGGGGAATGTCGATCATCGGCATGACAACTTCGCCAGAGGCCTTCCTGGCGCGCGAGGCTGAGATGTGCTACTCAGTCGTGGCTCCAATAACCGATTTCGATGTCTGGCACAAGTCGGAAGCCCCCGTCACCGTCGAGATGGTGATGCGCACTCTGGAAGCAAACACCCAGATTGTCCAGACCGCCATTTCTGAGCTCATCGGCCGGTTGCCTGAAGAGCGAGACTGCATCTGCAAAGATGCCCTCAAAGACGCCCTCATCACCCCGCACGACTCAATCCCACCAGGTACGCTGGAAAAACTGAAGCCCCTGGTCCAGCGATATTACGGCTGAAGACCAGGCAAACAGGGAGCCCGCTTGCTTAGCGACACCATCTCCGGAGGCCACATGGCGCACGGTCGACGTGAGTCGCGCTTGCTATGGATTGCGTTCGCCTTTCTGTCCCTGGCCGGATTGACGATCGCGTTGGCAGCTGGCCTGGAATCTCTGGCGAGCGTTCAGCACCTGGTGGTGCTCCCGGTCTGGGGGTTGGCGGCCTGGATGATCCACCGCACTGCGGACCGACATCATCCGCTGCGAGACCCCTACTTGCTGCCGATCGCGATGCTCCTTGCAGGCTGGGGCCTGCTGATGGTGTGGCGTCTCTCGCCCGGACTGGGATCACGTCAGACCTTATGGCTGCTGCTGGGCGCCGCGGCGATGGTGCTTATCTTGAGGGGACCGCCGGGGTTGGAATGGCTTCGCCGCTACCGCTATTTGTGGCTGCTGGGTGGGATTCTGCTCACTGCGATGACGCTGGTTTTCGGCACCAATCCCGCGGGTGGGGAACCGAGACTATGGCTAGGATGCTGTGGGGTATTCTTCCAACCCTCCGAGCCACTGCGGCTGCTTCTTGTAGCCTTCGTGGCTTCATATCTGGCGGATCGCAAGCTGGTGGGTCGCCCAGCCAATCTCACACGGGATTTCATCCCGCTTTTTCTGGCGGCAGCACTGGCCGCCCTTCTGCTTTTTGCCCAGCGGGACCTGGGCGCGGCTACTCTGTTCCTCGCGGTCTTGGCTTTCATGATCTACGTCGCCTATGGTCATCCAGTTGTGCTGATTGTGGCCGGGTTAGTTGCGCTCTTGAGCGCCGTTGTCGCGCACCAAATGCTGGATATCGTCCAGGTTCGATTTGAGGCCTGGCTGAGTCCCTGGGTCAATGCAAGCGATTCCGGCTATCAGGTCGTTCAATCCCTGATTGCTGTGGCAAGTGGTGGTATGTTCGGTCTGGGGCCGGGGCTTGGCGCCCCGACCGCGGTTCCCGTCGTACATTCGGATTTCGTATTCTCAGCGGTGGCCGAGGAGTGGGGCATGTTTGGAGCGCTGGCGATGATCATGCTGTTTGCGCTCCTGGTGGGCCGCAGCCTCCGAACCGCGGCGCGGCGAAAGGAGCCGTTTGCGGTCCTGCTTAGCGCGGGGATTGCGATAGCCATTGGCCTTCAAGTGATTCTGATCGTGGGGGGGGTGCTCCGGCTTCTGCCCATCACGGGTGTCACGCTTCCTTTTATTTCATACGGAGGATCCTCACTGGTTACGAGCTTCGTGGGACTCGCATTTATCGTGCTCTTATCGAGAGCTCGCCTGCCGGGAGCAGGCCAGTTCGCACGGCCGGTGCTCAACACCCAGATCCTACTTAGCGTGGGCTGGGCGGCGATCGCGTTCTCATTGGGTTGGTGGGCGATCATAAGAGCGGAAGCCTTGACGACCCGTACCGATAATCTACGCCGCGGACTGGGAAGCCTCGTTTCTCCGCGCGGGATGATCGTGGACCGCAACGGGTCTCCGTTGGTCTCCACCGTTGGTCAGGCAGGCGAATATCAGCGCAGCTACGATGACCCTGTGGGAGGCTCGGTCACCGGCTACGATTCACCGGCCTTTGGCCAGGCCGGGATCGAACGGCACATGGATCCCTATCTGCGAGGGGAGATCGGTCCGAGTCCGCTGGAGATTTGGTGGAACAAGCTAGTCTACGGAGTGCCTCCCGCCGGATCGGACGTACGGCTCACGATAGATGGGGAGCTGCAGCGCGCGGCGGCCAAGGGTCTGGAAGGGTTGCGGGGCGCAGTTGTCGTTCTGGATGCAGTCACGGGAGACGTTCTGGCCAGCGCCTCAGCACCCAGCTACGACCCGAATAATCTGGACGCCGAATGGCCGGAGCTCGTGGCCCGATTGGATGCCCCGCTCCTGAATCGAGTAGCTCAAGGAAGCTACCAGCCGGGCATGGCGGTAACGCCGCTCTTGTATGCGTGGTCAACGGCTGAAGATCTCATCGAGCCTGGCGATGCGGCGCCTGAATTTTCGAAGGCGGTCGAACTCTTCGATCATACACTGACCTGCCCGGCGACCACGCCCTCTGGGAGCTGGAGCGAGGCGCTCGAGAATTCATGTGCAGGATCGTTCATGGTTCTGGGCGAACGCCTTGGTCCGGAAGGGATTTCACAAGCTTTTGCCGCGTTTGGGCTCACGGCGCCCCTCGATATCCGGCTGACCTCCGCTCAAACACGGCCGCTCGAGCTGGCAAACGACCCGGAAGCACTGGGACTAGAGGCGATCGGGCAGGGCGAGCTGACTGTCACGCCGCTGCAGCTGGCAAGAGCCTACGCCGCCCTGCGCGGAGCAGGCGTTCGTCCTTCACTTGCCATCGTGGATGCGTTTCGACCTAAGGAGGGCGAGTGGCAGCTCTTATCTCCGCTGGGCGCGGAACAAGTAGTCCTCTCGCCGACCGACGCGCAGGTGACGCTCGACGCGTTATCGACCTATGGCAGCGATTTTATCGGTTATGAGGTTGAAGCCCTGAGTGGAGAGGAACGCGTGGCTTGGTTCATCGGATTCGGGTCCGCAGGGCGATTGGTGGTCGTGCTCATAGAGGACGCCGAACCGGCCCTGGCTCGAAGGCTCGGCCTTGGGCTGTTGGAGCTTGTCAGCGACCTTGACCTTGCCCCTACTGACAGCTAGAATGTTGGCAGGTGGGCAGCAGGACCTGCCACCAAAACACAGCATTCGCTAATCCGGACCTCCGGGAAGAGTTCCTTCTCGGAGGTTTTATTGGGAAAAATAAATGGTCAGAATTCGCTTTCGAAGAGTAGGTGCTAGAAATCAGCCAAGCTTCCGCATTGTCGCGGCAGACAAGGAAAGCCCGCGCGATGGGCGGTTCCTTGAGGTCCTGGGATCCTACAATCCGCGCACCCATCCTTCGACAGTGCAAGTGGACGAGGCGCGCCTGTTCCACTGGATGTCGAAAGGCGCACAACCCTCCGACTCGGTCGTTCAGACCCTGCAGACCTTTGGAACCTGGGAGCGCTGGGAGCGATTCAAGAGCGGCGAGTCGTTGGAAACGCTGACCCAGGAAGCGGAGGCCGCAATTCCTGAGGTCGATCCTCGTACGCGGAGAGACGACCATATCGGACAGCGTTCGAGCAAGCGACGGCGGCATCCGGATCCAGAGGCCGAGCCTGAGGCGGAGCCCGAGGCTGCCAAGACCGCGGATGCTGAGGCGGCCGAGACCACGGAGGCCAAGGCGGAGACCGCTGAAGCTGAGGCAGAAGAGGTAGCGGCAGAAGCCGAAGTTGAGAAAGAAGCCTCTCAGGTGGAAGCCGCGGAGTCCAGCGCAGGTGCAGGCGAAGAAGAGCCGGAGGGGGATGCCGACGCAGAACCAGCCGAGGCCGATGCAGAGGCAGAACCAGCCGAGGC
>BTQZ01000055.1:0-14515 GCA_036986135.1 Anaerolineae bacterium | reverse complement strand
GAATTCAGTTCGCTTCGATCGGCGCGCTGATCGCGCTGCTGCTCGGAGTGTGGATTGGCTCCGGCCCAAACGCTCGCATGAGCTCTCAGAATGGGATTGGTATCGGCGGCGTCCTCGGCTTGTTCTACGGCGCCGTCGTCGGGGTTTCCGTCTTCGGCGCGGGTGAATCCACCAGCCTCACGCGCGGGCTCCTGATCTGCGCGCCCACGACGATCCTTCTCGGCGCCTCGATGGGCGCCCTGCTCGGAGGACTGGCGGCCGGATTGAGGAAACTGCAAGCCTAATACGTATCCTCCAACCAACTATTCGCTGATCTCGTTCCACCTCAAGCATCGAAATAGCAGCTTTCCTAGTCCTGGATTGTTCGGAAGCACCTCGGTTGCGCCGACAATCCAGTGATTCCGACCCCACAAAGCGGATCTGCAGCCTTACCTATTGACAGAATAGAACATGCGTTCTACACTCTACTCACCTGTTCGACAGTGCAGACGTGCGCCCGGAAGCTAAAGGAAACCTGCAATGAAATTCGCCTACATCCACATCCAGGATTTCCCTTTACAGGTTGAGATCCTCGAAAATCCGGCTCTCCGGCATACCGCGGTCGTGATCGGCGGCATGCCGTATGAAGGTGGCACGGTCTATGCCTGCTCGCCCACCGCACGCATCGATGGCGTGCAGCTCGGCATGCCCCTTCGCCAGGCAGAGCAGCTATCCCCGCAAGCCGCATTCCTTCCCCTCGCCGCTGATCTGTACGATCAAGCCCATAAGGACCTGCTCGAGACTCTTTCTCCCTACTCACCCTTCCGAGAATCGAGCGCGCCAGGAAGGATTTACATCGACGCCTCTGGACTTGAAAGCCTTTACGGAACCGATGACAATCTCGCGGGGCGGATCCTGGGCACGATACAGGATGAGCTCAGCTTTTTGTCACAGGTCGGACTGGCTGCGAATAAATTCACCGCCGAAACCGCCGCTCGCCTTTCGGATCCAGGCACCGCGCAGGTCGTTCCACCTGGCATGGAGCGCGAATTCCTGGCCCCGCTTCCGCTGATCCTGCTGCCCTCCACGGATGACACCTACCGTCTGCTGAACAGGCTGGGGCTCGAGACCATCGGACAGGTGGCCGAGATGCCGGTTGGCGCACTTTCGCGCACCTTCGGTAAGGAAGGGCTGCTCCTTCACAGCCTGGCGTCCGGGAAGGATCTCCGCCCGCTTATGCCGCAGTTCGAGGCTGCCCCCCTTTCGGTGGAGACCCACCTCGAATTCCCGCTCGAAAGCCTCGAGCAGCTTGCGGCATATTCCGACCGGCTCGCCTCCCAGCTCTCCGTCGAGCTCCAAGCCGGCGCGTTAGTCGCCGGTGCCCTCATCGTCGAAGTTGAACAGGAGTACGGGGAGGCGCTATCCGCAGGCGGTTATCTGCGGCCGCCTAACAGCGATCAACGCCAGCTTTCGGATCGCGCCACGGGACTGCTGTCCACGCTGAAATTCGCCTCCGGCGTGACGGCCTTGAAGCTCGGGCTGTTCCCGCTGCACCCCTTCCATATCGAGAGTAAACAGCTGCGGCTCTTTCGGCCCAATGGCTTTACGCAACAAAACCCCATTCAGCGATTGGTGGGTTCCATCCAGGAGCGCTTTGGCGAAGCGTCCATTGTGCAAGCCACGGCCGTCGTGGGACCGCCCCCCGAGCCGATCGATGTGCGCACGGGCGAAGATGGCCATCTAAGCGCTTTCGTCCGCGGCAACCGCTGGAGCCGAGTGGCCACAATCGATCTGCACTGGCGCCTCGAAGGGGAGTGGTGGTGGGGCGAAGGGCGCAAGGATTACTACAAGGTCGTGACCCGCAAGGGCGAGATCCTGGTGCTCTTCCACGATTCTCAGGAGGACCGCTGGTACATGCATGCTGGCGCTCAGCCCAACTCGTGGCCGCTCACATAACGCGCCTCGGTTACCCGATGGCGGCGAATTACGCACTAGCCTTGCCAGCGCGCGGTTCGTTGCCACCCGCGCGGAAGGCCTCGCCGCCAAGAGCGGCATCCCGGCCTCAGCCCAATGAACAACCAATTATGAAGAACTGTGCACGCAGCCCAACGGCAGTTTCTTTAAATGCGCCTTCGCGCCCAGCACACCTTTATCTATTTGGTGCGAGAGGACATCCCACGGCGCGTGATGACCACGAAGCTCACCACAACCAGCGCTCCTAAGAGCAAGAGCGGAACGCTGCGACCGAGATTGGGCTCGAATGACGTAGCCGCCGGTTCATCGGAGTCGAATGTGATGATTTCAGGGACCACACCTCCGCGAAGCTCGGCGAGCACCTCTAGATAACGCATGCCGTAGTTGCGGCTTGGCTCCATATGCGTGTTTTCGCTGAACTCGTTCCAACTGATCAACCCTATTGCATCCGGAGCGGAAGCGTATGCGGCTTCCATCTCTTGGAGCAGCGTCTTGCCGTCTTTACGATCGATCACCCGCGTTCCCTCGATAAGACGCGCGTCAAATCCAGGAGCTGCGGGCGCGATCCACAAGCCGCCGCGCACATGTACCGCATCGCCCATCCCATCGAGCTTGTCCTGATAGCCGGGAAATCGAGCCGGATCCACCGAGGACCAGTAATAAGCGTTCCCGTCAACGACGTCCGCGATCGCTTCGTAGTCCTCCAGCTGGCGCTCGGAAGCCAGGATCTGAAGCCGACCACGCAAAGGATCGACCACCGTGGCGATTTCTTCTCTGGAGAACTCCCAGGTCCCCGACCAGATCACGACCGGGAGGCCGTACAGATCAAAGACCTCGCGATCCGCATACGAGCGGAGAAAGTAATCTAAATCTGCAGCGATTCGCTCCACCGGGAGCGGCCGTCGCTCAAAATCCAATCCCTGGTAGATGATGGATAACTTGAAGTCCTCTTGTTCGGCGATCCCGATCAGCTGTTCCAGGCGGCGATTGAGCGGATCGGTGCTCTTCCAGCTCACGATAAATCCGTCGATCCCCACCTGCTTCGCCCACTGGATATGCTGGCGCATCACTTGCGCGTCGTCGCTGGAATAAGGGCCCAGCAATGGAATGTCAGATTTCGCCCGCTCCCACGAACCCGGATCGAACCAGATGTAGTAATAAGCAAGCACTGGGATCGGATCCTCGGCCGGCTGGGCACGGGCTGCCCCGACCGGAATCAGGCTCATCAGCAGGACCAGGATCGCGGTAATGGAGGGCGCGGCCTTTCTCCGGATCCACGCCCGGAGCCGGCCCCGCAGCTGTGGCCGTCCAGCCAGCAGCAGACCGAGCAGAAGTGCGACGGCGAGCAATGCGACGACGCCCAGGTCGAGGGCGCTGATCACGATCGCCTGCACCTCCTGATCTCGAGACAGCACAAACACCGATGCGGGCGCGATCCCCAACCCAGTGACCGCGCTCACCCGATAGGTTCCTCTCGCCAATGTATTCAGGCGCAGCTCCGATCCTGACTCGAACGGGAAGTACTCCTGACGGCCATCCGGATACTCGAGCTGCATGCCGCGGCCGATCGGAAACCCAAACAGCGCGTCGTTGGCCGACAGCTTGGCGGAGTAGAGCAGCAGCTCGATCTGCGGCCGGAGATCCGGCTCAAGCACAAAACGCTGCTGACCTCGGTTGACCACGTTCGAACCGTCGATTGTCACACTGTTGACGGTGTAGACGATCTCGGCCGGATCCAGATTGAGATCGCGCCCGAGGATGCGGCTGGCCTGCAGCCATGCCGTTTCCTCTCCCGCGATCGTGTAGACGTCTCCGATGCTGTTCTTCAGGACCGCCGAGCTGATCCGGTCTGACGCGACCGAGCTTCCTTCGAGGTCGACGTACCCCAGCTTTACAGGGTAGTAGACGTCGAATCCGGCTTCAAGCGATGTTGATTCATCGATGACGATCGGCCGCTGGGTAGTGAACACCGCATCTCCCCAGCGGGAGAACTCCAGCCGGCGCTCTCCCGCTTCCGATGGGAGCGGCAGCACTTCTAATTGATGCGTTCCGCCCCGCCACACGCGCAGCGAAGCCGCACCCTGCTCATCCGTTTCGAATGCTCGCCCATCCAACGCAAACTGGATGCCTTCCATTGCAGGGACGGTGCGGATCTCCAGGGTGGCTGGCACCTCGAATGCAGTTGGCCGGCGTTCCAAGAACGTCGCCGCTTTGGTGGCGCGATTGAAATGAGGCGGGCTTCGAGACTGCAGATGGCTCACGGAAGTCGCCGCCACGGCGCTGGAACCTTGCATGGCGGCGAAGGCTCCCGTTGGCAGCAAGGAGGCTGCCGCGACCACCACGAGCACCGCAAATCTACTCCGGCGACTCATCCCTCGCCCTGAGCGCCCACGGATTCGTTCTCCAACCCGGAACCCGGCCCTTGCTTTTGGCGAGCGCGGACAACGGCGAAGCCCACAATCAAGCCGGCAAGTGCTGCGGAGGCTCCGTAGCTGATGCCGATCACGGTTACGTTCGGTTCGGATCCCTGATCCCCGAGATAGCGCTGTGAAGGGATGATGCGCGGGTTGCGCGGCGGCAGCGTGAAGTCGAAGGCATTATCCAGGCTGTTGGCTTTGGCGTCTCGCGAGGTAAGCGGCTCCAGCCCCCAGTTGTCTTCGATGAAGCGCAGGATGGAGGTGTAATCCAGCTCCGTGCTGTCTATGTACCCCTGCTTGGCGTACGGACTCACCAGCAGGGCCGGGACCCTGAATCCATAGCCGTACTCGTCGACCTGCGGTGGAGCAACATGGTCGTACCAGCCGCCCCAGTCATCGTAGGTTATGAGGAAGGCCGAGTCCTCCCAAGCATCGCTCAGCATGAGCGCCTGAAGCATGGTTCGAGACGTTCGCTGCCCGGCCTGCAGGCTGCCTGGCGGGTGCTCACTGGACCCAATGGCCTTGACGAAGGTCACCGCCGGCAATTCCCCGGCGCGAAGGTCCTCATAGTATTCGTCGAGGTCCGTGATCCGGCGGTTGAGGCGCGGGTCGTCGATAAAGCGATCGATACTCAACAGCGGGACCCACTCAACCTGCGGCGGCCGGGGTGAGCCTACGACCAGGTCGCGGTATGTCACCTCCGGGTCATACTTCTGGATGTAGAACTTCCAGGAAATCCCCTGTTCCTCGAGGCGGTCGAAGATGGTGGGGAGGTCGCCCAGGCCTTCCGGCGTGGCCTTGTCTCTGCCTCTGCCGGGCGAGGCGGTCACCCAATACACGTGGTTCATGAAGCTGCCCGCCGCCGCCGAGCTAAAGAACCGATCGAACAGGACGTACTCGTCGGCCAGGTTCCAATAGAAGGGGATATCCTGATCGTCGTAGTAACCAACCGCCAGCTTGCCGTTCTGATTGCGGATGTTCAGCGCTTGGATGAACCCGTTCATGCGGCCTTCGTTGTACTGCAATCGAAAGGTCTGCCGGCTGTGGTCAAGGTTCTCGATCGGCAGGTCCCCAATACGGAAAGGCCGGACGCACTCGGTGTTGGAGACCTCGAAAGGATTCACCGGGACGCAAGTCTCGGCCGTGAAGCCGTCCGCGCCGGGATATGTCCCGAAGTAATTGTCGAACGTGTGATTCTCCTGCATGAGCACGATGAGGTGTTGAATGGGCGTTTTCGTCAGGGAGGCACTGGCTGGCGCCCCGCTGGCGCCGATCAGAAGGACGAACAGCGGAAGGATGGCTGCCCATCTAAGAATCCGGCGTATCACGGCCGCACCTCATATATGACGATCACCGGCTTTTCAACCGAATCTCCCCCTGGGCCGACCGTTGAAATCGATTCGGTGTGCACGACCCTGCCGTTGTAGCGCTGAGAGTAGTTGAGCAGTTTCTCCGAAAAGAAGGAGGAGCGGGCCGCGGAGTAGGCATCCCACACCAAGTATTGAAACTCGCCGGTTCGGATTTCGAAGTCTGGATTGCGGATGGCCTGATAGGCAGGATTGCGATGCAATGGATTGGGGCTGACCGACAGACCCATCGCGCGGCGGTGGCCGTAGAACTGCAGGATGTTCGCCATCGAGGGACCGATGGTCATTAAGCTGGCGCCCTCCGGGCTGTTTTCGTTGACCCAGATGCCGGCCTCACGCCCGCCGGGAACGCCTCCGGATCCGGCCAAGAATTCGCCTGTCGCATTCGGCTGGGTGCGATTCCAGCTCGGAATCGCGAGTGAGAGTGCAACCGCGGCTGCCAGCAGTCCCCCGATCCACGCAGACCTGCGCGGCCTGATGGCTTCCCATCGCCCCAGTGTCCTTCCTGCCAGGATGGCGATCGGCGGCGCGATCAGCAGCAGATAGTGGAAACCCTTGACTGGCCAGGCCTGGAAAAAGACGATCGGAATGACGATCCAAGACAGCAGCAGCGTGTCGCGCCACGATCGTTCTTTGCGAAGCAACCACAATCCAAGCGCGGCGACCAGGATCAGCAAGGGTCCGATGGCCATGCCCACGACCGTTGGATAGAAATCCCATTCGTGGTTCGGCCGGCGGAGCAGCTGCCAGACCAGGTACTGCTGGGTTGTCGCTGCGCCGCCGCCACCTGCCAGTATCAGCGTGAGCGGAAACGGCAAGATCACCAGGAGCATGCTCGCCATGGAGATCGCCAGATCTTTGAGCCTGACCCGGATGGAGGGCGAGAGGGCAAAGAACGCGTAGAAGGCGGCCAGCAAGACGATGCCGGTCTCCTTGGACAAGAACGTCAGGCCCATGCTGGCGCCGGCTGCGTACAGCCAGGGCGACTGCTGCGAAGTGCTATATCGTGCGAGGAAGTACACGGTCAGTGCAGCGAACAAAGTCATGCTCCCGTCCAGCAGCATTTGCCGTGAAACCACAACGTGATAAGGCATCAGCGCCAGGAACATCGCGGCGAAAATGCCCGCCTTACGACCGTAGAGGTGCTTTCCAATTGCGTATGCCAAAAGGACTGTCAGGATCCCGATGCCCGCCGACAGTGAACGGGCGAGCAGATCGCTGACTTGGAGGCGAAAAAGCAGCGATGTAAGGAACTGCACCAACAGCGGATGTGCCCGAAAGATCGGGAAGAACTGGGAAAGCTGCTCATCACCGGAAATCGCAGCCGCCTGCCCAGAATAAACCGCCTCATCGCTGTTAAACCCGACATCACCCAAGGCGATCAGGCGTAACGTCGCCGCGGCCAGCAAGATAAGCGGCAGCTCTAAATAATGCAGCTTAGTGAGGTACAGCGAGCGTAGTCGAAGAGCGGGCGCGAGACGAGCGGTGCTGAGCGAGGGCTCTACCGAAGGCATAGCTAGGTCAGGCAGGGTGGCCTACGTGCCGAAGGAAGGCGTCGAATTCACAGATTAGGATATGCGAGCTTTGCGAATCGAGCAAAGAACCCCTCAGCGGCCCAGGGAGGCCAGGATCGCTTCCGCCCTCCTTACATAGCTCTCATGGATCCCGAGCTCCAGGGCCTTTTCCAGATCCGCGATCGCCTGCTCGCGGCGTCCCATCTTGGCCTGCGCCCTTCCGCGGTAGAAATAGGCGTAGGCATGGTTGGGATCCAGGCTGATGGCTTGGGTCTCGTCCTCGATGGCACGTGTGAAGCCGTCCACCTTGTAATAGGCCCGGCCACGATAGTAGTAGCTCCCTGCTGACGATGGGTCCAACGCGATGGCCTCATCAAAGTCCCCAATCGCCACGAAAAAGAGCTCCAGCTTGTAATTTGCCCGGCCGCGGTAGTAGTAAGCTCCGGCATTCAGGGGATCGAGCTCGATCGCCTTCTCAAGATCGGAGATGGCCTGCCGATATTCGGCGAGCTTGTAGTGCGCCCGTCCTCGGTAGTAATAAAGATCCGGATCTTCGGGATCGATCGCTTGCACGAGATCGAACTGCTGGATGGCCTCCGGATAATCGCCCTGCCGATAATAGACCCGGCCGCGGTAGAAGTAGGCATCTGGGTCATCGGGGTCAATCGCCACGGCTTGATCGAAATTGCTGATGGCGCGTTCCCAATCGCCCATCTGGTAGTGCGCCAAGCCACGATAAAAGTAGGCTTCGTCATCCAGGGGATCTTTTTCCAGCGCGAGATCCAGGTCCGCGATCGCAAGTTCGTAGTTCCCGGCAATGTAGTTCATGCGCCCGCGGTCGAAATACGCCGCGGCGTCAAGCTGCTCTTCCGTTTCTGACGGGGCCGGGTCGCGGGAATCCATGGGTTCAGTTGGATCCGTTGCGGTTTCCGCTCCTGCACTAACACTGCTGATTTCTTCCACCCCGCTCGATAACGCCGAACAGGCGAGGGTGACAAGTGCGAGGGTGATGATGGCAATTCCGATTCGTCTGTTGTACATGGCTTAGCTACCCCTTCTATGGATATCTACTTCGGAACCGGGGATCGCAATTCGCGCCAGCTCCTGCGGATTGCCTGTAACTGCAAAGGCATGCTGGATCTCAGGCAAACGTTCCCACCAGCCATAGGCCGGACTGCGCATTTGTATGGCCGACTTTCCACGAACGGCCTGCGCAATGATCTCTCGCTCCCGCGCGTGGAGGTCTCTACCTTGCCATCGGCTCAAGTATTCGGCAAGCTCTGGGTACGGAGGAAAGCCGTAGGCGTCCTCCCCGTTCTTGATCAAGTGATCCACGATCGCCTCTTGATCCAGCCGTTCGGTAGATTCGCTGCCTCGTTCAATCAATACCACTTGCGACAGGGTGCCGCGGTCTCGCACCTGCGCCTCCGGGATCAGACGCTCAATGGCGTATTTCGGTGGAGGGACCAGAATCTGGGCCCAAGCGTTGATCGTGGCAGCGGGCAGGCCTGACTGGCTGAGCCACAATGCGAAGTGGCGTCCCGACCGGGAATGGATCCGGCTCTGCACTTGCAGCGCCAGCCAATCGCGCGTCCTCAGCCCACCGAACTGGATGGCGGACAGTGTGTGAGCGCTGATCGTCAGGGGCTTGGGAAAACTCAGCACCTCTCCGTCTTGCCCTAGGATGGTCATGTCATCCGAGAGGAAGCTGTAGCGATGATTGCGGATGGCGCGCAGGATGGTCGTCGTTTTTCCCGTGTCGGTTCGGGCTGTGATCAGCAGCGCACCGCGATCAGCCGAAATGCATCCGCCATGCACCAGCGCGTATCCTTTGCGCGCAAAGGTCCATCGCAAGATGGGTTCGAATACGTTGGTGTAGAGCACATGCGGCGACCGCCTAATGAGCGGGGAAACCTGCACTTCCGTGCACTCCCCCAGAGCAATGGAGACCTGGAAACCATACTTGCTAAGCCCATCGTGGTAGTGAATCGTGTGTGTGTCGATCCGTACGCGGCGACGCCGCTCCAGCCGCATGCGGACATCCGGCGACCGCTCCAGCTGGGGGACACGAAAATGCTCGAGTTCTGGCAGGCGGATCCCGGAGGAAACAGCGATGATGCCGTGGATGTCATAGTGATAAGTCTCATCACGGTTTGCGGTAAGCGGCGAGGTCCAGATCCAACGGTCCGATAGTGTGTAACGAATCAATGCGATCGCAAAGAGTGAGATCAAATTCGCGGCCACATAATGCAGCCCAATCCCCGACACCATGATGGAGAGCATAGGCCCTCGCAAGACCAGGGAAAGGCCATTCATGAGTAGAAAGCGCAGCAGCCGGCTCGTCCTTGTGTTTGTTTGGCCGCGATCGCCGAATACCCACACCTCCGTGAAGCCGAAATTCCACAGGGTCGAGCACAGGGTCGCTAAGGCTGCGGAGATCAGGAGTGGAGTCCCGGCGATTTCGGTGAAGAAGATCATCGCCAGGCTGTTAACTACGAGCCCAGTCGCCCCGACGGTCAGGAATCGGAGCATGCGGAGGTCCGTGGTGGCGCCCGCAATTCGGGCTCTCATCGGTTGATCATCTATGTGCGCTCCTCACTTAAACCTCAACCACGCTATGCCCATCTCTGGTGCAAAGCGTGCCTTTGACCATTTATTTACTACGTACGGCGAGCCGTTTCGTTACAGGCCTGCGACGCATTGGGATCACAGTACTATCCAATTCGGGACCGTTGACAAAATAGAACACTTGTTCTATCCTTGGATGGATATCAGTGGCCGGATACTTCGAGCTGCACGCGCACTCCTACTACAGCTTCCTCGATGGCGCCTCCTCCCCTCAGGCTCTCCTGCATAGAGCGGCCGCGCTGGATATGCCGGCAATGGCGCTCACCGATCACGATGGTTTGTACGGGATCGTCCAGTTCGTGATGGAAGCCCGCGAGCTGGGGATCCGGCCCATCATCGGCGCCGAGCTCACGATGGATGATGGCTACCATCTCACCCTGCTCGTCGAAGATGCCCAGGGCTATTCCAACCTCTGCCGGCTGATCTCCCGCGCTCAGCTCGATCACTCGAAAGGCCAGGCCTCCCTTTCCTGGGAGCTGCTCGAGCGACACTGTCAGGGCCTTACCGCCCTTTCCGGCTGCCATAGGAGCGAACTCGCAAAACGTATCCTTCAAAACGATAGGGATTCAGCCCTGGAGGCCGCTCAGCGCCACAGGGATCTATTCGGGCCTGAGCATTACTTCATAGAACTGCAGAGACATCTCGTCGGCAGCGATAAAACCATTGAGCGTGGCTTGCTTTCGCTGGCCGACCATCTGGGTCTGGAAATCGTCGCCACGAACGACGTGCACTATGCCACCCTTGAGGCTCGCCCGCTCCAGGACGTGCTTAGCGGCATCAAGCACATCCTTCCCATCCATGAGCTGGGCGGCCTGCGCCGGCCGAATGCCGAGTTCTATCTCAAGTCGCCTGCGGAGATGCGCGAGTTGTTCTCCGATCTGCCTCAGGCGCTCGAGAACACCATGCGCATCGCCGAACGATGCCGTTTCGAGCTGGATCTTTCGGAATACCGCTTCCCGCGCTTCCCGGTCGAGGATTCTTTCGCTTATCTTCGACAGCTCTCGTATGAGGGGCTGGCCGAGCGCTACCATAAACCCTCTCCCAACGTGATCGACCAGCTCGAGCATGAGCTCTCCGTGATCGACAGCCTGGACCTGGAAGAATATTTCCTGATCGTCTGGGATATCTGCACCTGGGCACGGCGGCAGGGTTATCCCGTTCAGGGAAGGGGCTCCTCCGCCAACTCACTGGTGGCGTACTGCCTGGGGATCACGCGTGTGGATCCCATCGGCCACAACCTGCTCTTTGAGCGGTTCCTGAGCCACGAGCGGGGCGGACTGCCGGATATTGACGTCGACTTCTCGCGGGCGGGCCGTGAAGCGGTCATCCAGTACGTCTACGAGCGTTATGGCGAAGAGTACACCGCCATGGTGTGCAATGTCGTGACTTACCGTTCCAGAAGCGCCGTGAGGGATGTGGGCAAGGCGCTCGGATTCCCGGCGCCGGTCGTCGGCAAGATCGCCAAAGCACTTCATCGTTCCGATTTCGAAGGCCTGACCGACAAACTGAGGCGCGACGGCGATGGCCTCCCCTGGGACCACTACGCGACCTTCATCGATCAGATCAAGGGCGTGCCGCGTCACCTTTCGATCCATGTTGGCGGCATGGTCATCACCGCCGCTCCGCTGGTCGAGATCGCTCCGATCGAGCGGGCTTCGATGCCCGGCCGCGTGGTGACGCAGTGGGACAAAGACGATATCGAAGACGCGGGGCTGATCAAGATCGATCTGTTGAGCCTGCGCACCCTGGACGTGGTGAGCGAGACGATCGAGCTGATCTCGCAGCATGAAGGAGTGCGCATCGATTCGGACAACATCGGCCTGGACGACCCGGCCGTATACCGGATGATCTCTGAGGCGGACACGATCGGTGTGTTTCAAGTTGAGTCGCGCGCACAAATGCAGATGCTCCCGAAGATGAAACCGGCTTGTTTCGAAGACCTGATGATCGAGGTCGCCATCGTGCGCCCCGGGCCTACTCAGGGCAAGATGGTCCACCCCTACTTGAACCGCCGCCAGGGGCTCGAACCGGTGGAATACCTGCACCCGGCTCTCGAGCCGGTGCTGGAGGAAACGCTCGGCGTGGTGCTCTACCAGGAGCAGGTGCTGGGCGTGGCCCACGCCATTGGCGGGTTCACCCCCGGCGAGGGCGACCTGCTCCGTCGAGCCATGACGCGCAAGCGTTCCTACGAGGAAATTGAGAAGATGCGGTCGCGGTTTGTCGAGGGCGCATTGCTGAACGGATTATCCGAAGAGGTTGGCCACGACGTGTTTGACAAAATTGCAGCCTTCGGTGGCTATGGCTTTTGCAAGAGCCACGCCGCGGCCTTCGCGCGCACAACCTACGAGACCGCCTATCTGAAGTACTACCATCCGGTGGCCTTCTACACCGCCTACCTGAACCACGAACCGCTCGGTTTTTATGCTCCGGAGGTGATCGTGGAGGCCGCCAAGCGGGAAGGGATCTCGGTGCATCCGGTCGACATCAACCGCTCCGAGACGCGCTGCATCATCCAGGACGGCGGCATCCGGCTGGGATTCAACTATGTGAGGGCCATTGGTTCGGCTGGGCTGGCACGGCTCGACGAAGATAAGGTGAACGGCGCCTACCGCAGCCTGGAAGAATTCTCTTCACGCGTGGATCTGACCCCTGCCGGCGTTGAGAACCTGATCATGGTGGGCGCCTTCGACTGCTTCGGGATACCGCGCCGGGACCTGCTCTGGCAGTTCAGTGAGCGGCGCGAAAAGTCAGAGGGCGAGCTTCCGATCGGATATCCGGAGGAAGTTATTAAGTTCCCAGACTTAACCGACTGGGAAAACACCTATCTCGACTACGTAATCCAGGGCCTTACCACCGGCCCTCATTTGACGACCCACTTCCGGGAGGAATGGGACGCGCTAGGTGTACTTTCCAGCCGTGATTTGCCAGACACGCCGGACGGCAGCCGAGTGATGGTCGCGGGGCTGGTGATCACGCGTCAGGCGCCGTCAACCGCAAAGGGCCACGTCTTCATCAGCCTTGAAGACGAGTACGGCACGGTCAATGCCATCTTGCGCCCGCACGTCTTCAAGCGCTTCAAGCCCGCTGCCACACGATCTTCGATCCTGGTGCTTGAAGGGAGCCTGGTCCACGACAGCGGTGTGATCAACGTGTTGGTAGAAAGTATTGCAACGGGGATTGAAGATGTCGTTGAAGCGCTGAGCCATGATTTTCGCTAGTCACTGGATGGCACCATGCCGAGCTCAGCGGGCCGATGCGGCCTGACGCGCCGGGGCGGTATAATGTGCGGCTTGTCGATCGAAGGCTTGCATTCGGCTCATTTTCCTCGGGCGAGCATCCATGGATCACGAAACAGTTCATAGTGAAGATCTAGCGGCACTCAACCGAATATCTGAAGCCCTCAACCGAGAGGTGGAGGTCGCGGGAGCCCTCGACTCCGCCCTGAGCCATCTGGTGAATCTCATGGGGCTCGAAACGGCTTGGATCTCGCTGGCCAACCGCTCACCACTGGATCAAGCTGGCATCGACAGCTTCTCATTAAGTGCTCACTGCAACCTCCCTCCGGGACTCGAACCCGAGCACGCCGAAGCCTGGAGCCACACCTGCATCTGCCAGGACTTGATGCGAGACGGCAAGCTTACTGAGGCCTATACCGAAGTAAGCTGCAGTCGGCTTGCGAATCTCAAGGGGGACCGTAGAGGCTTGACAGTTCACGCCTCCACCCCGCTGGTCTCCGGCGATCGACAGCTCGGGATTCTCAATATCGCCGCCAAGGATTGGAACGCCTTCAATCCGCGTTCGCTTGCCCTGCTGACGATCGTAGGAAATCAGATCGGGATCGCATTGGAACGTGCCCAGCTGTTTGATCTGGTCAGGGATCGGCATATTAAGGAGCAGGCGGTGATGCTCGTTTTCTCCAACCAACTTCTGAGCGGTCTCGGACGAGAGGACTTGACCAAAATGCTGGTAAACGAGGTGACCAGCTTGCTTGATGCGGATGCCTGCAGCCTGCTTCTGGTGGATGATGGCAAGAGTAGGCTGGATTTTGTTGCAGCCAACGGCTGGAACGAAGATCCGATTGAACGCAAGCGCAAGATCCCTCTGGATGCCGCGAGCGGCCCTGGCCGGGTCATGCGCAGCCAGAAGGCCCTTCTGGTGGAGGACCTGCAGCGGAGTGACCCGACCTACTGGTCACCGCCGTGGCTAGAGTCAGAAGGTTTCCGTGGTCATGCAGTTGTTCCGTTGGTCGTGGAGGCCCGATCGATCGGAGCCCTGGTGGTGAACAACCGCTACCCGCGCTTGCTGACTGCCGACGAACTTCGATTGTTGGGGTTGATGGCCAACCAAGCAGCCATTGCCATCGAAACTGCCCGGCTGCAGAGAGGAGAGGTCGAACTCCTTCGCAGGGACCAGGAGTTGGCCATCGGAAGGAAGATGCAGCGCAGCCTGATGCCGACTCTGCATCCGCATCTGGCGGGTTATGAGTTTGCCTTCGCCTATGAGCCGGCGCTCCACGTGGGCGGCGACTTCTATGACTTCTGTTGGCCCCCGGGAGAAGGTGAAAAGCTGGGCTTAATCATTGGCGATGTGGCTGGGAAAGGGGTCCCCGCGGCTCTTTTCATGGCAATGTGCCGCA
>BTQZ01000054.1:0-14563 GCA_036986135.1 Anaerolineae bacterium | reverse complement strand
GAACTCGAGTTCACGCCCGACATGAGAGCACAGCTCGAGGGCATCGAGTCTGACTCCTGGGCGGAGTTCGCGGTGATTTCCTACCGCTTCGTGAAGGCTGCCGAGATGCCGGCGCCTCGCATCGAGCTCCCGTCGCCCGTTGAAGGCCTCTTCCCAGACGAGCGGTCGCAGGCTGACCAAGAGCAGGTGGCATGATCCCTGTCTCGCGCGAAGAGCGCCACTGGTTCCTGAAGAACGCGGCACGCGCCCTGCTGGACTTCAGCGGGGTCTCAGAGCCGCCGGTTCCGGTGGAGGAGGTGCTTAACCATCCTCCCGCGGTCTACCAGGAAGACTTCGGAGTGGTAGACATGTACTCGAACCTGTGGGACGCCACTTTCGCTCGTCCGCCAGGCCAGCGTGGCAGCATCTTCGTGCGCGTGGATCTCGACCCCGAGGAACGGCGCTTTGCCCTGGCGAGAGAGACCCTGTGTGCCTTGATCACCAGCAAGCACGGGCGAGATCTCGGAATGCCCGATCTCCTGATGTCGGAGCTCAAGGATTCGACTGAGTACTTCGCAACTCATTACGTTGCGCCGGAGTCGCTGGTACAGGCCTACCGCGCGCAGGGTGGAGACGAAGAGAATTTTGCCGAATCGTTCCAACTGCCTGCGGGCGTCGCCGCGGCCCGCTGGTAGTTCCCTCCTTTACAAACGCGGATCTGACGATCGGTCCGCCCACAACCTTTCATAAAGGGCCGTCCCGGTGGGACGGCCCTTGCCGCATCACCCCCTATGGCATTGCTCTTGCATCGAAGTGTATAATCTCGCGGCCTCGACGGAGCCGCAGGGAAGTCGCATCTTGAAAGGCCAATTCGCGCGCAGCGTAGGGATTACGTTTGCGATGGGCATGGTATTGCTCATCGTTATATTGGGTTGGGGCGGCCTCACTGCGGAAAGCGCGCCTTCTGTCCCGTCGGTTCCAATCTTACGCGCCATGCCACAACCCCCGCCTGCCGACGTGGCAGCTTCAACCCCCGTAGCCAGAAGAAACGAAGCCCTAGACCGCGAGACCTTTGTGGTTGCTGCTCGGGTCGCCGGCCGCAGCCATATTTGGGCCCAGGTATTGGGGGAGCCGAATGCCTACCAGCTGACTACAGGTGATTGGGACGATCGAAATCCGGTTGTGAGCCCGGGCATGGACAAGATCGCATTTGCCTCACAACAGGCTGGCAGGTGGGATCTATTCGTCTTGGAGCTGGACACTGGCTACGTGCGTCAGCTGACCGATACGCCAGGCTACGAGGGCAAGCCCACCTGGTCGCCAGACGGCTTGTGGGTGGCCTATGAAGCGTACTATGGCGATAACTTCGATATCTGGATACTTCCGCTGGGCGGGAGCCAGTCGCCGATTCAGCTCACAAACGATGCGGGTTCGGATACCGCCCCGGCCTGGGATCCGGGTGGTCGCCGCATTGCATTTGTGTCCGATCGCAGTGGATCGCCTGATATTTACTTTGCGGACCTGGACAAGCCAACGAATCGATTCTCAAATCTCACGAATACCCCACACATCGAGGAATTCGATCCAGCCTTCAATTCGGATGGGTCGCAAATCGCCTTTTCGGTCCAGATCGACGGCATCAATGGCATTCAAAGGATGCAGACGGATGCGGGGAGTTCCGCCCCGCAATGGGTGGGTCAGGGATCTGACCCAGTTTGGTCTGGAAACGGGAAGTCAATATCGGGAATTCTAAGAACTCCCTACACATCCCATATCGTCACCTATCCCATTGAACAGTCTATCCACCCGGGCAGTGGAACCCTGTCAGGCAGAATTTCGGAGTTGGACTGGTCGCCTCAGGTATTACTGCAGCTCGGAGCCTATCCAACGGTAAGTTCAGAACCGCTCTTTGAGCCTGTCCAGGACGAGCCCCGATCTATCGGAGATCGCCTTGGGCTCGTTTCGCTCGCAGAAATCACTCCTTCCGGGCTCAGGTTATCGGACGCGGCTGACGAAGCGTTTGAGGCCTTGCGTCTGCGCGTTCTGGATGAAAGCGGGTGGGATTTCCTGTCGAATCTGCAGCGCGCATTTGTAAGCCTCAACGAGCCCCTGCCGCCAGGCTATGCATACAATGACTGGCTCTATACGGGTCGGGCCTTTTCGATCAGTCAAGCCGCGGTTCAGTCGGGCTGGGTGGAAGTCGTCCTTGAGGAATTCGGTCTTGAGACCTTCTGGCATGTGTACGTTCGTGCGAGCGTTCAAGACGGAAGCCTCGGCGAGCCGCTAAGGAGCGCGCCCTGGGACTTCACCACTCGGTATATCGGTGATCCGACCGCCTATGATGCCGGCGGCGGGCCGAAGCCAAACATCCCCGATGGCTACTACGTAGATTTCACGGCTCTTGCAGCAGATTATGGTTTCCAGCGGCTTCCAGCGCTTCCCAATTGGAGAAGCTTCTATCCCGGGGCGCGGTTCGATGAATTCGCTTTGAAGGGTGGAATGGATTGGGTCAGCGCCATGCAGGAGCTCTACCCCGCTTCGGCCATTGCCACGCCCACACCCTATCAGACCCCGACGACAACTCCAACGAACACGCCACGGCCCACTCCTACGCCTTGGTGGTGGCGATGGAGGACGCCGACCGCAACTCTCGATCTGACGCCCACGCCTTAAGATGTCGCTCAAACTCGGCCTACTTCTGCTTGGCCTCCTGCTGGCCGCCTGCGCTCCGCAGCCGGTCGTCGCGCCGCTCCAAATAGAGCCGACAGCGAGTCCTGTCAGAGAAGCGGCGCCTACGCCGCAGGCCCTGGAAGCCCCACCGCCGGATCTGGAAGCTCCACCCGCGGGGCTCGAATCTCCTCGAGCCGAGGTCGTTCTTCCGAACAATGTGCTCAATCCTGTATCGGGGTGGCGTCCGCCGCCGTATCAGATCCCGCTTGCTATACGGCCGACGGACCACTATTACTTCACTCGCCCAATCCCTTCCGGAAATGTCAACTGGCCGAATCCCCGCTATCGATACGGGAGCACTTTCTTTGGGGAAGAGAGCACACATACCGGGCTCGATCTTGTTGCGGATCGAAGCGCTCCGGTAATAGCGGCCGGCGATGGCGAAGTCATTTGGGTCGGGTACGGCCTGTATGGCGGAGTGCAGGACAGGACGGATCCCTACGGGCTGGCCGTGGCTATCCGCCATGACTTCGGCCATGATGGCCAGGTCTTGTATAGCGTTTATACTCATCTCGAATCGGCCAATGTGTGGCTGGGCCAGCGAGTGTCGGCGGGCGACAAGATCGGTACGGTGGGCGATTCGGGACATGCGAGCGGTCCTCATCTTCATTTTGAAGTCCGGACGGGAGAGAACCGATACTTCGCCACTCGCAATCCCGAGCTGTGGATGGTTCCCGCGGAGGGTTGGGGAGTGCTTGCTGGGCGTGTTCGGGACACCTGGGGACGAGATCTGAGCGAGTATCTGGTCTTAATCAAATCTGTGGAAACGGAGCAAATCTGGGAGGTTTGGACCTATGCGCTCGGAACGGTCCAGCCCGACGAGTACTATCAGGAAAACTTCGTTATCGGGGACCTACCGCAGGGCGCTTACGAGCTGCAAATCGATTTTGCGGGCCGATCCTACACTTCCTTCCTCTATCTCAAGCCGGGTCAGACCAATTTCGTTTATTTCAACGGTCGACGGGGGTTCAGCACGGAGCAGGATATCGCTTCGGCTGTGAGAACGGACATTCCCCCGTACCCCTAGGATTACTGGGATCCTGTCTGGATCCCATCCCATGCCGCGATAATCGGCATTATGTAAATTTGATTTGACCGCAATCTCACAGTTATGTTATTCTTTCGCCGCCTCGGTGGCCTATGATCCGCGAACGAGTATCCGAAAACGTCTACGTATTTACCAGCGAAGTTTATGCACAGGTAAACGCCGGTGCGGTCGTTGGGCCCGATTACACAGTTCTAATCGATACGCTTGCCTTTCCGGATGAGATCCAGGAAATCAAGCGATTTACCGATGACCGCCTGGGTCGACCCGTTCGGTTCATCATCAACACGCACTACCACACAGACCATACTCTCGGGAATAGTTTCTTTCCACGCGCTACCATTATCTCGCATGCGCTTTGCCGTGACTTCCTCGACAAAGAGGGCCGCAAGGCGCTGCAAGTCTCGCAAGAATCAAATCGCGAGTTACGCGATGTGCGCATCCGCCTTCCGAATGTGACCTTCGAGAAAGGGAGCGCCACTGTGCGGGTCGGCAAACGAACGCTGCAAATCATGCCGCTGCCAGGCCACAGCGCCGATGGGGTCGGAGTCTTGGTTCTCGAAGACCGAGTGCTGTTCTCCGGCGATGTGATGATGCCGATTCCCTATCTCGCCGATGGGGACTACGAGCTCATGGTGGCCAGCTTAAAATCCATTCCGCGTATGAGGCTCGAGAATCTCGTGCAAGGGCATGGAGAATCCATACTTCGAGGCGAGGTCGGCACCGCGGTGAGGGCCAATCTTTCATACCTGGCTGCCGTCCGCCGACACGTACAGACTGCTTCTCGGAGGAAGGATTCTCTTGGCTACCTCGCAAAAATCGGTATTGAGGACTGCGGCAAGAGCCGCATTCTGATGAATGGCTTCGCGGAAGACCTCCACGCGCGCAATCTGATCGCACTCTATCAGATGCGGTTTGGCGGGGAGTAGAGGCCCATGGGGAATCTCTCTTGCGAGCTTGTATTTGACGGCGGCAGTGTAGGAAACCCCGGCGATTCCTACGGATCATTCCGCTGGAGGCTTGCAGACGGGCCTCTTTCTCCGCCAGGCCGGCGACGCTTCGGCTACGGCACCAATAATCAAGCCGAATACAAGGCATTGATCGAAGGTCTAAAGTCGCTGCTCAACGAGCTATCGTCCAACGGAACGAGGCCCGCAGAAGTTGAGCTGGTAATCCGAGGAGACAGTCGCCTGGTCCTCAAGCAGCTCGCGGGGGAATGGAAAGTCAAGAACGCCGCCTTACGCGAGCTGCATTCCTCAACGAAGTCACTTTTGGCGAAATTCAGCGGGGTTCGGATGGTTCATCAAGCCCGTTCAGAGACCGTGCGGGCGCTGGGTCATTGACCCGCTATCATCCGTGTGGCATAATCGCGCAGATCGAAAGGCTGTGAACGGGAGCAGTAGGCCTGATCCGCGCCGCAAGCGAACTCGGGAGAGTGCGAGCCGAGACGGTGCCGCAGGTCGAATATCACCCGGGAGCCGCAACCCGAAAGCAGTACGATCCGCTAGCTGCGACTAAGGAAGCCGAATTCGCCCACCGTTAGATGGGCGCGGGCATGAACTGGAACGCGAATTGCCCAGTAGAGCGTCCGCATTGAGCGGGAATTGGGGTGGTACCGCGGGAGCGCATGGTTCTCTCGTCCCTAAGTCTGGGGCGAGAGTTTTTTGCTTAATGCATGTTTCGTGAGGCGGAAAATGGCGAAAAAACTATATCACGAGGATGCGTATCTTCGAGAGTTCGATGCGGTCGTCACGTCCGTCTCCGAGGGTTGGGTGGCGCTGGATCGCACCGCTTTCTATCCGCGCGGCGGAGGCCAGCCCAGCGATCAGGGGCAGATTCTTCGAGATGGCGACTCTTTTGCAGTCACCCAGGCAAAGACTCAGGAAGGTGAGATTTGGCACGCGGTCGACCCCGAGGGACTGCGGGAGGGGGATGGGATCGTTGGCAAGGTCGACTGGCAACACCGATATAAGCTCATGCGCACTCACACCGCCATGCATATCCTGTGCGGGGTCATTTGGCGCGACTACGGCGCCAGCGTGACCGGAGGCAACATGACTCCCGGACGAGGGCGAATGGATTTCGAATTCGAAAGAATGCAAAGGGAACTGGTGGAAGAGATTGAGGAAAAGATCAACTCCGAAGTGCAGGCTGCTCGACCTGTGACTGCGGACGTGTTGCCCCGCGAAGAAGCTTTCCAGATTCCGGACCTGATCCGCACCAAAGTCAATTTGCTTCCCGAGGGAATCCGAGAAGTGCGCGTGGTTGAAATTAGTGGGCTGGACCTTCAAGCGGACGGCGGTACGCATGTGGGCAATACGAGTGAAGTGGGGCGGATACGGATCGTGGACTACAAGAGTAAGGGCCGCATCAATAAGCGGTTGATCGTAGAGCTGGAGGATTAGGCACCCATGTTTGAACCCGTTCCCACCAAAGTCGATTTCGTAAAGCAGGAGCATGAGATCCTCAGGTTTTGGTCTGACAACCGCGCATTCGACGCGCTCAGGGAGCTTCGCAAAGATGGGCCACGCTGGTCCTTCATCGACGGTCCTATCACGGCCAACAACCCCATGGGGGTCCATCACGGATGGGGGCGAACCTATAAGGATCTGTTCCACAGGTTCAAATCCATGCAAGGGCATCACACGCGCTACCAGAACGGATTTGACTGCCAGGGACTCTGGGTAGAGGTCGAAGTCGAGCGGGAAAAGGGCTTTGAGACCAAGCGCGATATCGAGAAATTCGGCTTGGCAGAATTTGTGGTCCTGTGCAAGCAGCGGGTACTGAAATTTGCGGCAATCCAGACAGAGCAAAGCATCCGGCTCGGCTACTGGATGGATTGGGATCATCCCGAGCAACTGAACGAACTGAGTGTTCGCCTGGGCGAAGATCCGATGCAAACCGTGACGATGGAAGGCCCTCGAGGTCCCGTAAGTGGCACTGCGGAAAGCATGGTGGGGCGCCTGGGATCTCGCGAGCTGGGCGGATCGTACTTTACCTTATCCGATGCCAATAATTACACCATCTGGGCGGTGCTCAAGTCCTGCTACGACCGGGGATGGATCTACAAGGGCCGCGACGTCATGCCTTGGTGCGGGCGCTGCGGCACAGGTCTCAGCCAGCATGAGATCGTCACTGAGGGCTATCAGGAGCTCACGCATCCAAGTCTTACGCTCCGCCTTCCGCTAGTGGACCGCCCCGGAGAGAGCCTGCTGGTCTGGACAACGACCCCCTGGACGCTCACTAGCAACGTGGCCGCCGCGGTGGGTCCGGATCTAGCCTATGTGCGCGTTCGACAAGATGATGAGATCTTGTATTTGAGCAGAGGCACGCTGGAGGTGCTTGAAGGTGAGTACGAAATTGAAGCCGAACTCACCGGTAAGGAACTGGAAGGCTGGCGATATGAAGGGCCGTTCGACGAGCTGCCGGCCCAGGTTGAAAGCAAGGCGCCGGAAATGCATCGCGTGATTCTCTGGGAGGAGGTCGGCGAAGAGGAAGGCACGGGGATCGTACACATCGCTCCGGGCGCGGGCGCCGAGGACTACCGACTCGGGAAGGAGCATGAACTCCCCGTGATCGCCCCCTTAAACGAAGCAGGCGTCTTTGTGGAAGGATTCGATTGGCTCAGTGGACTGCCCGTGGCTGAGTCGGCCATCGCCATTCACGAGAACTTGTTAGAAAAGAATTTGGTGTACCGTTTCGAGGATTACACCCACCGCTATCCGGTCTGCTGGCGCTGCGGAGAGGAGCTGGTCTTCCGACTCGTGGACGAGTGGTTCATCTCGATGGGTGAGCAGCTCGACAAACCCTACTCGGAGGTCACCGAGGAAGAGAAGGCGGAGTATCTGCGTTATCAGATGATGGAGGTGGTCATCAACGAGACGAAGTGGCACCCCTCCTTCGGCCTCGAACGGGAATTGGACTGGCTGCGCAACATGCACGATTGGATGATCTCTAAGAAGCGTTACTGGGGACTGGCCTTGCCTATCTACGAGTGCTCGCACTGCGGAAACTTTGAAGTGATCGGTAGCAAAGACGAGCTGAAAGAGCGCGCGATCGAGGGGTGGGCCGAGTTTGAGGGGCGTGCGCCGCACCGCCCGTTTATCGACAAGGTCCAGATCGCGTGCCGCCACTGCGGCGAGGCCGTCAGCCGCATACCAGATGTTGGAAGTCCATGGTTGGATGCGGGCGTGGTCGGAATGAGTACCCTGAGCTACGGGCACGATCGCGAATACTGGGCCGAGTGGTTCCCGGCCGATCTCATCAGCGAGAGTTTCCCTGGTCAATTCCGTAATTGGTTCTACAGTTTGCTGGCCATGAGTACGGTTCTGGAGCGACGCGCGCCTTTTCGAAACGTCTTCTCCTACGCCACCCTCCTGGCCGAAGATGGCCGGGCGATGCATAAGTCCTGGGGGAACTCCATCGAGTTTAATGAAGCCGCGGACAAGATGGGCGTCGACGTGATGCGTTGGTTGTACTGCGACCACCAGCCCGAAAAGGATCTGTTGTTTGGCTACCACCATGCCGATGAAGTGCGACGCCAGTTTCTGCTGCCCCTATGGAATGTCTACAGTTTTCTGGTTACTTATGCGCGAATCGACAATTGGCGGCCGGGGAGGAACGGAAATGCCGCCTACAGTCAGCTCGATCGATGGATCCAGGCAAGATTCGGCGAATTGACCCAACACGTGACGGAAGCCCTGGAGAGATTCGAGCCGCATACTGCCACCGGAGCCATCCGAGTGTTCTTGGATGACCTGAGCAATTGGTACCTTCGCCGCAGCCGACGAAGATTCTGGGCGAAGGCGGGAGCCAGCGATACGACGGATGCCGACAAAGAAGCGGCGTATCAAACGCTTTATGGGGTGCTGGTCGAGCTAATAAAACTGCTGGCGCCGTTCGTGCCGTTTGTGACTGAAAGCCTTTATCAAAATCTTGTGTCGACCGAGGAGGTGGCAAGCGTCCACCACTGCGATTGGCCTGCAGTGGATCGCTCGGTGCTCGATTCCGAACTTACGGATGAGATGGCGCTGGTCAAACGGTTGGTGTCGCTCGGACATGCCGCGCGCAATCAGGCTCAGATTAGGCTTCGCCAGCCACTGCGCGAAGCGGCATTTGCGGTTGCCAAGGCCTCGGAACGGGATGTCGTTGCGCAGTACGCAGACATTATTCGGGATGAGCTGAACGTAAAAGAGGTGCGCCTTCTGGACGCGGTGCGTGAGGCCGCAGAGTATCAACTCAAGCCGCTGCCAAAGCAGCTGGGGCAGAAGCATGGCGCCCAATTTCCTGCAGTTCGAAGCGCGCTGCTCGCGATGGATGCGGATCCGGCTGCACAGAGATTATTGAACGGAGATTCCATCGATTTGAAGATCGATGGGGAGCGGCTCGAGGTCTTGCCCTCGGAGGTGGAAGTCCAGGTCTCGCCGCGAGCAGGTTTTACGGCCGCTGCCGAAGGGGCTTATCTGGCGGCGCTCGTGACCAAAATCGACCGAGATCTACATCATGAGGGTCTGGCCAACGAAGTTGTCAGGCGCGTGCAAGAGCTGCGAAAGAAGGCTGAATTCTCCGTTGACGATCGCATTAATCTTCAATATTCGGGGACGCGCGAATTGATGGACGCGATCGAGGCGCACCGCGCGCACATTGCGGCCGAGACCCTTAGCCTCTCGCTGGAACAGGCCGAAGAGCCGACAGGTACCGCGGGTGCCGAATACAAGTTCCAGAAACAGGAACTCAGGATTGCGATCTCCAAATCCGAAAAGGAGTAGGTCCGCAGACCTAATCAGGGCGGCATGAGATACAATCCCCAGCCGAGGATCGAGCATTGAGATTACTCAAGGATTACCTAACTCTGGCCCTGATCTCCGGGTCAGTCGTGGCGCTGGATCAGTGGACCAAGTATTTCGTGCGTCTCAATCTGGCGCCGCGCGAGCAGTGGATTCCATGGGAGTGGCTGGCGCCCTACGCGCGGATCATTAATTCATCGAATACCGGCGCGGCTTTTGGATTTTTCAAGGATGGAGCCCTATTCTTTACGGTTGTTGCCGTCCTGGTATCGATTGCCATAATCTTCTACTATCCTCGTGTTCCCAGGTCTCAAACCGCACTGCGCGTGGCCCTAGCACTTCAACTTGGCGGCGCACTCGGCAACCTGGCTGACCGCCTCATACAAGGGGGCCAGGTTACCGATTACGTTTCGGTGGGAAGATTTCCGATCTTCAACGTTGCGGATGCAGCTATATTTTTCGGTGTCGTTATCCTGATTGCGTCTTCATTTATGGAGGGCCGCAGGAGTCAGAAAGAGGCTGAGGCAGAATCTCCCCGCGGCATCGAACGCTCGACCGGATAACCCCAGAGCAAGGGAAGAGATGAAAGCAGAGGCGGCCGACTTTGTGGTTGAACCACCCGGCGGCCGGCTAGACGCATACCTGGCTGAACGGATCGCCGATAGGTCGCGCACTTCCGTGCAATCTATGATCCGAAATGGCCAGGTCCAGGTCAACGGGAAAAGCGTTGCGAAGCCAGCATTCGAGCTGCATTCGGGAGACACCATCCGGGTGTCTCGGCCCAATGCAGAGCCGCATTTCGATGATTATCAGGCGCAGGCGCTCGAAATCGTACACGAGACGACAGACTACATGGTGGTCAACAAGCCGGCCGGGATCGTCGTACATCCTTCCCCCGGGCATGAAAGCGGGACGCTGGCTCAAGCGGCAATCGCCCATGCCCCGGAACTTCGCAGCTTGGGAGAGGCGGGACGAGGGGGTCTGGTGCATAGGCTCGACAAGGACACTTCGGGGCTGATTCTCTTCGCCAAAAACGAGGCGACGCTGACTCTCCTTCAGCAGCAATTCAAGACCCGGAAGATCAAGAAGACCTACCTTGCCTTGGTTGACGGCAGTCCGCCGAGCGACAAGGGACGGGTGGAGGCGCCTATCGCTCGCGATCCCAGAAATCGGAAACGATTCGCAGTCCTGGAGAGCGGTCGGCCCGCGGTCACCGAATTCAGGATCAAAGAACGCTTTGACCGCCACGCACTTCTTGAGGCGTTCCCGATCTCGGGCCGGACGCATCAAATTCGCATCCACATGAAATTTCTCGGGTGCCCCGTGGTTGGGGACGAGGTGTACGGCCGCAAGAAGCGGAGCCTGGATGTGGAGCGCCAGCAGCTCCATGCCTGGAAGCTGAGGTTGCCGAATCGGGAAGAATTCGAGGCCCCCTTCCCGGCAGACCTTGCGGATGCAATCCGGCAGGCGAGTCGGATTTAAAACGGCGATGCTCGCTGTGCACCGACGGGCATCCATTACTTGCGCATAGCCATAATAGGGGCGGGCATCTGTACGGTGGACTGTGCGGAACTTTGGGAATGCCAGCGTGCTGGAGCCAGAATCGGGTACCCGGATAGCGAGCTGTGCGACGCTATTGGAAAGTCAGTGGGCTCTGGGGCATACCGGGTATATGGATGCCTCGCTCTGCGAAGCTGCTGAAAAGTTGGCAGGCTGGGGCCAGAAATGGATAACTAGCGATGGATTGGATTGACCTGCGATCGGACACCGTTACGGAGCCGACGCCGGAAATGCGGCAGGCGATGGCCGAGGCGGAGGTCGGAGACGATGTATTTGGAGACGATCCCACCGTGCAGCGGCTCGAAGAGTTGGCCGCGGAGCGCATGGGAAAGCCAGCCGCGGTGTTTGTTGCCTCAGGCACCATGGGGAACCTGGCGGCCGTGCTCAGCCATTGCCAGCGTGGAGACGAGATCATTCTTGGTGATCAATCGCACACATATCTTAATGAGGCCGGCGGAGTTTCTGCGCTTGGTGGAGTCCACCCGCGTTCCATACTCGATCAACCCGATGGGACCTTGCGCGTGGAGGACATTCAGGCTGCGATTCGCGCAGATGACGAGCATTTTCCTATCAGTCGGCTGATCGTAATCGAGAATACGCATAATTTGATGGGGGGGGCGGCCCTTTCGCCTCAATATATGGCCTCCGTCTCAGCCATCGCAAGAGAGCGTGGATTGAAGATACATCTGGACGGGGCGCGCATCTTTAATGCTGCGGCTGCGCTGGGCGTTCCTGCGTCGACGCTTGCCGAATCTGCCGATTCGGTCACCTTTTGTCTCTCGAAGGGCCTGTGTGCACCGGTGGGGTCGGTGCTCTGTGGATCCGAGGATTTCATCCGGCGAGCCAGGCGTGCACGAAAGCAACTGGGTGGCGGGATGCGGCAAGCAGGGATCCTGGCCGCGGCCGGGATCGTGGCCCTGGAAAGGATGGTCGATCGACTCTCAGAAGATCATGCGCGTGCGCGTCGCCTTGCCGACGGTCTGCTAGCACTACCCGCCATTACTCTGGAACAGGATCCTCCACCATCGAATATGGTTTATCTCAAGCTGGACCCCAAAGCGGGGATCACCACAGGCGACTTGATTCAGGCATTGGGGAAAGAGGGCATCAAACTGATCGCACGCGACGAATATCGAATGCGGCTGGTTGTCCACTATTGGATTGACGATGTTGCCATCGATCGTGTAATCGATGGTTTCGCTCAGGCCACCTTGGCTTCATGAATCCAAGCTATGGTAGACTTGCCGGCGCCCGGGGGTGTGGTGTAGCGGCCTAACACGCTGCCCTGTCAAGGCAGAGATCGCGGGTTCGAATCCCGTCATCCCCGCTTTGCGTAACCACTTCTATTAGGCTTCGCTTCTTGCGAGCCCTGATTGGGGGATTTGCGGCAAGGTGCCCGGCGCTGACTGGGCGCTTTCCATTGCCGGAGATCACTTCTATTGTAGACCCCAAATCATCTTCCTCGCAAGCGCTGGCATTTGTCTCCTCCTCGATCCTGTAGCGCCGTCTTCCGATGGGCTCCAGCCCCTCCATGACCTGAAATAGTTTCTCTAGCCCTGACCGCGGCTTGATCCACTCAAGCCTATCCGCTTCTGGATCACACGACACTTCTTCTAGCAGCATGTGGACCAGCTCACGTTGCTCGGCCTTCGTCGCTCGTGGCCAAGCTTTGTCAATGCTGAGCACGCGCTCTGCCGACCTGTTCATTTGATCCGGCGGCATCTGATCAAAGGTACCCAGCTTCTCTTGCAGCGCCTCGACCTTGGCCCAATAGACGTGTTCCTCCCCTTCGTAGAGGTTGTGCTCGTAGTTCTGAGATCCTCGACAGGCGCCGCCACCTTTCTCTCGCCGGCTGATACCGATTGGAAGCCCCATGGGAGGTGGCCGTTGTGGTAGCCCTTCAAGACCCGCTCGCGCTTCCCTTTGGCAAACTCCTTTCCCAGGTTGTCGGAATAGAACTCGCTGAGCGAGGAGAGGAATGTGAAGATCAGCTTGCCCTCGGGCGTTGAAAGGTCAAAGTTCTGCTCGACAGCGACAACGATGATGGACATCGAGACCAGCTCCTCGACGAATTCAAGCGCCCATTTGACGCGCCTGGCCAGACGATCGACCTTGTGGATGTAGAGGACCTCGAATTCCCCACGCCGCGCCGCCTCCATCATCTGCATAATGCCCGGCCGATTCTTTTTGCGAAAAGCTGATTGGGCCTCATCGCAGAAGAACTCAACGACCACGGCTTCATCGCGCTTAGCCCGTTCCAGAATCTGCCGTTTCTGGGCTTCTAAGCTGAACGAGTTAGCCTGCGCGTCAGATGAGTAGCGCACGTACCCTGCCGCGCGTTTCTGACTGAACCGACCGGGATTTGAGCTATTCACTTTTGATCTGTCGATGTCTCTTGAACCGGATTTCTGGAAGACACTTTCGCCAACCAGGCCAACACTTGCTGGGCAGTGGGATCCAGAACAGCTGCGTCAGCTCTCTCCGCATCATTGTCGGTTATAGCACGTAGAGCCTTCTGCTTGACCGGTTTGTGTGGCATTTCGCCGCGATTTTGACCTGGATCCCTTCCTGTCACACAATTCCTCCTATGTCCCTCAGTTCCGTATGTGTCCTTTGGTCACCCTGCCCGTGCACGAACCCGAAGGGCGTGTTACCTTGGGGCTCGCATGATCACTTCACGAGGGATTTTCTGTCGCTCTTGAACGGTTGACGAATGTGCTCGCATTGCGCTAGGGTTCTTGGCTCACACAGGTCATGGCTGATTTCCAGGGATCAGGCTTTCCCATGGGCACGGATGGCTTCCAATTCCCACCTGCCCATCGAATACCCTCGGCCGCATCCGCACAACCGATCGACTCCTCACTCTAACCCTTCGAGCTGATCATAGCGCCACGCCTCCTCATTGGCGTCAGGATGCAGCGTGAGCCACTTCTTGTACTGATGCGGCAGCGCGTCTGAGTCCCACCACCATGTGGCCGCCACCACTGCCGCCTCTTGAGATGCGAAAGTAACTCCCTCCGCGGCGAGCTGGGCACGCGTCCCCACCTTGTGCGGGCGCCAAAAGGGGCCCATCCTTGTTGGGAATAAGAAGAGCCGCTCGCCGTCGAAGTCCTCGTGGTATTCATCCTTCGGATAGGCCACCGCCCAACGGTCGCCCACCGGCTGGGCAAATGCCGACCACATAGTCAGATCACCACAGCCGTTCGGCCCCCTGCTCGGGGCCGCGCGTGCGACCGTTGTTAGAGCGGTACCGCTTTGTGGCGAGTCTCGCCTCTGCCTCAACATCCATTGCCGGCACACGAGGGCCAGCCGCGGGCCTGTAGGGCGGCAACCGGTCGAACAGGTGTCGCGGATCCAGTCGTTGCGCCAGCGTCCGCCTTCCTTGAGTGATCAAGACGACCCTCTCGGACGGGAGCGCCATCAAGCTAGCCGGCCCCAGCGCAGGCACGTAGCGGGTCGATTC
>BTQZ01000053.1:0-14610 GCA_036986135.1 Anaerolineae bacterium | reverse complement strand
GCTGCCGCAGGCGCTGGAACCCGTAATCGCAGGGGAGACCACCGGCATCCTGGCTCCAGCCTGACAAGGTAGAATGACTGCGATGCCGAGCAGCCTTCGGGCAACCTGCACAAGGCATGAGCAGACACTCCCGTTTCTCCAGACGCCAGTTCGTCCGCACGGCCGGCCTAACCGCTGCGGCCGCCGCCACAACGCAGGCCTGCCGCGCCCTGGGGCTGGGACTGGATCCCACCGCTTCCGTGCCGGCTGCAGCCAATGAGGTAATTCCTATGCCGACCAGCACAATCCTAAGCTCGCCCACATCGCAACCCGTAGCCTCCGCTACCCCGCCCTCTATGATCGGTCAGGTTGCACTGGTGAAGACCGACGACCGAACCCACGGCGTTCGCAAGTCGCTGGATGTGCTCGGGATCCGCCCGACGCAGGGAAAACGCGTGCTGCTCAAGCCGAACTACAACACGGCCGATCCCGCACCGGCCTCCACCCACCCGGAGGTGTTGCGCGCCATGGCGGAGTGGCTGTGGGATTCCGGCGCGGAGTCGATCACAGTCGGCGATCGATCTGGAATGGGAGATACCCGGAGGGTCATGGAGCGCGCGGGCGCTTTCGAGGTGACATCGGCGCTCGGGCTTGAAACCTCGGTCTTCGACGAGCTCGGAGCTGAGGACTGGGTCGCGCAGCAAGCGACCCACTGGTCGCGTGGCTTTCCGCTTGCCCGAGCCGTCGATCTCGGGCTTGGCGTTTCCGGTCCGGAGGGCATTCAGTTGGTCACGGACGACCCGGACAGCGAGGCCTACGCAAACCTGCTGCACCCGATCCTGCTGGGCGGATGAGTATGGGATTCGGTTATGAGGAGTGGCCCGCCTGAGCGAGGGTACGGGATTCGGCGGTGAGAAGCGGCCCGCCTGCACGGAGAAGAATAGGCCTTTGCTGATCGACTGCATAGGATGAACCGCGAGGAGGGACAAGGCAATGTTCTATGAAGGCTTGATGACCGAAGAAGAGAAGGCGATCCAGGAGCAGGTGCGGGCCTTCGTGCGCGATCAGGTGCCGCATGACCTGCCGCGGGCGCTCGACCGGGACGAAATCCAGTACCCACGCAAGTTCGTGGAGAAGCTGGCGGAGCACAACCTGCTCGGGCTGCGCTTCGATCCGGCCTGGGGTGGCCGCGGATTGCCGTGGACCGCGGAAGTGATCGCCGAAGAGGAGATCGGCGTGCTGGGCACCACGCTCGGCTGCGCCTTCGTGATGCCCTCCATCGTCGGCGAAGCGCTGCACGTCTTCGGCACCCCCGAACAGAAGGAGCGCTATCTGAGGCCGCTGCTCAAGGGCGAACTGATCTCCGCCGAAGCGCTCACCGAGCCGCGCGGCGGATCGGACTTCTTCGGAGCGACTTCCCGCGCCGAGCTGCGCGGCGACACATTCATCATCAACGGCCAGAAGCGTTTCGTCGTCGGCGCAACCGAGGCGGATTTCTTCCTGGTCTACTGTCGCACAAACTTCGACGAAGCGGCACATCCCCGGCAGCGCATCAGCGCCATCCTGGTCGATCGTGGGCCAGGCGTCAAGACCGAGTACCAGTACGGCCTGCTGGGCACCCGCGGCGGCGGCACCGGGCGCATCGTCTTTCGGGAGGTCGAGGTCCCGCGCGAGAACCTGATCGGCGAGCTGCACGGCGGCGCCGAAGTGTTCAACCAGATGATGATCCCTGAGCGCCTAACCTCGGCTGCCGCCAGCCTGGGAGTGCGGGCGGCGCTGGAGATCGCCGTCAACTACAGCGACAAGCGCCGCGCGTTCGGAAAGAAGATCCGGAGCTATCAAGCGGTGAGCTTCAAGGTAGCGGATGGGATCACAAAGCTCGATGCGGCCCGGGCGCTGGTTTACCTGGCGGCGCGGTCCGTCGACCGGGATGCCCCAAACCGCCGGAGACTAGTTAGCGAGGCCAAGAAGTTCGCCACGGATACCGCCTGGGAGGTCTCAAACCTGGCCATGCAGATCATGGGCGGCATCGGCTACACCGATATCTACCCCATCGAGCGCATGGTGCGTGACTATCGCCTGACACAGATCTGGACCGGGACGAACGAGATCATGAGCCTGCTGATCCAGCACGAGTACTACGCCGAGGTTCTGGAGGGGGCCCGGGATCGGCGTCAGGTGGAGCTCGACGCGACCTCCTACGAGGCCGAGGCCGAAAAGGTCTTCACGGATGAGGACCAGCTACGAATGCTGGATGGATCGTCGACCGCCTGAGCGCTGAGGCATCCTACGGGGGATGGCTGCGGCGTCCAGCTCATGGCGAGGCGCGTCGGCATTTGCTCGAAAATCGACTACCTGCATTTGATTGAACAGCGCCAGGGAGGCGATCCGCACGCGAGCATCTGCTGCGGCCAGGCGTTGCAGTAGATTGCTGCCATTCACAAATTGCTGCGAGGGAAAGAAATACCCGGCATGATCGTCATGCCGGGTATGTTTTCTCCTTTGGCGGTCTTCTTTCCTAGTCGTGCAGGTGAGGCCTAGGAATCCGACTCCAGAACCACATTCGCGTCAGCGACGGATAGATCCTCGAACATGATGTGCATGAAGGGCTGCTCCACACCGTTGGGCAGTTCGAAGCCGGTTGGCACAGGGCTTGTCTGCGGTCCGTCCGGAGTGAGCTCGACATTGGGCAGGATCAGGTGGAGAACGACCTTGCTGTTGTCGACATCCTCGTCGAAGCCGAGCTTGTAGTCTTCATCGCGAGCATTGGAGGTGACCATGCCGTGCAGCAGGCGGTTAGAAGCGACCACCTCACCGTCGACAGAGAGCTCCGCTACGCCCCAGAAGGCTAGATAGGTGTAGGCACCGGGAAAGAGCTTGGTGCCGATACCGGTGGCGCCGTGCTGGATGATGTTGGCGGCCACGCCCCCGAAGAAGGGGTGATTGGGGCCTTTGGGGATGACTTTCAGCAGAGTGAGAGTGTATTCCTTGCCGTCGGGCCCGGTGAAGGAGGCCGTGAGATCGACCTGGTCTTTCGAGTCGGGGCCGTCCACGAGCGTGGCGTCCACGGCCTTGAGCTCGACACTGCCACCGATCAACGCGAAGTTATCGGAGAAGGGCGTCGGACCGGCGGTGGTGGTGAATGCGCTTCCGTCATCGCTGACCAGGCGAGCCTCGAGCGGCAGGCCAATTTCTTCCTCCAGACCGAGCGGCCGATCGGGCGTACCGAAAACGTTCGGATCGAGTGCACGCGGTCCAGGCAGGATCCAGCGTACATCATCGCCGCCAGAGACCTGCACGAAGACCGGACCACCCGCCAGCTGGCCGGGCTCATAGCTCACCTCTTGGATCGTTTCCGTATCCCCAGAGAGGGTTTCGACTATGAGAGAGGAGTCCAATGCAATATCTTCGAACATGATGTGCATGAAGGGCTGCTCCACACCGTTGGGCAGTTCGAAGCCGGTTGGCACAGGGCTTGTCTGCGGTCCGTCCGGAGTGAGCTCGACATTGGGCAGGATCAGGTGGAGAACGACCTTGCTGTTGTCGACATCCTCGTCGAAGCCGAGCTTGTAGTCTTCATCGCGAGCATTGGAGGTGACCATGCCGTGCAGCAGGCGGTTAGAAGCGACCACCTCACCGTCGACAGAGAGCTCCGCTACGCCCCAGAAGGCTAGATAGGTGTAGGCACCGGGAAAGAGCTTGGTGCCGATACCGGTGGCGCCGTGCTGGATGATGTTGGCGGCCACGCCCCCGAAGAAGGGGTGATTGGGGCCTTTGGGGATGACTTTCAGCAGAGTGAGAGTGTATTCCTTGCCGTCGGGCCCGGTGAAGGAGGCCGTGAGATCGACCTGGTCTTTCGAGTCGGGGCCGTCCACGAGCGTGGCGTCCACGGCCTTGAGCTCGACACTGCCACCGATCAACGCGAAGTTATCGGAGAAGGGCGTCGGACCGGCGGTGGTGGTGAATGCGCTTCCGTCATCGCTGACCAGGCGAGCCTCGAGCGGCAGGCCAATTTCTTCCTCCAGACCGAGCGGCCGATCGGGCGTACCGAAAACGTTCGGATCGAGTGCACGCGGTCCAGGCAGGATCCAGCGTACATCGTCGCCGGCGGATTCAACCTCGATGATGCGGGTGCCACCGAGCCGGGCGCCGGGTATAAATGCTTCTACTTGGAAATCGGGTTCATCTTCCGGCTCCTCAATAGCTTCCTCAACTTCTGTGGGTTCCTGAACCTCGGTCGGCTCGGGCGCACGCGTCTCCGAGGGGACAGCTACTGCACCCGCAGCCTGCGCACAGGCTGCAAGGAATAAGGTCCCAACTAGCATGACTGGGAACCAGCGAGCGGTTTTCATACTTTACCTCCAGATGTGAATAGCGCATCCCATCCACGGGGGCTTTCGGCGATGAAAAGGCGTTTGAGGGCGAAGTCGCCAGGATGGATTACGTACGGATATGCCCCCGCCAAGTCAGCAGACAACTCGAGGCGGCTAATTCTTACTTTCTCTTGAAGGTTAGATCGCCAGGGATGGCGGTTAATGGGGGTGATGCATCAGGGGCCCTTGCCCGCAGCGGCGAGGCGACCAGCCAACACTCGCCGGGGCGGCTTGCGACCCCCAGGCGCCCTTACTCTCCCAATAGATATCGATCGAAGAAGCCGACCACGCGGTCCTCGAATTGCCCCGGTAGCGCGGTGTCGAACTCGACGTGACCCAGCCTGGGCTCATACCACAATTCCTTCGGCTCCCCCGCCGCATCGTACAGCAGCTGCCCACTCTCAGCAGAAATGACCGTGTCCGCCCCCCCCTGTAGCAGCAGCACTGGGCGCGGGCTCAGCTCGCTGATCCAGGTCTTGGTGCTGATCTCCGATGAGTCAAAGCCCACCTCCTGCTCGGCCCAAAAGACGATGGCCGGCGCGAAGGGGAACGCTGGTAAGCCGGTGAAGTACTCGATGGAGGTCGCTACCGTGTCATCCAAAGAAGAGAAGGCGCTGTGGGCCACGATCGCCCGAATGTTCTCGTTCAGCGCGGAATACTGGATAGCCAGCGAGCCGCCCATCGAATTGCCGAGAATGCCGATCCGGCCCGGGTCGACTTCGTCGCGCGCGAGCAGGTATTGGTACCAGGACTCCAGATCCTGCATTTCGTTCTTGCCGAAGGAGATCACTTCGCCCTCGCTCAGATCGTGGGCCCGGACAGACGTCAGCAGCACGCCATAGCCGTGCTTGTTGAGCATGGCGGCTTCCTCCAGCAGGCCCCTGCGGTCTGACTTAAATCCGTGCTGGGCCATGATCACGGCGCCGTTCTGCGAAGGGACGTACCAGCCGACCAGCTTCAGGCCATCTGGGGTCGTCACGCTCACGTCCTCGTAGGCCAGCCCAAAGTCGGCCGGGGTCCGATCGATCGCCTGCCGCTCGCCAATTGGATGGGTGACCAGATCGAGCGCCTGCGAGCGACTCACGACCATAAGTCCCACGAAAAGGATGACCAGGACGGAGCCGGCCACTCCCACTGCAACCTTCTGCCATCGCTTCACTCTCCACCTCCAAGAACGCGGTTCATGATAACCGTGGCAAACGCCCGTCAGGCGTCTGTCAGGCCAAGTGTCTTCGGATCATTATGATGCATTCGGCGGATACCTGGCGCGGGACTCCTTCCGATGACCTTCGCCCCGAGGGGGGTACAACCACGGTCGATCCTCCGCGCACGGAGAACCGAGTCGGGGTTGTGTCCAAGACGCCGCCCCTACGGTCGCCCTATGGCGTGAGCGGCGGAGTAAGACTTCACCAGAAATCTGCATCCAATCATTGAGATATGCATGATGTCTGGCCCCACCCGTGCTGGGGCTGCGGTCTCGCGATCCGACGGGACCTTCTGGGATCGCAAGAGTTTAACTGGAAGAAAGAACGGGGTCATGAGCGAGAATTGGATCGGGCGAACCGTAGGCGAGGTTCATATCGAGAGCCTCCTGGGACGAGGGGGGATGGCAGACGTCTACCTCGGGAAGCACAATCGCCTCGACCGCATGGTGGCCATCAAGATCTTGCACGAACCTATTCGGAACGACCCCGCCTTGATGAAGTTCTTTCAAGCCGAAGCCGACGCGCTGACCAGCATGCAGCACCCTAACATCGTGCGGTGCATTGACTGCGATGTGATCCAGAACCGCCCGTACATCGTACTGGAGCTCGTGCATGGCATCACGTTGCATGACAGGTTGGCCCACTTGCGCACGCTTGGGCTGCTGCCGCCGCTGCACATTGTGCGCCAGGTGGTCTGTTCGGCGGCCGAAGCGCTTAATCACGCCCATACCCTGGGCATCGTTCACCGAGATGTGAAGCCGGCCAATATCATGTTGCTGGGATCGGATCGGCAGCTGCAGGCCGACGTACCGCTGCCCGAGGATGTCCAGGTGGTAGTGGCCGACTTCGGATTGGCTCAGCTTGCACAGGCGACCTCGACCATGACCACCGAAGCAGTGGTGGGAACCCCGGCCTACATGAGCCCGGAGCAAATCACCGGTGACACGGCCGATTCTCGATCCGATGTCTATTCCCTTGGGATCGTGCTGTACGAGATGCTCTCCGGTCGCGTTCCCTTTCTCGCTCAAGGGAAATCGTTGGCCGATATCCTCTACGGGCACACCCACCTCTTGCCCGCATCGGTTCCCAATCTGGCGACCGACATTCAGCGGGTCGTGGATCAAGCTTTGGCCAAGGATCCGGCGGGACGTTTCCCCACGGCCGGCGGGTTCGCAGAGGCACTGGAAGCCGCAATCGCGGGAGAGGCCATCGGCGCCCTGCCTGCGGCCTGACGAGTATAGTAGAATGAAAACGCGTGAGGGAGCCCAATGTCAAAATTTGCTGAACATGTCGACCTGAACAAGGTGGGCATTATCCAACTCGATGAAGTCGGTGCCTATTCGGTTTTTGCGAATCGGGAGCTTTACGAACAGGGAAGAGCCGGCAGGTTCGCGGTTGCGAACACGAAAGAACAATGGGTCGATAGCGTGCACTATGACCGTGATCACGCCCTATCCACGACTCAGAAACTCTCGGCGACGTAGACGATCTCACCCTCCTCTAAGGCCCATTGACGCTTTCCCCCGGCGCGCGCTGACGCCAAATTTACAGTTCTAGGCTCAGCTTTGGCGAAGTTCCGGGGGCTTTCAAGCGAACGGTGAGGCAGGCGCCTGCCCGCCTTTGTCGGCTTGATGGTGCGGATCGTTCTTGCTCTGTTGGAAATAAGGGTTTGTGCCGCTGGCGTGGTCGGTGGTATCGACAACCGACACGATCTGGGGGACGGAGGCCTTGATCGCCACTTCGACCCCCTGCTTGAGCGTCACGTCCACCAACCCGCAACCCACGCAGCCGCCCCCTAATTCGATATAGGCCACGTCGTCTTTCACATTCAGAAGCGTTATCCAACCGCCGTGCTGTGCCACGCCTGGGTTGATTTGCTCCGTGAGCACATCCTGCACCTGCTGCGCCAGCGGATCGTCCCAGACAAAGGGCGGATTGGGATTTTCGATATCAAATACGCCCGTGGCGGGTATGAAATTGATCTTCGAGCCCTTGAGATTGTCGACGCTACCCTGCTCGACGAAGATGCGCAGCTCGCCGGCCTCGGTGATGACCGCGTCCTCCGGTTCTTCGCCCGCTACCACAAACTGCATGGAGTGGTCGAATCCGGCCGGCCCGCGGCCCTTGATCGCGACCTTCAGGCCAACGATCTCCTCCTCTCTGCTGTTTTGGATCTCAAGCAGTTTTTCCTGTGCCGCATCCGTTATTTCGATCAATCGTCACTCCTGCAAAGGGGCTCAGTGCGGCCGCTGCAGCCACTGGCCCAATATTACGCATGATCCTATCTTAATTGGGCTTATTTTGGGCCCTGAAATCAGGGACGTCAACCGCCGTTTCGCCTGGTTCATGCGAATCGGCTTCGTCTGGCGGCAAGATCACAAAGTTCAGCCGCGCGTGCGCCTGGCGCAAGGCGGCTTCGGCGCGCTCCGGATTCTCCGCCCTGGAGAAGATGAATCCCAGATACTGTGACCCTTCGGGCAGCGGGACCACGGCCTGCCCCACAGGAATGGTCAGTCGGATCTCCTCAATCCCCGGCACCTCCTGAGCGCTCGCGACACCCTGCATTTCACACAGGATGCCCGCTTTGGGGATGGGGATCATCATCACACCGGAGGCGGGCGACGCCGGCTCGGTGGAGTTCAATGGGTGCCCGAGAGCCTGCTGAAGGATGAGTTCCTCCAGGGTCGCGTCCGATCCGAATCGAAGCGCACGGGAGCAGTAGCCGCCAATCGACCGCGGAGCCACCTCGAGGATCCAGGCGCCCTGCTCATTTACCCGCATTTCCGCGTGGATGGGCCCCTCGGTCAGGCCTAATGCTGCAACCGCCTGCCCCGTCGCATCGACGATCTCTGCTTGAACCTCCTGCGGATGGCGTGAGGGTGTGACGTAAATAGTCTCCTCGAAGTACGGACCATCCAGCGGATCCGGCTTATCGAAGATGGCCAGCACCAGCAGCTCTCCTGCGATGAGCATTCCCTCTACGGCCACCTCTGCGCCGGGAATGAAGCCCTCGACCAGGATCTGATCTCCCACGGGGGTTCCATCCCCGTGCTCGACCCCGCGCAAGATAGACACCAGACGCTCAAAGGCAACCACAAACTGCTCGGGATCATCGGCGCGCATCACACCGCGGCTGGCCGCGAGCGCCAATGGCTTGACCACGCATGGGTAGCTGACTTGTTGCGCGATCTCACTCGGGTCGTCGTCGACGGAGAAGCGCAGGTATTCCGGCGTGCGCATCCCTGCGGCAGTCAGCGCCTGGCGCGTATGGTATTTGTCGCGGGCGGCGCGGACCGCGACCATTGGGCTGTGCGTAAGCCCCAGCGCATCGGAGGCCATAGCCGCCAGGACCACTCCGTCGTCGTCGGTCGAGACGATGGTGTCGAGTGGATTCTCCTGCGCGAACTCGACGATCTTGTCCGTGGCGCCCTCCAGATCATGGAAATCGACTTGAAGGTTGCCGCGGGGATTGAGTCCCGACAGGACATGAGTTTCTTCTGATCCGACTGCCACTGGAATTCCCAGCCGGGAGGCGGCCTCCAGGAACGCGCCCGCCCGATAGGTTTTTGTGGCCATCAGCAGCAGGACGCGGCTCGGCGGGGCTTCAGGACGAGTGGGTGACATTGCGATCAATTGTATCTGCGAAGCGCATCAAAGAACGTCCGCAGGAAGCAGCGCCTCGATAACTGGCGGCTAGCGGCAGCGGAAATGGCTCTAGCGATTCAAGATGCCGGCAACCGGTTTTGGGCGCTGTTGGTTGCCGAAGGGGTACAGGATTGGATTCGGCGCTAGTGCTAGAATGGGCAGCGGAGGCCCGATTGTTGAGGAGAGGTGCTGACAAACGCCTTGCTGCCCGCCAACCCCCAGCTGATGTATCCCACCCGTGGGATGAATATTGGCAATCAAACGGATCTGGGCTCGGGAGCTTTGGGGGCTCAGTGATGGGTAATGAGTGAATGGATTTGGCTTCTCGCGGCAGTGCTCGCGGGAGGGATTCTTTACCTTATCCCGCGCCGCATTGTCGGACTGCATCAAAAAGGTCAACTGTCAGCACGGAGGTTCGCCCTGACGCTCTCAATTGGATGGAGCCTAGCAATCATAGTCTTTTACTATGTCGGCCTCATCGGCGTAATTCTAGAAAGGCGTGATCCTTTGCTAGCAGCTCTTGGCCTTCTCATCGCCGCCCTGAACCTCATGCTCGGTTATCCAGTCGCACGCCTGCTATACAGATACGTAATGATTCCGCTCCTCGATCGGAATGACGGGCGCTAAGCTGACTGCGGTTCCGAAGGCCAAGAACCAGTCTGAATAGCAACTGATCGCTCGAAAATCCTCGCATCTACAAGGACTCAAGCTTCTCTAGGATCCGCACCATAGCCAGTGAATCGAGTTTGCAGTATTCCCACAGGTCGTGACGGATGGCCTCAATGCGATCCGGGTTCTTTTCAACTGCCAGCTCATAGTAGGCGCGCATGGCTTCCCCACCATCTTTGATCACCAGCCCCTCATAGCTGAGGTCCGGCACCAGCGCGGGAAGGACCGCCTTGATGGAGTACGAGCCGTGCATCTCGGGCGCATAGTAGGCCCGATCCTTGAAGGGCTGCATCAGATCCACGATCCGCTCCAGCAGAGCCAGCAGAGCCTCTGAATGTTCAGGGAACTGTTCCGCAAGGTCCTTGATGCGCCCCGCCTCGAAACCGCTGTAGACGACGATATCGCCCGGTCCCTCCAAGTCGGACAGCATCGATTCGATCAGCGGGAGACGCGGATCGATGCCGGCCTCCGCCAGGAAGCCGGTATGCTCGAGATCGGCTGTGGGCGACTCTTTCTTATGAAGCGAGTACTGATATGGAATCTGCCGGTAGGGTCGCGTGCCGTCGAACGGAGGAATAGCGGGGTTAAAGGTCTCGAAGTCCAGGTAGTAAAGCGGGTAGTTCAGGGTCTGCAAGAACGCCTGAACAGCGACATCAGCAATGGTCGTGCGCCCATCCTTATCTCTCTGGACCTGGAAGGCGGCCGTGTCGCCCAGCGGATAGTCATCGGGGACATCCACGGTGCGCACAATGCCCTCCCGATAAAGCCCAAAGGCCTTCTTCTTTGACAGCCTGGCGACGTTGAAGACCGAATATTCCGGCACTCCGCTCCAGCAGTAGCCAATGAAATCACAGTCATATGGGTCGGTGCATTGGGGGCCGATCGGAACCTCGGGAACCATCCCTCCCGCCAGGATGCCCTTGAGTTCGGCCACCAGATCTGGCAGCTCGGGCTGAAGCTCCAACACCTGGGGGTAGACCGAGACGATCGTGAAAAGCTGCTCCAGATCCAGCTCCCCCTGGCGCACGTAGCTCGTGTTCAGATGAACGATGGAGAGGTCGGCCAGCTCAATGCCCTGCCCCCGCATGATGTAATACTGGATGCCGGCATCCGGAATGTGCACATCTTTCACTGAGGCCGAGCTCTTTACCTCGTAGGCGCGCCACCTGTCGCCTTCGCGCACCAGAATATCGACCAGCGCCAGCACCTGCTCGTGCTGGAAGGCGGCCTCATAGATGATGTCTTTTCCTCCATCGATAAGCTCACGGGTAACTTCCACCGCGCGTTGAAACTGGAAGCTGTTTGGAGGCCTGGACTGAACTCCACCGGGAAATAGTCCACGCGCCAGTTCTCCGACCTCCCGGCCCGTGGCAAAGACCGCCTGCTGCTCCGGCGAGATCTCATCCCGCAGATCCCGCCGATAGCGATTGAGGTACAGCGACTTGTGGCACTGCAACCCGCGCAGGAAAGTGGATTTGCTAAGAATGTGTTTCTTGGTCATTTGAGCTGCCTTTCGAACTCCGCGAATTGCTGGCAGCCGCCATAAGGCAGCAGCACCGTCACGACCTGCTCACTCTCAAGCATCCCCATCGCTTCAATGCGATGAACTGACTCCTGATCGGTTGACGAGCAAGCGAGCTTGTCAATTGCCGTATGATCCTCCCACAGACTGATTGTGGCTGCGTAGCCGCCGTCTCGAACAGCAGCGAGGTTGCTCAACTGACTTCGGTCGTCTGAGCGGAGGCTCTGGTCAGCCAGGATAGCACCATGAGCCGCATGGAGGCAGTCGATCATGCTGGGGATTCTTAAGTTTGATCGGCGATGACGACCCTATTTCTCCCCTCCGACTTGGCCTGATAGAGCGCTCCATCTGCTGCCTCAATCAGGGCCTGACGGTCATTCATCCCGTCCTTGAGGTCTGCAATTCCGATACTAACCGTAACCTTTATGGATCCTCCCTCCCTTTGGCTCGCCTCCTTCCCCAGTTCAGATGTCTCCACATGGCGCCTCAATCGCTCGCCCAACTCCGCCGCGTCCGAGAGGGTAGTATGTACGGCGATAATCAGGATTTCTTCGCCGCCGTATCGAGCGACGATATCCGAGCGTCTGACCGACTTTGAAATAATCCGACCGAGCTCGTTCAGAACAAGATCTCCGAATTGATGCCCGCGCTCATCATTGACCTTCTTGAAGTGATCGATATCGAGCATGAGGACCGAGAGCGGGAATCCGTACCTGCGCGACCGGTCCACCTCCTCCTCGAGCCGTCGATCCAGATAGCGTCGGTTGAATATCCCCGTCAGGGAATCTGTGATGCTCTCTTGCTCGAGGACCGCGATCCGCCTCACGTCTAGCGCCGTCTGCAGGGAAATCGTGCTGGACATGAGAACGAATATTGCTCCGCCGAATAGGATAAGCGGCACAACGAGGTCAAGCGGCGCGTTGAAAGTATTCCGGGCGATCGATCCGTAGATCAAGTACCCAACGATGAACAGGACGATCAGGGCGATGAGGATCGTCCAACGACGTCGGATATTACCCGCCGGAAGCTGCTGCGTGAGCTTTCGCACTGGAATAAGCGAAAATACCATGAGGCTCGTACCGAGGACCACGAGTGCGTATCCGACAAGGTTCATATCATCTTGGCTATGCGCAATTAGTGGGCGCTTCCTCACCGCAAGCCGAGGCTGGGTCCGGTCCCATTCGCCGGGTGCTCCAGCTCAGCAGAAAATACAATCGCTCAAGTCCATCCACAGAACCGTAATCTGGCGCGGCCCGGCTGTCCCCGTTCTCCGGGGGTTCCAGCGAGATTGGAATGAGAAGGCCGGTCCCTCTCGGTTACAGGTTCCATCTTGAGCAAGATGCTCCCACCTTTCATCGCACTCTACGGTGCCAAGGAGAAACCGGCCATGTTAAACGATAGCACGACTTATATGGGGTTGGACCCGGGAGACCAGCACTCCCTCCTCGCATTGCTCGACCAGCATGGGGATTTGATCGAAGAGGCGCTCCTGCTTGCTTGTGCTCGCAGAGTGCCTTTGCTTACCTGAGCGTACTCGTCCGCTGCTTGGCAAGCGTCGAAGATTGCAGCAGCTATCGCATCTTGTTCCGACACTTCCACGGAGTAATGAGGCGCGAGCCCCATGCTTCGTGTGATGCCCAACGCCTTGGCGATCAGCGGCGCGGCAAACCCGCGTCCGGCTGCATCGCCTTGCTAGACCGCGGTATCAACTTGCCCAGAATGATGGCGAACCGCTCAATATGGCTCAGACGTGGCAGTGAACAGTACTCATTCCCCGATCATTGGGGTTATATCCTAGCTGGCTCTGGGTAAAGGTATCGCGCGTCTCTCGGAAGTTGATGATCTCGGCCACAGCGAAGAGTTTCCAGGCTACGGGCTCACCAGACTGGCTCGCGCCTCCAGTCTGGTAGCCACGGAGCACCTCGTTCCCTGCTGCGCTTATCCCGTGAGCGTACGGCTCGACCATTCGGGTTCTGCCTTCGTAGGTGAACTCTACAACGGCCCGTTTCAAGATTGCCGCGCAGATTGCTGTGTTCATCCGATCCTCCTCGTACGTTCTAGCTTCCCTCGGGGCCCCCCTTGTTGCGGTCTAACTGGTGAATATTGTGAATCATTACGTCGTATCGTTTCCGCAACGACATCAATGGGAACTGGGGGAGCAAACCATTCCATGCACCCGATTGGCGGATGAAATCGCGGCGCGTATCCCATCAAGCGGCCTTGATGTGCTTCTGAGAACTTCGCGGATGGCCGGAGTTGTCCGGTTCGAGCGGCAGATGCAAACCGGACAATCCTCGACCGGGAAGTGACCTGTGGAGCGGATTGCACAGGGTGCTGCCGGCAGCTCCTCCGACCTAGGGCACTCAAGCTAGGCGGCGGCCGGCGGCTTTCCATTCTGAGCTTCGGGATCGGCGGGCACCTTCTCGGCCGCGGATCGCCTAGAGGCGCGCACGCGTTGCTTCAACTTCCATTCTGCAGTGCGCAGCAGCTCCACGGGGGTGGAAGCGTCGCCGGGCATGATTGCGGAGGCCCAGAAGATTTCCAGCTCGACGCCGTGCTGATCACGAATCCGGTCGAGGACCTCGAACCGGATATTTGTAGCCAGATTTTCACCGACGGCCAACCCTCGCTTCTTCGGGCATCGGAAGAGCGCCACGGCGAAGCTTGCGGACTCGAAGCGGCAGATGAGCGATCCGCTTTGCACATTGTTCTTGAGTACTGATGCTGCTCTCACCAGAACGTGATCGGCGGCCTCATCTCCCTGCCGCTTACGTAGCTCCTTCAGGCCTCCGATTTGCAGCACCAAGCAGGTGATCGGTGTGCCCTTGAAGATCATTCTTCGAAGGTACAGCTCCAGGCCATTGATCCAGAATTCAGTCGAGTGGAGACCGGTCAGGTCATCCCGAACCCGCAGTCCGTGGCGCGAGGAGAATGATTCATCCGCGGCATGCAGGATGCTTCTTAGCCCTGACTCCCGATGATCATCCCGATTGTGATCGGCCGCGATCAGCATGGCGAATGCGGCGAGCTGGAGCGCAGACTGGACGATCCACAACGGTATCTTTGGCCCCTCGGCGCCACGCAGGGGCGGAACGAAGACGAAATTGACCAAAGCTGCACCGCCAATACCGTAGTACGACCAGCGCATGAGCGCATCCAGCGTATCGCAGACCCACTCGGCTCCTCGAGCCTGCCGCAGGGGCCGAACACCGCAAGC
>BTQZ01000052.1:0-14825 GCA_036986135.1 Anaerolineae bacterium | reverse complement strand
CATGCCCCAACCGTCCTTATCGGATAGCCCGCCTCAACATGAATGACACCGTTCCCTTGATCGTCAAAACCAGCATCGCCGACCAGGTCTTGCAGTACCTGCGCGAAGGCATCCTGGACAACCGATTCCTGGGGGGAGAGCGCCTGAAGGAACGAGAAATCGCGGAGCGGCTTGCGGTGAGCAGGACCCCCGTACGAGAAGCACTTCGGATGCTCGAAGCAGAGGGGCTGGTCATTCGAAAAAGTAGCGGCTACATCGTGGTCGTCGAGCGATCCCTCGAAGACATGATCCAGGCCTTCCATGTGCGTATTGCATTGGAGTGCTACGCCGTGCGCCTGGTGGCCTCCTCGGCCACCGAGGAGCAATTGCGCAGCCTGGAGCATGTCAGCGGAGACATCCAATCCATGCTCGAACGCGATAAATTCGAGGGTCAGAAGCAGCTGGGGGCGCACTTCCATGGGACGATCATTGAACTCACCGGAAACGCCCGGATCGCCAAGCTGCTCAACGACATCATTGAGTACATCGATCTCTATCGCCAGCGGCTGTATCACGTTCCGAGCTACCTGGAGGAGAACCTCGTCACGCATCGACAGATCCTGGAGGCGCTCCGCTCGCGCGACGAGGATCGAGCGGCTGCATTGATGCGTGAGCATCTGAGAGCCTCCATGGAAATCATCCGTACGCTTTGGGAAGAGGATCATCCCCCACAGCTATCCAGAGAGGAGGTGGAAGCGGAGAGACTGAAGTAGTTTGACCTGCGTCTTCGTGCACCATCCCGTACCTATTACATTTGAGGAGGAGAATCATGACCACCCAGACGGGTGTACGCGGCATCTTCGGCAGCATCCGATCGTTCAACGGCATCGATGTGATCACTATTGGCGTCCTGGCAGTGCTCTTCCGCGTAGTTGGGATGCCCATTTACCGCGTGACCAGCGTCGCCTTCCCCTACAATATCGGCCTGCGATTTGGCATCGACATTTTCCTAGGCGTACTCGTCGTCGTCCTTGTTCGCAAGAAGGGGACCCTCTTGGCCTATACGCTGGTGTGGTGGCTCATCAACTTCTTCGCAGAGGGGGAAGATCTGGTCTGGCTAATTGGGATGTGGTTCCCGATGATCGCAGGAGAGTGGTACCTCAGCAGCCGCCCGACCTATGCCAGCAGTCTGAAGGATGTGCTGATTGGCGTAGGAATCCTCTACGGCCTGTTCTTTGGATTTGTGTATTGGGTTTACCTGGTCACTTTCTACGAGCTGGTCTTTGCCATACCCGTAATCCTGGCCTCGATTGCCATCGTCGCCGTCGGCGCCGTGATAGGCTCGTGGCTCGGGTATCAGTTCGGCAACCGGCTTCGCCCGCTCACGCAGTAGAGCTCTGGCAGCCACAAACCGCATACAGAATGCAGGGTGCGGGGCCATGGCGACCCGTCGCTGCTCCGCCCCTGCAAGATCCTTCTGTCTACCCAGCCGTGACTCATAGCGCGCCTACTCCGGTAATGGCCGAAGGGCTCGGCGTCAGATACCCGGGCCAGGACGGCCTGGTCCTAGATGGGCTTGAGGCGACCATCCAGCCGGGCGAGTTCGTGGTCATCGCCGGCCCCAGCGGTTCGGGGAAATCCACGTTCTGTCGCTGCATCTTGGGCCTGATCCCCAATCTGACCAAAGGGGATATCGTCAGCGGACACATTGAGATCTGCGGGCAGGACACCCGCCAACGCAAGGTTCACGAGCTAGCGCAAATGGTCGGGATGGTCTTTCAGGATCCCGAGACCAACATCTTTTCCCTGGTGGTACTGGATGAGCTGGCCTTCGGTCCGGAAAACATGGGCCTGGATAAGCCGGAGATCATCCGCCGCATCCAATTGGCTAGCGAATGGGTCGGGGTCCGGGGGCTGTGGACGCATCGCACCGACCGTTTGTCGGGGGGGCAGAAGCAGCGAGTGGCGATCGCCGGGTTGCTGGCCATGCTTCCCCAGATCCTGGTGCTTGACGAGCCGACCACCGATCTCGATCCGGTCGGCAAGCGGCAGGTGATCGAGACCCTTGCGCGCCTGAAGACCAACCTCGGCATCACCATCATCGTCATCGAACACGATCTGTCCAATCTGCTGCAGGTGGCCGACCGATTGGTGATCATGGGCGAAAAGGGCCGAGTGGTGCAGCAGGGACCGCCCGGCCGCGTGCTGGCGGAAGGCTACGCCGACCTCGAGCTGCTCGGGATGCGGATCCCGACCTGTGCTCGGATCGGGCATCTGCTGTCCGATTCCGAAGCGAATCCGGACGAAGGCACGTTGAGCGACGCTGCCGCCCTGGCTCTGCTCCAGAAGCACCGTGCTCGAGCCCCGCAGATCTTCCAGGAGTTGGGCCTCTCCGCTGCGGGACACCCTGAAGGTGATCGACCCGTCATCCTTCAAACTCAGGATCTGCGATTCGAATATCAGCGCGGCCAACCGGTGCTTGATGGCGTCGATCTTAGCGTGTTACAAGGCGAATTCGTTGCCCTGGTGGGGCCCAATGGCTCCGGGAAGAGCACATTGCTCAAGCTGCTGGTGGGCCTGCTCAAGCCAGCAACCAAGGGCTCCATCCAATTCTGGGACCACAATGGAAAATTGCTGCGCCGCAAGGAACTCACGCAGCATGTCTCCTACGTCTTTCAAGACCCCAACCATCAGCTGTTCGAAACCACTGTGTGGGATGAAGTTGCCTTTGGCCTGGTCGTGCGGAATGAGGAACAGGCGCTCATTGACGAGCGGGTGACCGATGTGCTGCAGCGGGTCAATCTCCTTCACTATCGGCACCGCCATCCGGCCACCCTCAGCCGCGGCGAGAAGCGACGACTGGCAGTGGCCACCGCCCTATGCTCGCCGATCGAGCTGCTGCTGCTGGATGAACCGACCACCGGTCAGGATCGCAAGACTCTGGAGGGGTTGTTCGGCATCTTGCAGCGTCTGAACCAGGAACAAGGGACCACGGTCGTATTCGTCACTCACGACATGCTGACGGTCTGGAAGTACGCCACACACATCATCGGCCTGAAGGACGGCCGGCGGGTCATGGATGGTCCAACCGTGGAGGTCCTGAAGACCGCCAACGAAGGCCTGCTCCACAAGCTGGAGTTGAGCCTTCCTTTGGAAGCCCGGTTGGCCGATTTCCTGGCCGGGGCGAACGACCAGCACAGCAATACGAGAACCGACCCGACAAGCATTTCCGAATCCGTCATCCGGGGTGAAACGTGAAGATTACAGGGGTCACGACCATTCCAATCGCCATTCCGATCTTTCGAACGCACAAGATCGCTAGTTTTACATTGAACGCAGGCTACTTCGTGCTGGTCGAGCTGGAAACCGATGAAGGCCTGGTTGGCTATGGGGAGGCCTCGCTCTCCATGGGGCCGGTGTTTCCGGAGGAAACCTGGCAGGGGGCGCTCAGCCTGGTCGATGACTACCTCGCTCCGCACCTGATCGGCAAGAATCCTTTCAACATTGAGGCGATCGTGCGAGAGATGGACCAGGCCGCCACCCGCAACTTCACCGCCAAGTTCGCCATTGAGACCGCACTACATGATCTTGTCGGTAAGGCGCTGGATCGCCCGGCCTACGACCTCCTGGGAGGCGCCGACCGTGCAGAGATCCCCCTGAGTTGGTCGCTGGCAAGCGGGGATCCCCAGCAGGAAGTTCAAGAGGCTATGGAGTGGGTCGAGCAGGGGCACCGGATTTTCAAGATCAAGTTCGGTTTCCTGGGGCCGGAGGAGGACATCGCCCGGCTGAAGGCTATTCGAGAGGCGGTGGGTGGGGACGTCGACCTGCGCATCGACGTCAACCAGGGGTGGACGCCTGAGATCGCCATCCCAACCATCCGGCGCATCGAGCATCTGGCTTTGCGGCCCACTTTCGTGGAGCAACCCGTGGCGGGCTGGGATCTCAAGGGCCTGGCACGGATCACGCGCTCGGTCGACACCCCGATCATGGCGGATGAAGGCCTTTTCACGCTGCAAGACGCTCAGGCGATTATCGAGCTGGAGGCGGCCGACATCTTTGCCATCAAGGTGATGAAGCATGGCGGTATCCTGCGTTCGAAGCAGATCGCGGCCCTGGCCGAGGCCGCCAACATCCCCTGCTACCTGGGAAGCAACCTTGAAACCGGGGTAGCCACGTTGGCCTGCCTCCACTTTGCAGTCTCGACGCCAGGCGTGTCCTACGGCTGTGAGCTATTCGGCCCCAAATTGCTGGTGGACGACATCTTGGTAGAACCGGTTGAATACGGACCTGGAGTAGTTCGCTGCCCAGCCAGGCCCGGGACGGGGGCCGTGCTTGACCAGGACAAGGTCGATAAATATCGCCTCCGGTGAGCAAATGACGAAAGGCAAGCTGTAGCACTCATGAGCATGACGGTTGAAGCGGCTATCAGGACCATCGAAGAGCAAGGCTGGCTCCATCGCACCGACCCGCGGATCAAGATCTTGTTCCTGGCGCTCTTCACTCTGCTCAACTTGATGTTCCTCGAACCGCTGGCGCTGATCACGCTCACCGCGGCGCTCTTGCCGCTCTACCTGACAACCCGGATCAACTACCGCGTGCTGGGCGCCGCGCTGTTGGGCTACTCCCTGTTTATCGGGGCCATCATCCTGTCCCAGGGAATGGCGCCGGTGGGGCGCATGGCGGTCGATCCGGATAACCTGCACTATGTTTTCGATTGGGGCTGGCTGCATATGACCCGGGAGGGGTTGGCGATCGGCGTCATCCGCAGCCTGCGATTCTTCAATCCTTTCCTCTGCGCCATTCTGATCGCCCTCACCACGGACCCGGTGCTCATGGCACGCGGGATGATCAAACTCAAGCTTCCCTTCGAGATCGCCTTCATGGTCTTGTCCGGGTTGCGCTTCCTGCCCCTGGCCGCGGATGAAGCCAGGAATATCGCCGAGGCACAATCCGTCCGAGGCGTGCGCGGGCCGATCCGTCGCTTCAAGCTGGCGCTCTTTCCGCTGTTTCTCAATTCATTGCGGCGGGCACAAGCGATGGGCATCACCATCGAGGCCAAGTCCTGGGGCGCCAAGAACTGGAAGGGATTCCTGCGCGATGTCCGCATACGTCCGCGCGACGCCATCCTGACCACGTACGGGGTCGTCCTGCTCCTGATCGGCCTGTACGTGCGCCTCGTGATCGGCTGGGGCTACATCGGAAGCGTCGCCAACCCCTACTGAGGTCAAGCATATGTCTGTTCCTGTCAAAGAACTGCCAAACATCGACCAGCTCCGCGAAGACTTCCCCATCACCGAAGAATGGGTCAACCTTGACAACGCGGGGTTGTCTCCCTTTCCTCGCCCGGTGGTGGAGGCAGTGGAGCGGCTGATCGATCAGCGCGTCCGCAAGGGCGTCCTGGCCTACTGGGACTGGGTCGACACCATCCAGGAGACCAAGGAATTGATCGCCGGGCTGATCCACGCCTCTGCCGAGGAGATCGCCTTCACCCAGAACACTTCAGAGGGGATCAACACCGTGGCAAACATGCTGGAATGGAAGCCAGGGGATAACGTGGTGCTCAACGACCTGGAGTTCTTCCCCAACTACTGGCCCTGGATCAGGCTGCGCAAGTTCGGCGTGGAGACCCGACTGGTCAAGCACCGGGAGGGATTGATCACCACCGAAGATCTTGCCCGGCAAATGGATTCGCATACGCGGGTGGTGGCGCTGAGCAGCATCTCTTGGATCAATGGCCTCAAACACGACCTGGCCGAGATCGGGGCACTAGCCAAAGAGCATGGCGCCTTCCTGGTGGTTGACGCCATCCAGCATGTAGGGGTCACGGAGCTCGACGTGCGTCAAGGGCCGGTGGACTTCCTGGCCTGCGGAGGCCACAAGTGGCTGTTCTCTCTACTGGGGAGCGGTTTCTTCTTCTGCCGCCGCGAGCTCATCGAGCATTTCGAGCCGGCCTACGTGGGATGGCAGAGCGACGCGGACAGGTTCAACTACGAATTCCGGGATTACCGGCTCGCTCCCGACGCCCAGCGGTTCATGCACGGCAACAACAACCTGGCCGGCGTGCATGGCATGCACGCGGGGATCAGTTTCATCAACCGGATCGGTTTGCAGAATATCGAGCGGCGCAACCGTCGTCTCACCGACTACCTCATCGAAAATCTCCAACCCCTAGGCGTCACGTTCTTGAGTCCCCTGGAGGATAAATACCGGTCCGCCATTCTGAATTTCATCCCGCGTGACCCTGCCCGGGTTCAGGAACTGGCGACCGAGCGCAAGATCATCGTTTGCGTGCGTGAGGGCGGCATCCGGGTCTCGCCCAATTTCTACAATACCGAGGAGGAAATCGATCGCTTGATAGAGGTGGTCCGGGATTGCCAGTGAGTCGGAAGAAGGCCGGCGCGCCCTCCCAGCCACTGTATTTTCTGGCCAACGTTCGGGGGACCAGCTGGTTTCACCAGTTGGACCCAAGGACCAAGGTGGCTTATCTCGCCACGCTGGTCCTGGTTGACCTGCTTTTCCTCGACCCGCGCTACCTGTTCGCCGTCTTCCTGACCACCGTTCCGATTTGGATTACGGCTCGGATCAACCTGCGACCCCTGCTGCCGCAGATCACCGCGGTGGCGATCACGCTGCTCTCACTGATGCTGTTCATGTTCAGCTTCTCGGGCGCGGTAGGCACTTCGGGCCGCGCAGATCCGGAGCAGGAAAGCATCCCGTTCGGCCCGCTGGTCTTCTATCCGGCCTCCTTCGACATCGGCGCGGTGCAGCTGCTGCGCATGGGCATCCCCATGCTCACCTCCCTGCTTGTGTTCGCCACCATGGATCCCACCGCATTCGCCAGGGCGCTCAACAAGCTGAAGGTGCCGCATGAGATTTCCTTCATGATTGTGACCGCCTTGCGCTTCTTTCCGCTGGTGCTCGAGGAGTACAGCAATGTCTCTCAGGCCCAACGGATGCGTGGGCAGAAACCGAAGGGACCGATCAACCGCCTGAGAATCTTCTACCGCATGAGTCTGCCCTTGCTTATTGTCCTTCTCCGAAAGAGCCGGGACATGGGGATTGCGGTCGAATCGCGCGGCTTTGGCGCCCGACGTTGGGAAGGCACGCTCAGGATCCTGACCCTGAACCGGCGCGACTACCTATTCCTAGCAGTGGTGGCGGCCGGTGCGCTGCTTGCTCTCTATGTGCGCTTTGTCCTGGGATTGGGCTGGTCTTGGGTAATCTAGCCGGAAGTGCTGAAACGGCGATGCTAGGGAGGGCAGCCGGCGCGGGCAGCAGGCCGCATGAGAAGACGGGAGATCCCCTTTTGAAGGTGCGCGACCTGTCCTTCAAGTACCCGTATGAGCCGGAGCCAGTGCTGCGGGGCGTCAACCTCGAACTCTTCGCGGGCGAACTGGTGATCTTGGCCGGCCCCTCAGGCTCAGGAAAGTCCACCCTGTGTCGGCACCTGAACGGCGTCGTTCCCCACCTATCGACCGGCGAGATATTGTCGGGACAGGTATTAGTCAATGGCCTGGACGTGGCCCAGACACCGGTGCACGAGATGGCCACGATGGTGGGCATGGTGCACCAGAACCCGGACAGCCAACTGGTGTGCCTGGAGGTCAAGGATGAATTGGCGTTCGGGCCAGAAAACATTGGGCTGAGCCATGAGGAGATCGTTGCGCGGGTGGAGAAGGCCCTGGACTGGGTCAGGTTGCGCGCGGCCGCCGACCTGCTGACCTTCGAGTGCTCTGGCGGGCAGAAACAGCGATTGGCCATTGGCAGCAGTCTATCCCTGCTGCCCGACCTACTGGTGATGGATGAGCCCACGACCGATTTGGACCCGGTAGGAGCCCACGAGGTCGTAGCCACGATCAAAGAGCTGCGGGATGAGCTGGGGCTCACCTTTCTGATCGTGGAGCACGATTTGGACGAGCTGCTCGAAGTGGCGGACCGGCTGATCGTGATGGGGCAGGGCAAAGTGCTGTTCGACGACTCGCCGGCGACGCTGCTCAACACCCATTATGAGGAGTTGGAGGCGATCGGCTTACGTATCCCGCAGCACATCGTAGTTGCCCGTCGGTTGAGCGCCGAGACCGGGCGCAATCGGAGCTTCTCCATCCGTCGGCAGGACGCGGTCCAGGCCTTTGGCGACTGGGCGGCGAACTCGCTGCCAAGGATCACCCCTGGAGCCGCTCGCGAGGTCGGCCCGGCCGAACCGGCAGCAGCTCCGGCGGCGGGGGCTCCTGCGCTGCGGATGAAGGATGTCTGCTTCAGCTATGGCCCGTCTGCTTGGACCATCCAGGATGTGAATCTTACGGTCCAACCGGGTGAGTTTGTGGCGATCGTAGGTCCGAATGGAAGCGGGAAGAGCACATTGGCCAAGCTGATGGTCAGCCTGCTGCAACCTCAGCAAGGCACGGTACAGGTGGTGGGAATGGACACTCGCCAAGTGCCGGTAGAGGAGATCAGCCAGCGCGTGGGATATCTCTTCCAGAATCCAGATTCGCAACTCTTCAACACATCGGTGGCGGAAGAGGTCGCCTACGGGATGCGCATCCGGCACGTGTCGTCAGACAGAATTGAAAGCCGAGTGGCGGAGGTTTTGGGCTTGCTCGGACTCGAGGGCTACAAGGAGCGGCACCCGTTCAGCCTGAGCCGGGGCGAGCGCCAGCGACTGGCGATGGCAACGGTGTTGGTCACGGATCCGGATCTCATCATCCTGGATGAGCCCACTACGGGTCAGGACCGCAAAACGCTGGATAGCCTGATCGGTCTGATGGAAGACTGGATCTGCCGGAAGCAGGCCACGGTGCTGATGATCGCCCATGACATGGACCTGGTCTGCCGCCACGCCTCTCGAACGATCGTTATGAGCGGCGGCCGCATCGTCGTAGATGGTCCGACCGCGGACATCTTCCAGAGCCAATACGCAGCCCTGGCCGAGTTGAGTCTTATCCCCCCACCGGTGGTGGAGATGTCGGTCCCCCTGGTGGGAATCCGCCTGCCCGACGTGCTCCTTTCGATCGCCGATCTCGACCGCGTGCTGTCGCTGAAGGAACCTAGTGGAGGGAGCCGCAGAGAATAGGAGGTGAGAATGAGGAGCGCCAAGTAACGATCCGCCAGTATCTGCTTCATTGAATCGTTAGGAGACTAGAAATGACTGCACAAGTTGAGACGCGTGGATGGCGTGGGTGGATGCAGAGCTTCACCGCCATCGACCTGGTGACCATCGCGCTGTTCGCAGTGATCCTGCGCTTCGCTGCCCTCCCCGTTTACAAGGCGCTTTACGTGGTGTTCCCATGGAATCAAGCCGTATTCCCCCTGTTCATGGCCTTCCTAATGGCCACGATGCTAGCGATCGTCCCCAAGCCGGGCGCGACACTGCTGTGGACCGTCGTCTGGATGGCGATCAACTTCTTCCTGCAGGGTGAGGAGCTCGTATATGCGGCTGGGGCGATGCTGATCCCCATCGGCACCGAAGTGGTCTTCTGGATCATGAAGCGCTGGGGCGACGACCTGACCAGCGCGTTGGTGGGAACAATGGTCTACACTGCCGGTTTTAAGATCTGGGACTGGTATGCACTGAATCAGATCTTTAAGATTCCCTACGAACTCCCATTGTTCTTGCTCGTGAGTTTTGTGGCAGTGTTCGTGACCAACAACATCGGCGCCTACATCGGATACAAGTTGGGGCTGCGCCTCAAACGACTTATCGGTTAAAGTGATGCGCCTGTGCAAGCCGAGAGAGTGCATGTCCTCGGAGCAGCCCCCTCGACGGCTTGCGCGATGGCGATGAGATTTACATCCGCTGCTGCTCATGATGGTCTCGAGCAGGGATCGAGGCCTTCATGGCGCCGCAATAATATCGAGGGATGGCATGAACAGACCTGAAGAGCAGCACGATTATGGTCATCAAGGGGAGCATAGCGGCCATGGCCATGTGCACGGTGTCGTGGACCCGGTCCTGGCCACCAGCGACCGGGGCATCTGGGCCATTAAGTGGTCTTTCGCCGGACTTATGGTCACCGCGCTGCTCCAAGTGGGCGTGGTGTACTTCACCGGAAGTGTGGCCTTGCTGGCGGATACGGTTCACAATTTCGGGGACGCACTAACGGCGGTACCGCTCTGGATCGCATTCCGCATGGTCCGCATGAAGCCCTCCCCGCGCTTTACTTATGGGTATGGTCGAGTGGAGGATCTGGCCGGGGTGGCCATCATCTTGACCATCCTGGTAAGCGCCGTAATCGCCGGGTATGAATCTATTTCTCGGTTCCTCGATCCTGAACCCGTGCGGTACTTGTGGGCCATCGTGGCCGCTTCCTTGATCGGGTTCGTGGGCAATGAGCTGGTGGCGCTGTTTCGGATTCGAGTCGGCAAGGAGATCCATAGCGCGGCGCTCATCGCAGACGGTCATCACGCCCGGGTTGATGGACTGACCAGCCTGGCCGTGCTTGCCAGCGCCGTGGGTGTCTGGCTGGGGTTTCCACTGGCCGACCCTCTTGTGGGCCTGGCCATTACGGTGGTGATCCTGCGTATCGTCTGGCAGTCTGGAAAGCTGATTTTCGAGCACCTGCTGGATGGGGTGGATCCGGCCGTTGTGGACGAAATTCGCCACGCGGCGCTTCACGTCAAGGGGATTAGAAATGTCAGCGACGTCCGAGCGCGCTGGCTGGGCCATCGCATGCATGCGGAAGTGAACCTGGCAGTGAACCCGGAGCTTTCGGTTGTCGAAGCCCACGAGCTCGCCCGGGGCGCCAGGCACGAAATCATGCGTCAGTTGGACTATTTATCCAACACCATCATTCACGTCGATCCGGCTAATGCCTCAGGAGAATCTCACCATCAGCTCGATGGCCATGCCCACGACGATCTGGTCTCGCATTCCCACTGATGATCTCCTGGCCCGCGACTGCAGCCGCTTGCCGCATCTGCGGCACAAGGTGAAATAGCCCACCCGTCCGTCGCTTCCGCAGTGCGCGGCGGGCTATTCCTCGGCAACGCTCGCAATATCCGCTCGGACTACCGCTGCGGCTGCTCGCGCGCTACCGCTGCCGCGGATCTGGGCACACGCCGCGCGGTGAGCGAGTCGGCTGCGCCTTGAAAGCCATGCTCCGAGTAAACTTGGATGGAAATCTTGGCGCGCCGAATGAACGATCTGATGCAGCACGGGATTGACGCCATCGTCGCCTCCACCTCGGACCACCCGGCTCACACCGGCCTGGTGGTAGGGGTGCTCATGGGCGACCGGGGGTCTGCTCATGGCTACGGGACCGCGGGCGAAGGTCCCCCCACCGGCGACACGATTTTCGAGATCGGCTCGGTCACCAAGGTCTTTACTACTGCGCTGCTTAAGCTCCTGGCGGCGGAGGGCACGGTTGCTTTGGAAGACCCGGTGGCAGGCCTCGCAGCCGAGCTGGCCGCCTTCCCTCCGCAGATCACCTTGCAGAGCCTGGCGACGCACACCGCCGGGCTGCCCAAGATGCCGTCCAATATCATCCGTTCGATGCTGCGCGAGCGCGGCAATCCCTACGCGGCGTACTCCACCGACGACATGCTCCGCTTCCTGTCCAAACACCCTCCACCGGTGCGCCGTATGGAAGCGAAGCAAGTGAACTACTCCAACCTAGGAATGGCGCTGCTGGGAACGCTCCTGGCGCGCAGGCTGGGCGAACCCTACGAAGCGGCGATCGTCAGCAGGATCTGCGATCCCCTGGGAATGGCGGACACCGGCATTCAGCTTATGCAGGACCAGGAGCGCAGATTGGCCGCGCCGCACAACCCCCGCGGTAAGCAGGTCCGCAACTGGGACCTGCCCGCCTTCGCGGGAGCCGGCGCCCTGAAGTCCACCGCCGAAGACCTGCTCACATTCCTGGCCGCCCATCTGGGAAGCGGCCCTTCCGCACTGACGGCGCCGCTGCAAGAATGCCATGCCGTGCGGGCGCGGAACTTCGCACCGCCGGGAACCCTGGAACGTCTGGTCACCCGCGTCTACGGGGGCATGCTGAACGACGATCGCATCCGGGAGGGGATGGCGCTGGGCTGGACCGTCGGGCGCCTGCCGTCGGCCGAGGCCCAGGTGCACTGGCACCATGGCGCGACCGGCGGATACCGGGCGTTCGTGGGATTCGTCCAGGCCAAGCGGATCGCGGCGGTCGTCCTGGCCAACAGCGGCCCGAGGATGCGGGAGGGGGTGCTGGGAACGACCGCCACCGACCGCATCGGTTTCGCGGTCCTCGAGCAGCTGGTAGAGGCGAGCTGAAGCGGCCGTGATAACCGTCACTCATCTCAAGCCGGAACACCTCGCCCACCTGGCCTCGGTCGTCGGGGATGAGAACCTCTCGACTGTGCCTGCCGATCTGGATCAGCACGCGCGCGATCAGTCCTTCCACGAGGCGCGCCGCCCGGCGGCGGTCGTCTGGCCAGGCTCGACGCAGGAGGTCAGCCAGGTCCTGCGCTATGCGGACCAACAGCGCATCCCCGTCACGCCATGGGGGGCGGGCACCAGCCTGGAAGGCAACCCCATCCCGCTCTACGGCGGCCTGTCGTTGGACATGCGCCGCATGAACAGCATCCTGAAGGTCAGGCCGGAGGACTTCCAGGTTGAGGTCCAGCCCGGGATGCTCTACAAGGACATGAACGCCTCGCTGGCACGCCACGGCCTCTTCTTCGCGCCAGACCCCGGCGCCAACGCAAGCATCGGCGGCATGGTCGCCAACAACGCCGCTGGAACGCGCACGCTGCGTTACGGTACGACCAAGGACAACGTGCTGCGCCTGGAGGTGGTCCTGGCCTCGGGCGAGGTGCTCCGCACCGGGACCCACGCCTCGAAGACCTCCTCCGGCTACGACCTGGTCCACCTGTTCGTCGGCTCGGAGGGGACGCTGGGGGTGGTGACTGAGGCGACGCTGCGGCTGGCGCCGCTGCCCGAGCAGTTTAGCGCAGCGATCGCATCCTTTGCTGCGCCGGCGGACGCCACCCGGGCGGTTACGGCCGTCATGGGAGCCGGGATGGTCCCCGCCGCGCTAGAGTTCCTCGATCTGGCGACGGTCGAGGCGCTGAACGAATCGGGAGAATTCGAGCTGCCCCAGCATCCGACGCTGCTGATGGAATTCCACAGCGCCTCGCAGGCGGCCTTAAAGGAGGAACTAAGTCTGGTGCAGCAGCTATGCCGGGGGGAGGGGTGCCTGACCTTCGAGGGGGGACTGGGTCGGGCGGAGCGCGACCGGCTGTGGAGGGCGCGCCACCAGACCTACGAGATATTGGTCCGCCGCCGGCCGGGCAGTGCCTATCTGATCGTCGACGTGGCTGTGCCGGTCTCGCACTACCCCGAGCTGGTCGCAGAAGCAGCGCGGGCGATGAGCGAGGGCGGGTTGGAGGGCTACCTGGTCGGGCACGCTGGTGACGGAAACCTGCACCCGTTGATCCCCTATGAGCCAGGGGACGAGGCGAGCTACGCCGAGGCCATGGCGGCCGAAGAAGCCATCGTGGAGGCAGCCATCTCCATGGACGGTACGGCCACCGGCGAGCACGGCGTGGGCATCGGCAAGCGCACCTTCATGGCGCGCGAACATGGCGCCGGCTTGCAGGTCATGCGGGCCATCAAGGCCGCCCTGGACCCCAACGGCATCCTCAATCCGGGCAAGGTCTTCGAGGCCGACGGCTCGTCGTAGAGTCGGACCACTCGTCGCCTAATCTGCCCGCCATAGCAACGATCCGCCATTTGTCCCCGTAAACCGACCGTGCATTGCGAATGTCCGCCAATCCTTGCGGTTTGTTTCCGCTAGAGGTTTTGCAGGCAATTCGGGTTGCCCAGCCTTTCTTAGCTCGGGCCACAGAGCGATCGCAGGTGAGGACGGGACCTCAGATCCTCGGTGTCGAATGCTTGTATCGGCATTATGCCGCGTTCGTTTTCTCCTGATGGGGCGCAGGTGGCAATTAGGATTCGGCGCTTGACAAGCAGCCGCAAAGAAGTATAATCTGGGTGGGCAGTCACCCATATTATTAAGGAGAAACTCTGTGGCACCTCGATACAAAGCCAGTGAGCGCGAGGAAGCCCTAAGCGAGACCCGGAGTTCGCTCTTGAACTCCGCGGCAGAGGAATTCGCACGCGAGGGCTTTGCGACTGCCAACATCAACCGCATCTCCTCATCCGCGGGCTTCGCGAAGGGCACCATCTACAACTACTTCGATAGCAAGCGGGCGCTCATGCAGGCTCTGATCGACGAAACCGCTGAGGTGCACCTTGAATTTGTAGGTGAGCAGGTCCTGCAGGAAGATCATCCGGCTCGCCGCCTGAAGCGGTTCTTCGAGGCCGGATTCGCCTTTGTGACCGACCACCTTCCGCAGGCGAGGGTCATGTTCACCACGCTGAACGGCGCCGATCTCGAGTTCAAGCAGCGCATGGCCGAGGCCTATGCGCCGATGTTCCAACTGGTCGGCCGGCACATCCTCGCCGCCGGCATCGAACGCGGCATCTTTCGGCCCGTTGACTTACCGACGGCGACGGCTCTGATCATGACTCTCTATCTGGGCGCCGGCTCGCAGCTCGATGAGCAGGGAAGGCACTATCTGGCAGCGAAGCAGGTGGCGGATTTCGCCTTGCGTGCGCTCAGGAGAGAAAGCGAAACGCAGTAAGGAGCACTGACCATGATGCGCTTATGGATGATCGCGAGGGTTGTTCTGATCGCAGTCCTGGGGATTATTGTTGCCGTTCCTCTATACGCGATTCCGGCCACTTTGTCGCTCCCAAAGGGACCGCGGCCGGGCTTGAAGAAACTGACCATTCCGGAAGCCGCCCATCACTTGCGGAACACCGGCAAGACGGGCTGGTCGCTCATCGAAGCCGCGCGAGTGCTGGTTGC
>BTQZ01000051.1:0-15209 GCA_036986135.1 Anaerolineae bacterium | reverse complement strand
GCGTAATCCTCATACCGATCCAGACCCACGACTTCGTATGCGTCCCAGTAGGCCTCGAGCAATCCGAGAACGAAGGCGTTGTTGAGCCGTGAATAGATCGTCAGGTGAAGCTCCCGATGCTCATCGTGGGGGATTTGAATGGGATCGCCTTCTAATTTGGACCATGCGCTGTCCATTAGCTCTTGAAGGTAGACCTTGTCGTCTGCGCGCAGCAATTCTACGGCCTGGTGCCAGAATGAGGCCTCAACCTGGTTTCGTAATTGACCGTATTGGTCGAAATAGGAGCGGTCCAGAGCCAGGGCAAAGCGCAAGCCAGTCTGGACGGTCGGGAAGAACGAGAATCCACGCACACGGATCCCGGTCTTTGGTCTTACTTCGACCAAGCCCAATTCACGCGCAACCTCAAGCTGCTCTCGCAGCTTCCCCGAGCTAATCCCGAGTATGATCGCTAAATCACTGATAGGTGGTAAGCGAGTGCCAGGCTCGGCGTTCAATTCAATGAGGTAGTTCATGAACTCCGAGCTGACTGCATCGGGCCTTTCGTAAGCGAGAGTATTCATAGGATTGATTATATCAATGGGAGTCGAGGGGCGGCGTAGGCGACTCTGCCCTTTTAGCCGCAGGCATTTTCCCCGGTTTGGTAAAATCCCGCAGTGGTTCGCGGAGGCTTACTGCTCGGTGCGATCGTAGCATTTCTGGCGATTTGGGCGCCCCGACGCTTGGTCGAGCGCCATTTCGCCAGCAGCATCGTCGACATCACGGATGCACCGTACGCTCCGGTGGGTATCGTCTTTGGTGCCGGACTCCAGCGGGATGGCGAACCCACAACGGTACTCTACGACCGCGTTGCCGCGGCTGCACAGCTGTACTTTGATGGGAAGGTCGATGCGCTGTTGATGAGCGGTCATGAGACCGCCGAGGGCTACAGTGAACCCCAGGCCATGCGCACTCTGGCTGAATCCCTGGGGGTACCGGCAGAAGCGATCGTCACCGACGGATTGGGCACGCGTACTTTCACGACTTGCCAACGCGCCACCTCCACATACGGGATCGGCCAGGCTCTCCTGATCACCCAGAATTATCATCTCCCGCGCGCGCTGGTAATCTGCGAGGGCCTTGGACTTGAGGTGGTAGGGGTATCCGCGGATTTGCGCCCTTATAATCCACGCGCCCTTCAATATTGGGAAACGAGGGAGATTCCCGCCACCTTGGTGGCGCTGTTGGAGATTATTATCGCCAGGCTCGCCTGAGTCTGGGCATTTCCTGTGGAGATTCGTTGTTGATGGAACGCGACGAAGCGATTGCGCTGTTAGACGAGTATGTGCACAACCAGAATCTGGTGCGCCACATGCTAGCCGTTGAAGCGGCGATGGTGGATTATGCAGAGCGCCTCGGGGAGGACCCCTCCGAATGGGCGCTGGCAGGCTTGCTGCATGACTTCGACTGGGAAATTCACCCCACTCTCGAGAAGCATCCCCAGGAAGGGGCGCCAATTCTCAGAGAGCGCGGTGTTCCCGAAGGGATCGTGACCTGTATCCTTAGCCATGCCGAACATACCGGAGTTCCCCGCGAGACCACGATGCAGCGAGCGCTCTATGCCTGTGACGAAATCACCGGATTGATCACCGCCGTGGCACTCGTGCGTCCGTCCAGATCGATCCTCGAGGTAAAGCTCAAATCAATTCGAAAGAAGTGGAAGGACACGCGTTTTGCGGCCAATGTCAACCGGGAGGATATTGCCAATGGGGCGGAGGCCCTGAATGTGGAGCTGTGGGAGCATATCGAGAACGTGCTCCATTCGATGAAGAGGGTCGCACCCGTGCTGGGATTGGCAGGCGATGCCGGTTCAGACGCGTTGTAATTGTTCGTCATGATGTAGACATAATATTAGCGATTCATGTTGGACGCCCCTTTGCGACATGTCATTGCGAGCGTAGCGAAGCAATCTCCTCCCGAGTGTTGGGGATTGCTTCGTCGCTGCGCTCCTAGCAATAACATGATCCAGAGGTCATCGGCACAGGGCTTATCTGTACAACTATTGAATTTCACTCACTCCCCGCATTGGTATAATGCGCCGGCTCCAACCCTATGACTGAAGCCTCCGCCTCCTTATGCCCAACTTGCGGCACCCGCTTTAGCCCTGGCACTTCGCGTTGCGTAGTCTGCGGCACGGAATTGAGCGGCGCGGCGCAGAGCACGGCTACCCCTCCCAGACGCCAGGTGAGCCTTGACTTGAGGCTGGCGCTGCTGCTGATTGGGGTGCTCGCACTCGTATCTGCGGGGCTGACATTCGCTGCCAGCCGCACGATCTTCCCTGCCGCAGCGGACGAGACGCCGACCGGATCGCCCACTCCCACCGCAAGCCAATCACTGACTCCCTCTGCCACGCCGACGAGTTCCCCGGTCCCAACCGCTACACCGCGCCCCCCCATCCGCTACACCGTGGTTGAAGGAGATACCTGCGGCGGGATTGCATTTTTCTTTGACGTAACCGTCCGCTCGATGATCGAAATTAACAATCTAGGAACCGAGTGCCTGCTGTCGGTCGGGACCGAGATCCTCGTTCCGCAGCCAACATCCACTGTGACGCCGGAACCGACCAGTACCCTGGCGCCGGCTGAAGCGACCGAAGCGGCCTGTCCAAAAGACAATTACACGGTGGTAGCGAATGATTCGCTCTTTGCTATCGCCCAGAATTACAACGTCTCGATGCAGTCCATCAAGGACTTCAACGGGCTGATCACCGACACGGTTTTTGAAGGGCAGCGCCTGATCATTCCGCTCTGCGAGCGGTTGACCGTGGGGGGCGCTACGCCGACACCCACTCAGCCCGCGCCCTACCCTGCGCCGAATTTGCTGCTGCCGCGCGATGGCGAACCGTTCACACTCGCCAACGACTCAGTCAGCCTGCAGTGGGCCGCCGTCGGAGCGCTACGTGAAGGAGAGTTCTACCGGGTCAGCGTGGTGGATGTAACGGAGCAGATGATCGGTTCGGGGAGCAAGATGCTCGTCGACTACGTGTCCGACACCAAGTTCATCATCCCGACCGAATTCCGACCCCCAGGATCGGTGCCGCATGTCATGCGCTGGTGGATCGAGCCGGTCCGGCTGTCTGGAACATCTGCCACCGGCGAGCCGCGCTACTCACCCGCCGGCGCCGGCAGCATACGGCGCGTCTTCACCTGGTCCGGATCGGCCGAAGCGTCTACTCCCTCACCGTAACCGAGCCTTGCGCGCAAAAGGCGCTCTCCCACGCTTCCACGAATTCTACGCGATTGGTACCAGCGAGGATCAGCGCCTTCAGATTGTTCTTTCCAAAGAGCCTGATGGTCTACGCAGCTGCTTGCAGCTTCTCTTTCAGCTCCTCGATCGTCTCCTTCACGTGTTCTGCGGAGGCCTCGAGCGCAGCCTGTTCCTTGTCGTTCAGCTCGTACTCGATGACCTTCTCGAGACCCTTTGCCCCCAGCTGTGCCGGAACGCCAAAGAATATCCCGGATAGACCATACTCTCCATCCAGGTGCACTGAGGCGGGTATTACCAAGTGGCGGTCGTTCAGAATGGCATCCACCATCTGCGCCAGCGCCGCTGATGGCGCGTAAAACGCGCTCCCAGTCTTCAGGAGACCAACGATCTCGCCCCCGCCTTTTCGGGTTCGCTCCACAATCGCCTCCAGCCGCTCCGTGCTCAGAATGACATTCAGCGGGACGCCGGCCACATTCGAGTGGCGCGTCAGCGGCACCATGGAATCGCCGTGCCCGCCCAGCACATAGCAGTGGACGTTCTGAACACTGATGTCGAGCTCCATGGCCACGAAGGCTCTCATTCTGGCCGAATCTAGAATGCCCGCTTGCCCAATGACCCGCTCGCGAGGCAGCCCACTGATCATCATCGCCGCCTGGGACATCACATCCAGCGGGTTGGTGAGGATGATCAGGATCGCATCGGGCGAAGCCTCCAGAGAATTCTCCACCGCGGCGCGAATGATATTGGTGTTGGCCTCGAGCAAATCATCGCGGCTCATGCCGGGTTTTCGGGGGAGTCCGGCGGTAATCACCACGATGTCTGAGCCGGCACTCGCCTCGTAGTCGTTGGTGCCGACGACTTTGGCGTCGGAGCCGATGACCGGCATCGCCTCCATCAAATCCAGCGCCTTTCCCTGCGGCATGCCTTCGACGATATCTACCAATACGAGGTCGGCAAGCTCGCGTTCTGCCAACCAATGAGCCGTGGTCGCACCCGTTTGTCCCGCCCCGATAATTGTGACTTTCGCCATCTTTCCTCCAGTACCTTCTGCTATTTCCGCACGATCGCGATGCCTGATCCCTCGCGCGCGGTCCCGATCCGCCAGAACGGAATCTGCTCGCCGTGCGCGCGGTCAGCCATTCCGTCGATGAGTTCGGCGGGCACTGCCAGGAGCAGGCCGCCTGAGGTTTGCGCATCGTACAGCAGCAGCTTTTCTGGCTCCGTGAAGCCTGCTGCAAACTCCACTCGATCCCCAAAGAACTTCTGGTTATCCAGCGTTCCACCAGGGAACATACCCAGGTTTGCGTACTCCAATGCGCCGGAGAAGAACGGTACTTGCTCGAAATGCATCTCCAGACGCACACCGGAGGCTTCCGCCAGCTCGATGCCATGCCCGATGAGTCCGAATCCGGTTATGTCGGTCCCTGCGCGCACGCCTACTCTACTCGCGAGGGCACTTGCAGCGCTGTTGAGCAATGTCATCCATTTCACAGCCTCTTTTTCATGTTCTGGAGAGCCTTTGTCCCGCATGATGGCGGTGGTCGTCACGCCCGTTCCCAGCGGTTTTGTGAGCACCAGGATGTCTCCCGGATGCGCTTGATCCTTAGTGAGCAGATCCTTCTCCTCAGCCAACCCCAGAGCCACCAGCCCATACTTGAGCTCCTTGTCCTGAACTGAGTGTCCGCCCGCGATGACCGCACCGGCCTGCCGTACTTTTTCGGCTCCGCCCCGAAAGATCTCGCGTACGATAGCGGGGTCCAGGTCAAGCGGCATGGCGGCGATGTTGAGTGCCAGGAATGGCTTGGCTCCCATTGCGTAAATATCTGAGAGCGAGTTCGCGGCGGCGATCGCGCCGAAGTTGTAGGGGTCGTCAACGATGGGTGTGAAGAAGTCTGTGGTCACGACCAGGACGCGCGACTCGTCTAACCGCCATACGGCTGCGTCGTCTGGGGCATCCAGACCCACAAGCAGCTCGGCGGCTTGGTCCTGTTCAAAGATTTCCTGAACTGGCGACAGAACTTGCGCCAGGGTCTCCGCAGGAAGTTTAGAAGCTCAACCTGCGCATGAAGACATGGCGGTTAATCGGATCTCGCGCCCTGTCTTGGGAACAGCCATAATTCGGCTCCTCGGATTACAAGATTGTAATCTAGCGGCGTGAACGATACCTTCACAGGGGCAGGCCCCCAACGTTGGGGGACAGATGTGCGCAGCGACGAAGCAATCCCCCCCCAACACTCGGGAGGAGATTGCTTCGCTACGCTCGCAATGACATTGGGTTGAGTGCGCCGGCAGAATTGGCTCGCGGCTTGTCCGCCGGTGGTGTTCGCATTTGTGTTAGATTCCCACACGCCGTGAGCTTGCTTCGAACGCTCCCCGTTGCCACGCTGTTGTTCGCCGCAGCTTGCTCGAGCAGCTCGCGTCCCGAACCGTTGACGATTGCCGCGGCCGCGAGTCTAGCCCCGATTTTGGATGAGCTGGGAAAGATCTACGAAGACGAGACTGGAGATGCCGTCATCTTCTCCTATGGTTCAACCGGCAACCTGGCGCAGCAGATCCGCAACGGCGCTCCCTTTGACATATTTGCCTCGGCCGATGCGCAGCGCGTGGACGAATTGATCGCCGAGGGATTCCTGGACGAGGATACACGGCTCGGCTTTGCGCGAGGCGTACTGGTTCTCGTAGGGGCGCCAGAGCTCGAACTTTCGTTGAGATCCATCGTGGATCTCGCCGATCCGGCCATTCGTGATGTAGCGATCGCCAACCCACGGCATGCGCCGTATGGCATGGCCGCCACACAGACCTTACTCCGAGCGGGTGTAGAGCTCACGGTCCTTCCGAAGTTGGTGTACGGCGAGAGTGTCCGGCAGGCGGGGTTCATGGTCCAGACAGGAAACACCGATGCGGGCTTGATCGCCTTATCCATCGCTAAGAGCATGGATCTGCAGGGGCTGGAGCTACCGCGGGAACTGTACGACCCAATTCAACACGTCGCCGCCATCCACAGCGATAGTTCCCGACCGGAGCAGGCCGCGCGCTTCTTGGAGCTTCTATCCAGCCCGGCGGCACAGGCCGTTTATGAGCGGTCTGGCCTGATCGCTGGAGAGGGGTAGGCCTATGGTTTCTCCACTGGTATTGTCCTTGCGAGTGGCCGGGCTGGCCACGCTTTTCGCCGTCGTATTTGGCGTCGCCCTGGCCGCGCTCCTCGCACGTCGCCACGGCATGGCAGCCAACATCACCGACGCCGCGGTCACCCTCCCGCTCGTGCTTCCGCCTACCGTCCTGGGCTACTACCTGTTGGTTCTCCTGGGCGCACAATCCCCGCTGGGCGCATGGCTTGAGAGCATTGGCATCGATCTGGTATTCACATGGCAGGGCGCAGTGGTAGCTGCGACCATCGTTGCGTTGCCCTTAGTGGTCGGTTCGACGCGAGCCGCAATTGAGGCCGTGGATCCGGATCTTCGGGACGTGGCGCGCACTCTCGGGCGGTCGAACACCGCCATCTTCCTGACCATAATTCTCCCGCTCGCCTGGAGAGGCCTGCTGGCCGGCGGGATGTTGGCTTTCGCACGCGCGCTTGGAGAGTTTGGTGCAACCCTGATGATCGCAGGAAATATCCCAGGCCGCACGCAGACCCTCCCCATCGCGATTTATGACTCAGTCCAGGCAGGAGACTTGGCCTCCGCGAACCGACAGGCGCTGTTGCTTACTGTTGTGGCCGTTATCCTGCTCGTGGGAATTCGGTATCTCGGCAGCGCTTTGGCCGGGAGGAACGTGCGTGGCCGCAGCTGACTTTCGCGCCTCGTTTGAGCTGCACCTGCCGGATTTCAACCTAGCTCCGCGGTTTGAGATGGGCTCCGAAATGGCGGTCTTATTCGGTGCTTCCGGAGCGGGAAAATCGCTCACCCTGAGGGCACTGGCCGGTTTGGTCAGACCCGACCAGGGATTTATCCGCCTCAATGGTCATGCGCTTTTTGACAGCGCAGAGCAAATTGATCTTTCTCCACAAGATCGAGGCGTTGGATATGTCCCTCAGCACTACGCCCTCTTTCCTCACCAATCCATCGCGAAGAATGTCGCATTCGGCTTGCATGATCTTCCAAATGCAGAACGTGAAGCGCGAGTATCCGAGCTTCTCGCAAGGATGCGGCTAGAACGGCTTGCCGATCGCAAGCCTGGGGAGGTTTCAGGCGGTCAACAGCAGCGAACGGCCTTAGCCCGAGCCCTGGCTCGTCGCCCGGACTTGCTGCTCATGGACGAACCGTTCGCAGCCGTGGAGGAGGACCTGCGGGCGCATCTGCGCGAGGAATTGCTCATGATTCAAAAGGACTTTGCCATTCCCGTTTTGCTGGTGACCCATAGCAGGTCCGAAGCCTATGCATTAGCAGAGCGTTTGATTGTCATCAGCGAGGGGGAGATCGTGCAGTCCGAGGGCCGGGATGAGGTGTTTCGGCGGCCGCGTACGCCGACGGTTGCGCGATTGATGGGAATGACCAACATCCTTCAGGTAAAGGTAATTGATGGCACAGGACCCGAGTTGCTGGCCGACTGGGGAGCCTTCAGACTCGCCATCTCGCACTCCGGCTCCGGAGCCCCTGGCGGCACACTCACGGTGGGCGTCCGCCCGGAGGAAATCCGCATTGAGCCTGCCGGATCCGACGCCCAGCCGGCAAACCGGCTTACTGCACGGCTGGCCAAAGACGAGCCGCAAGGAGTGGACCATGTCCTGCAATTCACGGTCGACGATCAGATGTTAGAGGTCCGTGTGTCGCATCCGGCATTTATGGCATCAGACCTGGCGGCCGGTCAGGAGCGCACGCTCACGGTTGAGCCGGAAAGCATTCACGTAATCCCCGATCAAGACTAATCTCTCGGAGTCAGGCGAATAAGAAAAGGGATGAGCCCGTGCCCATCCCCTGCTTTCCGAGGTCGACGCGACTACTGGGGAGTCTCAGCTCCCCCGATGGTTAGGAGTCGCCCTCCGTTTCCAGACGCTGATCAGCGGGCGCCTCGGGTAGGAAACCATAACCGAGCACGACCCCGAAATTGACGCCCAAGAAGGCTCCCACACCGAGCCCGATCTGGGGTTTTCCAATTAGGACCCCGACCAGCAGGCCCAGGATGCCGCCAACCAGCGCGGTCACCAAGATGCTAATGAGGATCTTTCTGATGCCGTCGATCATGCTCAGTCCTTTGGCAGGATGCCTGGATTTTAGGCAGGGTTCGTATTGCCGTCAAGGCATGGCACGCTATGCCGTATCCTCAGGCTTTGGGGAGTGTGCTGCCTCATGGAAGGGGCGGGTGCTTGCGGCTTAGTGGCGCAAATAGATGGGGAGTTCGGCGACTGCCTTGGCCAAACGTGTGCCGTGCCACGTGAGTAGGCTCCCGTCAATGAGATGGACCCGGCCGGCCTGTACCGCAGGTGTGTCTGCCAGCCATTCCTCAATCTGGCTCTTATGAGTTTCGTCGAACGCAAACGGCTCATCCGGAAGCAGGATCACGTCCGGCTGCGCCTCGATGATCTCATCGATGGTCACGCGGGGATAACGGGTGTCCCGATCTCCGGGATCCTCTGGCTCAGACGTACCAAGATCCGCCTCCAGCGGATAGCGGCGATCGCGACCCGCAAAAACGTTCATGCCACCGACTTTGGCGAGCACGTCATTGGCATAGGTCTGATAATTGAAGGTCATCAGCCAGGGGCCGACGCCCTCCTTTTCCCCCTGCCAAATCGGAACAAAAGTCGGTATTGAAAGCCGCGCGGTCGTGGCCTTGTCCGTCCAGTCGAGCGTCCGTGCGAGCGTTTCTACGCGGGGGGCCTGATCTCCCACCTTGAACACCTTGACGATCGTCCACAGCAGGTCGAGCGCATCCAGGGTACTCTTGGGGAACGTCAGCCAGATCGTCAATCCAGCCTCATCCAGGGCCCGTACGGAATCTTCGCTGTTTTCCTCTTGATTGGAAATCACCAAATCCGGCCGCAGGATGCGCACTGCTTCAAGATTAGGCTTCTTTGTACCTCCCACGCGCTGCAGACGCAGCTGCTGCTCCTCAGGCGGCGTGCAGGCGTCAGTGACCCCCACCACCCGGTCTCCGACTTCAAGATCAAAGAGGCTCTCCGTCATGGAAGGAACCAGGCTTACCACGCGTTTGGGTGGAGTCGCGTCAAACGCTAAGATCACTCCTTCAACATCAAGCAGGCTCATTTGCTATTCCTTTACGACCATAGTGGACGACCATTCGGTGAATTGTGCAAGTGCTTGAGCGCGAAATCCTGTTTATTAAGGGTTCACCATTCCCGCGCAGCCAACAAACGCGCGCAGGGCACATCGCCTGAGTATTTTCCGCTGGCGAGTTGAAGTCAATAGTATTTGGGGCTGATTGTCGAGGATCCCAGAGGGATCCGAGATGCCACAGGGATCCGAGATCCTTAGGGGGTCGCAGATCCCAGTGGGGTCGGAACTCCTAGCGGATCGATAGATCCTGCGGATTTATCGATGGCGGGGCGGGGACTTGGGGTTTTGAACCTTTGTGAGTGTGCTAGTCGTCCCTACCGCAGTCGCACCCACCGTTGTCATGCCGTTCACAGGGGCCGTTGGCTTTGCCTTCAAGCGCCTTGAGCTCCTCGTAGGGCTGGATCTCATGCTTCAGGAATTCCACCCTGCGGTTCTCTTCCGCCAGCGCCACGATCACCGCCTGGCGCAGCGGGAGCACCTCAACCACGCGGCCTTCCCCCAGCGGCGTTACCACGCGCTTCTTAACTTTCGGGAGCTGCTTGCGCGCCTCCACATATTGTTCGTATTCATAGACCAGGCAGCATCGTAGGCGGCCGCACATCCCGGTGATCTCCTGGGGGCTGAGCGAAATCCCCTGTGCCTTTGCCATCTTGATGGAGATGGGACTGAACTCCGTCAGAAACATGGAACAACATCGTGTTTCCAGGCCACACGCGCCCATCCCACCGATGATCTTAGCTACATCCCGGGGCCCGATCTGCCGAAACTCCACCCGCGATTCCTTCTGCGTCCGCTGTATGGCGACGCGCAGCTGGCTGAGATCTAGCTTACCTTCCCCCTCGTAGTTGTAGAGGAAGGTTACTCTCGAGCCATCGTATGAATACTCAGCCTTCGCGATCTTGACGCCTTCCAGACCGATCTCGGAAGCCATGGCCCGACAATCGATCATGGCTTCCAGCTCTTTTCGCTGCCACATTCTGCGCAGAACAAGCTCCTGCGCCGTCGCACGGCGCTCTATGGGCTTGAGCCTGTTCCTGCTCTTGGACTTCTCGGCGAAGCTGACGACTTCGCCCATCTCTCGTCCGCGCCGGGTGGAGACAAGCACGTAGTCACCGGGCCGCAGGTCTCGGACGCCGGCGCTATGGAAGTGATACAGTTTCCCAAGATGCTGAAATCGGATGGCGACTACGTCTAGGTTACCGCTCATAATCGGTCGAGTATAGCACTCACGGGGTGATCATGAGATGGGGTGGAAAAAACACGCATTCTCAGTCGATCAGCTCAATGGGGATGACGCTCGACCGTTGGTAATCTAAGACGCTGACCTTGGCCGCGATCTGCTCCGCCACGGAGGTGAGGGCGAGACCTACATCTGAGTCTGGGTGCGACACGACGATCGGCGTGCCCTGGTCTCCGCCCACTCTCACGCGGGGATCGATGGGAATCGTACCGAGGAAAGGAACATCTGCTGCCTCGGCGAGTCGCTTACCACCCCCTTGTCCGAACAGATCAAACACCTCGCCGCTCTCCAACTGCAGGAAGCTCATATTTTCGACGACTCCCAGAATGGGCACGTCCATCGTCCGGAACATTTCCAGCGCACGTATGGCATCATCCAGGGAAACTTGCTGAGGCATCGTGACGATGACCGCGCCGGTCAGCGGCATGGATTGAGAGAGACTCAGCGGCGCATCCCCTGTTCCTGGTGGCAGGTCTATAACCAGGTAATCCAGCTCTCCCCACACTACATCAGCAATAAATTGGCGAATCGCGGAGTGCAGCAGCGGTCCGCGCCAGATCAGCGGTTTGCCGGGTTCGACCATGAATGCGATCGAAATGAATTTGACTCCAAAGGCCTCGGCCGGCATCAGTTTGCCTTCCGCTGGCGGCGGCATTCGGTCCACGCCCATCATGGTGGGTACGTTCGGTCCATAGATATCGGCATCCAACAAGCCGACCCGTGCGCCTGCACGCGCGAGCGCGACCGCCAGATTTACCGCCACCGTCGACTTGCCGACGCCCCCTTTTCCGGAGGCCACCGCAATGGCATTCTTGATGGGGCGGTCGATCAGGCCGCGCGAGCGTCCGTCGGATGGAATATTGGAAGCAAAGCTCACGCTGGCTTGATCGACACCTTCAAGCTTCTCCACCGCCGCTTTCGCTTCGTGCTCGATTTGGTCCCGAAGTGGGCAGGCCGGAGTCGTGAGCTCAACCGTGAAAGCCACTTCTGTCCCTTGGATCGAGATGTCCTTCACCATCCCGAGAGTGACAAGATCCTTTCCCAGCTCGGGATCTAAAACTCCTGAGAGCGCCTCCAGTATAGATTCTTCAGTCGCCACGCAACTCTCTCCCTCAATGTCATTGCGAACGTAGCGAAGCAATCTCCTCCCGGGTGTTGGGGATTGCTTCGTCGCTACGCTCCTCGCAATGACGATTCAATGATTCTGGCTTCGCCGCCGCCTTGGACCTTAACCTCCTGCGGAACCAATGCCAGAACTTCTCCCCTGGCCTCATCGATTAAATTCTCGAGATCTTGATCCTCTCCCCTGAATCTCCGGATCGAAGCCTTCGCGCAGCTGGTGCAACCTCGAATGGCGCGGTAGGAATGCGGATGACAGGTCAGGCAGCCGGCCAGACGGATCATTACCATGGTGAGCGCCAGCCGCTCTGGGGATGCGTCAACCGAATTGCAGGCTCGGTCGACGGTTGCCTGCCACATGCTACCGCGCAGGCTGCGAAGGTGCGGGGCAACCCGCATGGGGAAGAGTATCTCGGTGTCGCTTTGGTACATCAGCTAGAGGCTCCTGGGTATTCGAATTCGCGTTCTTTCCGCAATAATGCGCGCGGGAGGATGTAGTTCCACCCAATAGCGCAGCTCCCCATGCAGCTCAGCCCGAGCGCACGCGAAGCTCGGCTACTCGCCGGTTTGCTTGCTCTTTTCTGCCAGACGCTGTTGGCGGGCTGCCTCTTTGGCCGCCTTCTTGACCTTCTTCTCCGCGATGGCCGCCTCGTCGATGGCGTAATTACGCGGACGAATAGAGGCGTAGTACGAGGCAGGCTTATCGAGCTTCTCCTTATTGTAGATATTGTCAGAGATGCGATCGTAGGTTGAGATCTCATAGTCGTGATCCATTCGGATCGCTTCAAACGGGCAGAACTCCGCGCACAGCCCGCAGTTCATGCAGATGTCGACATCGATAAAGAAGTCGGTCGGCTCAGGAATGGGACGTCCAGTTTCTGGATCGTCCGAACGCACAATCCAAATGCACTGGGGCGGGCAGACCTTGGCGCATATCCCGCAGGAAGTACAGCGGTCTTGGTGGGTTCCGTCTTCAAGCTCGTCGTAGATCAGGAACGGAATATATCGGAATTCCTCCGGCGCAATGAGCTTTTCTTCTGGATATTGGACGGTAAAGACCCCCTGCGCCTTCGGGCCTTGACGAACGGCGAAGGCTTCGGGATTGTAGTACCGGCGCCTGAACCACCGCAGGTCGTCCACATAGGTGGTGATGAAATGCTTGATCGTTACGCCCATGCCCTTGACGATTCCGACTCCAAACATCAGCGATCGACCTCGCCCAGAATAATATCGATTGAACCAAGGATGGCAACGGCGTCCGCCACTTTGTGTCCCTTGCACATTTCGGCCAACGCGGTCAGGTTGATGAAGGAGGGGGCGCGAATGTGGTATCGCCAAGGATTGGGCTTCCCATTAGACACTACGTAAAAGCCGAGCTCGCCCTTGGGATTTTCGACTCTGCCATAGGCTTCCCCCGCCGGCACGCGCACCTGATAGACCGGCTTGCCAGTTTGAATCTCGCCCTCCGGGATTTCCTCCACTGCCTGCTGGACGATCCTGATGCTCTCCCGAATTTCCTGCAGGCGGACGAGGTAGCGATCGAATACGTCGCCACCGTAGCGCACGACGACTTCGAAATCAAAGCGATCGTATATTCCATAAGGATCTGCCCGCCGGACGTCGTAGGGGATGCCGGAGGCTCGCAGCACCGGCCCCGCCGCAGAGAAGGCGAGCGCTCTCTCTGGCGGTAGTACTCCAACTCCAATACATCGCGTGCGCACGATCTCATTTTCGGTGAGATATAGATCCAGTTCGTCAACACGGCGGGGTAGACGCTCAAAAACCAGCTCACGAATGGTTTCCAGCGTTCCCGGCGGAAGATCGCGAGCCAATCCGCCAAAGCGGAAGTAATTGCACATCATGCGTGACCCGCTGACCGCTTCGAAAACGTCCAAGATGAGTTCACGTTCGTTGATGGCGTACAGCGCGGGCGTAAAGAAAGCACCCAGATCGTTGAGCAAGAAACCAATTGCCCACATGTGACTCTGTATCCGGGTAAGCTCCGCCATCATGACCCGGATGTACTCCGCTCGCTCTGGAGGCTTGATTCCCATCAGCTTCTCGACCGCCAGCGCATATCCGAAGTTGTTGCCCATAGAGGCGAGATAGTCGAGGCGATCGGTATAAGGCATGTTCATGATGTAGGTGTTCCGCTCGCCGATCTGCTCATGATTTCGATGCAGGTAGCCCATGACCGGCTGCAGGTCGGTAACGGTTTCCCCATCGAGCGTAACCACCATCCGAAACACGCCGTGGGTCGACGGATGCTGTGGGCCGAGATTGACCACGATCTGATCCGTCTTGAGAGTGCTGCCATTTCCGTCGCCCGAAATCTGCCCCAGGCCGGCGTATAGCCCCTCGTCGCCCTCCGGGATCCAGCCCTCGGGTGAGAATTCGGAGGGGTACTGCACGTTCTTTCCGAACGCAAGCTTGTCCTCAATGCGGTAGACCCCACCCTCCGGCCATCGATTGCCGAAGGGCTTGGCATCTTCTTCGTGGTACGCCTCCTGCCAGTCTTTGCGCAGGGGGTGGCCTTCGAAGCCGTCCCACATCAAAATGCGGCGTAGGTTGGGATGCCCGCTGAAACGGATGCCGAGCAGATCCCACGCCTCTCGCTCCTGAAAATCCGCCCCCGGCCAAACGCCAACCAGCGAGGGAACGGTGGGATCTTTGCGCGCGACCTGCGTCTTGAACACAAACGCCTGACCGCCCTGCGTGCGGTAGGCGTGGTAGACCACTTCCATCTTCTCATCCGGGAGGTAATCTACGCCGGTAACAGAGGAGAGATAGTCGTAGCCCAGCTCATCTCTGAGCTGAGTAGAGAATTCGACCAGCCTATCCGGGGCTACCAGATAGCCATCAAAGCCTTCGCGTTCGTCCAGCGTCAGGACACCTGGAAACTGCTGCTCCATGGAATCCGGCTCGCGCGCGGCTTCTTCGACCTGTGGCGACTCTTCGTCCGTCATCTTCGGTTTTGTCTACCTTTTCGTGAAAATCTCTGCGCGCTGCTCAATCAGGTTCGGCTGCCAGCCGCTCCTCTTGGACCTTGAGGCGCTCGGCGAAGTCGGGTATGTCTCGCGGGTCGACCAGATCCGGCCCAAGCAGTGGCTGGGGAATTTCCTCGATCGGCTCACGCCGATACCAGGGCACTTTGAGCACCGACTGCCCGTCGATCTTCTCTTGCAGCTTGATGAGACCGTGTAGGAGAGCTTGAGGCGTTGGCGGGCAACCCGGAACGTAGACATCGACCGGTACAAATTTATCGACACCGGACACGACGTTGTAGCCCTCCTTAAAGGGTCCGCCTCCGGAAGCGCAAGCGCCCATGGCCAGCACGTATTTCGGCTCCGGCATCTGGTTGTAGAGTCGCACGA
>BTQZ01000050.1:0-15222 GCA_036986135.1 Anaerolineae bacterium | reverse complement strand
GCGGCGAAAGTGACGAAATCGATACCGGCTGCGCTGCCGATGAGTATGTTGGGCGGATCGCCGACCAAAGTCGCCGCCCCGCCGATGTTGGAAGCCAGGATCTCGGCGATGAGAAAGGGCACCGGGCTGACCTTCAGGCTGGCCGCCAAGACCAATGTCACCGGCACAACCAATATGACAATGGTTACATTGTCCAGGAAAGCCGAAGTAACCGCCGTAACGATCACCAGAATGATCAGGATGCGAAACGGATCTCCCTTTCCCAATCGAACGCTCTGTACGGCGATCCACTGAAACAAACCGGTCTCACGCAGCACATTGGCGATGATCATCATGCCTGCCAGCAGGAAAATGACGTTCCAGTCAACTGCGTCAAAGGCCGTTTCTTGGGACAGTACGCCCAGCAGGATCATCGCAATGCCGCCCAGCAGCGCTGAAATCGTGCGGTGCACCCGGTCGGAGACGATCAGGGCGAAGGTGATCAGGAAGATGCCGCCAGCAATCCAGGTGGGATTCATTGCGATTGCCCCTTCTTGCTTGCTTCACCGCCTCTCTTCAAGCCGATCGCCAGCAGTTCCAACAGGTTGACATACCCCACGATGTGATATTGCTCATCCACGACTGGCAAGCCTGACAAATTGTGCTCGTGCATGCGTTTGAAGGCTTCGCGCACCGTCTCACCGCGTTTCACCCACACCGGATCCTGCATGGCGTCCGAGGCAGTGCGTATGGCGCTTCTGCCGGCGAACTCCATCACTTCATCCAGATCGCTGATTTCGCTGAGGAATTTCTCGGGCGTGATGTGGAAGAAGACGTCGTCCGCGATCTCGCGCAAACCGAGTACCCCCACCAGCCGGCCGCTCTCAGCCACCACGCAGGCAACGTGTACGCTCGGATGAGTCAGCATTGCGTTGGCTACTTCATCCAACGGGGTGTCGGGAGAGATGACGGTTGGCTTAAGCTCCAGGATATCGGCCACCTCCTCCACCGGCGTATCCCGCAGGACGATCCAATCCGGTCTCACTGCGGGCGGCAGCTCTTCCCGGACAGACTTCTGCTGCACTTTGTGAAGGCCCTTGGTCTGAGCTACCGGCAGCACCAGCAACAAGCCGCTTTCGGGTCGCTCGAAGCCCCCTACTGCTCGCTCGGCTTCCGCCACGGCCTGAGCCAGGAGCTTATCTTCTTCGATAACTGCCCAGAGCGTGCGCCGACGCACTTCCTTGGCTTCGAATAGGCGGTCAAGGTTGGCCAGCCCGGCCTTGCTCAGCCAGGTTTCAGCCCGGCGCGCGCCGACGCTTTCCATGATCGTCGTGCCTGGCACGCCGATCTCTTGCCAGGCCTGCAGCAGGTCGGGCAGGCAGGACAGATCATCCAAGATCACAATCAATAAATGAGTCATTGCCGCTTCATCCTTTCATCGCCGAAATCTGAGTCTCAAGTCAACGGAATCGTCGCCACCGGCCCCTTATCCACGTCGTCGCCCCTGCGACGAGTTTCGAGAACCATCTCTCTAGCATCCTACCTGGCGGCCCTGCTCTCAGACCGCCTGGCCCCTGCGGTCCTGACGCTCACCTTGCTCGCCGTCAGCCTTGGGGGCGATTCTCACCCGCTTAATCCGCCGAGCGTCCATCTCCTGCACCAGAAACTGGTATCCTCCGTAATTGATCTTATCTCCTGGCTGAGGAATGTAGCCCAGAGATTCCAGGATGAAGCCTGACACAGTATCGTATGGGAGCTTCACAGGAAGATTGAGGTCCAGCGCCGCACCTAGCTCACTGATGGACAATGTGCCGGGCACGATGAGTACATCGCCTGGGTAACGCTCGAGTTCCGGTCCGGGATGAGGATACTCGTCCTCGATGCTCCCGACGATTTCTTCCATTAGATCCTCGAGGGTGACCAGCCCAGCAGTGCCTCCATACTCGTCCAGCACGATAGCCATATGTGAGCCGGCCCGTTGGAAGCGGCGAAGCATATCGATCAGCCGCAGGCTGCCCGGAACCAACAGTGGATCTCGGGCCAGCTCCCTGGCGCGCCGTTGGGGATCGTCATTCCGCAACAAGTCCTTGACGTGCACAATACCCACGATCTGATCAAGATCATCCTCATATAGTGGGTAGCGAGAGTATCCTCGCTGACGGGCCAATTCAAAGATCTGAGTTAGATTGCTATTGGCAGGCACGGCCGTAATGCTGGTCCGCGGTAGCATGATTTCCTGTACACGCTTATCAGCAAATCGAAATATGCCTTGCACCAGGGTCTGTTCGGTCGGGTGAAAAGCGCCCGCGGCCACCCCTTCTCGCAACAAGGCCAAAACCTCCTCGTCGGTCACCCTGTCTTCAGATTCCTGCCATCTCGAGAACAATTTCAGAATCAGGCCGCTCGACTGGGTGAGGAACCACACAAGTGGATGCACCAGGCGAGAGAGCCTGGCAATAGGGGCGCTCAATCTGATGGCGAGGTCGATAGGCCGGCGCAGGGCCAGCTCTTTGGGCACTAACTCCCCCAGGACCAGCGAGAAATATGAGATCACCACTACGACGAGCAACAGAGCCCCCAACTCGGTGTAGGCCATTGGCCATGGCAAGGAGAAGGCTGCTAGCCGATATTCCAGGAAGCGAACAACGCTGGCTCCGCCGATGGCCGAAGCCAGGGTCCCGATTAAGGTGATGCCGATTTGCACCGTGGAAAGAAAGCGGCCAGGGTCCCCCCGCAAGGCCAGCACCCGCCGTGCGCCGCCGTGGTCTGCAGCTGCCATTGCCTGTAGACGGCTCCTGCTGGACGAAATCACCGAGATTTCAGCGGCAGCGAAGAAGCCGTTGACCAATATTAGGATCAGGATCAGGGTGACTTCCAAGAGGACTTCTTCCATCATTGCAGACTCCATGCTCCAGCTGATTCGGGTTGCGCTTTTGTGGGCAGCATTGGGCGCCACCAAAGCCGCGGCCGAGAATAAGACTACTCGGCGCTCTGGGCCTTGGCTATTTCTCTTTACCCTGTGTTCTTCAGGCCGGCGGCGATTCCCACAGTGCTGAGCCGCAGCGCATCCACGACCACTTCCCGTTCCGCGCTGTCCTGGGCGAGGGCCCGCAGGTCGGCCAGGAGCGAGATGGTTTCTCCCAGATGAGCATCGGTGAAGATCGGCTGGCGAAAAGGTTCAGAACCGTTGGCCTCAACGAGACGCCTGCGACCAACTGGCCCAGCACTGCTGGCTGGCCGAGCCGCGTGCCGAGATATCCAGCAGTCTTAGCGACGCAGAAGAAGATGATGATAGCAAGAAGGAACTGTAGGAAATCCGTCACCGGTCTTCAATATCGCTGGAAGGGCACGTCCTTCTTGGCGCGGGTGGGCAGCGAGCGCGCCAGCCAGAAAAAAGGCGGCGTTCAGGCGCAGTTGCAGCTATGAGAAAGACACCCATTAATTCTCACCCTCTTCCTCTTTTTGAAGCCCCAGCACCCGGGTCACGGGGACGACAAAGAGCAGGCCCGTGTGATGGCGAGCAAAGTCGCCGATCACGCGCTCGGTGGCATCGATGACCTTGTCCAGGATCTGCTCGTCCTCGATGACGGTGAAGAGCGTTCGATGGTGCATTTCCTGGCTGGCGAGAAGATCGCTCAGAGAGGGCATCAAGGGAAGGTCATCTCGCACCACACTCCGGATGCGCCCAACGCCGGTGCTCTCCAGTATGGTAATTCCGGGTGCCCCGGCTTCCTCCCAGGCATTCAGAATATCTGGGTATTGCTCCAGGTTGTTCAGCACGAAAATCAATTGATGTGTCATGGCGATCTCTCCTTGCTAGATGCGGTAAGGAATAAGGCGTTTGCTCTCCACACCCCTCAAAAACTTTTATACCTCAACCGGTTCTGGCTTACCGGCATCCTTAGGGTAGAGCGCGCGCAACATTATGGGAGAAAGAAGCGTGGTCGCCACGACCATTAGCACCACGCTGGCGAAGATGCCCTCCCCAATTAGACCGGCATCCAACGCCACCGAGGCTACGATCAGCCCCACCTCGCCCCGGGAGACCATACCTGCGCCGAGCCGCAGAGCATCGCCCTTTGGGAAACCCCCTAGCCAAGCGCCGATCCCGCTCCCGAGGACCTTGGAGACAACCGCTACAACAATGATGAGCAAAGCGAAGGGCAGGCCGCCGAGGCCCAAGGCCCGGGCGTTGACTTGCAGGCCAATGCTCACGAAGAATATCGGGACGAGCCAGGAGTATGCCAGACTGTGCATGCCCCCTTCGAGGTGCTGCCGTAGCGGCGTCCGGGCGAAGAGCAGCCCAGCCAGAAACGCGCCGGTGATGGCCGCCACCCCTCCGATGGCTTCGGATGCCCAGGCGAATAGCAGAGTGACCACGATCGCTAGAGCCAGCACTCCCTCACTGATCGGTAACTGCTCTACCCAAGATACGAGTCGAGGAATCAGCCGCGCCCCAAGCCAGGTGGCCAACCCCAGAAATCCAACCATTTTCACTGTCACCCATAGCAGGGAAGTGACGCTTCCGCCTCCGCCGGCCATCAAGGCGATGAAGAGCGAGAGTAGCAGGATCACCAGCACGTCGTCCACGACGGCCGCGCCTAACAGAGCCACACCCACTCGGCTGCGCAACACCCCTAATTCCATCATGGTCTGAGCCGAGATACTTACGCTAGTAGCGGCCAAGATTAAGCCAATGGCGAGGCTCTGTTGCGGATCAAAACCAAACATCAGCGCTGCTGCATACCCCAGGCCCACCGGGGCCAGCACCCCCAAGACTCCTGCCAGCACCACCGGCCGTCCGGCCTGCGTCATCGACCGCAAGTCCACTTCGAGCCCGGCGATAAACATCAGCAGGAGCACACCGATATGCGCCAAAATACTTAGCGTCTCCCCCAAATTGGGGTCACCGAACATCGGCCAATCCAACATGTTTAGCACTGTGGGCCCCAAGACGAGCCCAGCCAATATCTCGCCCAAGACGGCCGGCTGACCAAGTCTGGTGCTCAGGTAGCCAGCGCTTTTGGCGGCGGCAATCACAAGCGCCACGGCCAACAGGAATTGCAGAAAGGGATCCATGGGTACCTGAATTATCAGCTCTCTCCTCTGCGGTTACTCATATGGCGAACCGGATCAGCGAGTTCGTGTTTCATTAGCTCGATAGCCACCGTCGGCCCCTCATCCACGTCGTCGCCGCAGCCACTTTTCGATCTCCACCGCCCAGAAAACAATCGTGCTCAGGCCCAAGCTGATCCCCAGTTCGAAGGCGGTTAGCGCCTGTGTCTTGAAGATTTCCTGCAGCGGTCTCCAGAAAATCACCGCCAGCTGCAGCGCGAACGTCAACGCCACCGCTCCCATCAGCGGCTTATTGGTGAGCAGTCCGATCTTGAAGAGTGATTCACGGCCCGAACGAACGGCCAACACATTTCCCATTTGAGAGAGGGTAAGCGTGGTGAACACCATCGTCTGCCAGGCGGGCCGGCCCGTGATCCAAGCCCAATAGCCCAGGGCCAGGGATACCAGCCCCATGAGCAGCCCAACCCACAGGATGTAGCGGCCCATCCCGCGCGCGAAGATGCTTTGCTTCGGGGGATAAGGGGGCCGGCGCATAGTATCGCGTTCTGCGGGCTCGACCGCCAGTGCCAGTCCGGGAAGCCCATCCGTAACCAGGTTGATCCACAGGATTTGCAGCGCGGTTAGAGGCAGCGGCATCCCGAGCAGCGGCCCGAACAGCATCACGTAGATTTCGCCGGCGTTGCTGGTCAGCGTGTACTTGATGAATTTGCGTACGTTGTCGTAGATCACGCGCCCCTGTTCTATGGCGCGCACGATGGTGGCGAAGTTATCATCCAGGATGATCATGTCCGCGGCTTCCTTGGAAACATCGGTGCCGGTGATCCCCATCGCCACGCCGATGTCGGCCCGCTTCAGCGCCGGCGCGTCGTTCACGCCATCGCCGGTCATGGCCACGATATGCCCACGTTTCTGAAGCGCCCGAATGATGTTGAGCTTGTGCTCTGGAGAGACCCTGGCGTAGACCGCGACCTGCTCGACCCTGGCTTCTAGCTGCTCGGCGGTCATCCGCTCCAGCTCCTGGCCGGCCAGGACGTTGCGATCCAGCGCGATATCCAGCTCACGGGCGATGTGCAGCGCGGTCTGCGGGTGGTCGCCGGTGATCATCACCGGGCGGACGCCGGCGGTCCTGGAGATGGCCACCGCTTCTTTCACCTCCGGCCGCGGAGGGTCGATCATGGCCACCAAACCGACAAAGGTCAGATCCCGCTCCAGCGCTTCCATTTCCCCTTCGGTAGAGAGGGCCGGCAAGGTTCGAAACGCCACGCCGAGCACTCGCAGACCATCGCCGGCCAGCCGATCGTCCGCGCCTTCGATCCGCCGCCGCCAATCTGGCGTGAGCGGCTGTACCCCTGAATGGGTCCAGACCCGATCACAGACCCGCAGCAGGCTCTCCGTTGCCCCCTTTGTAAATGCCACGAAAGGCTGGCGGTCGTCTGCGAACAGCGCTGCAAGCCGAGCTTCCACAGCTCCGTCCTGGGCTTGCTGAAGTGGCTCATGGAAGGTGGTCATCCTTTTGCGCTCGGAGGAGAACGGCGCCTCGGCCACTCGCGGAAAGAGCGATTCCAGGCGCGGCTTCATCAGCCCGTATCTCGCAGCGGCGACCACTAGCGCCCGCTCGGTGGGGTCGCCCTGCGCACGGTAGCCCCCAGCACCGTCCGTATATACCTCCAACGCGGCGTCGTTGCACAGCGCACCCCCGGCCAGCAGCAGCGCTTCAGCTGTTTTCTCGGGGTCGGCCCACGCTCTCTCCTCCGAGTTTCCCACCTTCAACGCCTCTGCAAAATCCAGCGTGTGTCCGGCGACATCCAGGATCTCGACCGTCATCCGGTTCTCGGTGAGGGTCCCGGTCTTGTCTGAGCAAATCACGGTCACCGATCCCAGAGTCTCGACCGCGGGCAGCTTGCGGATCAAGGCTCTTCGCCGCAGCATTCGCTGCGCGCCCAGCGCCAGCGTGATGGTAACTACCGCCGGCAGCCCTTCAGGGACCGCGGCTACAGCCATCGCAATGGCGGTCAGGAACATTTTCTCGACCTCTTCGCCTCGCAGCAGCCCCAGGAAAAAGACTACCCCGACGATGGCGACCGCAGCCACCGCGAGCCCTTTTCCTAATTGGGCCATACGCTTTTGAAGCGGGGTCGGATCGCTGCCTACAGTCTGGATCAATTCCGCGATGCGACCCAGCTGGGTATTCATACCGGTCTCAACCACCACGGCACTGCCCCGGCCATAGGTCGCGGTGGTGCCCATGTGGAGCATATTGCGCCGGTCGCCCACAGGTAGCCGTGCCTCCGAAAGCGCTTGGGAGTGTTTCTCCACGGGAATCGACTCGCCCGTGAGCGAGGCCTCTTCAATCCGCAGATTGACCGATTCGAGCACGCGCGCGTCGCCGGATACCGCATCGCCGGCATCGAGCACGAGGATGTCGCCGGGCACAATTTCCCTGGCGGGAACCCGCCGGAGCTGTCCCTCGCGGCGCACCTTGACCACCGGAGCAGCCATCCGTTTCAGGGCCGCCATCGCGCGCTCCGCCCGATACTCCTGCACGAATCCCAGGATGGCGTTCAGTATTACGATTGCGAGGATGGCGATCGCATCCAGCTGATCTCCCACCAGCAAGGAAACAACTGCGGCGATGATGAGCACGACCACCATGATCGCAGTGAGTTGCTCCCACAGGATGCGCCAGGGGCTCTTCAAGCCATGCTCAATGAGCTCGTTGGGCCCATGCTCGTGCAGCCGCTGCTGCGCTTCGTGTGCCGTCAAGCCCTGTTCTGGATCCACATGCAGGCGATCCAGGGCCTCGTGGGTCTCCGCGGTGTGCCAGGAATATCTTTCGTCCATCAAGGTGCGTCCCTCACGCTGAAACGAGGTCTGAAGTGAGTACTCACAAGATCATTGTCTCCTGGGATGTCAGGATGCACGCCGACTGTCCCTCATGGGTTGATACGGTGAATCTTTGCCAAGGGCGAGCTCCCCGCTCGGCTTGAGCTGGGCGCTGTTAACCATGGAGCGCAGGCAAAGCTCAGAAGTCTCTCGCCAGCCGACAAAAGGAAAACCGACGTATCATTCCCGTTCCGGGAATGCACGCCGGCTTATTTTGCAACCAGCGTTCTCCAACTTAGGAGATCGCTATTTGCCTAACCTGCCGGGCATAGCAAGCTGTCCACACAAGGTCTACCAACATGGATTTGGCCAATTCCAATAGATCCAAGCGCTGTGGCATTATACGCGGTCTGATTCGTGGACGTCAATGCTCGTGATGTCGCTGGAAGAGCAGAACCGCCTCGGCCCGCTTTTGCCGATCCCGGACTCCCATACGATCACAGAACCTAGGAAGCCAATTCGTGCAGTGGAAGGCTGAATAGCGGGGCTGGCCGTGCTCCCCCCCCCCCGAATCAAGCCGGAGATGCAATATACTTGAAGCGTCGACGGTAGGAGGAGATGTAAGGCGCGCACCTTATCTCCGAATGACATAGCTAACCTCGAGACCAGGCGGATTTGTGACCTCTGGAAATTGTGATCAGCTGCGACGGCGTCATGATTTCATTCAGAGCAGACCGGGCTCCTCCTACTTATTCGTAAGCGCTCCCCTCTGCTGAGAAATAGGCAGAGGATCAATCTCTCAGATTGTTGTTTTCGAATATGAGCAAAAGAAAACCCCGCGGTGAATACGAAGACGCATTCACCAAAGCGATCATAAAGTTTGAGAAAGAGGAATTGGGCAGGGGGCCCAAGGAAGCGCGCTCATATTTCTTGGGCGACATGATCCTGATCCGCCTGCGCGGCATTCTGACCCCCGCCGAGTCCATGTTGGCCAAGGAGCGGGAGGGTAGGGCGCTGGTCAAAGAGACGCGACGCCAGTTGCTAGAATCTTCCAAACCCAATATTGAACAGATCGTTCACGAGGTCCTTGGCCTCGAATTGGTGAGCCTCTATACGGATATGAGCACCGAGACGGCTGAACGCGTAATCGCCCTGGTTGTCGATGGAAACCTTGACGAGTTATTTGAGTAGTTTCATTCTCCAAGATCGCTCAAGAAAAAACCCTTCCTTAGAGAAATGCGGTGGCTGAAGTGTGCACCCGCAGAGTATCGATATGATCGAGTTCTTGGAAGAATTTTTCGGCAGTGCTCTCGTTCCCGGTGACCCCCTTGAGGCCGAACATGGCCTGGTCATGCTGATCCTACTCTATGGCTTGTTGATCTACCGTGGACTCCACCGCCGATGGATCCCTTTTGTCGTATTTTCCGGGATCCTGCTATCGATATTCACTCCTATTCACCAGATTCAATTGTTCTGGCCGGTCGTGACCGGGTTGGTAGTGCCGCCGTTGTTGTGGCAGGCCGCGGTCAATGTCTCCATGACCGGACCCATCCGACGTGGGTGGGGTTTCGTGATCTGGCTCTCCACCTTGGTCGTGGTAGTTCTTACCTTGCGGATTATCGGATCCTATCCACTCCCGCTTGACCTCCTGATCGGCGCTTTGACCTTGAGCCTGGTGTGGTATTTCCGAGAGCGATTGTCCGAACGCACCTATCTCTCCACGTTGGGCCTGATCGCCTTGGCTGTCCTGCTGGTCGAGGTGGACCTCTCCCTCCAGAATCTTCAGCCGCGGCTTGGTTCTCTCTTGTCTGGTTTTTTCATCGGTATCGTACTTGGCTTCATTGCTATTCGGTTATCGAGGCAACGGAGAATCATGCAGCGCGCGGGGTTCTTCTTCTTAGGCTGGGCGTATGTGTCCTATCTGGTGGGCTTGGTGCTAGGGACATCCGCCATCGCCTCGACCCTGGCCGCTTCCCTGGTAGTCACAACCTACGGATTCAGCGCTGGGCTCTGGAATCGCGAGAGCGTCATTCCTCAGCCTGGCAACTCGACGGCCTTTATTGTTATGGCGGCTGGGGTTTGGCTCCTACTGGGCTGGCAGGCTCACACGACGGTTGAGGCCCTTGAACTCCTGGTCATCCCGATCGTCGTTCTGATCATCACACTTGGCATCCTGCTTACGCGCCGCTTTGCGCCGCTCCAAATGGAAGACCGCTGGCCGCGTTTGGTTCGCAAGGAAACCGGTGTGATCTTGCTGCTTCTTGGAAGCTTGCTCTTCTGGCCGGCTGAGGCTTCCCTCAGCATGTTGGAGCTGGGGATTAGCTTGCTCGCAGGAGTTCTATTGATAGTTCTGGTCAGGGTGACCATCAGGGCTCTCGTCGATACCATAGGTGTATCTCCGAGGTGGCCAGCGGATTGATGATTTGCGCAAGCTTCTGGGCATCTAGTGCGTCCCGCCATTCATGGCGAAATCCTGCCACCCAACGTTGAGAATCGACCGTTCATGGCGAAAAACCCCCACTCATGGCGGTTTTTTTCATTGGGCTTACGCCTTTGTTTGTGATCCGGAGGCCTTGGCCGCACTGAGCCTGGGAGATCGAAGGCCGAATCAGCGACGCGCGAGCTGACCCGCTGCTCGCTGGCGAGCACGTGACCTAGGACCACACGCCTAACAAAGGGGCAGTTACGGAACGTCGTGAAGATACTTGCGTTGAGCGACAGGGTCGACGATCGAGTGTATTCTGCCAATTTCCGCCAGAATTATCGGGATGTGGATATTGTCGTTGGCTGCGGAGATCTGCCGATTTACTATCTCGAGTTCGTTGCAGATGCGCTCAACGGGCCTGTGCTATTTGTGCGAGGAAATCACGACACTCAGCCGGAACTTACTAGCGAGGGGCTTATGCGCGCAATTCCGAGAGGGTGTGATCCAATCGACCAAAGGATAGAAGAAGTGGGCGGCCTTCTATTAATGGGGTTGGGAGGTTCAATCCGCTATGCTGCAGGCGCGGCCCAACAATTCAGCGAAAGCCAAATGCGGGCGCGAATCGCTCGACTCATCCCCAGCCTGATTCTTACAAGGCGGCGGCACGGCCGATTCGTCGATGTCATCGTTGCTCACTCCCCACCTCTCGGTATCGGTGATTTGAGCGATCCTGCTCACAGAGGGTTCAAGGCCTTTCTGACCCTAATGGCCTGGCTGAAGCCGCGCTATTTCTTGCACGGACATGTCGAACCGTGGCTCGTCGCTGGCGGGAGGGAGACCACGTTCCGCAAAACAAGGGTGGTCAACGTTAACCCTCTCTACAGGCTAGAGATCTCTCCGCCGAACGCATTCGAATGATGGACAGCAAAGCACAGAATCTCCGAGCTTGAAATGAGTCTCGCAAGCTACACCCTGGCCGTCGGTGATTTCCGGCGCGCCCGCCGTAAGGCGGGACTTCAGAGGATCCTGACGCGCCTGGCGGGGAAATCGCCGGACCTCCTATCATACGAAGACGTCCGCCGGAGGCTAAAGGCCAAGGAAACGTCCAGGCACGAACTCAAAGAAATCCCACTGGACTCCATCGTTGGCAGCGTCGGGCGCTATCAGGATTTCACTCGCGGTTTTCTTCCCCGGGAAGATAGCGGCGAAGATCGTTGGGCGAGAGTCAAGGTTGCCGTTACGGAACTCGGCGGAGTGCCTCCGATCGAGGTCTACCAGATAGGGGATGTGTATTTTGTACTGGATGGAAATCACCGGGTTTCAGTCGCCCGGGAGGTTGGCGCAGCTCATATCCAGGCTTATGTCAGGCAGGCCCGCACGAAGGTGTCATTGTCCCCAGATATTCAGCCAGATGATTTGATTCTAAAGGCCGAGCATGCGGAGTTCCTGGATCGCACCTCCTTTGATGAGGCCCATCCGCAAACCGACCTAACGGTCACTGCCCCCGGAAGGTACAGCGTACTCGAACAGCAGATCGAGGCCCACCGGGCTGCTATGGGCGAGGGGAAAGACCACGCGGTTCCCGTTCGTGCGGCAGCGGAAGCCTGGTATGAAGAGGTCTATCTGCCCTTGGTGGTTGTGATTCGCGAGCAGGGCCTGCTCCGAGACTTTCCGGGACGTACGGAAACGGACCTGTACGTCTGGATCACAGAGCACCAGGCCGCCCTTGAGCGTGAATTAGGCTGGAGGATCAAGCCGGAATCAGCAGCCGCAAACCTGGCCGCCGAGGCCAGTCCTCGGGCCATGCGCAGGGTTACTCGAGCAAAGGAAAAACTGCTTGACGCGATCACCCCCGATCAGCTCGAGGCCGGCCCTGCTCCAGGAAAATGGCGACAGGCGGTACCGGCAGCGCGCCGGCATGAGGTCTTCACCGCTGACATCCTGGCGGCAGTCAGTGGGGAGCAGGCCAGCTGGAGCGCGGTCGAGCAGGCGCTGCTCGTGGCACGGCGTGAGGGAGCCCGGCTCCAGGGCCTTCATGTTGTGGCGTCACGATCAGAAACGGGAGGTGAGAGAGCGCGGTCCGTCAAGGCGGAGTTCGACAAGCGATGCCAAGCGGCCGGCGTGCCAGGCAGGCTCGTTGTCGAATCTGGACGAGTGGCTCGAAAGATCAGAGATAGGGCCCGGTGGACAGATCTCGTGGTGCTGCATCTGGCGCATCCTCCGGGATCCAGGCCCCTGGATCGATTGGGCTCGGGCTTCCGGAGCGTGATCCATCGCTGCCCAAGGCCAATACTGGCGGTGCCGGGTCCGGCGCGTGAGATGACTAGTGCCCTGCTTGCCTACGACGGCAGCCCGAAAAGCAGAGAAGCGCTATACCTTGCCACGTACCTGGCGGGGCGCTGGGAGATGCCGCTCGTTGTCGTAAGCGTGAATGAGGGAGAGCGTGTCACCGAAAGAACTCTGAGCAGCGCCCAATCGTATATCGAGCAGCATGGAGTTCGACCCATTCCGGTTCAGAAGACCGGTCCGGTCGCCGACGCAATCCTTGGGGCGGGAGAAGAGCACGATAGTGACCTCTTTATCATGGGGGGCTATGGTTTCAAACCGGTTCTTGAAGTCGTGCTGGGCAGTGCGGTCGATCAGGTATTGCGAGAGGCTGGCCGGCCGGTCTTGATATGTCGATGAAGGTAGGCCGTGCAGCCAGCGGCAACACGTAGAAGAGCTCACAGGTGGAGGATGTGGAGCGACTCTACCTGGAGGAGTTGATGGCTCAAGAGGACACCCAAGAGGGACTCAGCGCATTCATGACGGAGATTCATCGTTGAAAATCGACCGTTCATGTCGAAAACCCACCACCCTTGGAGGAATACTCATGAAAGCTATCGTCCAGAACAATTACGGCTCACCGGATGTCCTCAAACTCAAAGAGGTCGACAAGCCGGTGGTCAAGGAAAACGACGTACTGGTAAGTATTCACGCAGCAGCCCTCAACGCAGGTGACTACTTCTCCATGAGAGGTAGTCCGTGGCTCGTTCGATTTACCGTCGGATTTCCCAAACCAAAGAACTATATTCTAGGATGGGACATGGCAGGGCGCGTACAAGCAATCGGCAAGAAGGTGACGCGATTCCAACCAGGTGACGAGGTGTTCGCCTCGTGGAGCAGTACCCTTGCTGAATATGCGTGTGTTGCCGAAGACAAATTGGCGATGATCCCCACAAACCTCACCTTCGAGCAGGCCGCGGCCGTGCCAACCGCAGCAATTACCGCCCTCCAGGGTCTTCGCGATGCGGGGAGGGTGCAGCCAGGTCAGAAGGTCTTGATCAATGGTGCGTCGGGAGGTGTTGGCACTTTCGCTGTTCAGATTGCCAAGGCGTTCGGAGCGGAAGTGACCGGCGTTTGCAGCACGAAGAACGTGGACATGGTCCGATCGATCGGCGCAGACCATGTCATCGATTACACCAAAAAGGACTTCACGAAAAGTGAGCGACGATACGATCTGATACTCGACAATGTGGCGAACCGTTCGTTTTCAGACCTCAGACGTGCGCTTACCCCACAAGGTGTGATCATACCTAACAGCGGCCATGGCGGCATGGGCTACGTGGTCAAGGCATTCGTGTTGTCACCGTTCATGCGCCAGCAGGGAAGCATGTATCTTGCTACACCGAACAATAAGGATCTGGTCGTTCTGAAGGAGCTTATTGAAGCCGGCAAGGTCACACCGGTCATCGACAGGACGTACCCGCTGAGCGATACCCCTGAGGCCTTCCGGTATCTGGAAGAAGGTCACGCCCGAGGAAAAGTCGTCATAACTGTGGAAGTGGCCTAAACAGGAAAGAGTGGAAGTCTCGCCATAGATAAGGCTACTTCGGAAGCTATCTCCATCGCGCGCGATCAAAGTAAATTTGGAGGAAACTCATGAAAGCCATTGTCTATACAGAATACGGACCACCGGAGGTTCTTCAACTCAAAGAGATAGAAAAGCCTACTCCGAAGGACAATGAATTGCTGACACGAATATATGCGACATCAGTAAACTTCGGGGACATTGCAGCTCGGAATTTTGGAAATATCTCCCCTCGAAAATTCAACATGCCTTTCCCCTTCTGGCTCCTCGGGCGAATAATGTTTGGTTTCAGAAAACCAAGAAACGGAATACTAGGGAGTGAGTTTGCCGGGGAAATTGAATCCGTGGACAAAGGTGTAAAGCTATTTAATGAAGGTGACCAGGTTTTTGGATATCGCGGTGCTAGCATGGGTGCTGATGCCGAGTATCTATGTATGCCTGAAGACGGGGTGGTGGCGATAAAACCGGCCAATATGACCTATGAGGAAGCTGCCGTCGTTCCTTATGGGGCAACAACCGCGTTGAATTTGCTTAGAAAAGTAAATATCCAAAGCGGACAAAAAGCCCTTATCAATGGAGCTTCTGGAGGGATAGGTTCAGCTGCGGTACAGCTTGCCAAGTCCTACTGCGCATTCCGACGAAAGTGGACACCGATTCCGAGCGATGGTGGACAGCAGTTCCAGCCGATCGTGGACACTTGTTCCAATCCATGGTGATCACTTGCTGAGGTGCAGCGGCGCTGGATGAGACATCATATCTCAGCCGGTCGCGGCGGCCAATGGTGAGTGGGCTTTTCGCATCGATGCTCCTTTCAGTTCCAATCGGTAGGCGTGGTGCACCAGCCGGTCGAGGATGGCGTCGCCGAGCGTCGGATCGGGGAAGCGGGCGTGCCAGTCCTCCACCGGGACCTGTGTGGCGACCAGGGTGGAGGCGCGGCCGTAGCGATCATCGACGATCTCCAAGAGGTCCCGCGCCTGGGAGACGGTGAGCGGATCGCGCAGCCAGTCGTCGAGGATCAGCAGCTGCACCCGGGCGAGGGCGCTAAGCAGTTTGGGGAAGGATCCATCGG
>BTQZ01000049.1:0-15769 GCA_036986135.1 Anaerolineae bacterium | reverse complement strand
ACAAATTTATCGACACCGGACACGACGTTGTAGCCCTCCTTAAAGGGTCCGCCTCCGGAAGCGCAAGCGCCCATGGCCAGCACGTATTTCGGCTCCGGCATCTGGTTGTAGAGTCGCACGATATTTGGAATCATCTTTTTCGTAACGGTGCCAGAAACGATCATGAGGTCCGCCTGGCGTGGGCTGGGTCGAATGACTTCCATGCCAAACCGCGACAGATCATATCGGCTGGCGGCGGTAGCGATCATCTCGATCGCGCAGCATGCCAGCCCAAACATCATCGGCCAGACGGATGATCGCCGGCCCCAGTTATAGATTTTGTCCAAAGAGGTGATGGCAATCTGGCCCTGCAGATTTTCAGGGACGGGGTTTTCATTGTTTGAGAGTTCTTCGCTCACCCAGGGCCTCCCTGCCAATGAAGAATTATACGTGCCAGCTTTCACAACTGTCAAGAAGAGGGGTATTTTCGAAGATCATGTTTGACAAATTAACTTCGGCCACCTAGAATCGGATGGGAAATGCCCCTCGAATCCCGTCAGCGTATCCTGGAACACCTCAAACAATCAGGGCAAGCCTCCGTTGCCGAGCTGAGCCGAGCGCTCGCGCTCACACCGGTTACGATCCGGCATCATCTAGAGGGGCTGCGTTCGGCAGGCCTCGTTGCGGAGCCGGTCTCTCGCCATAAGCCGGGACCGGGGCGGCCCGAAATGCTGTACCAGGTCACGCCAGCGGCGAATGCCTACATGCCGCGCAATTTCGGGGAGCTGTGCGGCTGCCTGATCCAGGCCATTGAATCGAGCCAGGGCCTGGAGCTCGAGGGCCTTCTCGTTGAAATGGGGCGCGAGTTGGGGTCGTCGACCAGAACGGCGGGTCAGCCGGCCGCGGCCATGAGCTACTTGGAAGAGCGCGGTTACTTCCCAATCTTGGAAGAGAACGAAGGTTTGATCATCCTCCAATTCGCGAACTGCCCCTATCTGGAGGTGGTTCAGGGCGCGCCGCCGCTCTGCCATTTCGACCGGGCCTTGATCGAAGCCCTCTTTGGCGGAGAGGTTGAGACATTGGGCCGCATCGTGGATCGCGAGCCTGTCTGCACCTTCCAAATCAGCAACTGACCTGGGGGCGGTGCCATAAATCCCCCGATTACATTCACGTATGTAAGCTCGATCCCCGAATAAGGCTCCATCCCGCGCATACGATATGCTGACACAGCCCAGGATCTGTGGATAAATTGACACTGACGCTGAAGGTTGATAAACTTAACAACGCTTATAAGTATTATTGGTATTTGGAAAGGGTTGGTTTATGGCGACACTAGATTTCCCACGGACTGAGATCGTTGAGCAGACCACCGATATCAAGCTTACAGAGGGCGCGATCCGGAGAGTGCGCGCGATGCTCGAAGAGAAAGAGCTCGATGGCTATGCCCTTCGGGTCTTTGTTTCGGGCGGCGGGTGCTCCGGAATGCAGTACGGCATGGGTCTGGAGCCGGAGCCGCGGGCGACCGATATGCGATACCAATTTGAGGATGTCCAGGTTGTCGTGGACCCGATGTCGATGACGTACTTATCAGGTTCGACCGTTGACTATGTGGACGACCTGATGTCGGGCGGCTTCAAGATCGACAACCCGCAGGCGGTTTCTTCGTGCGGATGCGGCCAATCGTTCAGGACCGAAGAATCGTCCCACGCCCACTCGGAGGGCTGCTGCTAACGAGCCCCAGCCGTACTGAAATCCTGAGCAGGTCGCGAGCGCGACCTGCTCTTTTTCGGTATGGATCCTTCTAGCTGTTATTTCACCAAAGGTGAAGCCAACGCGGCAAGCTAGCTGCCGCGGAGGACTGAAATGAGGACCCCGAACGTCCCGATCAGGACCAGTCCGGCGATTGTGAGGATGGGCGGAATGCCCAAACTCGTTTCGAGCTGCGGTGGCGCGAGCGTCGGCTGGACAATGGGAGGAGCGGCCGTAAAGGTGGGCAGCCGAGTGGCCGTGATGTCGGACAGGTTGAACTGCGCCGCCAGTGTCGGATCGATGGTAGGAGTCACGCGCGGGGTGGCGGTAGGCGGCGGCTCGATGATTGGCAAGAAACCCCCCGGAGGATCCAGAACAACAAAGGGGGAGTAGACCCAGGCCACGTTGTTGGGCACGCCGGCGTAGGCGATCTGGATCCAGTCTCCGCCGGCGGTTCGCCCGATCGCGGGCGCGGTCTGCCCCGCGATCAGCACCCCTATCAATTCATACTCCGTGCTGGGACCGGTTCGGACGTTGACCTGATCGGGTACCACAACCAGCGTCCCCACCGGCGTTCCGGTGACGGTTGGGATGGAGCCTGTAGGCGGTTGTTGGGCCGGCGCGGCAGATGCTCTTCCTGCCAATGCGAGTCCTGTGACCGAGAGGATGACCAGGCCTCCCATCGTGATGGTGCGTGTCACCATCCAGCGCAGCCAAGAGGGGTCACGCATCGTTTTCTGGATGATTATCATTAGCCGGTCGGTGGATTGAAGTAGTTATAAACCGCTCGGCCGAGCTGAGCGAACAACGATGCAGTGGGCTCCCAGATCATCTCGGTCTCGTCCCACATAAAGATGGAGAGCACGTAGTCGCCACCAGGCGAGTACACGATTCCGGCATCGCTTATGAAGTCCAGCGGCGATTGGGTCCAGCCATGCTTGTGCGCCACGCGTGTGCCGTCTGGAACGCTCGCCTCAATGAGCCATGCAATGCGATTCTGCGACAGCAGCTCCAGGATTTGCTCGCATTCCTCCGGCTTCAACTGATCGGGAAACACCGCCAGCAACGCGCCCCCACCCTCCTGGCAGGCATAGAGATCCGCAAGCAACATCCCCATTTCGGAGGCGGTAGCCTGATTGAGTTGGTTCGGGCGCGTGCTGATGTCGGTCCGCTGGTTGGCCGGAGTCTGCAGGGATGCGCCGGGTATGGGAATGGGGGGCGGTCGATACCACGCCACGATGAAAGAACTATCCAAGCCGACCTCTCTCAGAGTCTCCGTGACCATCAGCGGTCCTCGATCCCGGTCGATCCGCTCCATCAACCCGTTGGCGGAATCGTTGCCCGATAGGGTGATCATCTCCGAGAGCCAGCGGATGGCCTCATCGTCCAGCGGATCGTCAAAGTACCGATAGAAGGCCGTGGCGATGCCGATCTTGATCGTCGAGCCGGCGTCGAAGGCGACATCAGGGGTGACCGAGAGGTCTTCGTTTTGGAAGTAGCCGAAGTGGAGCTCTTCGCCCGATCGCAAGTCCTGCACGTAAATCACCGCAACCCCGTCGAACTGCTCCACATCCAGGTTCTGCTTGAGCAGAGTTTCAAGCGTAGACAGCGTTGGCCGCGCGGGTGCGCTTTCCATAACTGGCAAATTGACGCTGCGGTCGCTCGGCGCGCTCAGCACTTCGCCCACGAGCTCCGCGGCACGCGCAACGTCCAATACCCGCCCGAAGCTGCCCGCTTCGAACTCGGCACTTCCGGGGATCGGCCGGCTGGGCACTGGGGGCTCGTCATACCGTGCGGCCAGATCCTGCAGGGTCGCAACCAATTGCGTGTTGGAAAATTCGGCTCTGAGCGGGACGGCCATGGATTCACCCGGTCGATTCCAGAGGAAATCCCAGAAACCGCTCCAGAAATCGGTGCTTGTGCGCTCAAGCTCGCCGGCGGCCATCATGGCTTCCGCGTCAAGCTCGAAGCCCACCTGAGCTGGGGACAGCACGATGCTCTCACCTTCATAGATCAGCTCGATCGGGGTGCTGTACGTCTGAAGCAGTCGCTCCATCGCCGCGGGTTGACCCAACCCGCCCACCGGAACTCCAGCGATCGCGAGGCCCTCTGGCAGGCGCGCCCGCTGCCGACTGTAGGCGATCAGCTGGAAAAAGCTCATAATGACTGCTGCCAGCAGCAGTCCGATCGAAACGATCCGCAGGATGTTGGGTCCACCGCGACTCATGGGGATTTGTGGCGCGGCAGTATATCACGCAGGCCGCGCCGCTATCCTCTCTCCCCCAATGTCATTGCGAGCGTTGCGGAGCATTCTCCTCCTGGGCGTTGGGGATTGCTTCGTCGCTACGCTCCTCGCAATGACGATTCATTGATTCTGGCTTCGTCGCCACTTACCGCTCTCCAACGTCGCAAGCTGATCTTCCAATTTGGATGCCGTTCCCTGAAGCGCTTCCAACTTCTCACGTTCCTTCCCCACCACTTCGGCAGGAGCTCTTTCACTGAACTGGCTGGCAAGCAGCGTCTCAAGCCGCTCCACTTGCTCGCCTACCGCCTCCAACTCCTTGGCTATGCGCAAGCGATCCTGCTCTGGATCTCTCAGCCCTTCAAGTGGAATATAAGCCTCGATCTGGCCCACCACCAGGGGAATGGCGTCTTCGGGAGGCTCCAGGTCCGCCTCGATCTGCACCGCTTCCGGATCCAGCCGGGCCAGCCAGGCCAGGGCCGCCCGGTTGGCCTCCAGGAATGCGGCCAGGTCACCGGCCTTGATCGCGACCGGAATCTTCTGCGCGGCCTGCACCTCCCTTTCCGAGCGCAGGTAACGAATGGCCACAACGAGCTCCTGCAGCGGCGTGAAGGCGGCCACGCTTTCCGATTCCCATGGCTCCACAGGTCCAGCTTCCGGCCAGTTGGCGATGATCAACGCATCTTCCCAGCCACGCCTAGGGCCGAATTGGGCCGGGTGCCGCTCGCAGGCGGACTTCAGCAGCCCATAGAGCTCCTCCGTCACGAACGGCATGAAGGGATGCAGCAGGCGGAGCGTGCTGTGGTAGACATGGACCAAAATACGCGCCGTCAACCAGGCACGGTCCCCTCCCTCGCCGGTTTGGATCTTGGATATTTCCAGGTGCCAATCCGCGAATTCGCTCCAGAAGAACTCGTAGATCTGCCGGCCGGCCTCGCCATATTGGTGCCGCTCGAAGAGTCGATCCACGCTGCGGATCACCTGGTTCATCCGGCTGAGAATCCACCGGTCGGAATCCGTGCGTGTGGGATCCCCCGCTGGCTCTGCCGGTGCAGCCTCAATGGCGTTCAGGACCAGTCTTCCCGCATTCCAGAGCTTGTTGGCGAAGTTACGGTTGGCTGCCAAGCGCTCCATGCTCAGGCTCATGTCCTGGCCCGGAGACGAGCCGGTCAGTAGGGTGAACCGCAGCGCATCGGTCCCGAACTCGTCCATGATTTCCAGTGGATCGATCACGTTTCCGAGCGTCTTGCTCATTTTTCGCCCATCGGCGTCTCTAACGAGTCCGTGCAAATACACGGTGCTGAACGGGACCTGGCCTGTAAACTCCAGGCCGGTCATGATCATGCGCGCCACCCAGAAAAAGAGGATGTCGTATCCGGTTTCCATGAGCGTGGTCGGGTAGTAGGTTCTTAGATCTTCGGTCTCGGTCGGCCATCCAAGCGTGGAGAACGGCCACAAGGCCGAGGAAAACCATGTATCGAGCACATCGGGATCCTGCTCGATGCTCGTGGATTCGCATGCGGCACACTGCGCAGGGGCTTCCCGCGCAATGGTGATCTCGCCGCAATCGCCGCAATGCCACGCGGGGATGCGGTGGCCCCACCACAGCTGACGAGAGATACACCAATCTCGGATGTTCTCCAGCCAGTTGAAGTAGACCTTCGCAAAGCGTTCGGGAACCACCTTGATTCGACCCTCCCGCACGGCCTCGATGGCGGGTTCGGCAAGCATCTCCATGCTCACGAACCACTGAGTTGAGATCATTGGCTCGACGATCTCCCCACCCCGCTGACTGCGCGGAACTTGCTGCAGATACTCCTCGGTCTTTATCGTGAGTCCAGCCGCTTCCATATCCGCCCAGAGATTCTCCCGACACTCGTAGCGATCCAATCCGGCATAGGGTCCCGCGGCCTCGCTCATCGTCGCGTCTTTGTTCAACGCGTTCACGATCGGTAGATCGTGTCGCTTGCCAACTTCATAATCGGCAGGATCATGGCCAGGCGTGATTTTGAGTGCTCCGGTTCCGAACTCACGATCCACATAGTCATCTTCGATGACCGGTATTCGACGATTCAGCATCGGTACCAGGCAGGTCTGGCCGACGAATTGGCGGTAGCGATCATCCTCCGGGTGCACCGCGACCGCGGTGTCGCCAAGGATCGTTTCCGGCCGCGTGGTCGCAACTGGAATATGCTCATCCGAACCTTCAATCGGGTATTTGAAGTGATAGAGCGTGCCTATCTCCTCGGTGTACTCGACCTCGAGGTCGCTGACTGCGGTCTGTAATCCGGGGGACCAGTTGATCAGATAATCCCCGCGGTAGATCAGGCCCTTCTCGTAGAGGCGAACGAACGATTCGATCACCGCACGCGAGAGCCCTTCGTCCATGGTGAAGCGTTCTCGCTGCCAATCACAGGATGCGCCCAGCCTGCGCAGCTGTTCGGTGATGATGCCTCCGTACTTGTCCTTCCACTCCCAGGCTCGTTCAAGGAATGCCTCCCGACCGAGCTCGGAGGAGCTGGTGCCTTCACTCTCCAGCTGCTTCTTCAATTGCAGCTCCGTAGCGATGCTGGCGTGGTCGCTGCCCGGCACCCACAAGGTTGGCACACCTTTCATTCGGCTGTGGCGGATCATCAGATCCTCCACGGCGACGAACATGGCATGCCCGATGTGCAGCCTATCGGTCACGTTAGGAGGCGGCATCGAGATGACAAATGGCGATCCCTCGCCTCGGGGGCGGAAGTATCCGCTCTGTTCCCACCATTCGTAGAGACGCTCCTCGACGGTAGAGAAATCGTATGTCTTCTGGAGCTGGATGTCGGCCATAGAGCCTCCTTAAGCAAAATACCCTCTCGTCCTTGAGGACGAGAGGGTCAGTCTCCCGCGGTACCACCTCAATTCGCCGTGATCGGCGCTCTCAGTCGCCGGGATTGATTTCCCGGCGGGACCGGCCCTGTTTGGGCAGGATAGCCCTGCCTCGGCAGGACAGGCTGTAACGGGCTCCCCGCGCCGTTCTACTCCCCTGCCTGGCGGGTTTCTTCGGCGGATTACCCCGGGCGACCTTCGGTTTCCGCTACTGTGGGGGCTCTCAGCTTCTGGCCGCACCTTCTCTGCCAGCGCTTGGAAGCCTACTCCTCCCGGGAAATTGCTATTTGATTGTGGTTCGGATTATAGCAGTGAGCGGTCAATTGATCGAGCACGAGTGGATATCCGCACCCTAGACCCGTGGTTGTGTCGCAATAATGTCATTTGCGGGAGTTCAGCCATCTTGCACTGGCGGCAATTGTCCGGTCCCCCTCAATGGACCGCTCCAGTCCTCAGGAAAGAGCTCCAACGCCCGTTTGGCAGCCTTGACGATGTCTTTATCCTGGTCGAATTGAATTTGGTAGACTGCCATTCTGGCCTCCGGCGTATGCCACTCGATGAGGCGCAGCAGCGCGACCATGCGGGAGCGGTGGTTGTCTGCCTCGACCATACTCCCATCCTCTCCTTCAATATACCCCGTGCGCGGGTTCTCAAGCACCTCGACCAGCACCGGCACCGCGGCCAGGTGATTGAGCGAGGCGAGTTTCTGCACGGAGGCATACGCCATATCCAGGTCGGCCACCCGCATGCAGCGGAACTTATGCAGGTGGATCACGGTCAGCACCGCGGTTTCCCTGACCATTGGATCGGGGTCGTCAATGGCGGCCTCAATCTCTTGGACCAGGTCGTCCTGCTGCGCAACCCCGGGACGGTTGGCAAATTCGATCGCTGCACGCTGGCGAGCACCTACGTCGGACCGACGCATGTCGAAATCGGTTCGCGCGCGTTGGATGAGCCGACCGGCCTGCGTTGAAACAACGCTCGTATCCTCTTGCTGCGCTAGCTTTTCAAGTTCTTCTTCAGGGGCGTCCAGCAGGTAGAGGGCGTGCTCGATAGACGGAGTCAACAGCGGATCATCCAGCTTCAGGAGATCCTTCAGGTACTCCCTCAGCATTTGCTGGCCGGGCTGACTCCGAACCCCACGCGCTCGGTCCCGCCACTCGTTGACCTCGGACGCCAGCTCGCGCTGGCGATCGCGCAGGAGGCGCTGCTTTTCCCGGAGCTGCTCTCGCTGTTCGGGGCTGGCTTCAAGGAGCTGGCGTCCGAGCTCGTCGAGTTCGTCGCCTGCGGCGATGAACTCGCGTTGGATCGCATCTGCCTTGCTGTCGAGCGCCTGCTGTACCTGGCGCAGGCCGATCCCTATCACAATGCGCTTCCCTCCCCAGCATTAGCCGTCAAGAATAATGTCCACAAATGTGCCTGCTCGAGTGAATCGTTCAACTCACCAAGAAGGGTGTCCGCAAGAGGCATTCCCAAGATCTGAGTATAGTGAAGGACATTTTTAAGGTCAACCGGGCCCCTGTACCATGCATACCCATTGCATACCCTTCCTGTATAATCCCCCCGTGGCCGTGGAAGAAAAGCGAATCGTATCGCCGATACGCCAGGAATCGGAGCCGGCGACGCTGCGTCCAACGCACTTGTCTGAAATGATCGGGCAGGACCGCGTTCGAGACAACGTGTCTATCCTCATTCAGGCTGCCAAGGCCAGGGAAGAGCCTCTAGACCATGTGCTCTTTTACGGTCCACCCGGTCTGGGTAAGACCACGATGGCCCACATTCTCTCCAATGAGATGGGCTCAAATCTGAAGATTACTTCAGGTCCCGCTATCGAGCGTGCGGGTGATCTGGCCGCGATTCTTACTAATCTCCAATCGATCGACGTCCTCTTTATCGATGAGATCCATCGGCTTGGACGCGCCGTAGAGGAGATCCTGTACCCAGCCATGGAGGAATTCGCCCTGGATCTCACGATCGGCAAGGGCCCCAGTGCCCGATCGATCCGCTTGCGCCTACCCAAGTTTACCGTTGTGGGTGCAACGACTCGTCTGGCACTGCTCACGGCGCCGCTCAGAGCCCGCTTTGGGGCCGTGCACCGGCTCGACTTCTATGACCTCGCATCCATGGAAGCGATCGTCACCCGCGCGGGCAATATCCTGGAAGTCGAAATTGAGCCAGATGGAGTGGAGGAGATCGCCTGCCGCGCGCGTGGCACGCCGCGGGTCGCGCTTCGATTGCTGAGGCGGGTCCGGGACTATGCTCAGGTCCGGGCGGATGGCAGGATCACTCGCCCAGTTGCTATCGAGGCCCTGGCTCTTCTCGACATCGATGACCTTGGCCTGGACGATTCCGATCGAAGGGTGTTGACGACGGTCATCGAGAAGTATGACGGCGGACCGGTGGGGCTGCATACGATCGCGGCCTCGTTGAGCGAAGAGCCCGATACGATCATGGACGTAGTGGAGCCCTATCTGCTGCAGCTAGGATTCATCGATCGCACCCCTCAGGGGAGAGTAGCCACCTCCCGCGCCTATGAGCATATGGGCCTCGAGCCGCCGCCCGGCCCACAGCCCCGCTTGCCAGCAATCTGAGCTTCACGGCAAGGGATCACCCTTGCGCCGAATGCGATCCTTCGCATCCAGAATAAGTAAACTTGCGCACCTCAGACTTCGACTACGAGCTGCCACCGGATCGGATCGCGCAGGAACCCGCCGAGCCAAGAGACAGCTCCAGGCTGATGGTTCTCGACCGCAGCACCGGCCGGGTAGAGCACTATCATTTTCGCGATCTTCCAGAATTTCTGCATCCGCACGATGCGCTGATCCTCAACGAAACGCGTGTGATCCCGGCAAGGTTGTCAGCCTCCAAGCTTCCGGATGGGGGCAAGGCGGAGATTCTGCTCCTGAAGCGAAGGGGGCCGATGGCCTGGGAAGTGATGGTCGGCGGAAAGGGTATTCGGCCGGGCAGACAGCTCGAGGTTAAGCGTCGCCTACGCTGCGAAGTTCTGGAGGACCTGGGCGGACCGAGGAGGCTGGTGCAGTTTAGTTCGCCCATCTCCCCACTCCTGGATGAGATCGGATCGCCCCCGGTCCCGCCCTACATCCGGAAGCCCCTTCGATCGGCCAATCAGTATCAGACGGTCTACGCCAGGCAGCCCGGCTCCGCCGCCGCTCCCACGGCCGGGCTGCATTTCACGAGTGACGTACTGGGTGACATTGAGCGGCGGGGCGTCGCCATCGCGGCCGTGACTCTGCACATCGGCCTGGATACGTTCGCCCCGGTCACGGTCGAGGCGCCCGAGCGGCATCCGATTCACACCGAATGGTGCCGGGTATCGGGTGCGGTAGTTTCCGCGGTGCGTGGCGCTCTGGGCGCCGGCGGGCGCGTAATTGCGGTCGGCACGACCTCCGTTCGAGCCCTGGAGACCGCTTCCCGGCGGTCCACAAGCCAGGAGATCATCCGATCCTTTGAGGGGCCCACGGATCTGTTTATCTTGCCTGGCTACGAATTCCGAGCGGTGGGCGCGATGCTCACCAATTTCCACCTCCCTCGGTCCACACTGCTGATGATGGTTGCGGCATTTGCAGGCAGGAAGCGCATCCTGGATGCGTACGACGTCGCAATAAGCGAGGGGTATCGCTTCTACTCGTTCGGCGACGCGATGCTGATCCTTTAGTTCGCCAAGTATTCTTCTAGCTCCTGCCCCGGCCGATAGCCTCGATTGCTCTAGGCCGCCTTTGCGCGTGATCGCATTATTGACGATGTACCGCACATTGGATGGCCTTCACGGCAGGCCAGCGCTTGGTTTTACCTAACCTATGCATGAAAATCCGCTGGTTCCGAGATCTGGTCGCATGTGCCTCGACTTGGCTCGGGTCTCATCATCCATGGGGGTGCGCTGATTGACATGCCTTTGTTGCTGTGAGATACTCCTCACGGTTCAGCTTGAACCCCAATCGCCATCTCATAGTCAAGGAGGTGATGCCCATGAGTAGTAACTCTCATGAACGTAGCGCTGCGGCATCCCTCCTTAGCCTAAGCTAAGAAGATGCCGCAGCGCAAAAGGTAGAGCCGCCCAATCGGGCGGCTTCTTCCTTTTTAATCTCGATTTGGATTCCGTTAGTTGAAGATAATGAATTGTGACATGTAGTCCACCGACATGAAGGCCATAAGCAGGATGACATGGACGATCAGAAATCCCCCGATCGCCGCTCGCAGCGAGAGTTGCGCGAATCCTCCGCCGATGAGCCCATAGAGCACAGCTATGATCGGCCAGGCAACAAATGCCGATGTTGAGGGACTAAGTGTGCCAATCGCCCCGCGGGACAAGCTGCGTGCCAGGAAGAACTCAAACTCCGACATGCAGACCTCATTTGGATCTGGGGCCAGTCGATACTCCGATAAAGCTTCCAGACAGATTTCGTTCCGTGCCAGCAGAACTTCTGCTACGCCAGCCTCGATCATGAAGAACGCCATGGCGAACAAGAACCCGATGAGGAAGCGCTGTGATCTATCGTCCGAGAGAAACGAGCGCAACGAAGTCAGCAGGTCTTCTGAGTCTAGAATTTGATCTTGGCCCATAGAGACGGATTTATCGCGCAGACTGGGATCTCAGGCCACTCCCTGCTTGCACTTGCGGCGCAAGCACAAGTGGCCTAGTCCGCCAGGACAAGCGGCCCGGCTTTACCATAAGCCCAGAACCTGTATGGAGCGTCCGTGCTATCTACGATCTATCGACACCGTGATTGCGTTGCACCACAAAACCACGCCGGGGCGGCAACTTCGCGCAGTCTATTATCTGAGGTCACCGTTAATGCACTTCACCGCAATGCCTTACAATGGATGGCTATGCGCAATGTATTCTAGCGAAATCCATCTCCCAGCGACAAGCCCAGATTCCGGGCCGTTCTCACGCCGTCGCCGTTCAAATTCACACGTTTGGGCTCGGCGAGCGCCTGCTCGAGAGTCACGCTTGAAATCTGGGTTCCTTTCAGCGCGACCATCTGCCCGTGCAAGCCCTGCGCGGCCAGGCGAAAGGCTGCCGCACCGAACCGTGTGGCCAGCCAGCGATCGAAGGCCGTGGGCGTTCCTCCGCGCTGGAGATGACCCAGCACCGTGACCCGGCATTCCATTTTGCAGACTTCCTCGACGAACTTCGCGACCGTCGCGCCAATCCCCCCCAGCCGCGCTAGGACAAGTTTGTCACCCGCTCTGCTGAAGATTTGTTGACCCCCCTTTGGACGAGCCCCTTCCGCCACGGCCACGATGCTGAAGTGTCGACCTCTCTCGGCGCGGGTCTGGATCGTCTCGCAGACGCTCTCAAATTCAAATGGGATCTCGGGAATGAGAACCACGTCCGCTCCGCCCGCGATTCCCGCGTGCAGCGCGATGAAGCCCGCGTCCCGGCCCATTAGTTCCAGGACCATTACCCTGTGGTGCGATTCGGCTGTGGTGTGGAGTCGATCGATCGCCTCCATGGCCGTGTTTACCGCGGTATCGAATCCAAATGTGACATCGGTTCCGTCGATGTCGTTGTCAATGGTCTTGGGCACGCCTACAATCGGCGATCCCTTCTGAACGAGCTCCAGACTGATCTTTAGCGTTCCGTCTCCACCGACGACAATCAGGGTTTCCAGGCCAAGCTCAGCGATCCTCGCAACGACTTCATCCGAAACATCTTCGATCACTTCCTCGCCGTGCCGAATGAATTTTCGCGCGAACGGGTTGCCGCGGTTGGCGGCGCCCAGGATCGTGCCGCCCTTTGGAAGGATCCCTCGCACCTCTGCCCGAGTGAGCTCCACGATGCCCTCGGAATCCAGGCAGCCATCGAAGCCGTTGCGGATTCCCAGAACTTCGAAACCGCCGGCGTTATGTGCGGATTTCACGACCGCTCGGAGAACTGCATTTAATCCGGGCGCGTCGCCTCCGCCGGTCAGGATACCGATACGCTTCATGCGGCACCTCGTTTGTTTTAATGCAAATCCCGAATTGGATTGGGCGCTCGGATTTTACACCTTCAGGCGGCGACGGCGACCATGCCTTCGAGCAGTGCAGTGGCCTCCTCGGCGGGCACAGCTTTCGAGAAGAGGAAGCCCTGGCCATACTCGCAACCCAGCGCCTTGAGGCTTAAGCGCTGTTCTTCGGTCTCAACACCTTCAGCGATGACGTCCATATCGAGGTTGTGGGCCAGGTTAACGATCGTCCGCACGATCACTTCGTCCTCACCGCCGGACTCCAAGTTCTTAACGAAGCTCTTGTCGATCTTTAGTGAGGAGATCGGGAAACGGTGGAGATAGGCGAGCGAGGAGTAGCCGGTGCCGAAGTCATCAATCGGGAGTCTAACTCCAAGCGCTCGAAGGCCGATCAGCACCGCGGTAGCCGCCTCGGGGTCGTCCATGATTATGCCTTCTGTAACCTCAAGCTGCAAGCTGGCGGGATCGATTTGTGCCTCTGAAAGGGTTTGGGCAACGACTCTGGTCAGATCCGGCTCAAGAAGCTGCCGGCTGGATAGGTTCACGCTTACCCACAAGTCACGCCCGAGGGCGGGCCCGTTCTGCCAGGACTTCAATTGACTGCAGGCTTCACGAAGTGTCCAGTTCCCCATCAGAGCGGTTAGGCCTGTTTCTTCTGCAAGTGGCAGAAATGCGGCCGGATACGTAAGGCCACGGGCTGGATGCATCCAGCGGATGAGCGCCTCGAATCCAACGACCTCTCCAGATTCGAGTGAGACGATGGGTTGGTAGTAAAGGCGGAACTCCTCGCGATCGACCGCCTTTCGCAGATCCGTCTCGAGCTTAAGCAGCTCGACCGCCCGGCCGTGCATCGCTTCATCGAAGAGCTCGTATCGGGCCTTGCCAGTGGACTTTGCTCGATACATAGCGATATCGGCATCTCGGATAATGTCTTCCGCTCTATCGTAGCCTGCAGAGCTGACTGAGATTCCAATGCTCACGCTCGTGAAAACTTCGCTCTCATCCAGGTTGAAGGGCTCTCGCAGCATCGCCTGGATTCGCTCCGCAGTTTGCGTGGCGTGGTTGATGTCTTCGATGTCTTCAAGCAGGATCACGAATTCGTCGCCACCCAATCGGGCCACGGTATCCACATGGCGAAGAACACTTTCCAACCGTCGAGCGACACCGATAAGCAGTTGGTCGCCTGTCATGTGACCGAGACTATCGTTGACGACCTTGAACCGGTCGAGATCAATGAACAGAACCGCGACCGTGAAGTCATCCCGCCTTTTCGCTCGTTCGAGCGCTCGATCCAAACGGTCGGTGAAGAGCGCTCGGTTGGGGAGTCCGGTGAGGCCGTCATGGAATGCGTCGTAAAGCAACTGCTCTTCGGCGCGTTTCCGCTCGGTGATATCCGTTTGTGAGCCGGCTATCCGGTAGGCCTTGCCCTCATCATATCGCATTGCGAGCCCACGTGTCAGCATCCGGCGGTAGGAGCCGTCCTTGTGCAGCATGCGATGCTCGCTCTCGAATTGGGGAGTCTCACCCTGGATGTGCTTGCCGATGGCGGCGTTGAAGTCTGCCAGGTCTTCGGGGTGCACTCGGCTGAACCATTCCTGCGTGGAATCCGAAACTTCGTCGTCGTCGTAGCCCAGCATAGACTTCCAACGCGGCGAGTAGTACACATTCTGAGTCGTGAGATCCAGATCCCAGAGACCATCGTTGGCGGCGTTGGCTGCCAGGGCGTACCGCTCCTCGCTCGCCCGGAGATCTTCTTCAGCCAGTTTGCGGGCGCTGATGTCACGCACGATACCGACCACGCCGATGGTCTCGCCCTCTGGCGAAGTGTGCGGAGAGAAGGTAGCGGACATCCAACCCTCTCGTCCAGTTTGCGGCACCTGGTAATGAGTGTCCTCAGAGGTCACGCGTTCGCCGCGCAGCGCTCGCACGAGCAAGTGCTCGATACCGGGAAGCATGAATTGGGCGAACAGGTCTAGGGCGGAGCTGCCGATGATCTGCTCGCTTGGCAATCCGGTGAACTCTTCCATGACCTTGTTCCAGGCCCGGTAGCGGAGCTCGCGATCGTAAACGATGATGCCCTCGCTGACGCTGGTAAGGATCGTTTCGGAGAAGTTCTCAGACACACGCAGCGCTTCCGTGGCGCGCTTGTGTTCGGTGACGTTGCGAAAGACGACAACCGCGCCAGAGGGTTCAGTTCCGTTGTAGATCGGCGTGCTGACGTACTCAACCGGGAAGCTGGAAAGGTTGCGGCGCCAGAAGACTTCGTCCGTGACCGTATGCTCGATGCCTTCTTTCCAAGTCTGGCAAATCGGGCAGTCTTCTTCTGGAAAAGATGAGCCGTCGGCTTTGGGTTGATGGAGAGTGACGTGCATGTGCCGCCCTATAAGCTCAGCGAATTTCCAGCCGGTCATGCGGCTGACGGCGTGATTGGCGAATGTGATGCGTCCATCAGCGTCCAGGCTGCAGATCCCCTCGCCCGCTGAGTTGAGGATCTGGTTGAGCCGCTCTTGATGGTTTTTCAGCTGGTCGATGGAGGAAAACAGCTCGGTGTTTCTCGTCCGCAGCGAATTTCGTTCACGGCCCACCGCGCGCTGTCCGTAGACCGCGATGGCTGTGAGGACGAGGAAGAGCAAGATGAAGCCACCCGCGATGGCTGCGTAAGTGACCCCTTGATAGTCCCGAATCAGTCGCTCGAGAATCGGAACGGGAAAGCCTTCGGAGGTCGCTTCCGCGCTTTCGGAAGTGGCCTGGCTCACGTCCTCCAGTCCCATGATCTCGCCCCTAAATCGAGTCGCGAGGAACCCGGCGATCCCCAGGCCGAGGACGGCCGTGATCATGAATCCAAGCGCCGCAAGGCGCAGCACACGATCCCGGAGCAATTGACTCATGCCGTTATCCCGCTTCTCATCGGATTGCCAGGAGGCGCGTGCGGGGCTCGGAAATCACCATTCGAACAATCTCA
>BTQZ01000048.1:0-16031 GCA_036986135.1 Anaerolineae bacterium | reverse complement strand
TGAGAACGATGCTCTGCTCGAGCTTGTCCCAATCCACCGCACCACTCGGTCCACAGTGCTGCGCCAGATTGATGGACCCCAGGCAACAGTTCTCATAGGGTCCCAGCCACTGCTCACCGCAAGGATTCGTCGCTTCCAGTTCGTAAAGGTGAGGCACTGGATTGTTCCGGTTGGCGGAGTCGAGGAACAGGATGCCCGGTTCGCCGTTGTGATGGGCATGCTTTACCATCATATCGAAAATCTCGCGCGCCGGCACCGTATCGACCGTCTCGCCAGAATGCGGGGCGATCAAGTCATAGGTCGAGTCCTCCCGCACGGCTTCCATAAACTCATCCGTCACGCCAACCGAGATGTTGAAGTTGGTGATCTGGTTCTCGTCGACCTTGCAGGTGATGAAGTCGCGTATGTCGGGATGGTCGACGCGAAGGACGGCCATGTTCGCCCCTCGGCGTGTCCCACCCTGGGCGATTTCTCCAAAGGCCTTGTCGTACACGCGTAGGAATCCGACCGGGCCGGTGGCCATCCCGGCCGACGATTTGACCAGCGATCCCTTGTGGCGCAGTCCGCTGAATGAGAACCCGTTGCCCCCGCCCGTCTGCTGGATGAGGGCCGCATCGCGCAAGGTCTGGAAGATTCCAGAACTATCGCGCCCCATGTCATCGGAGATCGGAAGCACGAAGCACGCAGCGAGCTGGCCAAGCGGCGTTCCGGCCCCAGTGAAAGTCGGTGAATTGGGAAAGAACCGTTTGGAAACCAGGAGCTCGTGGAACTGGCGCGCCATCGCCATCTGATCCCCGTCGAACTCAACCTCCGGCGCAGCAACATGATAGGCAACGCGCCAGAACATCTCGTCCACCGACTCGCCCGGTTCGCCGTCGGGCTGACGCCGCACGTAACGCTTCATTAAGACCGTGCGTGCGTTGTCGGCTAACTCAACCGTCGGCAGTTCATCGGGAAGTGGAGGCGTTGGCGCGAGTCGAAGATCCTCCGTCCGTAGCCGCACCTCAGGATCCGAGGTTTCCAGCACTGCTTCCTCCTCCGGGCGTCTTCCCTCTCCTCCAGTAGAGAAGATCAGATGATCCTGCGCGGCCCGGGGACTGCGGTCCCCGCGGCGTATGCCGCGCCTGAACTCTCGCGGCCGGATCGGCCGCGGCCCTGTGCAAATTGAGATTACGCTTCTAGGAGTAGGTCAATCTCGTTCCGAATGGCCTGCAGATCATCCAAGCCCAGATACACGATCGCGTAACGAATATATGCGATGTGGTCGAGCTCTTTCAGTCCGTTGATGACCAGGTCCCCCACCACCCGGGCCGGGATCTCCGGCTTTCCCAGCGATTGCAACCTAGATTCGACTTCCCCTACCAGCCTATCGATGTCTGTCGCCGAAACCGGTCGCTTCGCGCATGCGATCCTGACCCCTTGAGCCAGCTTCTCACGATCGAACTGCTCACGGCTGTTATCTGCCTTGATTAGCAGTGGAGCCGTCAGGATGGCCCGTTCGTAAGTGCTATACCGCTCGCCGCAGACCTTACAAACCCTCCGCCTCCGCACGCCCCCCTTGGCATCGTGAGTGGTATCGATCACTCTGGTACTGGTGCCTTGGCAATACGGGCATTGCATTGGCTGAGTCCCCGCCCCGAACACTTGTTTGGCGCCAGATCTACTGTACGCCCCCCTGCTGACCCAAAGATGTTCCGAATGGGGCCGAAATTGTAGCACGGTCAAAAACGCGCGCCAACTCCCGGGGGGTGATTCGACCTTAAAGTTTCTGGTACCTCGGTACTGGAATGCACAAGGTTGCACTCAAGGGAACCTCGGTCGAGCACGATCGACCGATCTTTGAGGAGAGGATATGAATAGCGAGCGCTCCCAGCTCCGCTGGGACAAGCCCATTGATGCGAGCCTGGCCAGATATGCGCCGAATCGGTTGAGGGCTTTGAGAAAGATAGCGGGTGCCGGGAGGAGGGTCCGGCACCCGCAATTCGTGGGGTCCCCCGTACGGCCTCGGGACCCAGAGAGGCTCGCGCAGATTCCGCGAGCGGCCCGTAGATTTCCAGGCGAGTCCATGGATCGATCGCGGCCGATTCCCTTCTTCAGAGTGCTGGGAACACAGGCCTCGAGCGGCCCGCCCGCCTCAGCGACGCCGCAGGAAGGCCGGGATGTCCAGGTCGTTGACGTCGATGGCCTGCGGCATAAACTCGTCCACCGGTATCCCGGTCTCCAAGCGAGCCTGCTCCTGGGCCGCGGCGGCCTGAGTGAAGCGTCGTATCCGTGCCGATGCTCGTTTCGGCCCGCCCGAGCGCTCGAACCCGGTGGCGATTACGGTCACCCTCAGATCCTCGCCTATGCTCGGATCGATCACCGCGCCGAAGATCAGGTTTACGTCTGGATGCGCGGTTTCCTTGATGATGGCGGCCGCCTGATTTACCTCAAACAAGCTCAGATCGGAGCCACCGGTAACGTTAAACAGAATGCCGCGCGCCCCATCGATCGTAATATCGAGCAGGTGGCTGGAAATGGCCTGTTCTGCGGCTACTCGAGCACGATCCTCACCCGAAGCGCGACCTACCGCCATCAGCGCCGCGCCACCCTCGGCCATGATCGTGCGCACATCGGCGAAATCCAGGTTGATCAGGCCCGGGATGGTGATCAGCTCACTGATGCCCTGGATACCCTGGCGCAGCACGTCATCAGCGAGCTTGAAGGAATCCTGCAGGCTGGCGCGTTTATCTGCGATCTGGATCAGCCGGTCGTTCGGGATCACGATCAGGGTGTCGACATGCTCCTTCAGCTCGTTGATGCCGGCCTCTGCGGCCTGCATGCGCTTAGCGCCTTCAAACGTAAAGGGGCGCGTGACCACGCCGATGGAGAGCGCACCGATTTCCTTCGCGATCTGGGATATCACGGGCGCGGCACCCGTTCCAGTCCCACCGCCGATGCCGGCTGCGATAAACACCATATCGGAGCCCTTGAGGACTTCGTACACATCCTCCGCCGACTCCTCGGCTGCTTTCTGACCGACCTCCGGGTCGCCTCCGGCTCCCAAGCCACGCGTGAGCTTGTCGCCAATGCGAACGCGGGTCGGCGCGTTGGAGAGCAGGAGCGCCTGGGCATCGGTGTTGATGGCCACGAATTCGATGCCGGCCAGGCCCTCCTCCATCATGCGGTTGACGGCATTGCTGCCGCCCCCGCCGATCCCAACCACCTTGATTCGTGCAAAAGACTCGATCTGTGGTGCTGGTTGCATGTTGTCCTCCTCTGTCTTCCTCGGTCTCCGATATCGGGCCTTAGCCCGGAAGCAAACGTCTTAATAATCCGGCCGCTCGTCCCAGGTCGAACCGCGGCCAAACTATGGAACGATGATCCAGAATGACATCCTCTTCCTGGAGCCGACCCCAATGCAGCAATCCGACGCTAGCCGAATAGGCGGGATCGCCCAGCTTATCTACCAGCCCGCGCAGCTTGTCTGGCTGTGCGGAGCGGACCGGCAGCTGCAGCACATCGGCCGCCACAAGATCGAGGCCGTGCAGCTGGCTCGCACCACCGGTCAATATCAGGCCGGCCGGAAGCAGCGCATCGTAGCCGGAGCGCTTGATCTCCTGGCGCACAAGCGCAAAGATCTCCTCTGCCCGCGGCTCCAAGATCCCAGCAAGATCCGCGATGCGTACCTGAACGTTGCTGCCCTGCCCGAAGGGCCTCATCGTCACCAGTTGGTCATGGTCACCCATTATGGGCCGGCACGTACCGTGCTGGATCTTGATGCTTTCGGCGGTCTCCTGAGGCAGATGCAGGCCCTGGGCAATGTCGCTGGTCATATGGTCGCCGCCAACGGGAATGGCGGCCGTATGCCAGGAGGCCCCTTCGATGTAGACCGCGATGTCACAAGTTCCGCCACCGATGTCGCAAACAACGGCTCCCATCTCTCGCTCGGTCTCCGAGAGCACGAGCTCACCCGCGGCAAGCGAGGAAAGCACATACCCATCAATGGCAATGCCAGCCGCCTCCACTGCTTTCTCCAGATTGCGAAGCGAGGTCTGATTGGCGGTCACGATATGGGCTTCGACTTCCAGCCGGTAGCCGTACATGCCGATGGCAGAACGAATTCCGTCCTGGCCGTCCACGACGAATCCGCGCGGCACGACGTGCACAAGCTCGCGGTTGAATGGGATCGCCACCGAACGCGCCGCGTCCAGCGCCCGGGCCACGTCGTCGTAGCCGATGGTACGACCGGTCACGCCGGCCATGCCGCGGCTGTTCATCGATTCGATCTGGTTGCCCGAAATGCTGACCAGTGCAGAGGTGATCTCGAATCCGGAGGTACGCTCGGCCTTGTCTTTGGCGAGTGTGATCGCCTTACTGAGCGCTTCCAGGTTCACCACTCCGCCCTTACGCATGCCCATCGAGGGCACGATACCCACGCCGATCACGCGCAGTCGGCTCTCTGGGTCCAGGTGCCCGACCAGCATACAGACCTTCGTGGTTCCGATGTCCAAGCCAACAAAAACGGTTTCTTCGGGTCCGATGAGAGTAGCCACGGGTTACCTCGTCAACTTGTAGTAGGGCGAGGCCGGGTCTTCGACGCTCACCACGACTGCGTTCAGGCCCTGCTCCACAATGGATAGGGCGATGGCCTCATACACTGCTACTTTTGTATCCATCTCGCCGCCTTGGCCGAAGAGCACATTCCAGCCGCGCGGATCGTCGAATCCAAAGCCGTGGTCCGCGCTGTAGGTCAGATCGGTCGCGTACGGCAGCTGCTCGCTCAGCATCACCGCGCTCCAAAGCACCTCGGGAGCGATGGCCGGCGCCAAGGCATCCTGGCTGATCTCCAACACCGGTTCCGAAGAGGTCACCTCGACCATGGCTTTGTAGGGCTGGCGCTGGATAAATGCCACGCCGGAGGCGCTGAGCCACCAGGTCTTGCCGCCATCATGCCATTCGACAATCGGTCGTCTCTCTTCCACCTTAATCGTCACCTTATTTCCGGGCCACTGAAGTCGGACCTCCGCTGCGTCGATCTCCGGATAGGAGACCAGGCGCTGCGTTGCGGCCAGCGGATCCAAGGTAAAGATGTGGCTCCCGCTTACTCGAGCGATCGATTCAATCTGCGCCTCACTCAGCAAGCCGGCCCCTTCAACCGTCACATCATCGATTCGAAATTCATCGCTGATCCAGGCCCTACGTGCGGTCAGCAGCCACGCCAGCAGCAACAGCAGAGTCAAGGTGCGCCGCCCAATGCGAAGCCTCGGAAGCGCCGGAATATTGATCTCCGCTCCGAGCTCGTCGGGCAATGGAATCGTGTAGGTGCGCCGTCTCCGCACCGGGGCCCCCAATGCCTGCGCAGCCTCCCGCCCGATCGGGTAAGTCAAGGGAATGCGCGTGGAAGCACTGCGACGAGTGGTACGTCGAGCGGTGCGAGATCGCTTGCGCGCGCGCCTCGACGACCCGCCGGAGAAGCGGCCAAGGATCGAAAGGCGCGGTCGCCTAACTGCCAGGCTCATCTGCGCGACTCCCTCACATCGTGCAAATCGTCCGACCGAGAACCGACCCCGCGCGAGCGTCGGATAGCCAAACTCATTTGCCCGGCTCCCTGATAGCGCGGAGCGTTTGTGCGACAACCCATCCGGCACGATCGTCGGATCGACGCTTCATCTACTCCGCCCCCTCATAAGTGCGCACCAATCCATCTTTTTGCGCCTTCCGCGCTTGAGCCAGTTCGATCAGGCGGTCCATCAGCTCCGGATAGGTGAGCCCGCTGGCCTCCCAGAGTCTCGGGTACATGCTGATGCCCGTAAATCCTGGGATGGTATTGACTTCATTCAGATAAAGGTTTTCCGTTTCCAGTTCCAGCAGCAGGTCGACCCTCGCCATCCCGGCTCCGTCGACGGCCTTGTAGGCCTCGACCGCGATGCGCCGCGCCTTTTCCGTCGTCTCGGGGTCGAGCGGAGCAGGAATGCGCAGCTCCGACCGGTCATCGATGTATTTGGCGCGATAGCTGTAGTACTCATCACTGGGAATGACTTCTCCTGGGACGGAAGCTTCCGGATGCTCGTTGCCCAACACACTCACTTCGATCTCACGTGCCTCAATCCCGCGCTCTACAAGAATCCGACGGTCGTACTGGGCGGACTCCATCAGGCCTTCGAGCAGATCCGAGCGCCCGCGCACCTTGCTCACACCTACCGAGGATCCCATATTGGCCGGCTTTACGAAGAGCGGGTAGCCAGCGACCGCCTCGGCCTCGTCCAGGGCCGCCTCCATATCCGCCTCGAGCCTGACGCTATCGATAATGGCGAAGTCGAGTACCGGTATTCCATGTGCGCGCATCAACCACTTGAAAAGGCCCTTGTCCATCGCCACTGCCGAGGCGAGCACGCCGGCGCCTACATAGGCAAGGTCTGCCATTTCGAACAGGCCCTGAATCGTCCCGTCTTCACCGAAAGGCCCGTGCAATATAGGCACCGCTACATCCAGGTCGGCGATCTTGGATAGGCGGGAGCCTTCCCCACGTACGTGCAGCCCGCTCACGCCCGGTTCCGGCAACAGAGTCGCCGCATCGAGGCCGCGCGTGTCTCCGCGTTCGAAGGCGCCGATGGCGTCTTCGCCGGTGAACCAGTCCCCATCGTGAGTGATTCCCACCTGAATTACCTGGTATTTGTCCTTGTCCAGGGCACCCAGTACGGATCGAGCTGACATTAGCGAAACCTCGTGCTCCCCCGACCGCCCTCCGAAAAAGACGGCTAGGTTGAGCTTAGGCATTCACCTCCCAGTCGCCCAGAAGCTCTATTTCCAGTTCCAGTTCCACGCCGGATTTCTCTGCCACTCGCTGCTGGGCCAGCAGTATGAGTTCATAGACTTCACATGCACTGGCCCCGCCGTGATTGACGAAGAAGTTAGCATGCTTCGGACTGATCTCTGCCTCCCCGCGTCGTTCTCCTTTCAACCCGGCCGCCTCAATCAGCCTGCCCGCATGTGCGCCCGGCGGATTCCTGAACATGGAGCCAATGCTGGCTCCTGTGGGCTGGGTCTGCCGGCGGTAGTTTATATACTCTTCCATCGTGGCGCGAGTTTCTGCCGGATCGGATGGCGATAGGACGAAGCGACCGGCCAGGACAACCGCTTCGCCGGGATTCCGTTTCAGCCAGCTCGTTCGATAACTGAATTCCAGCCGCTCTGTGTCCCAACGCGCGCGTCCTTCTCGGCGACGGATGACCTCCGCGTGCGCCAGGCTGCTCGCCGTATCTCCGCCATGGGCGCCGGCATTGCCCACGATGGCCCCGCCGATAGATCCCGGGATGGTAGCCGCCCACTCCAGTCCGCTGAGCCCCTTTTCGACCGCACGGCGCGCGATCGACCCGATAGATGCGCCGGACTCGGCCCATACGCCCTGCTCTTCGAATTTCACTTCCTTAGCCTGGTTCAAGACCACGACTCCCGATATTCCCTTATCGGCCACCAGTACGTTGGATCCACCGCCCAGCAGCCGGAATTCACATCCCAGCTCCCACAGTCGCTCCGCCGCTCTCTCAAGTTCGCCGGCCGAATGGACCGTAAGCAGGAACTCGGCTGGTCCGCCGATGCGGGCCGCGGTGTACTGCGCGAGCGGCGCATCTTCCTGCAAGGTATCGGGAAATGCCCCGCGCAGTTGGTCGCGTTCCAACGGTCACAGTCGGCGGACTGCGTCGATTAGCCGGCCGAGCACTTCAGGTTCGGGAGTGCCCTCTTCTTCCAGGACCAATGCCCTGGACGGCATCTCCCCGTGCAGCCGCTTGAGCGCGATGCGCATCTTGAGTTCTATCTTGCGATCTTGCTCGAGTGGGCGTCTGGCTGTCTTCGACTTAAGCATGTGTGCCTCCTTGTCCTTCGGACAATCCCTGCAACACGAGCCGTCCGACACGATTGGCGTCGCCCGCACTCAAAGTCACAACGACAGAGTTCGGCTTGACGTTCGCGAGCAGCTCCTTCGCCACTTCCTCAAGCTCCGGTACATAGCGGACGTCCGGACCTTCAATATGGCTGGCCAATTCGCCGGCGCTGACTCCCGGCATGGGCTCTTCTCGCGCCGCGTAGATGTCTGTCACGATGACGTGATCTGCATCAGCAAACGATCCGGTGAGCGGATCGAAGAGGGCCGCGGTGCGGGAATAGGTATGCGGCTGGAACACCGCCCAAATCTGGGCTGAAGCGTAGCGCTGCCGCGCGGCCGCAAGCGTGGCCTGAATCTCGCTGGGGTGGTGGGCGTAGTCATCGATGACGGTGACGCCTTCACGCTCTCCCAGGATCTCAAATCTGCGTTCCACACCGTGGAAATCCGCCAGAGCCGTTCGTGCGGCGGCGAACTCCACCTCCAGGGCGTGCGTCGTGGCGAGCGCTCCCAAGGCGTTAAGCACGTTATGGTCACCTGGCAGCCGCAATCGGACGAGTCCCATGGTCTCTTCCTGCCGAATCGCCAGGAAATCGACCCCGCCGGCGTCGTTGCCCCGGATCTCGACCGCCCGCCATTCGGCCTCGTCACCCAATCCGAACGTGATGCGAGTCAGCCCCGCGGGTGCAAACGCCCTGGCTACCGGATCATCCGAGCCGACAATCACCGTTTCCTGAATCCCAGATACGAAGATCTCGAATGCGGCCTTGTAGGCCTCGAAGTTCGGATAGTCGTCGGGATGATCGTGTTCCACATTCGTAATCACTGCGATGGCTGGATGCAGACCGAGAAATGCACGGTCGTACTCATCGGCCTCAATCACAAAGATTTCTCCACTTCCATGTCGAGAATTCGTTCCCAGATCATTGGGGATCCCACCGATGATGAAGCTGGGCTGCAGACCGGCGCGATCCAGGATCCAGGCAATCATGGCCGTCGTGGTGGTCTTACCGTGCGTGCCGCTGATGGCCACCGTTCGATACCCCTCGACGAGTTGGGGTAGGAAGGCCGGCCTTCGCATCACCTGGATGCCGCGCTGGCTCGCAGCCTTTAATTCCACATTGGAATCGGGCACGGCGGACGAAGCCAAGACCAGGTCTGCATCCACCACCGCCTCGGCCCGATGACCGATTGTGATGGGCACGCCAGACTCAGCCAGGGCTTCGGAAAACGGCGTCGTGGCCAGATCCGAGCCTGACAGTTGTTCACCGCGCTCCATCAAGACCCTCGCAATGGCTGACATTCCTGCTCCACCAATTCCCACTACATGCACCTTCCGGCTCATACAAAAACGACGATGATAAAGACGAACACGACCCCCACCGCGAAGAACACATTCGGTATGGGCAGCAGGCTGGGCGGCATATAAGCCATGAGTCCCTCGATTTGTTCCGCAAGTTCACCTTCCGGTGCGATCACCAGGTCCGTCGTTCCATAGCCCGTCTGGTGAAGATAGAACCAGATCGAGCCCACCAACAAGAAACCGTTCAGCAACCCCATGAAGCCACCCAGCATGATCTCCTCAAAGCGCTCGCGAACCAGCTTAGGCTGCAGCGCCTGAATCTTGGGCGTCTGATATCCGAAGAATGCCAGAAGCAGAATGACGCCTGCCTGCGCGGCAAAGACGGTCCCAAGCTGCGCCGTGGCCAGAAACGTCTGATAAGGCTGGATGTAGGTCGCCAGAATGTTGTTAAGGAACAGGCCCAGCACGATGGCGCTCGTCACCAGGAGCTCCTTGGCCCAGCCCCGCATGGCGCCGATCACGCCGAAAAGGATCACGAACAGCCCGAAAAGGACCGTCAGGCTGATCACTCAGGCTCCCCCTCTGAGCTGGGTTCGCCGTGCTCAGCCGTGCTTCCACCCTCAGGACTTTCTCTTGGAAAGCCCTGATTGGGGGAGCTGCGCCCCGTTGCAGGCCCGGCCATAGCGGCGCGCGCTACCTCGGAAGCGATTGCTTCCGCGGCGCCTGGAGTTGCTATTCCACTCATCGCCTCCGCCATGCCGCGCAAGCGAACGGGGTCCTGAAGCAGCCCCCGTACAGAGGGGAGCAAGTCTCGTGCCAAACTCTCGTCATTCACGAGCACGGCTCCGCCCTGCGCTGCCAGGTATTGGGCATTCGTAGCCTGGTACCGCCACGCATGTGGATAAGGGATCAAAATAGCGGGAAGACCGTAAAGTGGATACTCGCCCAGAGTGGCCGCACCGGCCCTGGAGATCACCAAATTTGCCGCCGCTAAGGCATCTCCCATTTCAGAATGGAGGTATCGGTATGGGTGATAGGCCCCCTGCAATCGCTCCGGAAGCTCTGCCTGGACGCCCCCCACCCTTTGCCAATCAAGCTCGCCTGTAATGTGGAGAACCTGTGCCATGCCTAAGATTCCGGGAAGCGCCAGCCACAGCGCTTCATTGATCGATCGCGCACCCTGACTGCCACCAAAGGCCAATACAACGCTTCGATCCGGATCCAGACCCAGTCTGACCCTGGCCTCTTCCGCCGCGATTGGCACCAGCTCGGGCCGGGTTGGGTAGCCGGTGATGACCACCCGCCTATTCCCATAATCCTGCCGGGAGGCTTCCGCGGTAACGGCCACGGTGCTTGACAGGCGGGTCGCTACCCGCAGTCCGAGCCCGGGCTGTAGATCGGGTACGTAAGAAACCTTTGGCACTCCTGCACCGGCCATCGCCACCGGGACTCCGACATACCCACCCGTGAAAAGCATCGCCTCGGGCCGGTAGCTCCGCACGATACGGCGCGCGGCGCGATATCCGTTCGCTAGCTGATACAGGTTCCCCGGCAATGCTTTCAAGCCAACTCCATGAACTCCGGCCGCGGGAATGGCCTCGAAGCGCAGTCCTTCACGCGGCACGAGTTGTTCCTCCATACCGCCCCTTCCCCCGACCCAGAGCACTTCAGCCCGTTCGCTGAGCGCGGCGACGACGGCCAAGGCGGGATACACGCCTCCGGCTGTCCCGCCGGCCGACACCAGTAGGCGAAACATAGGCCTTCTTGGGCTTCGACTTAGCTTGGCGGGAGACGTTGAGCAGTAACCCAACACCCGCCATCGTGACCAGCAAGCTGGAGCCGCCGAAGCTGAAAAATGGAAGCGCATTGCCGGCAAACGGGAGCATGCCCAGCAATACGGACATGTTGACAAAGGCCTCCACACCGATCCAAAACGTTATTCCTCCTGCCAGAAGCGAGGCCAGCCGATCGTCCGCCATAGTGGCGACCTTAAAGCCACGCCACAGGAAGGCAAGGAACAGCAGCAGTACGAATAGGGCGCCTGCCAACCCCAACTCCTCACCCAGCACTGCGTAGATGCTGTCTGTGTGCGGCGCGGGAAGCAATCCAAACTTCTCGCGGCTGGCTCCGAGACCGCGCCCGAGCAGACCTCCGGAAAAGAACGCCTGCAGAGAGTGCTGGACGTGATAGCTTGCCTCCTCAACGTTCACCAAGCCGGCGAGGTAATCGTCCCAGCGCGCGCGGCCGGTGTTGGTGAGGCGGACCAGAACGTAACCTACGGCCGCGCTGCCGGCGCCGATAGAGATGGTCTGCGAAATGCGACTGCCGGCCAGATAGAACATCGTAAGTGCGACGACTGCGATGGTCAGCACCGCGCTCAGATCGGGCTGCAGGAGGATCAGGCCACCCATCAGGCCAATGATCATCATGAGCGGAACGAAGCCGTAGCCCCATTCCGACAGTCGGGATCCCTTCGACTCCATCCAGACCGCAAGGTAGATGATGAGCCCCAGCTTGGCCATCTCGGAAGGCTGCACGGAGGATCCCAGAATGGCTCGTTTCGGACCATCGCCGGTGTTGATGATCAACACCGCCAGCAACGCCAGAACACTGAACCCCAGGATGGGCAGGGCCAGCTTCCGAAGCCACTTGATGGGGAAGGACATGGCGGCTGCCAGCACCACGAATCCATAGGCCATATTCACAAGCTGGCGGCGGAAGAGCTCGTTGGGATCTCCGTTCAGACGCCAGGAAACGTCCCAGCTGGCGGAATAAACCATAACCAGCCCCATCACGACCATCGCTCCCACAAGCAGCAGGAGCCAGGGATCCGTCCGCAAAAGCATGCGGCGGATCATAGGAGCTGCACCAATTCCTTGAACCGATCGCCGCGCACGGCAAAGTCAATAAATTCGTCGAAGCTTGTGCCTCCCGGGGCAAGCAACACAACGTCGCCTTCGTCTGCGACCGCGGCCGCGGCTTGCACGGCCTGCTCGAGGCCGTCCACGATGGCCAGCGTGTGCGGCCGCTCGCCAGGCGATCCCTGCAGCAAGCCCTCGATCATGCGCGCGCTTTCGCCGAAGAGCACCATGTGGTCGACGCGCTGCGATATCAGTGTGATCAGCTCGCTCCAGTCCAGGTCCTTATCCCGGCCCCCAGCAAGCAGTACGAGCGGCTCGCCAAACGATCGGATGGCAGCCACCGTTCTTTCCGGCGCGGTGGCGATTGAATCGTTGTACCAATCAGCACCCCTGACGGTGCGAACGAATTCGAGGCGGTGCTCCACACCGGTGAAGCCTTCTACGCCGGCAAGCATTGCCTCCGGCTCAATCCCCGCCGCTCCCGCGATGGCGCACGCCGCGAGAACATTCAGCAGATTGTGCGGCCCACGGAGTGAAATCGCATCTACCGGAAACAACCGCGCTTCCTCGCCGTCCATCTGAAGCCGAACCTGGCCTCCCTCGATATAAGTGCCCTCTCCGTCGAATGGACGGGTTCCGAACCCCAGCAAGCGTCCTTGCACGTAGTTGCGCAGCCCCCAGGATCCCGGGTCTTCGCGACCAAGCACGGCGGCGTCGTCCTCAAGCTGGAAATTTAGGATGTTGGCTTTTGCCGCCGAGTAGGCTTCCATGGTCCGGTGGCGATCCAGATGATTTGGCGTCAGGTTCAGCACAGCCGCAATTGGAGGGCTTGCGGTCATCAACTCCAGTTGAAAAGATGAGAGTTCCATCACGACCAGGTCATCCTGCTTTATCCGATCGAGATCGGCGATCAACGGTCGGCCGATGTTTCCCCCTACCCACGCCGCCCGTTTACTGCTCGCGGCCGAGGCGCGCGCCATGCGACCTAGGAGCTCTGTGGTAGTGGTCTTGCCCGCGGATCCGGTGATTCCCATTACCGGCGCAGGGCTGTTCTCCAGGAAGAGCTGTGAATCGTTGGCCACTCGGATACCCTGGAGGCGGGCCTGCTGAGCCAGCGGCAGATCGGCGGGAATCCCGCCGGAAAGGCACAACAGATCCGCCTCCTCAAGGAGTTCCTGGGGATGGTCGCCAAGCTCGAACTGGACTTCCAGATCGCTCAGCTCATCCAATGGGAGTTCGTCTTCTCGTTTCAAATCACTCGCTATCACTTCCGCGCCGTGCTCGGAAAGGTATCGGGTCAGCGCCTTCCCTTGTCGGGCTAGGCCCAAAACGACGACCCGCACACCCTCCCAACTCTCCACATCAGCTCACGAACGCTTGGCTTTGCTCTTGGCCATCGATTTCTTGGTGCTCCTAGCCTTCTTGGTCGACTTCGAACTCTTCGCATCCTGGGTTTCGTCAACCCCGATCCAGAAGTGGCCCGGCATGACGCCCTTGCCTTTGCGAATCACCACGCCGTTGGCCTTTCCCTCATCGTTCTGGAGCATGTCCGGATGTACCAGACACAGGTTGGGCTTCCTGCCATATTTCTCGCTGTAATAGCCGGCCGCTTGTTTCACGCGGTCATTAAGTGCTATCGGACTGTTGTCGTACCAGAGCATTCCAATTTCCATCGCAGACTCCTTAGATCAATGCCAGGGCGATTCCGATGCCGGCTGCCATGAGACTCACCAGCCAGAATCGCTGCACAATCTGGGTTTCACTCCACCCGCTGAGTTCAAAATGGTTATGCAACGGCGCCATCTTGAACAACCGCCTCCCCTTTGTGTATCGAAAGTAAGCCACTTGAAGGATCACACTGACGGTCACGGCAAGCGGGATAATGGCGATGATGGGAAGCAGCGCCCACTGGCCCGTCATCAGGGAAACCACCGCCAGCGTAGCCCCCAACGAGAGGGCTCCCGCATCTCCCATGAACAGCTCGGCCGGATGAGCGTTGAACCATAGGAAGGCGAACACCGCGCCCACCACGGTAAATCCGAAGCGCACCAGGAAGGTCTGTCCTTGCAGAAGCGCGATCGCCCCGTAGGCCGCAAAGGCGGTGGCCGAGATCAAGCCCGCCAGCCCATCCAGACCATCGGTCAGATTGACGGCGTTTGTAGTTCCCACGATCACGAACGTGGCAATCGGCACATAGAGCACTCCAATGGAAATCTCTCCGGGCACGTTTGGCAGGAAAAGCTCCGGCGCGTCCAGGAGATACTTCAACGCGAGCGCCGCGCCGAGCGCCAGGACGGTCTGAGCCAGGAATTTCCAGCGCGCCCTGAGTCCCTCCCCCCGCCGCCCGCCGCGCACGCCCAGCCAGTCGTCCACGGCTCCCAGTAGTGCGAAGGCGAACATGACCGCCATCGGCAGCAGCACCGAACGCCCAAGAACCGTCAGCTCGCTGAGGATCGAGACCAGATTGAGCATCCCAGTAATCAGCAAGACGGGGATGACAAACAGCCAACCGCCCATGGTGGGGGTACCGAGCTTGGTGAAGTGCCGCTGCGGGCCCTCGATGCGAATCTGCTTGCCGATCTTGAGCTTGCTAAGGACCTGGATGAATGGCCCGCCCCAGATCACGGTGAGAAGAAATGTGATGCCTCCTAGCGATAATGCGGCCGCGGCCTGGGTCAATCCATTACCTCGAGCTCACTCACGATCTTTTCCATGTGGACCCCGCGGGATCCCTTGATGAGCACGATATCTCCCGTTCCGATTTCACCCCGTAATTGCTCTATTGCCTGATCGCTGTGCTCAAGGGTAGTGAGTTCAGCTTCGGCTAATCCTGCGCGCATGGCTTCTTCCCCTATCCAACGCGCCCGCTCGCCCACGGTAATCAGGCGCTGAGCGACTTCAGCTGCGCGGGCACCCACCAGGCGGTGACCACGCTCTTCAAAATCTCCGAGCTCCAGCATGTCTCCCAAAACGGCGATGCGTCGGCCGTCAAGCTCCTCCAGCAAGTTGAGGGCGGCCAAAACGGAAGCCGGGGCCGCGTTGTAGGTGTCGTCGAGAATCAGGGATCCCCCAGGGCCGTTGACCGCAACCAATCGAAGTTGGCTTTGCGTCTGTGTGAGACCCGCCAGGATCCGGTCCCACGACAGGCCTTCGGTGAGTCCCACCGCAGCCGCACGTAGCGCGGTGTGGACCGAGTGGCGGCCGAGCAACGGTACGCGCACTCTGAAGGTCTCACCCTCGTGGTGTAGGACGAATCGAACGCCTTCCAGTCCCAGACCCTCGATTTCGCCGGCCCACAGGTCGGCCTCCGGCGAGAGGCCGTAGCAGAAGACCCGCGCCTCGGTTCGTTCGGCCATATCTCGCACCCGCGGATCATCTATGTTTAGAATGGCTACTCCCTCGGGATCTGGAGGCAGGTTCTCCACCAGCTCGCCCTTGCCTTTCACGATGGCTTCCATGCTTCCGGCGCGCTCCAAATGCACTTCGCTGATGTTGGTAATCACGCCTACCTGCGGCTTCGCAATATCGCTCAGCAGGGCAATTTCTCCGGGCACATAGAACCCCATCTCCAGGACCGCGCGCTCATGCGCCGGCGTGATCTTCAACAGGCTAAGAGGCAGGCCGATTTCGTTGTTGAGGTTTCCTTCGTTCTTGTATGTGCGGTAGCGCTGCTCGAGCACCTCCGCCGCCAGCTCTTTGCTGGTGGATTTTCCGACACTCCCGGTGATGCCAATCACGCGGAGCTCGAGTTGTTCTCGCCAAAATCGGGCCGCCGCCTGCAGCCCCTGTACGGTGTTTTCCACCCGCAAGCAAAGGGGGGTTTCCGCGACCTCCCCTTCGGAAACACGCCTGAGGTCGAGCACACGAAGGTCGGGATCGACATCACGGTCGATCAGTGCTGCGAGGGCGCCGCGCTCGAAGGCCTCCGGCAGGTGATCGTGACCATCTGTGTGCTCCCCTTCGATAGCCACAAAGAGCGATCCGGGCGTCACCTGCCGCGTAT
>BTQZ01000047.1:0-19908 GCA_036986135.1 Anaerolineae bacterium | reverse complement strand
GCGGCACCAGCGCCGCTACACTATCAATCACTACCACATCGATCGCTCCACTGCGTACCAGGGTCTCGGTGATCTCAAGCGCCTGTTCGCCCGTGTCGGGCTGGGAGATGTAAAGGTTATCAATGTCCACCCCGCAGCGAGCGGCGTAGGCCGGGTCAAGGGCATGCTCCATGTCGATGAAGGCTGTGACGCCTCCCAGCTTCTGCGCTTCAGCCACGATGTGCTGGCAGACGGTGGTCTTGCCGGAGGCTTCCGGACCGAAGATCTCGGTCACCCGGCCGCGAGGGATGCCGCCAATTCCGAGCGCCAGGTCCAATGGCAGAGATCCAGTCGGGATGGATTCCACCTCAAGATGAGTGGCCTCACCCAGCCGCATCACTGCCCCTTCGCCGAAGCGCTTGACAATATCCCCCAGCGCAACCAACAGCACTTCTTCCCGCTCATCCTTATTGCCCTTGCCTCCCATGATATGCTCCCCTTTGATTAGGATCAGAACGTCTGTTCGATTCAGTATAGCACAATCGTTCTAGTTGTCAACTCTTGCTCCTGACCTCCAGACAGGAGCTCGGACATTTTTTGTCATTAGTGCAATTGTCCGAACTCATGTCTGAGGCTCAGTCATAACCGTTGACAACCTCCAAGACTTGATCTACCGTATAGTCAATAGAGGTGCCACATCTGGCTATACAGTGCTCGCTTGTGGAGGTGCTAATACAATACAACGGGTGATCGGTGAAGCCCGCCTGGACGAAGGTGGGTTTTTTTGTGTCTATCCTCACAACGGCGATATTGAGGCAGGGGAACACATCAGCACATCAGAGCTTCCCGGGTACGGGCAGCGGCAGGATGACGACCTGCTTCACAGCTTTACGCTGGGCAAGGCCACTGAGACCGTCGATTGGGACGCGGTGACGGAGACCGTGGCAAGCAACGGGCAGGAATACAGGGTCTGCCTTCTTGCGGTGGTTTATACGAGCGGCCGATAGGATGAACTGCATGGTGAAAGGAGGGAAGGTTATGAAGATACGATGGATCATTCTGCTAGCGATGTTGTTATTGCTCGTCATGGCTGTTGTAGGAACGGCATTGGCTTCCAGCGGCGGAGACTACGTCCTAGATTTGTACACCATCGACGGTGGCGGCGGCACGAGCACCGGCGGGAATTACAGCCTTTCAGGGACCATCGGGCAGCCGGATGCTGGGACCATGAGCGGCGGGGATTACGCCGTCTCCGGCGGGTTCTGGGGCCGCTTCGTCGCCTTGCTGTATGAGCTGTTCCTGCCGCTGATTCAGCGATAGGCTCGAGAACGGGAGCAAACCCAAGACCCCGAAATAGGGAAGAAGCGGGTTCCTTTGGTTTCTGAGAGCGCTCCCCCTTCCGCGGCCTATCTTAGTTCAGGCAAGATGGCATGGCTTGCTGAAGGGGTAAACACTTTTATGCAACAGTCCACTCATTTATATGGTGGTGCCACGAGCGAATGTGTACGCAGCGTAGTTCCAAACAGGACCTGACCCTCAACCCGAGGTAGGGTCCTGCTGCATTCAACTTTACAAAGGAGATGGATCATGAAGAAGAAATGGGCTTGGATGATTGGGGCGATATTTATGGGATTGTTGGTGGGCGCGCTGGCCTCTACCGGCATCGTGCAGGCCGCCCCGGATGGCGCGCCCCTTCTGGCGCCGGTGGGCACGGCTTTCACCTACCAGGGCTACATCGAGGATCTCGGCAGCCCGGCTAACGGATCGTATAATCTGCGCTTTTCGCTCTGGGATGCTCCTACAGCCGGCGCTCAAGCTGGTTCCACGCAGACGAAGTCCGGTGTGAGCGTGGTCGATGGGGTGTTCAGCGTCACGCTGGATTTCGGGGCGGTCTTCGACGGCACCGCGCTGTGGCTGGCGATCGAGGTGCAAGGGCCCGGCGATCCGGGCTATACCATGTTGAGTCCAAGACAGGCGCTCACGCCGGTGCCTTATGCTTCCTATGCCAATACCGCCCCCTGGAGTGGATTAGCCGGCGCCCCGTGGGCTTACTTTAGCGGTTCAGGAACATCCGGCCAGATCTATCACAGTGGCGATGTGGCCTTAGGCTCATTGACCGATCCGGGCGGGAATGGCCTGAATGTGCAAAACTACACGGGCGGCAGAGCGGCGGTTCGTGGTGCCGATCAGCTTGGATCAACGATCTACGCCGAGGGACAACTGGGCGTGCTTAGCCCCAGCGGACTACCGGTTAACGTGACAAATGTGGGGGTGCTGGGTTTGAAGCCTGCGGCCGGCAGTAACGGCGCGGCCGTCTATGGCTGGAACAACGACAACAACTCAGCGAATTATGCCGGCATATTCGTCGCCAATGGAACGGGCACCAGCAACTACGGTATCTATGCCGCTGCTTCCGGAGCTTCTGCCAGAAATGTGGCCGGCTATTTTGGCGGCCGGGTGGGGATAAACACGACCGCACCAACGGCCGATATCCACATGGTTCAGTCTGACGGCAATTCCTCCGGCGCGGGCGGCATAAGGCTTGCAGTTTCGGGAGGTTCCAACTGGAAGATACTCCACACGGGATTACATCTAAGCTTCGCCGAGAACGGCACCCGCCTGGCTTATATTCAAACGGGAACGGGAACATATGTCGTGCCCTCTGACCGGGCGCTAAAAGAGGGTGTGGCGCCATTAGGCAGTGTCCTGGACGGGGTGATGCAGTTGAACCCGGTCACTTACAGCTACATCACCGACCCCAAGAGCACCCGGGTCAACGGTTTCATCGCCCAGGAAGTGGAGGCTGTCTTCCCCGGGCTGGTGAAAACCGATGAAGACGGCATGAAAGGGCTGGCTTACAGCGACTTCGGTATCCTGGCCGTGGCCGCCATTCAAGAACAACAGGCGATGATCGAAAGTCTACAGCGGGAAAACGCCATGCTCAAGGCCGATATTGAGGCCATTAAGAGCCTATTAGGAATCACGACTCCGGCTGCTCCGTAAGCAACCGGTGACGGCTCTACCTTCACGGCCCAAAACGGCGGCGACGTCGCTCTAGAAAATGGCGACCTGGTAGTGGCCAGCGGCATCGCCGCTCCCCTTCCAGAGTCAACTGAGCCGTTGCTGCTGGTGCGGAGCGCCGCTGCTAATCCGTCCGATGCGGTGGTAAGCGTGGTGCAAGCCGCCGACGGTCTAGGGCCCCTGGCAATCTCATGACCGTGAAGGCAAAAGGGATGCCCAGGTTAAGGTGGATGCTTCAGCGGGCGCCATCCGGGCAGGCGATTCATTGGTGCTTTCACCAACAAATGGTAACTCTGTGAGTATGCGTCTCAATCAGGTTGATTCAGCCTCACAGTTTACAGTTATAGGAACGGCGTTGGAGTCATTGGCCGATGAGTCAGGCCTCCTCTGGGTGCTGGTTGATCCGCGCTAGTTTTTCCGGGGAACTTGTTCTTGGGAAGGACAGGCCCCTAGGGCCGGGGGACGAGGTCGTGGATGTCTTCCCAGGCCAGAACCCGAAGCCGCCTCCAAAGTTGGTCGTCCGTGATTCGCTCTGAGAAATCGATCCAATGGCGCTCGAGAGCACGCCATCTCGTCCTTGGGAGCATAAGCCACAGGTGCAGGCGACGATTCAATCGCTCGGCCAGTGCATTTCCAACCAGGGCGGTCCGTCCCAACTGGTAGTGGCGGTTGCACGGAGGCGCCGGATCATCCGATCCAGGCTTTTGTCCGAAATCAATCACTGTTGAAAACAGCGATTCGTCCTCCGCCCAATAGCGGCAGCCTGGCTCCGATGGAAGGGAGCGAATCTCAGGACATCGCCCCGAGCCGTATCGGCCGCACGTCCCCAATCCCGCCATTTGTTTGGCTTCGACTAGGATCAATTCACTCTCGCCAAGCAGGAATAAATCCACTTCTGTTCGCGGACCAGGACCGTCTATCGCCTCCAGAACGCGATCCAATTGCGGCAGGCGAACACCCGTTTGATCGAAGCCCCAATAATATGGAATGAGACTGTCCAAAATGGGCTCGATGCCCGAGCCCCAGAGTGGCGTCAACGATAGAAGTTCGGCCATGGCCAGCGTGGGTTGCGCTCGCGGATAGATGGAATTCCACAGAAGCGCACTTTCAGAGCGAGAGCGCTTCATGTCGTCCATCACGCGCTGCGGCAAGACGCGAAAGACCGGCTCGTCAGCGCCGGCCAGAATGCCGTCCAATTTGGGAACAGTAGATCGAGGTCGCGTCAACACCCCCCCCACTCTCACGTTCCCTGTAGCTCGGGCGAGGCCTTGATACCGTCTCGTATCCGATGGGCTGAGCGCTCGCTTGCCGCGCGCAACACTCTGAGCCATTGGCTCAGGGTGATGGGCGATTTTAGCTGGATTGCACACACTTGCGCGCCCGATTTCTTTAGCTGCCCATAATCGGCCATCATGGCCGCCTGCTGAAGAGCACCATACGTCATATCCAGTCCTGGAATTTCATCTATCCGCGAGCGCAACCCACGCTGGCCGTATACCACTTGTCCTTCAGCAGGTGCGCGGCGATCCCCACAGCCAGCTCCCAGCGGACGGCTTCCGCACCAAATCCGCGCACTCCATTCTCAACTTCCAGGATCGCGACCGGGACGCCGGCGGCGATCCACTTTGCCACCTCGCCGTCCCGTTCTCCATTGATTCGCAGGTAAACCGTGGCCCGGGCATCATGCTCTGGCCCCCCAACCTCGATTGGCAATCTCATTCGGGATCGAACGTGCTCGGTAATCCACTCTGCGAGTGATTCGAATTCCGGATCAGCCGCCAGGCTCAGCCGCAGCCCTGCGGCGCCGGCCGCGGCCATCACCGCGCCCAGATAAAGGCCCTCATTTCGGGCTGCCTCTGTTCCCGGCGCGGTGAGAACCTTCATTCGTGCCGCGCCCTCGACCAATTCCTGCGGATCTCCGCCAAGAGCGCCGACCTGCGCAAATTCCAGCCCGCCGATTAGGCCTCGCTCCATTTCCTCGGCGTAGATCAGCAGGCGGTAATCGTTCCGGAGAGCGTGCCGCTCGACCGGGGATGCGGGCCTAGTAAGAGCCACAAAATGGCTTCCCGCACGCCCGCCTGCTCGATGCACGGCTCTATCCCAGGCGCCCAACAGCTTGGCGAAGGGCTGCGCCTGCGAACCCGCCACAACAAACAAGGATGAGCTCTGCATAAGAGCGCGCAAAGGCCTCCACGCCCTCTACCTCTAATTCGTAGGTGATGTCCTTCATGGAGATCCCCATCGTCGCGAGCGCCTCCAGCTGCGCACGGGCGTCCGAAAGGCCCTGCTCGAGATTAGGAGCTGCCTTGCCGTGCTCGCGGAATGCTTTCAGGGTCTTTGGGGGCACGGTGTTGACCGTGTGCGGCCCGATAAGTTCATCGACGTACAGCACGTCCGAATAGCCTGGGTTCTTGGTGCTGGTAGAAGCCCAAAGCGGGCGCTGGAATCGGGCTCCCGCCTGCTTTAGCGGAGCAAAGCGTGCTCCCTCGAAGACCGCCTCGAACTGAGCGTAGGCCAGTTTGGCATTAGCGATGGCCGCCTTGCCCAGCAGGGCCTGAGCTCGCTCCGCTCCTGGACCTTCCTCCCGAATGATGTCATCCAGCCTGCGATCCACGGCCGAGTCCACCCTTGATATGAAGAAAGAGGCGACCGAGGCCACTCGGTCCAGGGACTCACCTGCCGCGGCCCGGCGTTCCAGGCCTTCGATGTAAGCCTCCACGACTTCCGAATAGCGCTCCAGGGAGAAGATCAATGTGACATTGATGTTGATCCCTTCGAAAATTGCCTGCTCGATCGCGGGCACTCCCTCCCGTGTGGCAGGAATTTTGACCATCAGATTCGGGCGATTCACCCACTCCCAGAGCCTGCGCGCCTCTTCCAGTGTCTTTTGAGTATCCGCCGCGAGCTCTGGATTGACCTCGATCGAGACGAATCCGTCCCTCCCATCCGTGCCCTCATAGAGCGGGAGAAAAAGGTCGGTTGCGGCGCGAATGTCCTCAACCGCCAGGGCCTCAAAGATGCGCTCGGCGCTCCATCCGGCGTGCGCCATCGGCCGCATAGCGGCGCTATACAGATCCGATTCGCCGATCGCTTGCTGAAATATGCTAGGGTTTGAGGTGACGCCGCGGATTTCATCGGCCCGGATCAACCTGGCCAGTTCACCGTCTTCAACCAAATCGCGACGGATGTAATCCAGCCAGAACGACTGGCCCTGCTCATAGGCTCGATGAATTTCGTTTGGGTTTGACATGCGGTGGAGCGCAGTACCGTTGGTCCTGCTCAGGCTTGCTCGGATCTCATTTGCGTGTCTGCTAGGCGCGCGATCAGCTCCTTCGCCTGCTCGACAATCCGCTCGCTGGTCAATCCCAGATTCTGATAGATCTCCTCATACGGCGCGGAGGCCCCGAATCGGTCCAGCCCAATCACGGCCCCGCCGTCCCCGACCCAGCGCTCCCAGCCAAAAGGCGAGGCCGCCTCAATCGCCACCCGGGCGCGGACCTCTTCCGGCAGGACCTCCCGTCGATACTCATCCGATTGCTCCTGAAACAGCTCCCAGGAGGGGAAGGATACGAGCCGGACGGGAATCCCTTCGGCCACGAGCTTCTCCCCAGCTTCGACAATGATCCCCAGTTCAGATCCGGAGGCCATTAGAATGACCCGTGGTGGGTCCTCCCCAAGGTCGGCAAGTACATAGGCTCCGCGCAGCAGACCCTTCGCCGGCGCCAGATCCAGCGTAGGGACGCTTTGCCTGCTGAGCGCGAGCGCAGTCGGGCCGGTCGAACGCTGCAGCGCCGCGAGCCAGGCATATGCCGTCTCGTTGGCGTCGCCGGGTCGGATCACGGTCAAATTTGGGATTGCCCTGAGGCCGGGCAGCTGCTCGATGGGCTGATGCGTGGGTCCGTCTTCGCCGAGTCCGATTGAGTCGTGCGTAAAGACGTAGATCACTCGCTGGTGCATCATAGCCGCGAGCCGTATCGCGTGCCGCATATAGTCGGAGAAGATAAGAAACGTTCCTCCATAAGGAATGAGGCCCCCGTAAAGCGCCATCCCGTTAAGCATCCCGCCCATCGCGTGCTCGCGCACTCCAAAATGGATATAGCGGCCACTTCTGTTCTCTTGCGAGAAAGATTCTTCCCCCTTGATGTCGGTCTTATTCGATCCGGTCAGGTCGGCTGAACCACCGATGAGCTCGGGCAAGCCGTGGGCCAGGTCATTGAGTGCCTTTCCGGAGGAAGCTCTGGTAGCCATTCCCTTGGCATCCGGCTCAAAAACCGGTAACTGCGCCTCGAGACCCTCCGGCAGACTTCCCGCCTGAACGCGATCCCAGGTCTCGGCCAGTTCGCCGTGTGCAGATCGATATTTATCCATCATCTCCACCCAGGCGCGGCGCTTCTCCTTGCCGCGCTCGGCGGAGGAGGCAAAGTGCTCACGAACATCCGCAGGCACAAGAAAGCGAGGCTCCAACGGCCAGCCTAGATTTTCTTTCGCCCCGTTTAGCTCCTCTTCCCCCGGCGGCTCGCCATGCGCGGCAGAAGTATCCTGCTTCGTAGGCATTCCGTACCCGATGTGGGTTCGACACACAATCAAGGAGGGCCTGGGGTCCGACCGGGCGGCGGTAATTGCGCGATCGACTTCATCCAGCTTGAGCACGTCCTCGACAAACGAGAGGTGCCAACCATATGCCTCGAAACGAGCCGCCCGATTCTCGGTGAACGATAGATCCGTGCTGCCATCGATGGAAATGCGATTATCGTCGTAGAGGTAGACGAGGCGCCCCAACTTCAAGTGCCCCGCAAGGGAAGCCGCTTCCGAAGCGATTCCTTCCATGAGGTCGCCATCGGAAACGATGGCGTATATCTGATGATCGACGACCGGGAGGTCGTCGCGATTGTAAATGGCGGCCATGTGCTCCGCAGCCAGCGCCATGCCCACAGCGTTGGCGAATCCCTGACCCAGCGGCCCGGTAGTTGTCTCCACTCCCGGGGCTTCGCCATATTCAGGGTGACCCGGCGTCATGCTCCCCCATTGCCGAAATCGTTTAATCTCCTCCATCGGCAGGTCGTATCCTGTGAGATGCAGCATTGAGTAGAGCAGCATGGATCCGTGTCCGGCCGAGAGCACGAATCGATCTCGATTCGGCCACTTTGGATCCTGCGGGTCGAAGTTCATATGCCGTGTCCAGAGGACATAGGCGAGCGGAGCCACGCCCATCGGCAGACCCGGGTGACCGGAATTGGCTTTCTCCACCGCATCTGCGGCCAGGAATCGGATGGCATTGATGGAGCGATCGGCAAGGTCTGAATCGGTCATTGGCTTCTCTCTATGGGGTCCGTTCCTCCCGCACCACAGGTGCGGGAAATTCGACCTGAAACCAGGATCTCAGGTTATTGAGGCATTGCGCGCCAAGCTTATGGCCAACGTCGGCTTCGCAGAATGTGACGGGAACCTCCGCCTGTCGAAGGCGTTCGGCGTCCGACCGGGCGGTGTCGATGGAGATAAACGTATCCTTTGTCCCATGGCCCCAGTAGACTGGAATACCGCGCAACATCGACAGGTCACCCTCCGGAAGGTGTCCGGAGATAGCGATGATCCCCGCGGGCGACTCTGACATGGGGGTCATCGAGGCCGCGAAAGACATGGCCGTACCATTGCTGAAACCCATGAGAATCATTCGATCGCGCTCAAAAGCGTACTGCAATTCCAAGTAGTCGAGCAGGCCTTCGAGCAAATCGACCGCCGCGGCGAATTCGGAAACCAGAGGCGGCCAGGCCTTAATCATCGGATTCCAGGCGTACCCTCCTTGTCTCCGCTCATGGGGGGCTCTCGGCGCCACGACCATCCCAGCCCGGGGCAAGGCCGATTCCAGGCCCCACATGGCATTTTCATCCCCGCCCAGACCGTGCAGCATAACAATGGGCGGCATTTGCGAGTCCTGGGGCAATCTCAGCCGAAAGGCGAGTGGCGCCTGATCGGCGTCGAAATCGACATATCGGCTCACGGGTTGGTTGTTGACAGGTCTTCCATCGGAAGGCGGTAGCGGAAATAGCTCACGTCATTGCGAGCGTTGCGACGCAATCTCCTCCTGGGTGTTGGGGATTGCTTCGTCGCTACGCTCCTCGCAATGACCTTCTGCATATCTCATCTGGAGATCAGTTGCTCGCGGCATCATCGCCGAGCAAGCCGACCACGATCAATTCGGCATCCTTGAGCGGATCTTCCGAGTGCGGCAATTCGTGATCCTCTGTTACCTGCTCCGTGAGTCGACCCGCCGCGGATCTTAGATCTTGGGAGACCTCGGTATTGCTCTCCAACCAATGCAGCAGTGAATAGGCGCCCAGCTGGCGGCTATTGGGAAAGTGAGCTGCGATGGCCCAACCGGCCGCCCGTCGAGCGCATACTCGCGCGCGACCCTCCTTGCCATGCTTCCTTGTCGCTCGTGCATAGGCCAGTTCGGCCTCGATTCGTGCTCTGGAAACCACCGGCTTTGATGCTACCACAGGGGTCAGGTCTCGCCCCTGCGGAGTCACTGTGTACAGCTCAAGCAATGTGGCCTAAACGCAGGCGAGGCGAGCTCTTCGCCCGCCCCGCGGGGTACCACGCTGGAGTGGTTCGCTTCATCCTTATAGGCCTAGAAGTCGATGCCCAAGCTGCCTCGCGATATGTGATCCAGAAATTCCTGGCGTGTCACTTCATTCTTAGAAAATGTGCCGCAGAGTGCACTGGTTACCATGCGCGCATTTGCCTTCTTCACACCGCGCATCATCGAGCACAAATGCAGGCCATCGATGACGACCCCTACTCCATACGGATGCAGGGCCGTCTCCAGGAAATCTGAGATCTGACGCGTCATGCGCTCCTGCACCTGCAGTCGCCGAGCGAATAGATCCACGACGCGCGGGATCTTTGAGAGCCCGATGACTCTGCCCTTGGGCAAATAGGCCACATGGGCCTTGCCGATAAAGGGAAGCATATGATGCTCGCACATGCTGTAGAACTCGATGTCCCTCACAAGCACCATCTCGTCATAATCGACGTCGAAAATGGCGTCGTTGATCATCTTATCGGGATCAACGCGGTAGCCGGCGAGCAATTCGTCATACATGCGCGCCACGCGCTCGGGCGTACGCTCCAGACCATCCCGTTCCGGATCTTCACCCACGGCGCTAAGCAGTTCACGGATCGCGTCCTCGATCTCGGGACGCGCGACCCCAACGCCGCCAAACAACTCGGCAGCGGCCTCGATCTCCATTCTGTGTTCCACTGTATGTAAGTGATCGTGAGTGTCGCTCATACTATCCTCCAGGACAATTAGACGACGTCATGATGGCGGAGCTTACCATAATCCACCGAACCCATTGACGCGTCATGCATGGGCTATCGCTGATTTATGTCGAGCCGAAGCCCAGCTCGAAGTAAAATAGCGACGTGTCAGCGAAATTCGACGTTGCGGGTCATTCTGCCATCGTAACCGGTGCCGGCCGGCGATTAGGCCGGGCGTTTGCCGTCGCTCTGGCAGGTAACGGCGCCAACGTGATTGTGCATTACGGTCGTTCTGCGGAGGAGGCAGAGCAAGTCGTGCGCGGATTGCTGGTGCACGGCGTTCAGGCGGCGGCCATTCAGGCCGATCTGGCAGATCCAAAGGAAGCTGTGGAGCTGGTGAGCCGTGCCGAGGAAGCGATAGGCGAGATCGATTTGCTCGTCAACAACGCCGCAATCTTTAAGCCGGTTGGGGCGCTGGACGCCAGCATTGAGGACTGGCAATCGCATCTGGACGTGAACCTCACTGCGCCCTTCCTGATAGCGCAGCGATTCGCAAGCGCGCGGCAGGGTATGCCAGGTTCGATCGTGAATCTACTGGACTGGCGCGCCATGCGACCCGCCGCGGACCACTTCCCCTACACGATCAGCAAGGCCGCCCTGGCGGCGCTTACACGTGGCCTGGCCGTATCGCTTGCGCCGCATATCAGGGTCAACGGTCTAGCACTTGGGGCAATCTTGCCACCCTCCGACGGAGGCACAGATGATCCGCTGGAGGGCGTGCCTTCAGGACGGTGGGGCACGGTGGAGGAGGCGGTCGAGGCGCTCTTGTTTCTTCTGGCCGGACCCGAGTTTGTGACGGGAGAGATTCTGCATGTCGACGGGGGCAGGCATCTAACTTGATCGAACGGCCTGCTCGCAATTTGCTGACTATTTGGATGAATCGAGGCTAAATCCATGCCCGAAGATCGTATCGAGATCAAAGACCTGCTGCTGCGCGGTGTCATCGGCATCAACGATTGGGAGCGCGAAGTGGAGCAGGACATCTTGATAAACATAACGCTAACTACGGATCTCTCCGAGGCGGGAAGAACGGACTCGATTGAGCATACCGCTAATTATCGAACGATTACCAAGCAGATCATCAGCCATGTGGAATCCAGCCAGCGATTCACGCTCGAGGCATTGGCCGCAGACATCGCCGGGATTTGTCTATCTCAGGAAGGCGTCGAACGCGCCCGTGTTCGGGTCGAAAAACCCGGCGCACTTCGTTTCGCGCGCTCCGTTGGAGTCGAAATTGAGCGGGCGGCCGACTGAGCTGGCCTTTATCGCCTTGGGTTCCAATATCCAGCCCGAACATCACCTGCCAGCGGCGATTACGCAGCTCCAGTCCGTGGGCCGGATGCAAGCCGTTTCTCGCGCCTATCAGAGCAAACCCGTAGGCGGCAAAAGGCAGCCGGATTTCCTTAATGCCGCGGTATTGATGGGCGTGACCGGAGAGCCGGCCAACATTCGCGCCCTGCTGAGGGAAATTGAAACTTCGCTGGGCCGAGTGCGAACCGAAGACAAGTACGCCTCGCGAACCATCGATCTGGATCTCGTTCTTCTCGGCGACCGAGTGGACCCGGAATTCCCGTTGCCAGACCCGGACATCCTCACCCGCGGGCATCTAGCGGTGCCCCTGGCCGAGCTGGCTCCCGATTTCTGTCACCCAATCACGGGCGAAGCCCTTGGAACGATCGCCGCGCGGCTTAGAAGCGACGGACTTCAGCCACACATGAACGTGTCGCAGCGGCTATCGGATCTCCTGGCGGAGGGGCGTGAAGTTGAAACAGGTGAGTAGCGCGGTGCGGCCGAGCCTCCCTACGCCATCTGAGGCCGACACATGAACTCACGATCTGCGGAAGTCGTCATCTGCGGCGCAGGAATTGCCGGGATTTCGACTGCATACCATCTGACGGTCGGAAAAGGCATCGATGAAGTACTCATCGTAGATGAACGTCCTCCGCTTTCGCTCACGAGTGACAAATCCACGGAGTGCTATCGCAATTGGTGGCCCGGACCGGGCGACGCGATGGTATCTCTGATGAACCGCAGCATCGACATGCTAGAAGAGCTTTCGGATACCCACGGAAATCCATTCAATCTCAACCGGCGGGGCTATCTATTCGCCACGGCCCAAGCGGATCGAATCGAGGATTTCAGAGCACAGGGCGAAGAAGCCGCCTCGCTTGGCGCGGGCCCACTTCGAATACACGATGGGTCAGGTGTCGCAGCATCCTACCGGCCTTCCCCGGCCTCGGGCTACAAGGATCAGCCGACCGGATCCGATCTCATTACCGATCGAGCGCTCATCGGCAAACACTTTCCATATTTGACGGAGGAGACGCTTGGCGTGCTCCACGCGCGTCGAGCCGGCTGGTTCGATGGTCAGCAATTAGGTCGCCTCCTGCTGGAGCAAGCTCGCTTTAATGGAGCTCAGTTCCTTGAAGGCCGCGTAACCGGGGTAGATATTGAAAACGGACGAGTGCTTGCGGTTCGCGTGGATACGCCGGATGGTTCGCTGAGGGTCGCGACCCGGAATTTCGTGAATGCCGCTGGTCCGTTTCTCAAGGAGGTTGGCGCCTTTGTAGGTGCCGACCTGCCAGTCTTCGCCGAGCTCCACGCCAAGGTAGCCATCCAAGATCGATTGGGCGCCTTCCCCCGCGATGCGCCCATGTTGATCTGGACCGACCCGCAGTATCTCCCTTGGCGGCAAGAGGAGCGGGAGGCGTTACTTGAGGATGCGGAATCGAAATTCCTGCTGGAGGAATTTCCACAGGGTGCCCACGGGCGTCCGGAGGGTCCCACCGACAGTCCGATCATCCTGCTGATCTGGACCTACGAGACGCAGCGGGTCGCCCCGACATTTCCACTCAAGTTCGACCCCAATTACCCGGAGATCGCAATGCGAGGCTTGGCGACTTTCTTGCCCGCCATGGGAGCCTATTTCGACTCACCCCCCCGGCCGATCGTCGACGGCGGATACTACCTGAAGACGGAAGAGAATCGGCCGCTGATCGGCCCGATGGGAGTCGAAGGCGCCTGGGTTATCGGCGCGCTGTCCGGCTATGGCCTCATGGCCTCGCCCGCGGCGGGCGAGCTACTCGTCAGCCAAATTGCCGGGGAGCAGCCGCCAGAATTTGCGCGTTGGTTTGACCTGGATCGCTACGATGATCCAGAGTATCAAGCGCTGCTGGCGAATTGGGGTCGCAGCGGCCAACTCTAGCTAGCTCTTCCTCGACCCGGATGGCGTGCTCATATCAGGTCGGCCTCGGCCAGGACGTTCTCAAGCATAGTATGCTCCTCCTGGGTGATGGCCTGCAGCGGGCCCCGTACCGGGCCCCCGTAGAATCCGATAAGGTCGAGGGCCGCCTTTAGCCCCGCAATGCCAAATTTGGAGGTGACGGCCTCATTCGGGCCAATTAAGCTCGCCTGAATTTCGCGCGCCGATTTCAAATCCCCAGATTCGTAGGCCAATAGGAGCGCGCTGATTCGCTCGGCGGCCAGACAACCCAATGCCGGCACCACTCCGACCGCCCCCACTACAAGTGCCGCCAGGAAAAAGCTCGCCGAGCCTGCGACCACCTGAAAATCAGCCGGCGTCCCGTTCACCATTGAATCAATCTTGGCAATACTCCCGCCGCTTTCTTTGATCCCAATTATGTTCTCGTGGATTGCCAATTCACTTACGACCGACGCGGGCAGGTCCAGGCCCGTGTACACAGGCACGTTGTACAGGACAACCGGTAGCTCCGATGCATCGGCGACTTTGAGGTAGTGATCGAGCAGAGCCGTGTCATCGAGCCGTGGGCCATAGTAGCTCGGGGTCACGACGATCACTGCATCCGCCCCTTCACGCCTCATGCCCTCTGCAAGCTTGATTGTCTGTCGCGTGGATTCGGCGCCGGCGCCCGCGATCAAGAGTCGATCCTCAGGGATAGCCGCGCGCGCTGCGGCCACCAGCTGGAAACGTTCCTCGAAATTCAGCGCCACTGCCTCTCCGTTCGACCCGGCCACGACATACCCTGCAAGCGGTTCGTCGTTCCAGCGCGCCAAATTTGCCTTCAGATTGTCGAGATCGAGCGACTCGTCCTGCCTAAAGGGGGTCGGGATCGGTGGAAGAATGCCGCGCAGGGAAAGCACGTGGATTACCGGTTGAAGGTTTCCACGGCCTCAGAAATTGCAGCTCGTATCCGGTCATCCGGAATCTGATCGATGTCGGTATAGTTCTGGTCGTCGACCCAGATCACCAGGGATTCGTCGGACCCGGTCGCAAAGTCGAGCTTTACATCGGCAAGATCTGGATAGGACGCCAGGCGCTGCTTCACCATCTCTTCGATTTGTTCACTCACGAGGGCGGCCGGCAACTCGTCCGCCTCATACTTGGCCGCCGACACCGCACCCAGCGACTCCGGCGGAACCTCACCTGCTTCGATTTCTGCGCTTCTCCGACGAACTACTACGGCCCATATGACCAGCAGAATCACGATCCCGATGAGCAGCGCTGCGAGTAAACCCACTACATTAGAAAAATCCATGTCCCGCCTCGTTCGAATCGAAGCCTAGACTCCTACCAGGACCGCGCGCGCGGGCGCGCCATCGCTCCCCATCAGCTTCACCGGTAGGCAATAGAGCGTATACCTGCCCTTCGATACTCGGGCAAGGTTCAGACCTTCCACGACTACCACTGCGGCTTCTAAGAGTATGCGATGCGTCGCAACTCCGTCTTTGAAGGGCGCTACGGAAAGGTAATCTACACCGACAAGCCGGACGCCCTTTTTGACCAGCCACTCCGCACCGCTGGCATCCACTGCGACGAAGTCCCGCTGAAATCTGCGCTCCCCCTTTGCCCAGAGTTCTGAGTTTCTGGTCTTAAATAGAAGACGTCGGGTGCGAGGCGGAATCCGGGCCGAATTCAGCGTTTCGGCATCCAGCACATCGGCCTTTCTCAGATCGACTACATACGCTCTTCCCATGAGCGACTTCAATGGGATGGCATCCACGCTGCGGCCGCCTTCCACGAAATGAAGGGGGGCGTCGACATGCGTGCCGACATGGACACCGGCCTGGAGCCAGGAGATATTGGCCTGCTCCCCATCCTTTATGGACTTGATCCGCTCCAATTTCACGGGCGGATCGCCCGGCCAGACCAGAATCTCTGGAGAGACCCCGACCGAAATGTCATAGACCCTCATGCGCGCATTATAGATTCGAACCTGACATAATGCGAAGCGGCTTCGCGTGTATGCGCCCGGCCTGCTCCATACCGCGCGCTCTCTCCCAATGTCATTGCGAGCGAAGCGAAGCAATCTCCCGCTGGGCGTTGGGGATTGCTTCGTCGCTTCGCTCCTCGCAATGACACAGGAACTGTTCCGCGCTCACGCGGCTATAATCAGCGAGTTAGGAGGGCCAATGACGTCCTGGAACGCTATCGATGAATCCATTGATTGCAATCTTGACGCATCGCTAGAGGAGCTCGGGAATCTGTGTGCGGTACCGAGCGTATCCGCTCATGGCACTGCGATGCGCGAATGCGCAGTGCTGGTGGTTGGCATGCTGGAAGACAGGGGGTTTGAGGCGAGAATCATCGCAACCGACGGACACCCGGTCGTGTATGCCGAGCGGTCGGGCAGCGGCGACCGCACAATGCTTCTATACAATCATTACGACGTTCAGCCTCCTGAACCCTTGGACCTTTGGGATTCGCCGCCGTTTGAACCCAGCCGCCGCAGCGGCCTGATGTTTGCCCGCGGTGTGAGTGACGACAAAGGGCATATAGAGTGCCGTCTAGCGGCCATCGATTCACTTCTTGAAGTCGATGGAGAACTTCCCTGCAATGTGAAGTTCATCATTGAGGGCGAGGAGGAAATCGGCAGCGTGCATCTACCGGCCTTCATCCGGAACCACAAGGATATGCTCGCGGCGGACGCATGCCTCTGGGAATTTGGCGCGGTGAACGTGGAGGGCGTTCCGGTCCAGTACGCCGGAATGCGCGGCATATGCTATGTAGAACTAAGCGTTGAGACCGCCGCACGTGATTCCCATTCTGGCGAGACCGGATCCATCTTCCAGAACGCGGCCTGGCATCTCGTTTGGGCTTTGCGGTCGCTGAAAGGGACCGATGAGATCATTCGTCTCCCGGGGTTCTATGACCGGGTGATCCCGCCCTCGGAGCGGGATCTGGAACTGCTCTCTGCGCTCCCCGATCCTACGGATTATTACCGTGAGCACTACGGCATCGAAGCCTATCTCAAAGGCATTGAGGGCGGCTTGGACCTTCGGAAAGAGATGGTGTTCGTGCCCACCTGCACGGTTTGTGGGCTCACCGCCGGGTATCAGGGAGAGGGCAGCAAGACCGTACTACCGGCGAGTGCCAGTGCCAAAGTGGATTTCCGCCTCGTTCCAGACCAGCGCCCAGACGAGGTGCTGGAGCAGCTGCGCGCTCATCTCGACGAGGGCGGATTCGCGAATGTTGAAATCGAATGGCTGGGCGGCGGACCGCCCGGTCGGACCGACCCTGACGATCCTTTCTTGCAGCTGGTGGTCGCGTCTGCCGAGGAAGTCTACGGAAGGCCTCAGATCATTGAACCTATCACGGGGGGGTCAGGCCCCAACCATGCGTTTATCCACGACCTCGGTTTGCCGGTGGCAACGGCAGGGATCGGATACCCCGGCACCCAAGCCCATGCCCCGAACGAAAACATCGTGATTGACAACTTCGTCAAGGGCGCCAAGCACACGGCTCGCATCCTGGGGAAGTTCGGCACCGGAGAGAGCTAGACGTTGGCACCTTATTTATCGCTTGGCTCGACTCGGCGTTATTCGGCATCTTGAGCTTCTGGACTATAATCCTTGCCGGAACATCGGGGCGTGGCGCAGCCCGGTTAGCGCACCTGCATGGGGTGCAGGGGGTCGGCGGTTCGAATCCGCCCGCCCCGACTAGAGACCGTCGAGAGCATCCGGCGGTCTTTCACGTTAGGTGACATGAAGGTACAGCTGCTCGCGACTTGTATTGTCGACAGTCTCTTCCCGGAAGTCGGCGAAGCGACCGTGGAAGTTCTGGTGAAGGCCGGCGCGAGTCCCACCTTTCCAGCTGCACAGACCTGCTGCGGCCAGCCGCTGCTGAATGCTGGTTATCCGGCTGAGGCCCGCGCGCTTGCCGCCCACACCCTCGAAGCTTTCTCGGATGAAGCCCCGGTCGTCGTACCCTCTGGCTCCTGCGCCGACATGATTCGGCACCGCTACCCTGAGCTGTTCGCCAAGGATCCCAGGGCGCTGCGGCAGGCGCGCGCATTGGCAGAGCGGACCTATGAGCTGAGCGAGTTCCTGATCGACCAGATGATGATCGCTGATCTGGCGGCTCCCGATGCGAGGTTCTTCGCCTACCATCCCTCCTGCCACCTTCTCCGAGGGCTGGGAGTAGATCGGCAGCCGATCGAATTGCTGAATGCGATACCAGGGAGTTCAGTTCAGCGCCTGGAACCGGATTGCTGCGGCTTCGGCGGGCTATTTTCGGTGGATCACGCCCCAATTTCAGGGGAGATGCTCACGCGCGTGATCCGGCAGATCGAGGATTCAGGAGCGGAGGTCGTGGTCGGTTGTGACACGAGCTGCCTGATGCAAATCGAAGGCGGCCTTCGACGCGCGGGATCCTCCCTGCGCTGCTCTCACCTCTCGCAAGCGCTAACCGGTCGGAAACCTGGCCTGCGATGATCGGAGCTAAATGAACTCTCCTTTCCTGACTAAAGCGCGCAATGCGATCGAAGACCCACAGCTGCAGGAGCTGCTCGACAGAAATGCGGATACACGCCGAGAGCGGCGCGAATCCGCACTTCGCCAGCTGCCAGATGCGGAGGATCTCCGTAAGCGGGCAAAGACCATTCGCCGCGAGACGATTTCCAATCTTGCAGTCCACCTGGAGGAATTCACCAAGCGTTTGAGTGAGAACGGATTTCAAGTGCACCGCGCCTCAGACGGGGAACAGGCCAGCCGAATTGTCATCGAGATTGCAAAGCAGCACGGCGCGGAACTCATCGCCAAGTCAAAGTCAATGGTCACCGAAGAGATCGATCTCAATAAGGCCTTGGCGTCGGCGGGCATTCGAGCCGTGGAGACCGATCTGGGTGAATACATCGTGCAGCTTCGAGGCGAGCCTCCCTCACATATCCTGACGCCCGCGCTGCATCTGACCAAAGAGCAAGTTGCCGAAACTTTCAGCAGGCAGCTGGGCGAAGCTGTGCTGCCAGATGTCGCCGAAATCAACCGCATTGCGCGCAACAGCCTGCGTGAAGTGTTCTTCACCGCTCCAATTGGGCTCACAGGGGTCAATTTCGGCGTGGCAGAAACCGGGACGCTCTGCCTGGTGACCAATGAGGGCAACGGGCGGATGGTCACCTCCCTTCCTCCTGTGCACATCGCGGTAATGGGGCTCGAGCGCCTGGTGCCAGCCATGGCGGACCTGGCGGTCATGCTCCGCCTCCTGCCCCGATCGGCAACCGGTCAGAAGATCACCAACTACGTTTCGCTGATAAATTCCCCACGCCGCGATACCGACCCCGACGGCGCCGAGGAACGACATGTGATCCTCGTGGATAATGGCCGCGGTGCCTTGCTCGGAACCCCTCTGGCCGAATCCCTGGATTGCATTCGCTGCGGGGCTTGCCTAAACGCCTGCCCCGTCTTTCGCGAGGCCGGAGGCCATTCCTACGGCAGCGTTTATTCGGGGCCCATCGGCTCCGTGGTCTCCCCGGCGCTCTTTGGGATTGCCGAATTCGGCCACCTTGCGAAGGCCTCTTCCTTATGTGGCGCGTGTGCAGAAGCTTGCCCTGTGGGGATCGATATCCCGAGCATGCTGCTGAGGGTTCGCGCAATCGCACCACATGCAAGCCGCTCGATAGAACGCGGCCTCAAGACCTATGCTTGGCTCGCCCGTTCCCCCACCCGATTTCTCTGGGCGCAGCGGTTGGCAGCACTGGCAACCCGGTTCCTGCCAACGCAGGGAGACTGGATCACGTCTTTGCCTGGACCCGCGGCCGAGTGGACGAACTTCCGCGATTTTCCTGCATTTTCAACGCGTCCCTTGCGTGCACGATTGCGCAAGATGCGCTTCGACGCAAAGCCACGCAGCCCTGAGATCAAGCCGCCCGCCGTGACTATTCCGGTATCAGTAAAGGACCTGGATGAGTCGAAGGTGGACGATTTCGAGGTCGAGCTGAAGGAGCTGGGCGGCGAAGTCTTTCGCTGCTCAGAGGGCGACGCCGTCGATCGCATCGTTGGCGAGCTCTATGTGCTCGGCGCCTCACGCGTGCTGACCTGGGGCCAGGCCGAACCGATTCTCTTCACGGCGCTTCAGCGGCTTGAAGAGGAATTTCAGGTCACACTGCCTGAGTTGCCGGCGGATGGCAGCCGAAGCGAGCTGCTGGCCGAATATGATCAGGCCGAGGTAGGGATCACAGGCTCACTCGCCGCGTTCGCGGATACGGGAACCGTCGTTCTCTCAACCGCCAGCCGGCGATCGCTGCTTCCCTCTCTGCTTCCTGCGGTTCATCTGGTGATTGTGCGGGCAAAGGATATCTACCCGAATATGGAGACCTGGCTCGAGGCTGGAGG
>BTQZ01000046.1:0-20420 GCA_036986135.1 Anaerolineae bacterium | reverse complement strand
TGCATTGACCCAGCGCAGCCCGGTGCCCGACCCTAAAGGCACCGGTGGTGATCCGAGTTCTCCCAAATAGAGATCCAATCCCGTTCCCTTGGAATAGACCATCCGAATTGAATCGGGCGCCCAGCCTCCCCACTGTATGGGACCGGTGTCGTACAGGGTCTGCTCTCCGCTGTCCAACCACTGGATCACGAGCTGTCTCTCGCCGGCAGCATCGGTAGCTCGAAAGTAGGCCACTTTAGACCCATCCGGCGAAACGATCGACCGCTGACCCTGTGGGCCGAATAGATCGCCGTCCGGTCGCGCAAGCGCCTGGGGCTCACCGTTAATGCTCCAAACCGTGCCCCGTTCTTCAGCGGAAAAGGGGTCTTCCTGGGGGACCGGTAAGAGCACCGAAGAACCCGACCACACCGGAATAGGATAGAAGCCGTACTCGCTGTAGGTGATCACGGGGGAGAATGTCAACACTTCTGGTTGGAGGTCCGCCCCGTTCCCATTTACGAACCCGATGCTGCCCGGGCGGACGATGGCGATTCGGTCGCCGGTCGGCGAGGCGGTGAAATCGCCGCCTACCCCTGGCGAGAGCAGGGGGCTGATCTGGCCTGTCGCTACATCGATCGCCAGCAGGTCATTGTTCTTTGGGGAAGCGGGCCCTACCATCACCGCTCGGGTATTGAACAGCAGGGTGTGGGATCCGGGAAGGAAGTCCAGGCTCGAAGGCGTGTTGTGGACAATGCCTTCGAGCGGGTACAGTGCGTCGAAGCTAGCCGCATCCATTAGAAGCTGAGGGTTGCTACCATCAAACCCGATGCTGTGCAGTTCGAAGGTGTCTTCGGCACCGGGGATAGCGTAAGCGATCATCTCCCCGTCATCTGAGAGTCGAACTTCGCTGATGCCGCCACCATCCGTCAGCTGCCTTGGGGCGGAGCCGATTTCAAGCCCCCAGAGGTTGCCAGCATCGGCATAGGCGATGCGCAGGTTCTTAGGTTCGGGAGTCGATGAGGCGACCGCAGCCTCCGCCGTAGCTGCCGGACTTGCAGGTACCGCACTGGATCCAAGCGTAGGCTCTACCTGGGCAGCGCCAGGCTCCTCCGTTGGGGGCTCAGCGGTGGGAGTGGGAAAGTTGCAGCTCGCGAGAAATAGGCCTGCGAGCGCAAATGGGACCCAGAGACGCTGTGGTCTGTATCTCATGCCCTACGGATACCCGCGATCCGTATTTGGCGCAAGTCTGGGTTTCAAGGCCTTGGTTGTGAGTATAGTGATAGTGGGAGATGGGCTCTGCTATTAGACGCGTTCACCTCTATGCCCTCACCGACAAGGTATAGGACCAGTGCGTCTGGACGATCTCCCAACTCTCGTTGGACCGCCGATAGACTTCAGTGCAGTTCCACCGATACGCATCCTCCGCTCCGCCGTAGGAGACGTAATTGAATGTGAGAACGGCGGCATCACCAACTTGCTGTACGAGAGGATTCAACAACTCGTACCGTTCGAAGGATACTTTACCCCTTATCACTTCATAGTATTTGTCTAATGCGTCCCGGCCATCAATCCGTCGTTCAAGGGCGGGGTCAAAATACACGACGTCCGGAGCGCAGATTTCAAGGAACCCAGAGGGATCTCCCTTGCCCCAGCGATCGAGTGCTGCGCATTCCATCGCGATAATCATGTCAGCCAATTCATCAACGGAATATATCGTTTGATTCATCACCACCTCCCTGGTTTTGGTCAATCCAGATTAGCGCGACCACGCTGCGCCTTCATCGCAACTTGGCATTCCATCTCGCTGCTGTTCCCCATCCGGCCGTTGCTAGCAAGCCAGTTTTTCCGCTCAAGGTATTCTGTCCGCTATCCTGAAAAGGGTCGTACCCAAGGCTGCCGAAGAATACAGAGTCGAGCCTGTCAACTCAACTCCGCGACTCATGGGCAGTGCGGAATGATCTTATCCGCCTCTCTGACCGCCGCCTCCCAGGTGAACTCACGCCCATCGCTTGCGTAGTAGTAGCTGGTGCCGTTGGGCATCAGCACAACGACGATGCCGCTGTAGCCCAGCATTTGGGGAACCCAGAATTCACAATCGAAGCCCTTGGATTCCACATAGCGGTCGGCCCAAAAAGCGTTGTTGTATTTCCCATTCCGGTTTCGATCCACGCCACGGTCTTCCGGGTCACGCTGCAGAGCCTTGGCCAAGATTTCCGGATTAAGAAGTTGTTTGCCGTCAATAGATCCGCCGTCGGCGTTCAGGAAGTTGGCGATTTTCGCCAGGTCGTCGGGGATCCACCACATCCCATAGCCGCCCAAGGGCTGCCCCTGCCAGCTATCGTCTTTGGTGCGCAGGGTGGTGAAGACGCCCGGGCCCATTTTTATCGGGAGGTAGACCTCCTCAACGACGAACTCAAAGATGTCGGCATCGGGGCCTTCTTGGCTTTGGAGATAATTCTGCAGGCCGCGGGTGACGATGAAGGTGTCGAAAGTCCGGTACACCCATTGGGTTCCAGGTTCGGCGCTGTGGGGCCAGTTGAAGGCGGCCGCGATTCTTTCGGCGAAATATTCTTCGTTCCAGAACGGGTCGGTATCCCAGTGTTCCTCGTCCACCATGAATTCCGCCGACTCGTAGTTGCCGGTTGCCATATCGAGCACATGGTCGAAGCTGACGGTGCTCCAATCGCCGGGACTGTCGGCCGCTTCGGGGACGTAGTCTTCGATCAGCAGATCCGGCGCAGCGGGATCATACATCTGCGCCAGCCGCATCAATGCCACGCTGACGAAAGCAGATTTGGCCGTTGAGTAGGAGGGGGCGCGCATGGATTCGCAGTAGGGATACTCGCCATAGCGGGTCTGACAGCCGCTGACGTAGTTGACCCCGTCCACCACGAAGCCGTACCAGGTCATGTTATTCCGACTGACGCCGCGTCCAAAAGCAGAGCCATCCACGCCCGGGTAATCCTGCGCCAGCTGCTCGATGGGTTTAGTAGGGAAACGTCCCTCCAACTCATGGGCGAAGGCCTCCCTGAGTTGGCCTGCGCCTGCCACAGGACCGGATTGGTAGGCCGCGTCCAGCAGGCCCCACATATCCGCGCTGAAGGAGATCGTGGTCTCCTGCGTGATCTGGTACCAGACCTTAGAGATGCCTTCATCGTCGAATAGAAAAGTCATTGTTCCATTGAGGATTGCGTTGGACCCTTTCCAGACCAGCGCAAAGGGAAACGAGGCACGCGAATAACCCCGATCGTTGATCTCCTGCCAGACGCGGCCCGGCCCCAGGATGTAGTTCCAGTAAGGGTGGTCGGTGATGATCAAACCGCGCCGCACAGGGATGAGGTAGCCGTCGTCGCTTTGTACGAACTCGAAGTCAAACTCGGGCAAGTGGGGTACTTCCGGCTCTTGATTAGGGTCTCCCCGGAGCACGGTTATCCCGCCGACAACGTCTTCACCGTAAAGTTCCAGGCGTCCTTCGAAGATGTATTCGGGAGGCGCGCCCTCCTGGGGGAGGGCCAGGGCGGCTTCGTCAATGGGGGAGAGGCCATCGAAACCGTTCATTAGGTCGTCGTAGGTCAGCAGGGTGCGGGTGACATTTCCCGTTCCATTCAGTGTTGGATATAGATTGGGAACGTCGGTGGGCGGTCGGGGCATCGCTGTGGGTCTGGCACCGCCGCAGGCAGCGGTCAGACTGAGGACGATAGTCAGTCCGATCCAATACGTCTGTAGGGGCAACGTCCGAAAAGGATTCATAGTCCTATCCCTAATAGGCGTCTCACAATCGCCGGCTTAGCTATGGCGGAAATGGTGCAACGCGCATAACGGCCGCGGTTGAATTGCTGGCCCATGACTACTGCTGATTCGCGGTCGCATATCAGGCTGTGGTCAACGCGGATCCGAGCCGCGCCAACCCCTCAATTCCAAATACTGTCAAATGAGGAACGGTAGTGCATCAGACACCTGGTGGGATCTTATGCTGGCCAAGTGTCCTATCTGGGTTTAGAGAGCCTTGGAAATTGCTATGGTGAACTTTGCGTTTAATGAGACTTTTGGTGGTCTACAGACGTGAATTGCTGATCAGCAAGCAAGTATTGAGAATCGGTATGTCCACCGGCCTGCCCATATCTTGACAATTCCCAAACTACCTGAGTATTTTGCTGAGAGCCTGGCTGCGGCGCCATCCACTGTATGAAACACGCGGGTGTGGAGTTCCGCCGCGCGGGTTAGCTAGGCAAAGGAGGGGAGGTGTCCTAGTTGTACTCGTAGAAACCCTTGCCGCTCTTGCGGCCCAGGTAGCCGGCGTCGACCATTTGCCTGAGAAGCCGCGCCGGGCGGTACTTATCGTCTCCGAAGTCGCGATGCAGCACTTCCACGATATAAAGCACTACGTCGAGGCCGATAAGATCCGCAAGGGCGAGCGGCCCAATCGGGTGGCTCATGCCCAGTACCATGATGGTGTCGATGTCCTCGGCAGTTCCCAGGCCTTCCTGCAGGGCGAAGATGGCTTCATTGATCATGGGGCAGAGGATGCGGTTGGCAATGAAACCCGGAGAATCCTTGGCCTCCACCGGCTCTTTACCCATCCGGCGCCCGACCTCAAAGGCCAGGTCACGCGTGCTGTCCGAGGTGTCGAGGCCGCGGATAACTTCGAGAAGGGTCATGAGCGGGACCGGGTTAAAGAAGTGCATTCCGATAACCCGATCCGGGCGCGAAGTGTGTCCTGCGATGTGCGTAATCGAGATCGAGGAGGTGTTGGTCGCTAGTACGGCATCTTTGGGCGCCACTCGATCGAGCTCCTCAAAAAGCGCAAGCTTGATCTCGGGGTTCTCTGTGGCGGCCTCAATGACAAGATCAGCATCAGCCGCGGGCGCGATATCCCCCGCGATAGGGATTTCCTTGGCGGCAATTAGCTGGTTCTCGTTCAGGATCCCCTTGCTCGCCAGCTTGGCAGCTGACTTTTCAATCGCCGCCTTGCCGCGCTCCAGGGCTGCCTGGTCCACATCGGTCATCGTGACCTGGTAGCCTGAAACGGCGGCAGTCTGAGCGATCCCGTTGCCCATGGTTCCCGCGCCGATCACGACGATTCGCTCAACAGTCATGTCGATATCCTCCCCAGTTTTCGAATCATATTGCGTGTGGTGGTGGCAGGGATAATGGGCGGACTATGCTAATTCGACCGCCATCGCCACCGCTTCGCCTCCCCCAAGGCAGAGAGATGCAATGCCCTTTGAGAGGCCGCGATCCTGCAGGGCATACAGCAGCGTGGTCAGGATCCGCGCCCCCGAGGCTCCAAGCGGGTGACCGAGGGCGATGGCTCCCCCGTTTACATTCACTTTCTCCCAATCCCAGCCTTCTTCGCTCATTGCATAGCCATCTGCCAGCACCTGGGCGGCGAAGGCCTCGTTTAATTCAATGAGATCGACGTCCCCCAGGGTCCAATCTACGCGCTGCAGCAGCTTCGGTATCGCGAACGCCGGCGCAATGAACATTTCGCGCGGCGGCACGGCTGCCTGCGCGTATCCGACGACGCGCGCCATGGGCTTCAACCCGAGTTCCTCCGCCCGCTCACGGCTGGCGAAGACCAACGCCGAGGCGCCGTCGTTCAATCCGGATGCATTTCCTGCCGTAACGCGTCCGTCATCCTGGTAGGCAGGTTTGAGAGCGGCCAGCTTCTCCAGCGATGTATCGCGCCTGGGTGCTTCATCTTCTGTCAGGATTATCTGCCCTTGCTTCCCGTCTGAGATCTCCAGCGGCACGATTTCAGCCTCAAACTTCCGGTTGTCGATAGCGGCAACTGCTTTTTGATGGCTTTCCAGCGCCCAGCGATCCATGGCTTCACGCGTGACTTCATATTCGTCGGCAATGAATTCCGCGGCCATGCCCATCGTCCAATGCTCGAACGGATCCCACAGGCCGTCCAGCAGCAAAGCATCTTCTAGGCTCTCGTGACCGTAGCGCGGTCCGCCCCCGCGACTTCGCACGAGGTAAGGGGCGCGGGACATATTTTCCATTCCACCGGCGACCAACAGGTCCGCGTCGCCTGCCTTAATGGCTTGCGCGGCCCACATCCCCGCCTTGAGGCCCGATCCGCAGACTTTGTTTACGGTGGTTGCGCCAACGGAGGGTGGAAGGCCAGCGCCAATCGCGGCTTGCCGGGCGGGGGCTTGGCCGATCCCGGCGCTGATGACATTTCCCATCAGCACTTCATCGATCTGCTTGGGTTGGTCGAGCTCGGCCCGACGAACCGCCTCTCGCACAACAATCGCGCCGAGTTCGGTGGCCTTGAGCTTGCTGACTTCGCCCTGAAAACGCCCGATCGGGGTGCGGACCGCGCTGAGGATAAGGGGTTCATGAGCTTGATCTCTGCCGTTCACGCTACCCTCACTTAGTCGATCTCCTCTATGCCGGACGGATCTATCCAATGGCCCTTCAGCCGTGAAAAGGTCTCTTCGAGACGCTCCGGAATCACGCGCGTCTCGGCGGTGGTGGCCATGAAATTGGTGTCGCCTGCCCAACGCGGCAATACGTGCATATGCACATGATTGACGACGCCTGCGCCGCCCGCCTTACCAATGTTGACGCCCAGGTTGAACGCCGTTGCCCCATAAGTAGCCCTAAGGACGGCGACCGCCTGGGAGGAGAGGTTCATGATCTCCAACAGAGTCGAATCCTTCAAGTTCTCGATAGAAGCCTCATGCGCATAGGGAACCACCATGAGATGGCCATTGGTGTAGGGGTAGCGGTTAAGCACCACATACGCCTCCACACCGCGATGCATAATCAGGTTGTCGTCGCTATTGGGGAGTTCGCAAAACAGACATTCGGACGAGTCGGAGTGGCCTTCGATGTATTCCATGCGCCAGGGCGCCCAGATTCGGTCCATTGAAAAAGGGGCTTCCTGAAAAGCCCCAGCGAGCAGACTGGAAGCGATTGTAACACTTCGCTGGCACGGCACCTGCATCTAGGGATAAAATCGGCGCCGTGTTAGACGCGTCTGAGCTTGAGAAGCGGCTGCCGGTGGGAAGGATGGGCGTCGAAGTGCATCTGCATTCCACGATCGGATCGACGAACGACCGCGCCGCTGAACTTGCCAGGGAGGGCGCACCCGAAGGGGCCCTGGTTTTGGCAGACGAACAGACCGCCGGCCGCGGCCGACTAGGACGGAAATGGCGCACGCCTCGCGGCAGTGGAATCGCCATGAGCCTGGTCATGCGACCCAGCCAGCTGGAACGAGCCGCACTCGGTGCGATGGGCCTGGTTGGGGCTTTGGCCACGATCGATGCCTTGGAAGGGCTGCGTTTAGAACCACGCCTCAAATGGCCTAACGATGTGCTGTTAGAGGGCAAGAAAGTGGCGGGTGTCCTGGCGGAGGCCAGCTGGACCGGGCCGGCACTGGACTACATCGTTCTTGGAATTGGAGTGAATGTGAAGCCGGTACCTCTGGAGGACGAGGTCGCTTTCGCCTACCCTACAACCAGCGTCGAGGACTCAGTTGGAGACACGGTAGATAGAGGAACCCTGGTATTCTCCATCGTGGCAGGAGTCGATGATTGGTATGAACGGCTTCAAGCAGGAGAGGCCCACCCGGCGTGGGAGGAGCATCTCGCATTCAAGTCTGAATGGGTATCGCTAACGAATGGGGAGCAGGAGCTAACCGGACGGCCGGTCGGACTCACCCGAAGCGGCGGCCTGCGGCTGGAAACGGTCGAGGGGGAGGAACTGGTTCTGGAAGCGGGTTCCTTTCAACTCCGACCGATGGACACAGACCAGCCCAAGCCAAATTGATGCAGCTGGGCTAAGATTAAGCGAAGGGAGCGCATGCCATGTTTGATGACCTAAGGGACAGTCCGGAAGAAGATCCTATTTCTAACGCCGGATTCGCGTACGAACCAGAACCCGCAGGGCCGGAACTCCGCATCTTCGGGATGACCGCCGGGCAACGATTGATCATCTCGCTGATGCTGCTTGCCACGGTTTTCATCTTGGGCCTGAGCTGTACGCTCGTCACAACGAAGATCTGGCTCTTCTAGTTCGGATGTAAAGTAGCGACGCGCGGTGCTGAGCCCTCACGGATAATGGGGACTTAACTGGAAAACCCGCGAGCTTGACGCTCGCGGGTTTTTTTCGCCTGCCAGGGATCTATCGGCTAGGGCATCAACTGCAGGTAGGACTCGGCGCCGGCCTCCACTTGACCGCGCGTCCATAGCATCGAATGGTACTGATGATTCCGCCACGGATCGATCATGTCGTCATAATGTGGATTGAACGGGTGCCCGGATTGGCCGGTGGTGTGAATGGACAGTGAGCGGCTCATGTCTCCTAGATCCACGATCTGCAAGTAGGAGGAAAGCCCGGTCACGCCGAACGGCTCGTTGATGTCATATCGGGATCTAAACAAGGTCTCAAGGCCTCCATCCACCTCATAGGGTCCGCGATTGAAGATCCATTCGATGGGGGGAATTCCGCTCTGCCCCAAGGTTTGATTCTCAAACGAGGCCTGATGGAGGTCTCCCCATCGCCAATCGGCGGGCTTGTTCCCCAGCGCATCGGAAAGTTCGTCAACGGTCTCTTCCAATGACTGCAGGAGAATGTCGTCCCGCAGCTCGATTTCGACCGTTCTCGTATCGTCGAACCAGATTGAATCAGGTTCGTCAAGCAGGTTACGCGCGGCCTGGAAGATCGACTGTCCAGATGCGCGACCCATCAGTTGGTCTCCTAGTTCATCCGCGAACATATTCTCAATGAGACGAAGCCGCAATGTCTCGAATATCGCCGCGCCTGCGCTATCCCGATCCTCACGACCGTCCCAAACGCGCAAGATATCCAACGCCTGACGCTGGACGCTGTCCGATAGCTGCAACGAGAGAAAGTGAGGCAGGATGTCTTGCGCGTAGAGTGAGTTGCTGTCCCGCTGAATGGTTTGCATGTCCTGGACCGACACTGAATCGTCTGCCTCCAGCAGCTCTACCAGGCGACGCGCACGATACCCACGGTCCCAATCCACGCTGAGAAAGTAGGGATAGTCTGGACCAACCACCGCATTATTGGCGGTTGCGATGTAGCCTTCGGGCGGGTTAAACGCCGATGGGAGTTCCTGGTAGGGGATAAAGTCGGTCCATTCGAATTCGCCCGTCCATCCGGGAACCGGCATGGTGCCATTGCCGCGCGCGCGAATCGGATAGCGACCCGTGGCCTGGTATCCGATGTTGCCGTCGACATCGGCGTACACCGCATTTTGGCCCGCAACATCCAGGTATTGCAGGGCATCTCGGAACTCATCCCAGTTTTGCGCCCGGTTGAGGCGCAGGAAGGTCTTGTGGATGGTCCCCGGCTCCAATGCCGTCCACGAGTACGCTAACGGCTCCCAGCCGTAGCTCCAATCCTGCTCCAGACCACCGGCTACATCATTGATGATCGGTCCGTGGCGCGTTTTGCGGACGTCGACGATGACCGGCTCATCCTGACCCTCTACCTCGATTTCCTCGCGCACAATCTCCAGGTCGAGCCACTCACCACGGAATTCATACTGGTTCGGGTTTTCCGGATTGAGACGCTCGATGAAGTAATCTTCGTGGTCGCCAACAAGGTAGGTAAAGCCCCAGGCGATGCGCTCGTTGTGCCCGATAAGCACTCCCGGAACGCCGGGGAAGGAGGCGCCGACGACGTTCAGGACACATTCTGGACCTACTGGTCTGCAATGCAGACCCACTTCATACCAGATGGAAGGCATCTGGATGTCCAGGTGGGGGTCGTTAGCGAGCAGCGGGGCGCCGGTGGTGGTTCTCTCGCCGGAGACCACGGCACTGTTGCTGCCCAAACCCTGACCCGAGGCCCAAGGGTAGCGGCTAAATGCGATGTCAGGCACCGATTCCAGCGTAGATTCCGCCAGCGTGTTGGAAACGATGAACGGCTGTTCCGGGTCGTAGGCGGGCATGAGCACCTCAACGGCAGGCGTGCCCAGCCGGGCCGCGATATTCGCACGGGCAAGTTCTTGGTCGGCGTTGCTCCTGAGGAACCATGCCAGCAGCTTGCCGGAGACCAGAGTATCAAAGGGACTCCACTGCTCGGGCTCGAAGCGCGTTCCTTGTAGCCCAAGGATCGTGAATTCGAGGCCCTTTGGTCCGCTATGCGTTTCAAGATATGCGTTCACGCCTTCGGCATAGGCATTCAGCGCCTCAAGGTCTTCTCCCTCCAACAAATCCGCTTCGACCGAAGCCGCTCGGTGTAGGCCGATCGTACGGAAGTAGCGGTCTGTGTCCAGCGTACCTTCGCCAAGGATCTCGGACAGCCGACCGGTGGGAACGCGGCGCTGAAATTCCATCTGCCAGAATCGATCCTGGGCCTGGACAAAGCCATTCGCCATCAAGAGATCGTGCTCGGTCGAGGCGTAGATATGCGGGATCCCAAAGGAATCGCGATAGATGTCGACGGAGGCATCGAGGCCGGCTAGGGTCAGGGTCCCGTCCACTTGTGGGAATGCACGTGGGGCGACCAAGAATCTAAAAGCCGCAACCGCTAATGCGACTACCGCGGCGATCACCACCAACGCGATAAGGAGTCTGGAAAGAAAGCGAAGCATGGGGCCTCCGGTACCTGAGGTAGTTGAGGTTCTACTCCTGTCGGAGGTGGGTGTCAACGGATAGGTTACGAAAGGGCCATACCCTGTACGGATCAGCTATTGTCCAATGACTAATCGAAGGGGACTCTTGGCGCGGAGCCTCGATGGTTCGGGGCCGCGGGACGGGGTCCGACGCTACCGAAGGGGACCGGTGAGCAAGAACGGCAATGCCCGAGAAGGGCAACTCCTCAATCAAATTGCTGACCTCCAGAGCAGGGTCGAGCGATATAAGGCCTCGGAAGAACAGCAAAAGCGAATCGAACAAGAGATTCGGCAGACGCTGGACGGCGTGCGTATGGCGACCGAGAGCACGCTGGCTGGGATCTACATCATCCAGGATGGGAAACTGCAGTATGCGAACCCCGCGGTGGCTCGAATCTTTGGCTATGAGATTGATGAACTCATCGGCGCAGAGATCCCCGGCGACATGGCTCATCCGGATGACAAAGATAAGGTCACCGAGTTCATCCGGCGCAGAATAGAGGGGGAGGCGGAATCACTTCAGTACTCGTTCCGTGCGGTTCGGAAAGACGGGAGAGTGATTCATTGCGAATGCTGGGGGCGTGCGGTAACGAGAGACGGACGTCCTGCAATCGTTGGGACGATTCTTGATACCACTGAGCGGCAGGAGGCGCGCCAGGCGCTCGTCGAGTCGGAGGCGCTCTTCAGAGGCGTGGCCGAGAAGTCTCCAGATCTGATTTTAATCCTCCAGAACGAGCGGGTTGTCTACGCCAACCCTGCGCTCGAACACTCGCTGGGGCAAAGTTTGAACGAGATTTTGGGTCCAGACTTCGACTTCTTCCAAATTGTCCCAGACGAATGGGCCGGGGTTCTCAGAGACAGCTTTGCCAAGCAGCTTGGCGGGGACGAGGTGGAGGCCTGCGAGTATCAAATCCTGGCCAGGAGCGGCGAAAGGCACGACCTGGTGCAGAACACACGGCTGATCAACTATCAGGGTGATCTAGCGGTCTTGCTGATCGCCACCGATATCACAGAGCGAAAGAGAGCGGAACGGGAACGAGAGGAGCTTCTTCGCTCGGAACGAGAACAACGCTTGCTCGCGCAAACGCTGGCCCGGGTAGGGCTATCCCTGAGCGCGGATCTCGATCTCCACAACCTAATGGATTTAATCTGCATGCAGAGCATGACGCTCTTTGGCGCCGAGGGAGCTTTTGTATGGATCATCGAAGGCCAGGAATTAGTAGGATTTGCCGGCCACGGTGTTGGTCGAGACCGTGTCATCGGTCGGCGGATCCCGCTTTCAGACGCCTATACCCTCGCCGCACGAGTGATCCGGGAAGGGCGACCGCTCTACGTAAACCAGGCCCAGGGCTCAGAGCAGGTCAATCAGACGCTTGCTCGAGAGTTTGACATTAGGGCCGTCCTGGGTGTCCCGCTCTCCGTAGGCGCGCGAAGGATCGGGGCGTTGATGATCCTGGAGCAATTGGATCCCAATCGCTTCACAGAGCGGGATCTGGAAACCGCCGGCGTGTTGGGTAGCCAACTGGCGGTGGCGGTAGAGAACGCCCAGCTGATTGAGGAAACACAGGTACGGTTGAAGCGTGAGATGGCGCTAAAGGAGGCGGCTGGAATCTTCGCCTCGACACTGGATGTGGAGGCGGTATTGAACCATCTAGCGCAGCAGCTCTGCAAAGGAGTCGAGGCGACCTCTGCCTACATCTGCAGCTATGACTCGCAGGCCCAGACTTCTAAGGTGCTGGCTGAATACTACGCGGCAGATGCCAGCGACGCAGAACGGATCTCAGATCTAGGAACGATTTATGAACTGCGGGAAACCTTCTCGGGAACAACCGCTCCCATCGAGGCCCACAAATCGCTTGTGATGCATTTCGATGACGAGCACTTAGGCGACGCCGAGCGAGCTCACATGACAAAATATGGGGCGCAAACCACTTTGATAGTCCCGATCGAAGTGGCTGGCCAAGTCACGGCCTACGCGGAACTTTGGGAGACTCGACGGAAGCGAGATTACTCCGCAGATGAAATCGAACTCTGCCAGACTATCACGCAGCAAGCCGCGATAGCCATCGAGCGCGGCAGGCTTTTTGAGCAGGCTCAGAAGGAGATCTCCGATCGGAAGCAGGCCCAGGAAGCCCTTCGACAGAGCGAAGAGCGCTATCGCGCGGTAGCCGAATCCGCGAATACGGGCATCGCCATCGCCGATCCGGATATGCGGCTTGTCTATGCCAATCCCGCATTTGCTGAGCTGTTGGGATATTTCGTCGAAGACCTGCAGGGCAGATTGCTGGCTGAGCTGATGGACGACGATCAGTATGCTCTGCTCTTGGAACAGCATGAGAACCGCCTTCGGGGTGAGCGCGGGCACTACGAGCTCGTTCTTGATCGGAGGGACGGAGAGAAACGAAACGTGCTCATTTCGGCTTCCCCACTCTTTGATGCCGACGACGGCTTTCAGGGCAGCCTGGGAGTTATCACCGACATCACGGGCCTCAAGGATGCACAGGATGCGCTGTCGGTGGCAATCGTCCGAATGGAGGAGTCATTAGAAAAGACGCGTGAGCTTGCCGAGACTGAAGAGGCGCTGCGTGACACGGCCGCTGCCTTGAGCGGTACGCTGAATCCGGACGAGGTGCTGGACCTCATCCTAGAAAACGTCGGGCGTGTCGTGCCGCACGACACCGCAGACATCATGTTGCTCTTGGATGCAGAAGATGGGAAACGTGAGCTTGAGCCAGTGCGTGAGCGTGGTTATGAAGAGCGTGGGCTCAAGGCGTGGTTGTTCGACCAGCGGTTTCCGTGGGAGGACATCCAGAACTTCCGTCGCATGGCGCGTACCGGGCGCCCTGTTTCAATCTCGGATACGCGTGGATACCCGGGATGGGTCGAGGTTCCCGAGATAAGCTGGATTCGATCCTACGCCGGAGCCCCCCTCAAGCGCAAGGGATCCGCAATTGGATTCCTAAATCTGTGCTCAGAGCACCCCGGTTTCTATCAACAGCATCATGCTGAGCGTTTGCAGGCATTTGCAGATCAGGCTGCGATCGCGATCGAGAATGCGAGGCTCTACGCCAAGGCGCAGGGCGAGATCACGGAACGGAGGCGAGTGGAGGGCGAACTCCGTCGCAGCGAGAACCGCTACCGAGCCGTGGCGGAAAATGCTATGGTCGGCTTCATGCTGATTGATCCGAACTACAACCTCGCTTATGTAAACCCGGCATTCGCTGAGATGATTGGCTATGAGGCTGAGGAGATTCTTGGCCGCTCCCTAAAGGACGTAATGGACCCTGGAGCATTGGTTGAAGCCATCGGTGAATCCTCGACCGGGAGCTCCCAGTATGAATTGGATCTGCACAAGAAGGGTGGAGAACCGCTCAAGGTGCTGTTCTCGATGGCCTCTCTTATTGCAGACACTGATTCGAACGACGGGGCACTGGTCGTCGTAACGGATATCACGGAGCGCGAACGGATCGAACAGGCAGGACGTGAGCTGGTTCGAATGAAACAGGAATTCATCTTGAGTGCTTCTCATAGTCTACGTACACCTCTGCACACTCTGAGTGGCTTCCTTGAACTGCTTCGCTCTGGGAAGGCGATTGATCCGGAACGCCAATCAGAATACCTGGCCAACGCCGCCGAGGGCGCCCAGATGATCGCCGAGATTGTCGAGGACCTACTCGATACCGCCCAGATGGAAGATCCCGGAGAGGGTCTTAAAGTAGAAGCCATTGAGCTTGACCAGCTCATCGAGCTTTCGCTGGCGCCGTTGTTCGACCTGGCGAACCAGCGGGAGATCGGGCTGGAATTCGAACCTACAGCTTCGGGGCACGAAGTCGAAGTCGATTGTCGGCGCCTCTCCCGGGCAATTGGGGAAGTGATCGAGAACGCCATTAAGTATTCGCAGCCAGGCCAGCGCGTTTCCATCACGGCTATCAATTCCGGCCGCGAGGTCGAGGTGAGAATTCGGGACCGGGGTCCTGGAATGGGGCGATCGCAGCTGGAACTGCTAGTTGGGAATGAGGAGACGAGGACGGTGCCAAGCACTGGCCTTGGTCTGTATATTGCACATACGATTGTCAACGCCCACGGCGGCCGGCTTACCGCCGAGAGCGAGCTGGGGGAAGGAAGTGTATTTGTGATCCACCTTCCAAACGGAAATCGCGCTTCGATCTCGAAATGATCCCTTCCGCCCAGATAGAACTGTAGAACTGCTGGATAAATCCCCCGGTATGGGGATAATATAAGCTGCTACTGATCGTTAGAAACGAAGGAGCAGGTAGTTGGCGCGTATTCTGATCGTGGATGACAACCAGGCGATGGTGGAGGCGCTGAGCATCGTCGTGAGCGCCAGGGGCCATGACGCTTTGACGGCACTCAGCGGAGAAGAGGCGCTCAACCTGGTCGAGAGCGAGATGCCCGATGTGATGCTGCTCGACCTCACCATGCCCGGCATCGACGGATTCGAAACGCTGGACCGCTTGCGCACGATGCCTAAAGGAAAGGACCTTCCCGTTCTCATCATCACCGCCCTGGATGAGGAGGACCTCGAGGGCAGAGTGGCAGATGCGGGCGGCAGCGCACTGCTGCGTAAGCCGGTGGATGTAAATCGTCTTGCGGATCAGATCGAGATGCACGCCGCCGCTAGCTAGGTAAGCAGAGCACACAAAAGAGGCGCCGCACCCCACGTGGTGCGGTTTTGTTTTCGATCATCCGTTGTGTTGCTGCAGTGTGGGTTCGCAATCACTTGGCCCTAAAGTTATAATTGGGAGGATAGGGCCTGCCGAATGGCGGGACCTATTTGTGCTTGACATAAACGCGATATAGGCGCAAGCACCCGCAAGGGCGGGGGCGAGCCACTCCGTAACAAAGCGTGGAGAAGCGATGGAAATAGGCACAGTTAGACAAGTCGATATAGACGAGGAAATGCGGGGGGCGTACCTAGACTATGCCATGAGCGTCATCGTATCGCGGGCGCTGCCAGATGCGTGTGACGGCCTAAAGCCCGTGCAGCGGCGCATCCTGTATGCGATGCGCGAAATGGGGATCCGCTCCAACTCGACCTATCGCAAATCAGCCAGAATCGTGGGTGAAGTCATGGGGAAATTCCACCCGCATGGCGATGCCGCGATCTATGAGGCCATGGCCCGCATGGCACAAGATTTCTCCCTGCGATATATGCTGGTGGACGGCCAGGGCAACTTCGGATCCATCGACGGTGACCCTCCCGCTGCCATGCGCTATACGGAGGCGCGACTGGGCGCGATGGCAGAGGAGCTGCTGGTCGACGTCGAACAGGACACGGTCGATTTTGCGGACAACTTCGATGGGTCGCTCAAAGAGCCCAGGGTGTTGCCCGCTCGGCTGCCCAACTTGCTGCTAAACGGCGCCTCCGGCATCGCAGTGGGGATGGCGACCAATATTCCGCCTCACAATTTGGGAGAATTGACGCAGGCCATCATCCACTTGGTCGACAACTACAAAAAGATGGATGAAGTGTCAGTGGAGGACCTGATGAAGTTCGTTCAGGGTCCTGATTTTCCTACCGGCGGCATGATCGTTGGCTCCGAAGGAATCATCCAAGCCTATAGCACGGGCAAGGGCCGCATCGTTGTGCGGGGGATTGCGAACATCGAGGAAACGACCCGCAATCGGCATCGCATCGTCATCACGGAGATCCCCTTTCAAGTCAACAAAACCACGCTGATTGAGCGCATCGCAGAGCTGGTACGGAGCGGCAAGCTGGGCGGCATATCGGACCTGCGCGACGAATCCGACCGCAGGGGCCTGAGCGTCGTGCTTGAGCTAAAGCGCGGGGCGCAGCCCAAGGCGGTACTCAATCAACTCTTCAAATTCACACAGCTGCAGACCACGTTTGGGGTTCAGTTGCTCGCACTGGTCGGCGGCGAGCCCCGACTGCTCTCCCTGAAGCGCGCGCTGCAGACCTACATCGAGCACCGGCGGGTGGTCATCACTCGGAGGAGCGAGTACGAACTTAGGAAGGCCAAAGCTCGAGCGCATGTGCTTGACGGTCTGCTCATCGCGCTGGCCAATCTCGACGATGTGATCGAAAGCATCCGCAAGTCGGCCAACGCGGATACCGCCAAGAAGAACCTGATGAAGCGCTTCAAGCTTTCCGAAATCCAGGCGCAAGCCATCCTGGACATGCAGCTCCGTCGGCTGGCGGCGCTCGAGCGGAAGAAAATCCAGCAGGAGGCCAAAGAGGTCAAGGAACGCATGGGGTACCTGGAGGACCTCCTGGGGGATCGCACGAAGGTCTTGGCCCTCATCAAGCAGGATCTGATTGAGGTGACTAAGAAGTATGGGGACCTTCGCCGCACGCGAATCGCACCGGATGCGAGCGAAGAGTTCAGCGAAGCGGATCTGGTTCCCGACGAGGCGGTGCTTATCAGCATCACGCAGCGTGGCTACGTCAAGCGTGTGCCCGCAAAGACGTATCGTCGGCAGGGACGGGGAGGCCGCGGTGTGAAGGGCCACCGCACCAAGGGTGAGGATGAAGTTGACATGCTTCTTCCGGCCGGCACGCTGGACACGGTACTGTTCTTCTCTGATCGCGGAAAGGTGTACTCGGAGAAGGCCTACCAGATTCCGGATGCGGGTCGCACTGCACGCGGCATTCCGATGGTCAATATCCTGAATCTGGAACAGGGAGAGGTCATTACCGCCGCCGTGGCAGTTCCCGATTTCGAAGCCGCCAGCTACTGCACTATGGCCACACGCAATGGAAAGATCAAGCGCGTGAAGCTATCTCAATTTGCGGCAGTGCGACCTTCGGGTCTGATCGCAATGGGTCTGGCCAAGGACGACGTGCTGGGTTGGGTGCGATTGACGAGCGGAAAAGATGACATCATCCTGGTTACCGAGTCCGGACAGGCCCTGCGGTACTCCGAGCAACTCGTTCGTGCGATGGGGCGTCCCGCTGCGGGAGTCAAAGCGATTTCTCTGCGGAAAAAGGACCTTGTGACCGGAATGGACGTGGTGGATCCCAAAGCGGATCTACTGGTGGTCATGAAAAATGGCTATGGGAAACGGACGCCTATGAAGGAATACCCTAGGAAGGGGCGCGGCACGATGGGAGTGGTTACGTTGAGCCGAGCCAAGTTCAAGGAAACCGGGCCGATTGCCGCGGCCCGAATGGTGGATCAGAAGGATGATCTAACGATCATCTCCACGGGTGGAATCGTCCTTCGCACCAAGGTCAAGCAGATCAAGCGTGCCGGCCGTGCCACGATGGGCGTGCGCGTGATCAGCCTCAAGAAAGGGGAGACCGTTGCCTCGGTGGCAAGGATCGCGGCAAAGGATTTGGAAAAGGCGGGGGTCAAGGCCTAGTTCCCGCGGAGTACTAAGGAGCCGGTCTCCCACGAGGCGGGCTCGGCATCTCCCTCAACCCCAACCAACTTGAATAGCGAAGAGCGGAAGGCCCTAGGGTCTCCGCTCGTGATAAACCGAGTGCCTGTGCCCTCTAGAGTGTCTGCGCCCGGTTGGGTGTCTGCGCCCTTTTGGGTGCTCTGCTCGCGACCGCGATTCTCCCAGAGTCTTTCCGTTTGCCGGGCTATGGCGGGCGCCGGGTCGATGACGGTTACGGCCGACCCCAGGATGCGCTGGATGGAGGGGATCACAAAGCTGTAATGCGTGCATGCCAGCACGAGCGTATCGATTCCCTGGTCCGCAGCAGGGCTCAGGGACTGCTGAAGAATGGAATCCACCTCCTCCGAAGCCGTGTGGCCGGCCTCGATAAGCTCTACGAGTCCAGGAGCAACGATCTCGACCATATCTACTCCGCGCGCGAATCGATCCACAACAGACGAAAACAGGACTCCCTGGAAAGTGGCCGGTGTAGCGAGGACCGCCACCTTGCGCGTTTCCGTGCGTTCTGCGGCGGGCTTGACAGCGGGCTCCATCCCTACAAACGGTGTGCCCGGAAAGATGGATCGCAAGGCGCGAAGGGCAGCCGCGGAGGCTGTGTTGCAGGCCACAACGACGAGTTCACATTCCTGCTCGAGCAGAAGGCGCGTAATTCCTTCGGAGAGGGCCCGAACGGCGTCGAGCGAACGAGAGCCATAAGGCACGTGCCGCTGATCTGCGAAGTAGACGAGCGGCTCGTTCGGGAGCCGGCGCCGGATCTCGCGCAGAACTGAGAGGCCGCCGACGCCGGAATCAAATACGCCGATGGAGGGCCGGGTCATATTCGAGGACTTCTAGAAGTTTCGGGTACCCTTCTGGGCATAAGTACCCAGAGGGGCACAAGTACCCAGAGGGGCACAAGTACCCAGAGGGGCACCAGTACCCAGAAGGGCACAGGCAGGCTAGCTGCGTTTTTCTCGGAGACGGGCTCGCTTCCCTCTGCGATCCCGCAGGAAGTAAAGTTGCGCGCGGCGCACGTGGGCGCGACGTACGATTTCAACCTTATCAATTCGAGGAGATCGGAGCAAGAAAGTGCGCTCCACGCCGATTCCGTGCGAGGCAATGCGGCGCACCGTAAAGTTGGCGTCGTTGCCGCCTTTTCGCAGGCGAATGACCGTTCCACGGAACTCTTGGACGCGTTCCCGCGTGCCTTCACGAATACGTAGGTGAACGCTCACATCATCGCCGGGCCGCAGCTCGGGGATGTTTTCGTTTATGGGTGCTTCGAGAGCCTTTATCAATTCAGACATCGGTGTGTTTTCAGCGCCCTAAGGGGCCTGGGCAGCGCGGCGCAAAAGTATACCATGCGCGGAGGGGCTCAGGATTGGGATAGGATTCCGAGCGCTGTCTCGGCCAACTGCAGGGCGGCGAGGGTTTTCGCATCCTGGAATCCGCCGCCGCGGATCTGGGCCACGACCTCCTGTGCAGTCAGTTTCTCGACCTCGATGATCTCGCCAGGGTCACGTGCAAGCGCATCGGGTTCCAAGTCCATCGCCACAAAGACGTACATGTACTCGTTCGAGTATCCCGGCGCCAAATAGAAGCCGCCGAGAGCTTCCATGCGACCCGGCGACATACCAATTTCCTCACGAGATTCCCGGGCGGCGGTGCTGGCCGGGTCCTCCCCTTGCTCTAAAGTGCCCGCAGGAAGCTCGAGCAGATAGCCGCCCGTGGCATGTCTATACTGCCGCACGAACCAGATCGCTCCATCCTCGCCTACAGGTATGAGAGTAACGGCGCCGGAATGGATCACGAGATCGATCTGGGCCTCATGACCGTCGGCAAAGCGCACCTGATCGACTCGCACGTCGAACACTTTCCCCTCAAAGGCAACTTCCGATGAAACGAGTTCGATTGCCATGTCCAACTCCAAAGCAAAGGGGCGGCCATGGAGGCCGCCCCACGGTTTCGACTGTAGGCCGCCGAACTATGGAATGATCAATTCCTGACCCGGGTAGACCAGACTCGGATTCACCAGATCGTTAGCCGCGATGATCGCATTCGGGTCAACCCCGTAGTTGCGGGCGATCTGCCAAATCCACTCCCCAGGCTTGACGACGTGTATGGTTCCGCCACCGCCTGCCGCTGACGTGGGCTCCGGCGTAGCGTCCTGGCTTATGCTCGGCGGGATCTTAAGCACCATGCCCACCGTAACTTCGCTGGGGGAGCCCAATCCATTTAGATCGATGATGGCTTGGGGATCGACCCCAAAGGCCGCCGCGATCGTGGCGATAAAATCGCCCTCTTGCACCGTGTACTCGACGTACACGATCCCGACCACGGTCGGTTCGGCTCCTGCTTCGCCTTCGGGCAAAGCCGTCGCATCAGGTGGGGCCTGGGTGGGGACAGCTTCGCCCCCGCCGCCCGCTTCAGCGGTCTGGGTTAGCAGTGCCGAGCGAACGGCTTCCATGGTGGCCTGCTGGCT
>BTQZ01000045.1:0-20503 GCA_036986135.1 Anaerolineae bacterium | reverse complement strand
TCGCTGGCCAGAATGGCGCGGCCCGCCGCCAGGTACTCGAAAACCTTCATGGGACTGGCGAACGCGGCCGTGTCGCCTCCGCTGCTCACCTCGATATGCCGCTCATACGGCATCAACAGCACATCACAGCTTGCCTGAACCATGGGCATTTCCTCGTTCGACAGGAACCCCAGCAGGCTAACGTTTTCGATTCCCAATTCCTCAATTCGAGCTCGCCAGCGCTCGACCGCGGCCCGTTCCCCTCCGACCCAAAGGAAGTTCACATCAGGATGGAGCTTCGCCAGCTCCACCATCAGGTCCAATCCGCGGCCCCGATACAGATGACCGGTATACCCTGCGGTTGGCCGATCGGGCAGATCCAGCAATATCCTGGCCTCCTCCGCAGTGGGGAGGTTGTGGTAACGCTCGAGATCCACTCCATTGGGCGCTACGACCGTTGAAGGGGGATCTAGTAGCTCGGCATAAGACTCCCTCACCCAGTTCAAGAGCGCTACCGTAGTCATCACGACTCGCCGAGCCCCGCCACCGCTTAGAAATCGGCGAAAGAGAACGGGGCCCATGCGGCCATGCGGCCGGTCGTGCAGCTCCAATAGCGTGGGCAATCCCATTCTTGAAGCCAGCGCCGCCGCCTGATATGGCCATACATAGTAAAGATCGGCTCTCCACCGCCGCGCGGCTCGAACCGCACGGAGCGAGTAGAGCCAGCCTCGGGGCCAGGGGAAGTCCGCGATCCACTTCACCGCAAACCGGTGCCTGATCCCATAGTGCTTGGCAAGATCCTCCCAGGGCAGCTCAGGATCGCTTCCGAGCGTCCAGAGACGCACATCATGGCCCACTTCAGCGAGCGCCGAGCAGGCCTTCATGAGCTGAATTGAATTAGCCGTTCTCGAAGGGATCTGGGAAGTGGAGATGCAGGCTATCCGCAAAATGCCTATCCCCTGGCTGGAAGCGGCGCCGCCTCCGCGCGCTGACGCAGCACTCGAACCGTTTTCCAAACCAGTACCGCGCCCGTGAAGAGAAAGAATCCGCTCAGCGTGGCTGCCATTCCGGGCGCGCCGTAGCGGGGCACCAAGATCAGAATTGCCAGCACCTTGGCAATAGCCGCCGCCAATGTGACCTTGGTCGGGTACTCCGGAAGTCCAAGTGGCAGCAGCGTGGTTCGGTTCCAGTAGAACACGTTTACGAAGGTGACGCCAGCCAACAAGATCAGCATGGCTACATAGCTCTGCGGCAAGAACTCCACGCCCCAAAGCGAGACCACCCAGGGTCCGAATACAACTAAGAAAAGAGCCGCCGGTATTGAATAAGCCATCGAAATCATGCTTCCACTTCTAAGAAGATATCGCACATTGTCCCACGCACGTGCGCCGACTTCGCGTGCGAGTTCCCTATAAGTGGTGCTGATCAGTGGCTGCACGGGGATGAGCAGAATGTTGATAATGGCAAGCGAAACCTTGTAATATCCGGCCGCCGTCGGTGAAGCCAGGGCTCCCAACCACAGGATCTCGCTGTCACGGCTGAGCAGGGTCAACGTTCCTGTGAGGTTCGTGCTCACGCCGAACCGCATCATTTCCTTCCGGCGGATGTGGATCAGGGAGAAGGGGGCGCGCCACCAACCGGACCCCCATGCGCGATGCGCATGCACCAGCGCGGCTCCCGTGATGCCAACCGACCATGCCACCTTGCCCACAAGGTAGGCAACTAGCACCGCAACCAACCCGCCTCCCGTGGCGAACGCACCCACAATCAGGAGCAGCGTGATCACACTCTGAGCAACTTGAATCCCAGCCAACAATTTAAATTGATCCAGATACTGCAGCAGGCCCGTAGAACTCTCGGCCAGCATGTGTGCCGGTATGATTATTCCGTAAAGGACAAAGAGGCCGACGGTGCTCGGATCTTGAGCCAGATAGGTTGCAGCAATAGGGGCCAATACGAGGATAAAAAGGAATGCCAGTACCGAACTTCCCGACTCAAATAAGGCCGCGGCCTTGAACGCCGCGGCCGCCCGCTCCTTCTCGCCCTTCTCAGAGAACTCCCCGACGTAGTTCACAACCAGCTCCGCCATACGGAAGGAGGTCAGGCGATTGATCACACTGACAAACACGGTGATGATCCCCAGCACACCAAAAGATTCGACACCCAGAAGCCGCGCCGCCAGAATCCCTTGAATCATGCTCAGCGCAGCCGACAGAGTACTTCCCGTAAACAGATAGCCGGAATTGCGGATGACGCGCTGCATCAGCGGATTTGTCAGCAGCCGGCCTATCGGGCCCTTCTGAAACAGAGTTGGGATCTTCAATACTAGTCCGAGGTGTTGACGTCCTTGGCCCAGTCGCGCTGGTTTAGGTACCAGCGGACGCAGGCGGACAGACCTTCATCTAATCCAGTTTTAGGTTGCCAGCCGAGCAATTCCTCGGCCTTGCGGATGTTGGCCCACGTGGCGGGCACATCGGCGGGGGCTGGATCCAAGAATTCGGTGTTGGCATCCTTCTCGAGCAGGACCTCTATGCGGTGGATCACGTCCAACAATGAGTAGGGCTGGTCTCCGCCCAGGTTGATGATTTCGTAGCCCATCGGCGCAGCGGCTGCGACCGTCCCGCGTGCGATGTCGTCGACGTAGGTGAAATCTCGCTCCTGATTGCCATCACCATAGACCCGAACCGGGCGGTCTTCCGCAATCCACTGGATGAATCGAAAGACGCTCATGTCGGGGCGACCCGCGGGTCCGTATACGGTGAAGTAGCGCAATACTGTGACATCCAGGTCGTACAGGGAGTGATAGGTGTGGCACAGCAACTCGGAAGCGCCTTTAGTGGCCGTGTAGGGAGACAGCGGCCGACTGATGTCCGCGCGCTCTTCAAACGGCCGCTCGTTCGTTTTTCCATACAGGCTCGAAGTGGAGGCCTGCACGATTTTCTGCGGACCCTGCAATCGGCAGAGTTCAAGCAGGTTCAGCATTCCGTTGACATTGGTTTCTGCGTAGGTCCACGGATCTTGCACGCTTGCCCGCACACCCGCACGAGCGGCCAGGTTAAAGACCGCCTCAAACGGGCCTGATTCCCACAGCGATTGCAGCTTTGTTCGGTCGAGGATGTCCATTGAGTGAAACCGAAAAGCCGGCTGCTCTTGCAGCCGGCCCAGACGCCATTCCTTCAGGCGAACATCGTACGCATCGTTCAGATTGTCTAATCCGACGACCTCATTCCCCTGTTCCAGCAGCAGCTCGGCAACCCGCGCGCCTATGAACCCTGCCGCGCCGGTAACCAGATAGCGGGCCATTAGAGCTTGACGACCTTCTCCCCGGCCTCGCCCTTCAGTGCATTGCGAGTATCGAAAATCAGCTGCGAAACCTCCTGAATTCGCTCATAGTCGACGCCGGCATGATCGGTGACGATCACCACACAGTCTGCTTCCTGGGCGGACTTGACGGGATCGCTCACGGAGGTCAGGCCCCAGCCATCGTCTTCGAATGCCGGGACATGGGGATCGAAGTAGCTCACCTCCGCCCCCTTGTCTCGCAGCAGGCCGATGACATCAATCGCCGGCGATTCCCGGGTGTCGGAGACGTTCGGTTTGAAAGCCGCTCCGAGTACCAGGAATTTCGCACCCTGAACCGCCTTTCCGCGTTCGTTCATCGCATCCTGGATTCGCTGCACCACATAACGCGGCATGGCGGTATTGATCTCGCTCGCCAGTTCTATGAAGCGCGCGTTGTATTTGACGCTCTTGAGCTTCCAGGAGAGGTAAAGCGGATCGATCGGTATGCAATGCCCACCGAGGCCAGGGCCGGGAGTGAATTTCATAAAGCCGAAGGGCTTTGTTGCTGCGGCCTCGATGACCTCCCAGACATCCAACCCTAACCTCTCGCACATCAACGCCATCTCATTGACCATGGCAATATTGACCGCGCGAAATGTGTTTTCGAGCAGCTTCGTCATCTCGGCCACTTCCGTAGAAGAAACTTCGACCACCGAATCGATGGCCTGGTTGTACATGGCCGCCGCGACCGTAGTACAGGCGTCTGTGATGCCGCCAATCACCTTAGGAGTATTTTTGGTCGTCCAGTCGGTCCTGCCGGGATCCACGCGTTCCGGCGAGAAAGCCAGAAATAAGTCCTCCCCGACCGTTAGCCCAGAATTGTTCAGCTCGGGAAGCACGACCTCGCGCGTCGTTCCTGGGTAGGTGGTGGACTCAAGGATGACCACCATCGGAGAGTGGAGCGAGGGCGCAAGTTCGCGGGCTGCGCTCATGATGTAGGAGAGATCAGGATCGCCCGTCTTGCGCAAAGGGGTTGGCACACTGATGCTGATACCGTCGACATCCGATAGATCATCATAGGAGGTCGAAGCGGTCAGGCTGCCGGCCTCTACCAGAGGCGCTAGAGTATCGCGCGAGATATCGAGCACATGGCTCTCTCCGCGATTGATGGCAGCGACCGTGCTCTCATCGGTATCGACCCCGACCACGCGATATCCGGCCTCGGCCAAAAGCACCGCCAATGGAAGACCCACATATCCAAGGCCGATCACGCCGACCTTCGCCTGGCCGGTCGTGAATTTCTCGACCAGTTCTCTGCCGGCAGGCGGCAGATTGTTATCGTTGGCTGGCATTTTGGGAGCTCCTAAGATGAGGGAATTGGAGCACGGTCAGGTGTGGGGCCAGGTACCCCCTCGCCCAGCACTAGAACAGGCTGAGCTGCTCCGCGTCGGGTGGTTCCTCGGCCCGCACCGGTCGCCCCTCTCGCCCAATAAGCTCTGGGAGCCTGGCAAAATCGGCTTGGATCGTCTTCCGCAGGGAGGGCTGGTGAAGGGCCGCTGCCGGGTGGTACATCGGCACGACGAGTCTATTCCCAATTCGCTGCGCCTTGCCGTGTATGGCCGAGATGCGCGTATTTGGGAAAAAGCGCGCCATCGAAAAGCGGCCCAGGGTTACGATGACTTTCGGATTGAGTGATCGGGTCTGTTTCTCCAGATAACCCGAGCAAGCCTCGATTTCCGCCGCCTGAGGATCACGGTTCCCAGGAGGTCGGCATTTGATGATGTTCGTAATGAATACCTCCTCACGGCTCAGCCCAATGGATGCCAAAAGCTCTTCAAGGAAGTTCCCTGCCGCGCCCACAAACGGCCGCCCTTGCTCATTCTCATGGAATCCAGGACCCTCCCCAATGAACATCAGCTCGGCATCTGCAGGGCCCTCACCGGGAACAGCCAGCTTTCTTGACATCTGCAGCTTGCAATCGGTGCAAGCCGTGACTTCGGCAGCGACGACCTCTAGCTCCTGAGCAGCAGTCACCGATTGCCCTCTCGCGCCAGACTGGAAATTCCATGTAGCGTCATGAGAATCGCATCTTCATCGTTGTCACGATAGTACGCATCCCGATTTCCACTCACCTTAAATCCCAGTTTTTCGTACAGTCTGATGGCTGCATCGTTCGACTCACGGACCTCGAGCGTTGCTACTCGTGCCCCCTTCTCTGCAGCGACCGCCAGTGCGTTCCTGAGCAGCTCCTCGCCGATGCCGTGCATCCGAAACTCCGGATGCACCGCAAAAGTGCTGATGTGCGCCTCGTCGCCGATGAGCCAGTAGCCCAGAAAGGCAATGACAGCGCCATCATCCAGTTTGGCGACAAATAGCTGCGCAGCCCGGTTCTCCGTCAGTTCGTACCGGTAGCTCCGCTCTGGCCACGGATTCGAAAAAGAAACTCGATCGATCTCGAGGACGGCCGGGATGTCCTCAAGCGTCATGTCCCGAATGAAGTAGCGAGGCAGAATCGCGATCACGATATGGGGTTGAGATATATGGGCGCCAGCTTGGAGGGATCTTCGGTCTTTCCTTTGCGGGCCACCTGCCAAGCCAGCTCAGCCAGAACGCTGGGCCTGCGCACGCACATTGAGGCTGGAGCCAGAACCGCTAGAGCCTCACGCTTGAGTGTTTCTCGGGCCTCTGCATCAATTTCACCGCAGATGTAGGTGGTTTGTTTGAGCTCACCGGGCAACTCTTCCCATGTGAGCGTCTTCATGCCCTTGCGAGCCGTCCATCCGTTTCGGGTCCATTTGTACCACACGGCCGCCACGCGCTTTCGTCCCGCCTGCAGCGTGGCCAGCATAGGTTCTTCTCTGTGGGGTTGGGCGTTGGCGAGGATATCAAGCGTGGGGATGCCTACGATGGGAAGGTTGTGGGCCAGGCTGAGGCCTTTGGCGAGGGCCATCCCGATGCGCAGTCCCGTATACGAGCCCGGCCCCTGAGCAACCGCCACGACGGTGAGGTCAGCTTGACTCGCTCCGGCTCTGCGAAATGAGAGGGCCACCTCGGGAGCCAAATCAATCGTATGGTGACCCTTGCCATACCAAACGCTCTCAATGAGGATTTCTACCCCGTCATATAGGGCAAGGCCCAACATCTTGGTGGCAGTGTCGATCGCTAGCAGCATGGTCAGGCGCCGAAGGCGATTTTGCTGAATTTTCGAAGCAGGCGCTCGTAGTGCAAGCCCCTGGCTTCGAAACGAAGATTTCGCCGCACGTCATCCACCCACGCTAAGCTGATCCATAGGCGATCTTCAGGGATCACATCCAGCACTCGCTCTGGCCATTCGATCATAATCGGTCCATTCCCGTTGAAGATCTCACCTAGGCCTAGCGACGCAGCCTCTTGATTGGTCGCCAGACGAAATGCGTCGAAATGATAGAGGCGGTTGGAGTCTGCCCGACGATACTCGTTGACTAGAACGAAACTGGGACTCGTCACGCGATCCAATGCTCCCCAACCACGTGCGATTCCTTTGGCGAAGGTAGTTTTGCCGGCCCCGAGGTCGCCAGCCAGGCAAAATAGGTCACCCGGCCGTGCCAATTCCCCCAAGCGAACCCCCAGCCGCTCCGTCTGTTCTGGACTGTGACTGAGGAACTCTTGGCTCCGCTCGTCAAGGATGGGCATGGGGCGGGCCGCATTATACACCCCCTCCCTCCCACTTCCCATTGAGTGATCTCCATACTAGAATTCACTGCGTGCGCGTCCTCATTATGTCCGACATCCATGCCAACCTCACCGCCCTCAAGTCGGTACTTGAGGACGCTGGGAGCCGCAAACCGTCCTATGAGGCGGTCTGGTGCCTTGGCGACACGGTAGGCTACGGCCCGGATCCGAACGAATGTGTCGAGCTCCTACAGACCCTTCCAGGACTGGTGTGCCTCATTGGCAATCACGATGAGGCGGCCCTCGGAACGACGCTACTCACTCGTTTCAATCACGATGCCCGTGCAGCCGCGGCCTGGACGCAGGAGGTCCTGAACGAGGAGAGCGCCTCCTTCCTGAAGACCCTGCCGAGCTTGACGAGCGAGGATGGCTTCACACTAGCGCATGGCAGCCCGCGACAGCCCGTATGGGAATACATCCTCGACCCGCGCACAGCGGACGCCAATTTTGGGGAGTTCGCAACCGACTACTGCCTCGTGGGTCACTCACACCTGCCATTGATATTCCAACGCAGTTCCGCCGACGCGCTCGCGATTTCGAAAACGGTGGCTTGGAATCAAGCCAGCCCACTTTCTCCGCGGATGATTATGAATCCCGGCTCGGTGGGCCAACCGCGCGACATGGATCCACGCGCCGCGTATGCGATCCTAGACTTGAAAAGCAAGACCTGGGAGGCACGGAGAGCCGCCTACGAGATAAGCGAAGTTCAGCTGCGAATGCTGAAGGCCGGTCTCCCCGAGCGCCAGGCATTGCGGCTCGTTGCCGGCTGGTAGCTCCAACAACTACCACCACGAGACCATTTTCCTTTCCGAGCTCGATCAAGAGGTGGAGATCTACGTCTCCAGTGAGCCCGATCCGCTCCTGATTTCACCCGGTCTAAACGGGAAAGTGGCCTAGCGACTAGGTGTGGGAACCTTTGAACTTGGATTGTCGTCTTCAAAGGGAATAAGCAAGGAGCACACGATGAAGAAGCCTGTTGTCTACCTCCCTCTGTTTCTGATCGTTTTCGGACTATCGGCTTGCGCCTCAGCCGCCCCTGCGCCGGAAGAAGCCTTCTTTGAATCTGCCGTCTCGATTGGCGCACCTCCAGCAATGGAATTTGCTGAGGACGAGGGCATAGCCCAATCAGGCCTGGCGCGTGACACAGTTGGCGGATTCGCCGGCAATGTTGCCCCTGCGGATCGCGTCGTCATACGTACTGCAAACCTTTCCATAGTGGTTCCCGAGCCTTCCGTCTCGGTGCAGGAAATTGCCGATCTTGCTAATGAACTGGGCGGCTTTGTGGTCAGCTCGAACGTGTTCCAAACCTTCTTCTCTGAGGCCAACGTCTCGGCCGATCGGGCCTCTATAACCATCCGCGTCCCTGCGGAACGCCTGGACGAGGCTCTGGAGGCCATCAAGGATGGAGCCACAGAGATTCAGAGCGAGAATACATCCGGACAGGACGTTACCCAGGAGTTTACCGATCTACAGTCCAGGCTGCGGAACCTGGAGGCTGCGGAAGAACAGTTGCTGGAGATCATGTCTGCTGCAGAAGAGACAGAAGACGTGCTCCAGGTCTTTGAGAACCTGCGGCGGGTAAGTGAGGAGATCGAAGTCATTAAGGGCCGGATCCAGTACATCTCGGAATCGGCACGGTTGTCGGCGATTTCTGTCGAGTTGATCCCGGATGTGGCGGCTCAGCCGCTAGACATCGGGGGCTGGCGACCGGAGGGGACGGTGAAGGATGCTTTCACAGCTTTGATCCGGGCGCTTCGCACCTTGGGCGAGGCCGCAATCTGGTCCGTCATCTGCATCGTGCCAATTGCCTTGATCCTGGGAGTGCCGCTGTACTTTGTCGCTCGCACCGTTCGCCGCCGGCGCGCAGCAAGGGACGTCGAGTCAGACGGTTAATGCTCATCAAGACTGCGACTCCAAATGCAGAGGGCTGCTCATCCGGGCAGCCCTTTTAGCTGGTTTGATCGATCCCCTTATTCGATCGCAGACCTGACTTGATCGACCAGCCGTCCAAACTCGGGCGTATGCATCATGTCTAAGCTGCGAGGCCTGATTAGCGGTATGTCGAGATCGAGCCGGATAGAGCCTGGTCGGTGACTCAACACGAGCACTCGATCCGCCATAAGCACCGCTTCCTGTATGGAGTGGGTCACCATTAGGATCGTAACCCTATGCATTTGCCAGATCTTCAGCAGTTCGAAGATCATTCGCTCGCGCGTGAGCGCGTCCAGCGATCCAAACGGCTCATCGAGCAACAGCAGATCCGGTTCATGGACCAGCGCGCGTGCGATCGCCACTCGCTGCGCCATGCCACCCGAAAGATCTCTCGGGAGACTCTTCTCGAAGTCCACCAGCCCCACAAGTTTCAGCAGCTCTGCCGCGCGGCGCGTATTCTCTCCGGAATTCACTCCCTGAAGCTCTAGGGGAAGCTCAACGTTCCCAATCGCGGAGCGCCACGGCATCAAGTTGGCAGTCTGGAAGACGAAGCCGATCCGCCGGCGCGGGCCTACCACCCGTTCGCCCTCGAACTGCACTTCCCCTTGCGTTGGGTTCAGTAGTCCACCCACTAATCTCAGCAGCGTGCTCTTACCGCTTCCCGAAGGTCCCACCACGCATACGAATGCGTTCCGTTGAGCGGAAAAGGTGACCCCGTCCAAGGCCTGCAGGCCGCCATTTCCGTTGGGAAAGGTCATCGATAATTCGTTGGCGGTAAGGATGTGAGTCAAGGTAAATACTCGTTTGTAAACGCGGCTGCTAAATCCATCGGCTCCGCGATAAGGCCCATCTCCAGCAGGACCGCCTGCATGTTCTCCCACGCCTGCGGATCGGAGTATCCCGGCCGATCGGTCTTCCAGAATTCAATGGTCTCCGCCAGGACCGCGCGCTGAAGGTCCTGATCTGCTGCGCTCAACTGATCGAGCCCTTCGATGTATTTCTTGGAGATTTCAAACGCTGCCTCTGGATCCTCTATCGTGTCGCTGAGGCCGCGCAGTGTTGCGCGGACCATGCCACGCACCGCGTCGGGATCATTGGCAATCATCGACTCATTTGTCAGAATGCCATTCGAGGCCAGCTCGACATAGTCGGCCACTCGAATCACATTCACCGGATACCCGCGGGCGTTCAGTTGCAGCGGCTCGTTGTTTGCGTAGACAACAACCGCTTCCTCCCGTCCAGTAATTAGCGACTCGACCTGATTGAAGCCTATGGAGTCGAGCGTGATGTCACCTTCAGTCAAGCCCACGGCGTGCAACAGAGCACGAAGTCCGACGTAGGATGCTCCGAAGGTCCCTGGAATGCCGATTTGAGCGCCCGCTAGATCCTGCGGCGCCTCGATGCCGCTTTCGGTCGGGGCCACAACGGCAATCGGAAAATCCTGCCACCATGCCATCACATACACGACCGGCAGCTCTTGAGCCCTTGCCAGCAGAACCTGCTCACCGGAAACCAGGGAGAACGGCAGCTCACCGGCGCCGACCAGCTTCACACCGTCGGTCTCAAACGAGTAGTCGAACTCCAGATCGATCCCCTCATCCGCGTAATATCCTCGATCCAGTGCCACATAGAATGGTGCGAATTGAATGTTTGGAACGAATCCCATCGGCAGACGAACCACAGAACTCGATTCCGAAGCCTGGCACGCGGCCAGTCCAACCAGAAGCAGCGCGATCAGTTTGCTCCTCATGAAGCCTCCACTGTTCTCCAGGCCAGCAGCTTGCGCTCCAGCGCCGCGACGATCCCATAAAGCGCGAGTGCCATTGCGATCAGCGTGATAACCGCGGCAAAAACCAGGGGCGTGTCGTAGAGACCACCTCCGAGATTGATCAGGAAACCCAATCCTTCATTTGCGCCAACAAATTCCCCTACAACAGCGCCAATCACCGCAAGCGTGGCCCCAATCTTGAGGCCTCCCAGCAAGACCGGCATTGCAGCGGGCACTTCCAGCTTCCAGAAGATCTGTGCTTTCTTGGCGCGCAAGGAACGCATCAGGTCGTAGAGATCCGAGGGAACGGAGCGAAACCCCACGATGGTATTGATCAAGACTGGGAAGAAAACGATCAGCGCAGAGATCAGCACCTTAGAGATTCGACCTGGGCCGAGCCAGATCACCAACAAGGGAGCAACCGCGACGATCGGAATCGACTGCGAGGCAACGATGTAGGGAGATAGAACACGCTCGAGAGTCGAGGATTTTGCAAGCCCATAGCCGAGCAGCGAAGCAGAAACCGCCCCCAGAGCGAGCCCCGCCAATACCTCGGAAAGCGTGACCAATGTGTGGCGGAGCAGGCTGCCATCCATCAAGGCGCGGGCAAGCCGTTCGCTTATTGCGCTTGGCGGAGGCAGAATGAACAGTGGTATTTCGCTCCACTTTGCCGCGCCCTCCCAAATCAGCAGCGCAGTAGCGAGTGCCACTAGAGGCAGGAGCCGGTTGGCAGTTTTGGTCAATTCACGCTCGCTTGACTTCCGGATCTGATCTCACAACAATCTCGCTCACTAATACAAAGACGCCCCGACGAAGTGGAATCGGGGCGTGCGTGCGGGTAGATGCAAACCCCGAAGACTTCACGTCTTCGGGGCAAACATCACACGTCGTTCGCCCGCCGCCAGATCGAAACGAAAACCCCGAAGACAACCGTCTTCGGGGCATACGTCGCGTGGCTGGCGCGATTGGGCGCCGCACATCGAGCCTTCTCCTATCCGGACTATACCGTCGGCTCCGGAGTTTCACCGGATCCTGCGCTGCTGCGCTCGCGGGCTTTACCGCCGATCGGGAATTGGGCTGCTGCCCTCACCCTGCCCCGAAAGCTTCTCTATCTATTCAGTTGTGCGAAATTATACCTTGCAGAGATCAGCCGGGGGGAGGAGGTTGTCTGTTGAGGGATTTGCTGCGATGGTTAGAGATTCAACTCCCGCATGTCGCCCGTGTTCACAAACACGACGCGTTCCGCGATGTTGGTGACGCGGTCGCCCATGCGCTCGAGGTTGTGCGCGCACCACAAGAGATAGGTAGCTCGCGTGGCGCTGCCGGGCGTTCTAGACATGATTTCGACCAGCTCGTCGAAGACCGCCCGGTATAGCCCATCCATCTCGTCGTCCCTCGCCGCGACCTGTCGGGCTTTCTCCGTGCTGCGCTCGTTATATGCCTGCAGGCTTTCGCGCAGCATTTCTCTGGCCAACTCAGCCATTCTAGGGATATCAATCAGCGGTTTCAATAGCGGTTCGTCCCCCATCATGATCACCGTTTTTGCAATTCCAGTGGCGTGATCCGCCATGCGCTCCATTTCTACAACCATGTGCATGGCCGCGATCACCCAGCGCAGATCGCTGGCAGCCGGCTGCTGAGTGGCGATTAGGGACAGGCAGGCCTCCTCGATCTTGAAGCGCAGATCGTTGATCTCAATATCCTCATCGATGACCTGCTGGGCCACCGCCGGATCGCGACGCTTCAGACTGTCGAGCGAGCGCACAATCGATTGATCCACCAGCTTTTGCATACGAAGCAGGTCGTCGTTGATGGCTCTCGTTTCCTGGTCCAGGGTCGCCCGGGGGCCACGCTCTGCCATGGTGGCTAAATTCTACACTGCACAACTAATCCTTCGATGATTGAGCTGGGGGGCAATTGTGAAACGTAGCACGAACGGCGGCGCACTATAATCGGCGCCGTGATACTCCCCCATAGATCATGGATGCTGCTGGCGCTTTCCATTATCGCCGCCTCCTGCGCCCAGCCTGCTCAACCGCCAACTCCCGAGCCGATCGTGGTCACTCCTACAACTCTCCCAGCGGAGGCCCTCCCCTCTGCGACTCCGAGGCCGACAACTGCTTCCAGGCCGGACGAAGAGAGTGGCTGCAAAGAAACGGCCGGCCAGATGATCCAGGGTGAATTGGTCGACAAAGAGCTGCCGCGCAGTCTTCCTTATCGAGTGTATCTACCCCCCTGCGCAGCCGAGGCGCGAGGACAACTTCCGACGCTGTACCTGCTGCACGGATTGGCCCGCACCGACGCCCAGTGGGACGAGCTGGGAGCCGACGAGGTGGCCCAGGAATTGGTGGTCGCTGAGCAAGCACCGCCCTTTTTGATCGTAATGCCGTGGGAACGACTGGGCTTGGATTACGAAAAAACGATCGTGGACTACCTGATTCCACACATCGAAAGCGAATACGGCGCGAGCCAGGATCGCGCACTGCGGTCGATTGGAGGAATCTCTAGAGGGGCGGGGTGGGCGCTCCGAATCGGCCTGCAGCACCCGGAGCTCTTTACGGCCATAGGCCTACACAGTCCGGCCGTTCTCCCACCAGACATGTTTATGCTCCCGGGCTGGATCGAAGCCATTCCAATGGACAGCATGCCGGAGCTATGGATCGATATCGGCGATCGGGATCCGCTGCGCTTGTCGCTGCCAGAGCTAACCGCCCTCTTCGATGAAGCCCAGGTGCCGTACATTCTGCGATCTTACCCGGGGGAACACATCGAAGCCTACTGGGAAGACCACGTGGAAGACTATCTGCGCTGGTATGTATCAGGCTGGCTAAATCGCGAAATCGACGATCGACCTCAGTAGCTCTCCCAAACCCGCAGAATGGAATCAATAGAGATCGGGCCCTGGCGCAGCAGCGCCGGAGGGTTTTTCGTGAGGTCGACAACGCTGGAGGGAACTCCGCCTGCGATCTCGCCTCCGTCCACCACCAAATCGACCTTCCCGCTCAGCGTTTCGATGACCTGGACCGCAGCCGTGGAGTTTGGCTGCCCTGACCGGTTGGCCGAAGTTACTGCCAGCGGACCGAACTTCCTAATCAAGGTCAGCGCAAACTCGTGATCGGGTGCTCGGAGGCCGACTGTGCCAGTGGCGCTGACTTCAGATGGGAGTTCATTCCTACGATCGACAACAAGGGTCAGCGGGCCGGGCCAGAATTCCGCCGCCAACGCGCGGACCCTTTCGGATGGCCTTGCCGCGACTTCCTCGATGGCCGCTTCGCCGGATACTAGCACGGGAACGGATTTCAACTCGCTGCGACCCTTGACCTCATATAGCTTTGAGACCGCCTCCCCGTTCCATGCATCCGCCGCCAGGCCATATACCGTGTCTGTCGGTAGGGCAATCAAGCCCCCGCCTTGCAGTATGGAAATGGCCCGATCCAGAGCCTCCGGATTATCCGAGCCAAGAACCTCGATGTCAGTCACCTTCGATGATCAATAGCCGCTCAAGCCCGGCCAGATCCTTCTCGATCCGCAATCCTGACCGAGGGAAGCTTGATCCGGCCTGCGCAGCAACGCCTGCTGTTTGATTTGGATCAATCTCGAATAACGCATACCCTCCCGGAGCGAGGATTCCGGGCAGCTTCTCTAGAGTCCCGAAGATCAGCTCAGTTCCGGATGATCCGCCGTCGAGCGCCATTGTCGGCTCGCGGCGGGCCACATCGAGGTGCCGCAGCTGGTCGGTTGCCACGTAAGGCAGGTTCGCGCAGACAAGGTCGAAGGGACCGGCAAAAGCGTCGATCAAGTTGGAATTTATCAAGTTGACGTTCTGTTCGACCCCGTGCGCTATGACGTTGCGTCGGGCGACCTTGAGCGCGCCCCAGGATAAATCGGAAGCATAGATCCGCGATTCCGGAAGCTCGAGCGCGAGGGTTACCGCGATGCAGCCGGAGCCGGTTCCGAGATCCAGGATCCTGGACGCTGGCTTAGAACGGCCGAGCACCTCTTCCACCATCAATTCAGTCTCCGGCCGTGGGATCAGAACCTGCGCATCAAGGAGGAACCGGCGGCCGAAGAACTCCCACCAGCCCAGTACGTGCGGCAGCGCGGCTCCGTCGAGCACCGCAGTTACAAAGGCCTCAAACTGTGCCAGTTGCGCGGTGCTCATCTTTCGCTCTGGGTGCGCCAGGATCCAGGCGCGGGGCTGGCCGAGCGCCTCCGACAGCAGGATCTGTGCATCCGTCCCAGGTGTATCCGAATGATGCCCGAGTCGGGGAACGGCTCCCTCGAGCGCCTGCCCGACTTTGGTAGTCATATCCTTTGCTCTGAATCCTTGAGTCTATAAGGAAGCCGCGCGGATACTTGCCCCGGATTAGGAGGCCAGTTTCTCAGCCGCGTCTTGCGTGGCCAGTTCCTCGATTAACTCGCCAAGGTCGCCGTCCAGAACCGCCGGGAGATTGTGGGTGGTGTAGCCGATACGGTGGTCAGTGATGCGAGATTGCGGGAAGTTGTAGGTGCGAATCTTTTCGGACCGCTCACCAGAGCCGACCTGCGCCCTGCGAGCCGCATCCTGCTCCGCTTGCTGCTCGCGGATCGCCAGTTCGTACAGTCGTGCACGCAAAACGCCCATCGCACGTTGCTTATTCTGCAGCTGTGAGCGTTCGTCTTGGCATTGAACCACGATGCCCGTGGGCAAGTGCTTGATTCTTATCGCGGTCTCGTTCTTCTGGACGCTTTGACCGCCGGCGCCTGCGGACTTGAAAGTGTCGACCTCGATATCCTTATTTGGGATCTTGATCTCCACCTCATCCGCCTCCGCCAGTACTGCGACGGTAGCAGTTGAAGTATGGATGCGGCCTTGAGACTCTGTGACGGGCACACGCTGGACGCGGTGTACTCCCGATTCATACTTCAGGCGAGAGTAGGCGCCTTTGCCCTTGACCTGGAAAACGACTTCCTTGAACCCACCTACGCCCGTTTCGCTTTTGGATAGGACATCCACGGACCACCGCACTCCTTCGGCGTAGCGGCTGTACATCCGGAAGAGATCGGCTGCGAAAATGCCGGCCTCGTCGCCGCCCGTCCCGGCGCGGATCTCCATGATCACATTACGGCGGTCGCGCGGGTCGCGCGGGATCAACATCTCACGCAGTCTGGCTTCCAGTTCATCAATCTTTGGTCGGAGCTCCTGAATCTCTTGGTCCGCGAGTTCCTGCATCTCGGGATCTGAACCATCCCGCAGAGACTCGGCCTGCGCGAGTTGCTCTTGGAGCTCACTGTACTCTCGGAACGCCCTAACGATCGGTTCCAGGTCCGACCGCTCCTGGGCCAGTTGTGCCACCCTTTTATAGTCGTCTGCGGCGGCTGCCATCTGCTCCTCGATGGCGTTGAACTGCTCTTCTATGCTGCTTAGCTTTTTCAACATGGCTACACACGAGAAACTCCCACGGCGTCTGTGGGAGGTTCGAGGCGATTATACCTCGTAGGATCTACATTAGGCTGGCTGGCGGACGCCCCGGACTCAGTTATTCAAGTATCTTACAGGAAATTTCGGTGTGCTCGGGGAACCGAAATAAACCTACCGGGGGACGACAGGACCTTGATGTTGGATATGGTGCAGGCTTTCTAGAGCGATCCGGAACCGGCCTTCCGATGCCCTGGGCTCAATCATCATGAGTAAGCGTAGGGCGTACCGTAGTTGGGGGCACCGAAGTGGGAGTCTCGGTAGGAATCGCAGTTTCAGATGGTGTTTCGGTGACCGCAGGAGTATTCGTGGGAGCCGCAGTTTCAGTTGGGCTGGGCTCGGGTGTACTGGTTGGAGCGGGCGGATCGGTCGGATCAGGAGAGGGCACTTGTGTTGCAGGAATGTCCTTGAAGGTGCTCCTGCTCAAAGAACAATTGGCATCCTGGTTCGGCACGTCGAAGGTCAACATTACCGAAAATGATCCATAGATGCCCTCGTCAGGCTCATCGTTGAAATCGACTTCCCAGGTTCGCGTCTCTCCACTACGGAGTCGCTCATTGCTGCCAGAAGCGATCGTCGGTGAATTCCCCTGGCTGTGCGTGTGGAAGTATCTCTCGCCGCTAAACTCAAACCTATGCACGTAAGCGGGGTCGGGCAGATCGGGCCATTCGAAAACAGTTTTGATCAGATAAACGTGTTTCGATCCGCTGTTGCGAACCTTGGCTTTTACATTATTGTCGCCATTGACCCTCATGCTGGCAATCGACAGCTTCTCACAATACGTGGCAGCGGCTGCTGCTGTGGGCGGTATGGGCGTGTTGCTTGGAACTGGCAAGGTAGTCTCGGTTGTGGGCGCATTTGTGGGGGCCGGGGAAGCGCTCGGAGCCTCCACAGGCGCTGTAGGACTAACCTCTGCTGTCGCCTTGGGGGTGGTAGTTGGCACAGGATCCCGCATGAGCAAGGCGATCGCGGGCGGCGCCGATCCGTCCCCCCCGTCCATGCCCAGGACATCTTCCACGATGGCGAGCCTTAGTTGATGCAGCTTGGCCACGACCGGATCCGCCCCGTAGTTTGCCGACAGCCTCGAGCGCAGTCCACCCTCGAAGGCCAGCGCGGAGACCGGACCCGGAAAGACCAGCAGCTCGAGCATTAGAATCCCAAATGCAATCCCGGTGATCAGCGTGAGCGCGGGAACGATCCAGCTCCGCTTCGGCTTTCTGGCCAGGCTGACCAGAGTTTCCGTAGCGAGAGGGATCGTGGTGCGCAGGTCAAACCTACGGGGGCGTTCGCTGTTTGTTGCCATCTTATCTTCTGCGTTGCCTCATTCTAACCTCCGCAGCTGCCGGGCAGTGTGTATGTGCCGTGGAACGTGTAGCTCTTGTTCCCCGCATTATCCTGAGCGATTGACCAAACCTTTACATCAAATGGGGTTGGGGTTGGATCTGGCGTGCCGGTCGGAGGCGGAGATGTTGGTGTTGCGGTCGGCGGATCCATCGTTGGAGTCGCTGTTGGAGGCTCCGCGGTTGCAGTAGCTACAAACATCGGTAGGAAGAATGCCCTTCCTCCTGACATAGCTGCCGCATAGCCCGTGTCGAAATCGATCGTAATCGAGCCGTCATAGTAGGCATCCCAGGTAGAGCCTTCCCCCGCGGTCCATCCGCCGCTCACTTGCGGACTCAAGTCCGCTGAGTATTTGTATCCCTTCGAGCCTGGTCCCAGGATCTTGTATTTTAGTTTCACCCATCCGCTGCCCGGAGTTCCGATTCCGCTCGATGGGCCGGGATCAACGACATGCAGACCCGTGATGCCTATCACTTCAGTACATGAGCCAAGAGCGCCCGCAGGTGGCGAGAGCGATCCTCCTGACAGCGTTGGGGGCTCGGAATCGCTTGGAACCGCAGTCGCTGCCGGCTCGTCAGTATCAATGGGTTCGGGCGTATCAGTCGGTCGCGGCCGGGGTGTGTTGGTCGCCGTGGGTGGCGGAGTATCGGTCGGCGTCTCGGTCGCCGTAGGTGGCGGTGTTTCGGTCGGAGTTTGACTCGGCGTCACCGTAGCCGTAAATGGTGGATCTCCCGCAAAGTTACGCGCCGTCGCAGTGGGTACCGGCGAATCCAGATCATCGAGGATGTTTCCATCCTCGATGGGAATCCCCAGATCTCGAAGCCAGTCGGAGACAATCGAAATCCGGAGGGAGGAGATTTGCTCACCCCCATCCGCCGCATAATCTGCGGCTAGATTAGAACTTAGATTGAAGGGGAGTCCCGGGCGCCCGGCGGAGGCGCTCGTCAAGTGCACAGCGGCCACCACCCACCCGACGATGAGTATGGCAAATACAGATAGCGCGATCCAGCGTGCGAGGCGTGAATCCAAATTGACTATCTACCGATGCACGAATCTGGTAATTCACCAACCCCCTCCTTAGACCGCTGTAGCTATTAGTATTCCTGCCGGGATAGTCCGGTACAAGGGGACTTGCTTCCTACAAAGTGGACTTGTCCATGGGGCGGAGCTGTCTGGATTGAGCGTATTCGGAGCCGAGGCGGAATCCTGGGGCTGCCGAGGCCAAGTCTTTAAGTCTCCTGATGCTTTGCCTCATCGGGCAGAGTGGGCAAAGGCCCCGTGCCAGGTTCCTCCCCCTCCAGGCGATCCTCCAGGAATTCGAGCTCATTCTCGCTCGCCTGGGGCGGCTTCCGCATGTCTTTGGTTGTCTCGCCGCCTAGTATTTCGGCCAGCCTCGGCAGGCTTTGAGTGTAGTGCTGGATGCTTTCGTCCACGGCTTCCCGACCCACAAGCGTTGAGCTGCGACCTAACACCTCATGCACAAGCACTTCTTGCTGCTTGCCCTTCAGTTGGGCCAGGCCCTTTCGTCCGAAGCGGAATTGATGACGCACGGGCCCGAGTTTTCGGTAAGTCGGATCGCTGATCACGAGTGCGGTGCCCCCGAGATTGCGAGTTATCTGTTGAATCCGCTGGGCCGTGTTGACCGTGTCACCTACCACCGTGTAGTGGACGCGATCCTCGCTTCCCAGTCCACCGGCGATCACATTGCCGGTCGAAATCCCGATCCCCATTTCAAAGGCCTGCTTCCCACCCTCGGTTCGCTCCTGGTTGACCTCCCGAATGTGCTCGAGCATTTCGAGGCCCGCATGGGTGGCCTGGAGCGCGCTCACTCTCGCCGGCAGGTATTTAGGCAAGATCCCGAAAAACGCCATCACGGCATCGCCGTCAAACTTGTTCACGACTCCGCCATGCAGCGAGATGATTGGCACTACCCCGGCAAAGTAGTCGTTCAGGGTCTTCATCACCTCCGCTGGCTCGGTGACCTCTGCCATAGAGGTGTAGCCGCGGAAATCGGCAAACAAGATTGTGGCTTCCGAACTCTGACCCTTTAAGATGAGTGCGCCGTCTGAGAACGATGTTCTGAGTTGCTCTCGCACCTCGGGCGTCACCGCTCGGCCCAGGAGATCGCGGTAGATCGATCCCTCTCGAAGCCCCTCGACCATCCGATTAAATGTGACCGACAGAACGCCTATCTCATCCGTTCCTCGCTCATTGACATGCGCCTCCAGGTCTCCGCTTGCGATCTCGGCCGAGGCCCGCACTAGATCTCCCAAGCGCTTAGTAATTGAGTTCGATAGCAGCAGCCCTATCAGGACAATCAGCGCCAAAGCCAACGCGCCGAAACGCAAGACGACAGGAAGGCTGTCTTCTGTGGTTCCCCCAACGGGTACTCGGAGAAGCGAAACCCCCAGTACTCCCAGGTTTTCGGTCCCCTGCCGCACCACCAAAGGAGTCAGTACCTCCCAGTATTCCGACCCGGCCACGGTGATCGCCCGTACCGGGCTTCGTCCCTGCTCTGACTCTTGAATACTCTGGAGCGTTTCAGGCGATACGTTGATCGATTCGTCGCTTGCGGGTTCAAGTGTTGAGCTTAGGGCTGTACCTGATTCATCGTAGCTCGACACGTTGGCGCCGGCTTCGCCGGCCACCTCTGCACTCAGACGATCGACATACTTTCCAACCAGCACCGAGCCGTTCAGGGTTCGGTCGGCCTCAAGCAGCGGACCCGCCACGAAAAACACGTAGTGTTGCTCTCCATTGAACTCCAGGGGCTCCAGGCCGGCATGCTTGTCTCCTACTACTTCGTCGGTTACACCACTTAACACTCGCTGGACGAACGGCCACTCCCCATAATAGGATTCCCCCCGCAGGGAGTCATAGTCGCCCGGCGGCGCATCCGGACGTCGCCGCACCGTCACAATGCTGGTGCCTTCCTTGTCCACGACCGCCACAACATCCGCCCCTGCGTTCACTGCAAGCGGCAGTACGCGGGCGCGCAGGTCCTCTGCGTTGCCGGCGGTGACCGCATCCGC
>BTQZ01000044.1:0-20852 GCA_036986135.1 Anaerolineae bacterium | reverse complement strand
GACAAGTCTCGGCATCGGGACGGCGCTGGATCAGGATTGGGGCTCGCCATCGCCAAGTCCCTTACTGAGGCGCAAGGTGGAACGATTCGCGCGGAGAGCCTACCGGGTCACGGGACAACGATCTTGCTTCAGATCCCCAAATCTTCCTGAGAATTTGTAATCGGGAATCAGAATAGAATATCGAATTAGGCCGTCCGACCCTGGGAGCATCCCAAGAAGGAGACCACGAATGCAGGATCTGCTCGATCGTGCCATGAATCTGGCGCACACGCGCGGCGCGCAGTATGCGGACGCCCGCGTTATCGAAAACGAAACCGAAACTCTGGTTCTCCAGAATGGGGTCATGCGAATCCTGGAAAACTCCAAGAATCGGGGGATCGGCGTTAGAGTCCTGGCGGAAGGCGCTTGGGGCTTCGCCTCGTCCCGCGATTTGAGCATGAGCGAGATCGATCGAGTCGTCGACCGCGCCTTCGAGATCGCCAAAGCTTCGGCCCTCGTGCCCGGGGAGATAGTTGACCTCGGACCTGCGGTGACCAGTCAAGGGACCTATGAGACGCCCGTCGAGATCGATCCGTTTTCAATTTCGCTCGACAAGAAGGTAGGCGTCTTGATGGAAGCGGACCAGTTGCTGGAAGCGGTTCCCGAAATAAGTGCTCGGGTACTGAACCTGGTTTTCATCAAGGAGCGGAAGTGGTTCGCGAATAGCGAAGGAGCCTGCACGGAACAGACAATTATCGAGACCGGCGGCGGGATGGCGGCCTATGCCGTCGGAGGTGGAGAGATTCAGCAGCGCTCCTACCCTTCTTCCTGGGGGAGACAGCAAGTGACCGCCGGATGGGAAACCGTCGTCGGATGGGACTTGCCGGCGAACGCAGAACGAGTAGCCAGCGAGGCGGTGGCGCTGCTCACGGCGGATCCGTGCCCAAGCGGCAAGGGGGATATTATCCTCGGCGGCGACCAGGTCGCCCTCCAGATCCATGAGTCGTGTGGACACCCGATTGAGCTGGACCGCGTTTATGGAACGGAGGCGGCTTACGCCGGCACTTCATTCTTGACGACCGAAAAGCTGGGTGATTTCCGGTACGGATCGGAAGTCGTCAACATCACGGCCGACAGCGTAAGGCCCAATGGCCTGGGAACCTTCGGCTGGGATGATGAAGGGGTCCCCGCTCAATCCACGCCGATCATTAAAGAGGGCGAGTTTGTTGGCTACTTGATGTCACGCGAAACGGCGCCCAGGCTGGGACTGACCTCTAACGGCTGCATGCGAGCCTCCGGGTGGAACCGAATCCCATTGATCCGCATGACGAATGTGAGCCTGGAACCGGGAACCTGGACCTTAGATGACCTCATCGCAGACACGGATGAGGGGATATACATGGAGACGAACCGTTCCTGGTCGATCGATGACCGTCGCTACAATTTCCAATTTGGGACGGAGATGGGCTACGAGATCAAGAATGGGAAACTCGGCAGGATGCTGCGCAACCCGACCTATACTGGAATCACGCCCGAATTCTGGAACGGTTGCGATGCGGTTTGCGACGCCAACCACTGGATCATGTGGGGGACCCCGAACTGCGGCAAAGGACAGCCTGGCCAAGTTGCTCACACCGGCCACGGCGCCGCCCCCGCACGTTTCCGGAACGTGCAAATCGGGATCCACCGCTGAAATGAGGACACGGAATGCTGGGTGAAGCTGAAATAAAAGCCATTGCTGACCGGGTGCTAAGCTACTGCCGCGCGGACGCGGCGGAACTCGTGATCAGTTCGAAGCTGAGCGATCTCACGCGGTTCTATAGGAACTCCGTCCATCAGAACGTGGAGGAAAAAGAGGTGCGCGTGCACCTAAAGGCTTGGGTGGGGAACCGTCAAGGAATGGCTTCAACCAATGCATTGAGTGACGAGTCGCTGCGAGAGGTAGCGGATCGCGCCGCTGAAATGGCTCGAGTGGGACCAGAGCATTCCGAGGCGCCCAACCTCTATCAACCGGCGAAGCTGTCACCTGTCGTCGCATTAGATCCGGCGGTGAGCGACCAGTCACCGCGAGCCAGAGCCGAGGCGGTGCGCCAGGTCTGCCAGGCGGCGGCTAAGCGCGGCCAGGAGGCATACGGCGCATACCTGGTGGAGGTCAAAGAACTTGCGGCCGCAAACTCCGAGGGCCATTTCGGCTACCACGTCGTATCAATGGCCGATTTCCAAACTGTGGTCAGAAACAACGGCGCCTCGGGCTGGGCCCAGGCCTCTCACTGGCGGCTCGAGGAGGTGCCGGTTCGATCGCTGGGCGAGGAAGCCATTCATAAGGCCACGGACGCCGCCGATCCACAAACCCTGGAGCCCGAACCGCTGACAGTGGTGCTCGATCCATACGCCACGGCGGATTTTCTACTGATGCTTGCTCTGCCCGGGATGAGCGCGCGGGCAGTTGCCGACGGTCGTTCCTGGATCTCGGAGCGCATCGGTCAACGGGCTATGAGCCAGGCAGTCAGCATTTGGGATGATGGCTTGGATCTGGGGGGAGTGCCTCAACCATTTGATGCGGAGGGAACCCCCAAACAGAAGCTGGACATCGTTCGCGAAGGGGTGGTGATAGGAGCGGTGCACGATCGCGACTCGGCTGCCATACAAGGCGCACAAAGCAGTGGGCACGCCCTTTCGCCAGATTACCCTCCGATGATCCGCGTGTATTCGCCGCTTCCGACCAATTTATTTATGGCTCCCGGCGACAAAAGCACGCAGGAGCTGATCGAGTCGACCGAACGGGGTCTATACATCACGCGCTTTCATTACACGCGCCAGGTCCATCCGCGTGATTGCGTGGTTACAGGGATGACGCGCGATGGCGTGTTCCTGATCGAGGGCGGAAAAATACAGGGTCCGGTCAAGGATTTACGTTTCACTCAATCCTACGTTGAGGCGCTAAATAGCGTGGAAGCCATCGGCTCGGAGGTGCGCCTGATGGTGGACGATTTTCTGCACTCCGCTGTCTCAGCGCCCTCCATTAAGATTCGCGATTTCAAGCTTACAGGGGCGACGGTCTAGCTATCCTATTCATCTGTGCCATAATTGATTCGTTCCACCCTCAAGGAGGCGGCAATGGGAGCAGACCAGCCTGAAGACCGACGGACCGTCCAGCTCAATATGGACGCTCTTTATGGCGAGGCGGTCGAGCGGGTGGGGCAGGAAGAGGCGGATCGTTTGTGGAAAGACAACCGCTTGGACAGCGAGGAGAGCTGGCCGGGGAAGTGGGCCAAAGCTATGGAACTCGTCGAGAATCTTCGATCGAAGAGCGCCGATCAGTAGACTCTCGACTGAACTAGGAATTTGCGTGTGGGCCGGCCGCCAGGCCGGCCTGATTTTATTCTCGGGCTTGGCGCGGAACCCGACCAATGCATGCCCGCTCGGTCCTTCGGTCTGGACTTAGCGAAGCCCTGTCAGCTCTTCACTGAGATCCCAGAGCCGCTCGGCGGCGGCCTTGTCGTATGAGCGCCTGGAAGTGCGGACCTGCTTCCCGGCGATGAAGTATTTGCGGGTGACTCCCTCGAGTTCGGGAGAACTCGCCAACAGCAGGGAGGTCTTCGCACCCCTTTCTGGGGACATTCCCCCCAGGAAACCCAACCATACAAGCGCGGCAGGGATGGGGTTCAAGTTCTTGGTCCCCAGGCCGGTCCGTACGAAGCCCGGGTGAAGTGCATTGGCCGTGACTCCGGTATCGACCAGGCGGTGCGCGAGTTCGTAGGTAAATAGCACGTTTGCCAGCTTCGACTGGCCATACGCCGTCATCCCCCAGTAGCGGCGGATCAAATGTGGGTCTTCGAAGTGGATGCTCGAATTGCGATGCGCTTCGGAGGAGACATTGACGATGCGGGCGGGCGCACTTGCGATCAGCAGGTCTCTGAGCAGCTCGGTCAGCAAGAAATAGCTCAGGTGGTTGAGTGCGAAGGTTTTCTCGTAGCCATCGACGCTGAGCTGACGGGTCAGGTAGAAGCCGCCCACATTGTTAACCAGGATATCGAGCCGCGAATGTCGATCAAGGTAGGCCGCCGCAAACCGGCGAACGCCTGCCATCGAGCTTAGATCGGCAATTAGGTAATCGATCTGGGGGCCATTGATATCGCGTCGAATGGCATCCACCGCCTTGCGCGCACGGTCCTCATCTCGCCCGCCGAGAACGACATTCGCCCCCTCGCGCGCCAGTCCGAGCGCGGTTTGGTACCCGATTCCGGATGTGGCGCCGGTTACCAGAGCTGTTTTTCCAACCAGATGGCCAGACATGCCGCACAATTTTACCCAGCCAGAACTTGGAATGGATTAGGGCGTCCTAAGTTTTCTCGCAGCAGCTGGACTTGGCGAGCCCCACTCATGCTATGCTTTGATGGTCCCCAGATTCGCAGCAAATTGCGCGCGGTGCGCGCGAAGCGCGCAAGGAAGAATCGATGGCAAAGCACTTTGTACTGGTATCCGGAAACATAGGCGCAGGAAAGACCTCGCTCACGGAAAAGCTTGGAGATCGCCTGGGGTGGGAAACGGATTATGAGTCGGTCGACGATAATCCCTATCTTGCGGATTTCTACGCCGATATGCGGAGTTGGGCCTTCTATCTTCAGATATTCTTCCTGGGACATCGGGCGAGGCAACACATGGCTCTCGCGAAGTCGGAGGTCTCGGCGATCATCGATCGTTCAATCTATGAGGACGCGGAGATCTTTGCCAGAGCAGCCCTGGAACTCGGTACAGTCTCCGACCGAGATTATGAGACCTATCGACAGGTGTTTGATCTCGTGGTGAGCCTGCTGCCGACGCCGGATCTCTTGATTTATCTAAAGGCTTCGGTGCCCGTGCTCATGAGCCGCATTCAGGTCCGAGGCCGGGACATGGAGGGCGGCGTGACCGGCGAGTACTTGTTGCTCCTCGATAAGTATTACGAGGAGTGGATGGCGGGATTTGATCTCTGCCCCGTGCTCACCATTCTCGCCGACGATCTAGATTTTGTGCATCGCCCCAGCCATTTGGATATCGTGGCGGAACGCATCCAGGACAAATTGGCGGGCAAAGAAGAGATCGCCTTCCCTAGAATCTGACCGCTTCCACCGCCTTTAACCCCGTTTTTACATTTATCACAAACCAGCATAGCGTGCCTCCAGCATCATGATCGTCAACTCATGAAACCAGGAGGTATGACAAGATGAACAAGTTGCGCATAGCCACAATAGGAGTTCTAGCGGTTTCGTTGCTGCTACCGAGCGCAGTTTTCGCTCAGGAAGAGATGCCTGAACGCCCAGAAGGGAGAATCCGAGCCGCCGGTGAGATCAGCGGCGTCGTTCCCGGGCAGGGTACATTCACCCTGACGACCCGCAAGGGTGAGGAGCTCGAGTTTCAGACTAATGAGAGCACGAAGTTCCGCAGCCCCAACGGAACGGTGGAAGGCATTCACGACCTCAAGAAGGGTATGAAGGCGTTTGTTGTCGCCACTGAGCAGGACGACGGACCCTTGCTGGCGCTGATGGTTGCTGCGGGACGCCCGGAAGACCTGCCGGAAGGCAAGCGACTCGGCGGCGTGATCGAGAGCATCAATCTGGACGCCCAGTCATTCACGCTGAAGCCTCGAGACGGAGACCTCGTTCGTATTCAGGCCGGCGAGCGCACCAGGTTCCGCGGCGAGGGTATCGATGGCCTCAGTGATCTTGACCCCGGGATGCGCGCCAGGGTCGTGGTGATCGAGCAAGAAGAGGGTGGCCTGATGGCGCTGCTGGTAGCGGCCGGCAAGCCGAAGGATCGACCGGAGGTCATCAAGTTGGGTGGAGAGATCACGGGCGTGGTCCCGGGTCGGGGCACCTTCACGCTGATGAGCCGGGAAGGTGAAGAGCTCGAGCTCTCCACCAATGATCGAACCAAGTTCCGCAGTCGGGACGGATCCGTCCAGGGCATCAACGATCTCAAGGTGGGTATGCTGGCAATGGTCGGCGCAGTGAGGCAGGATGACGGTCAGCTGCTGGCGCTGGTCGTAGCGGTAGGCAACCCGGAAGACCGGCCAAAGCTGGACGTCAAGGCTCTCGGCAGAGTCATCGACAAAGGCGGCAACTCGTTCACCATCGAGAAACGAAACGGCGAACAGATCTCGTTCTCAGTGAGCGACAACACCCGCTATAAGGGCATCGGCGGCTTCAGCGAGCTGGAAGTCGGGATGATGGCCGCGGTGGGCGCCAAAGAAACCGATGACGGTTTGCTTGCGGTCTTCGTCGGAGCCAGAAATCCGGAGGATCGTCCGAATCGTGATCCGCAGGATCATCCGCAGGATCGCCCCGAGCGCGGACCCGATCGCAGAGGTCCGGGCCAGGACCAGGGTAAAGGACAGGACGTCAGCGCCTGAGGGCCTATCTACGAATTAGGATAATGGGCTGCCCGATCGGGCAGCCCATTGCTTCTCAGCAGCGAGGATCGCTCCTGAGAATATGCTTCACTGATCCAGGGTTGTCGGTGTTTCCTCGTCAGCGAGCTTCGACCAAGCCTTCTGTATCACAAGCGCGTCGTCTTCCATAACCGGACTCTCACACACGATTCGCCCTCCGCAACCCATGTCGTGCAAGGCACGCAGCAGACCCTCCAGATCGAAGTCGGATTCGGCCAGCATCAAATGCTTCCGCTCACCCTTGGGACCGTAATCAATTCCCGAAAGATGTATATGCATACGTTTGAGGGCGCGGGCTCCGAGCGCCTTCTTGTATCGTTTGAGAGCCTCGGTCCATTCTTCGTAGGAGTTGCGTGTGCCATCTCCGGCGCGCGCATGAAGATGCGAGAAATCCACACATGGCTCGACCCCCTCGATCTCCTTTGACATTACGAGCGTATCATGCAGGGTGCCCAGCAGGGCGCTCTTCCCCATGGTTTCCGGTCGGAGCGTTGCAGGGTTGTGCCTCGCGCGCAGTTCATCCACGCATCCCTGGAGACGCGGGAGGGCCTTTTCCAGCACCTCACCTGGCGGACGCCCGAAGTAGGATCCGGGGTGGAAAATGATGTCGGTTGCGCCGGCCAGATTTCCGTAGTGGGCGGCATCCATGAGCCGCTTGCGGCTCTTAGGCCACTCTTCATCCTCGGCGTTGAGGTTAATGTAGTAAGGAGCGTGTACGCTGAGCGCCACGTCGTACTCAGCGCCGGCTTCTTTGATCAACGCGCAAGTCTCTTCTTTCACGCGAACGGACCGCACCCATCCGATCTCGAAGGCATCGAGTCCGAGTTTGTTCAACCGCATGACTCCGCCGACAGCACCGCCCGGCTTTTTCGGCGCTGTACGCGGCGTTCCAACGGTTCCAAACCGGAATTTGGATTTGGCCACTATCTTCCTCCCCAAGAAAAGACCGCCGGTTCCGGCGGTCGATGCTGCATGCGCTTGGCGTTCGGTCTAGCGTTCTTCGTCCGGCCTGAGTGAGCCGGTCTTTGGTGTCGCTTCGCGTGGCAGGGCAAATCTGAAAGTGCTGCCCTTGCCCTCTTCGCTCTCCACCCATAGGCGACCGCCGTGCTGCTCGATTACCGTCTTGGCGAGTGCCAATCCCAGACCGGTTCCTTCGATGGGATTGTTGGGGTCGCGCACTGCGGCGCGGCCGCGGAACAGGTGCTCGAAGACACGCGGGAGCTCCTCCTCATGAATACCTGGCCCGTTGTCCTTGACGCTAACCGTAATCTCTTCGTCGTCCCATCTCACGGTTACCTCGATGAGCCCCCCGGGATCTGTATATTTGATGGCATTGGCGAGCAAATTACTCATGACCGAGTTGAGGCGATTGGGATCGCCCATGATTAGCAGCGAGTCTTCGGGCGGATCGTATTGGATCTTGTGATTTTGGGCTTCCGCCAGAGGGCGAAGGTCTTCGATGGCACGGCGAATCAGGTCGTTGATGTTGGTAGGCTCATACAGGATATTGGCCGTCGACTCGACACGGATCGTTTCCAGCAATCCGGTGATCAGATTGGTCATACTGTCCGTGGCGCGGTGCATCATGTGAAGTGCCTTGCGTTGCTGCTCGCTGAAAGGAGCGTCCGCAAGCAGGTCGGCGCCGAGCCGGATGGCATTGAGAGGGTTCTTCAGATCGTGGGCCGCCGTGCCGAGCAGCTGTGCACGCATGTTGTCGATCTGTTTGAGTGCGGTGATGTCCTGCATAACCGCAACGCGCCCGACATCAGTCACTTCGCTGATGGTCGCATAAAGCGTGCGATCGTGTGGTGTCGTGACTTCCAAGGTCGTCGGGAGTTCAATCGTTTGACTCATCAGCGCATCGCCGAGAGGGTGCCCAAAGAAGATGTCATCCGCAGGGCGACCGATGGCCTTTTCGGCATTGATGCGAAAGGCCTGCCCCGCGGCCTTGTTAATCAGGATGATGCGCCCTGCAGGCGAGGTAAGCACCACGGCGTCTGCCGTCTCGACCAGCGTGGCTTCCAGCCGGCTTCGTTCCTCCGCCACGCGCTGAAAAAGGTTGGCGTTATCCAGAGCAATCGCAGCCCAGGAGGCAACCGAAGAGAGCATTTGCTGGTCGGTTTTGTTGAACGCGCCACGCGGATTGTTGATCGCCTCGATGACACCCAGTATCTCGCCGCGCGTCTCAAGCGGAACGCAAATCACAGAGGACGTCAACATACCGGTTTGGGCATCGATGGCGCTGTGGTACAGGGGATTCGTGCGAACGTCGTTGACGATCAGGGGCGACTTATTGCGGGCAACCCAGCCCGCAATGCCCTCTTCCAGCCGGATGGCCACGTCTTTGACTCGCATGAACCTCCCGCCGCTGGCTTTCAAGATAAGCTCTTTGCCCTCTTCGTCCAAGAGGAAAAGCACGCAGGCCTCCGCTTGAAGCATCTCCTGCGCATACCTCATGGAGTTCTCCAATGCGGCTTCCAGGTCGAGCGTGGAAGTCATTTCCCGACCGATTTCACTCAACACTTGCAGTTGGTTGGCCCGCGATTCGGCGGTTTCCAAGTGGATCGCATCCTGAAGTCCGATCGCGCCGATGTTGACGATCGCCTGCGCCAGCTCCATTTCTTGTTCCCCAATCTGCCGGCCAGGCTGCTCATATAAGATGCGTACCAACCCCAAGGGATCACTGCCAACCGCCAGCGGGAATACTGCCGCGGCGGTATAGCCCTCGGATTGGAGCAGAGCAAGATCCTCTCCAGAACCGACTGGCGGCTGGAGGCTAATGGTAGCGGGCATCAGCTCGCGGAGCACTTGATCATGGATCGGATAGTCTGGCACCTTGACCGGTCCATCGGAAACGACTGTGTGCGGAACTGCTTGCCCCAGGGGTTGTTGGAACCGACTCGTGTGCTCCATGCCGTCTTCAAGTACCTGTACTTCACAGATGCTCGCAGAGGAGGCCTTGAGCATGTGTGCCGCCATTTGGCGAATCGCTTCGTCGCGTTCATGAGTGCCGGTGATGGCATGGCTGGCTTGATACAGGAGGGAGAGCTTGTGGAACAGGTAGTTCTGGCTGGCGGTCTGACGCGCATAGGCCAATACCTCAGCTGCTCGGGCAGCCAGTACTTCCAGTGTGGAGAGGTGGTCCTCGCTGAAGAGCGCCCCACGATCGTTCGCAATGAATATCAGGCCGAAGGTTTTTCCGCCGGTAAAACACGGAGCGCATGCCACGGATCCCGGAGCGAGCGGCAATCCCATCGACCCTGCCGTTCCATCGGTGGCCACCGCCCGGTGATTGGCGATCACCTCTCGAAGAACGGGGTGTTCTACGGTCGATGAAAGCCGTCCGAGATCGCCGACCGCAATGCCTTCGGCTATGCGGGGCGTGAAGCCGGGGCCGCCTTCATCGAACTCAAACAGCGCAGCGCGCTCTGCCCCGGTCAGCTGACTTGCCATTGCGAGAAGCTCGCTTAGCGCTTCGCTGGGGTTGTCAAAATCAAATGCGGTAGTGGCAGCGCGATACAAATTGCTTTGCATCGTGCGTACGTCGTCTGTCATCTGTTTGCGCGCTGAATCGTCGCCACCGTGTGGCAATCGAGGATTATGACATATCGAAAGGCCAGTTGCAATGAGAGCTTTTGGGGGCGTGACGGAGCGACCGGGATCGATCTAGCCGCCGCGTCCCTCATGGGAGAAGCCGCGATAGGAGTGGGGGGCCCAGGATCAGGATTCCCACACCCGCTGCTGCAGCAGCAGCGAGCAAAACTGCTCCGGCGCTGACGTCTTTGGCAATTCCGGCAAGAGAGTGTTCCTGAGGGCTTGCTAGATCGACCGTGGCTTCCACCGCGGTGTTGATGAACTCGGCCGTCCAAACAATACCAATTGCTAGGACGAGCGGTACCCACTGCATGATATCGAGCCGAAGCCAAGCGCCCAGCAGCGCGACCGCGGTCGTGATGGCCAGATGGATCCTCGCATTTCGCTGCGTGCGGAGCACATAGGAGATTCCCGAGAATGCATTGCGGAATGACTTGGCGAGGGAGGTTGGCATATGCTGTCCGCTATCTGACGCGCACAGCTCGAGGGGGTGTAGTCACGCGTATCCTACGATCTGTGCTTCCCCGATCGGATCGCCCAGACGTCGTAAGATACGCTCTTGGGCCTCCCACATGCGCTCGCGGTTTTCCTTATTGTCGTGATCATAGTGCAGCAGATGAAGCACACCATGCACAGTGAGTAAGCACAATTCGCTCAACAGATCGTGCCTTCCCATGGCTGCGCCCGTGAGGGCGATTGGAGGACAGACGACGACATCTCCGATATATTCTACGCCGGTCTCTGGATCGATCTCCCCGGCCGGGAACGAGAGTACATCTGTGGGCTGGTCAATTCCGGCGAAACGGCGGTTGTACTCGCAGATTCCCGGCTCATCCGTAAGGACGATCGTTATTGTCCCAGAGTCAATTTCCTGATCCTGTAGCGCGGCCTCGGCGGCCGCGCTTAGGGTTTGGTCGAATCCCGGCCCGAATTGCCCTCCTTGAACCAGGATTTGCTGGCTCACTCGAGGCCTGCCTCATATCGCAAATACGAGTTCGAATTGGCCTGCAGCAGGATCACGCCTCCTTGGGCTTGGCTGTGGCGATTGAATCCGTGTCCTGCAATTCGCTCTCGTCCGGGACCGTCTCTTCGGCTGCCGCCGGATAGCGAATCCGCGGGTGGTAGATGGTGCGGAGAGTCTTGACGAAAGATCTGCGGACGGTGTCCAGGTTCTTCAGTGTCAGATCCGTGCGGGCCAACTGCTTTCTTGACAGCCGGTCTTCAATGACCCATGCAACGGCTTCATCCAGTGAGGCCTCGTCCTCCGGCATGTCGGCTCGGACCTTGCCCTCGACACCGTCTGCCAGCATCAGAATGGCGGTCTCTTTGGAGCGGGGGCGGGGGCCGGGATAGGTGAAGTCGCGGGGATCCACGCTGTCCGGGTCATCGCCGGCAGCCTTCAGTGCCAGATGATACTGGTAATCGGTGCGCATGGTGCCATGATGCTCAGGGATGAAGTCGGCGACTATGCGTGGCAGCCGGTGCTTCCGAGCCAATTCCATACCATCCGTGACATGCGCGATGATCATGCTGGCGCTGGTCGCAGGATCCATCTGCTCATGGATGTTCTGTCCCGAGAGCTGATTTTCAATGAAAAACTGTGGTCGTTCAGTCTTTCCAACATCGTGAAATAGACAGCCGACGCGCGTAAGCAGCGCGTTGGCATCGATCGCCCGCGCGGCTTGCTCCGCCAAGTTTGCTACCTGAAGACTGTGCTGATAGGTGCCAGGTGCCGCCCGGAGCAGCAGCTGTAGGAGCGGGTGGTCAGGCCGCGAGAGCTCGATGAGCTGAATATTGGTGGTAATGCGCAATGTGCTTCCGATGAGCAGCAAGACGCCGAATGCTAGGCCGGCGGAAAGGATTCCGGTGGTCAACGCGCCGCCCATTACGCGGGCTTTCTCCCAGGTATCCGCGGCCGGGTCCGGAATTCGAAAGACAACAACTACCGCGACGGCAGCCAAGCTCGCAACTAGGCCAGCCCAGGCGAAAATGCCCAGCCGTTCCGCGCGCCCGATGGCTAGCGCACCGAGAGCGCCGCTCAGCATAAAGTAAAGCGCGATCTCCAGCCCCCGGAGCCCTAAGTACCCTGCAAGTGCACCCAGGACCAAGGCCGACATCACGCCCATCCCGGGTCCCACCAGGATGGCCAGCAACATGGAAAGCGTAGCCACGGGGAAGAAGTAAGGTAGCACCGATTGGCCCGAGATCGCATACCCCAGTCCAAGCGAGGCGATGACGAAGAGCGCGCTTGTGACCCAGGAGACGCGCACATTCTGCAGCATTTCGGGGTTGACCCGGTATGCAAATAAGGCGACCGCACTACCCAGGACGGTCACCAGCAGGCTGAGCGACGCCAGGTCCTGTAGTCGATTCGCTGGCTCGAGCAAATCAAATGCTTCGAGCGCCTCCATGTCAAGTGAGGAGACTGGATCGCCGCGCGCCACGATGGTCTGTCCCGGCGCAAACGAGCGGGTTACGGGGGCAACCGCGTCGCGGGCCTGTCGGCGGGCAAGCGCGGTCTCTTCCTCGTTGAAGAGCGCATTCGCGACCACAAAAGCACTGACGAGCTCTTCCACCTGTTGAGCCTGTTCCTCCGCCATTCCGAAGCTGATCAAAGTTCGCACACCTCGTGATGCATCGTCCACGCGATCCTCATGAATCTCACCTCGCATAACCTGCTCCAGAACGGAGAGAGATTCGAGTCGTACCGCCTCCCAGCGCGAATCCGGAAGATCTAAGATGGCGCGGGCCGCTTGCGGATCCAATTGCAGGTCTTCCATGGACAAGAGGTCCTGCAAGCGTTCTTCCGAGCTCGCAAAACCGTCGGCTCGAACGGCAGCGATGAAATCAAGCGCGGCGGTCAGGCGCTCAAGTTGCAGTCGGGCGATGGCGCTATTGGGGGGATCGAAGATATCTGCAACCGATTGTTCTGCGGCGGCTTTCGCTTGATCGGTCAGCACCTCGCTTTCGTAGCCAAGCTCGTGGGGTGCCAGCACGTCCTGTGCGGCAACATCACCTGCCTGGAGTGCGACCGCCGAACTGTTTTCCAGTGAGCTGATTGAAAGCGCTGCGACGGTCCCGACCAACCCCAACGCGAATATGATCCACAGCTGGGCAGCTTCCCAGGTGCGGGAGATTCGGCGACGGAGATTATGGCGCCTCTCATCCATCGTCTGAGCTTAGCAAGTTGCGAACCACTTCGCTAGCTTGCTTGCCTTCCGCGCGCCCTTCGAGGCGAGGCATCAGATCCTTCATGACAAGCCCCATCTGTGCCGGATCGGTTGCACCGGTCTCCTGGATCGATTCGCGGGCCAGCCGCTCCAGCTCGCTCTGGCTTAGGGGTTGGGGCAAGAAGGTTTCCAGGTAGTCCAATTCCGCCTGTGTCGATTCCACGATGTCCGTACGTCCTGCGCGCTCCGCATCGGCGATCGTTTCACGCCGCGTCTTGGCCTGCTTCTGCAGCAGGGCAAGGGCCGCAGACTCGTCCAGCTCGCTACCGCGCTCAACTTCCGCAAGCTTCCATTCCGAAAGAACCAGGCGGAGCGTTCGCTTATGAAGGTCGTCGCCGTCCCGAATGGCACCCTTTAGCTGCGATTCGAAATCCTTTCTAGTAGGCATGGCGCGATTATACATGAGCGGTGAGGGAAGAGCCTCTGAGGGTAATCAGAGCTATTCCAACGGCTGGTACCTTACATAACTAGGGCGGCGGAGGTTGCCCGAGGTACTCATGGAGCCTGGGGATCGGGCTGCAGCACAGAAAAATTGTCGAAGAGAATCTCCGTACCAGCCTGACCATAGGTTCCTGCGATCAGGCCCACATCCCCGCTAGGCCACTCTGCGGCCTGCGTCTCGGCGACAAGGATTCCGTTCACGAAAAGTCGCAGCTGATATCCGTTGCAGTCGGCACGAATATGATTGAGAGCATCCCCCCGATAGACCGCCTCAGAAGGGAGCAGGCTCTCATCCGTGAGCAGCCTACGACGACCGTCCTTGTACACGCCGATACCCGAGTAGCCGTCGCTTGAGACGAGGAAGAAGTAGAAATTTCGCGTATCTTTGTACCGACAAAGCACTCCATAGACATTGTCATCAGGACCGCCGAGCTTCGTGGCGTCTACTTCAATCTGCACGTCGGCCAAATCCAGACTAGGGATCGCCCAGGCATCCGTGTTGGGTTCCAGGACATAGATGCGGTAGCCCCCTTCATAGTAGTCGGAGGAATAGGTCGCGTCGTAATATCGATCCCATCCGCTTATGGGCCGGGAAAAATCATCCTGGAAGACGACCTCTCCCGGAGCCGATGATACGCTGCATGCCGCGACCAGCAGCATTCCCAGAAAGAGGACTGCCACACGTGAAATGCTCACCTTCCACCTTCGGTTGAGGTCACTGATTCAGGTTCTCGAGGGAGCGGCGAGCGAGATTGCCGTAGCGTCCATCTGGATCCAGTGCTAAGGCGGAGCCAAGCGCTCCTCGACCGCCAACGAGGTCCCCTGTGGAAAGCGCTAGCAAGCCTAGATGATAACGCGCGCTGGCCAAATTGCCGTCGGTTTCAATGGCCCGCAAGATGAAGCGCTCGGCCAGAGTCCAATTCCCGAGCAGGAAGTGAGTGTAACCAAGTCGGTCGAGCGTGGCCGCATCCCTCGGCTTCAGCAACACCGCCTGGCGAGCCGCGGGCAGCCCAACCTCAGTGAGCTCAATCTCATAATCTAGAGAGAATTGAGCGAACAGTGACCACATCGCAGCGTCCTCCGGAGTAAGATCAATGGCGTACTGATAGGCTAGCTTGGCCGCCTGCAGATCGCCCGCTGCTGCGTAGGCCGCTCCGAGATCGATGGCGATAAGCGGGTCGCCCGGTGCTAGCGTGGCGGCTTGTTCATAGGCTTCGAGGGCGCGTTCAGGCTCTCCCCCCATCAGCCAATGTTTTCCCAGGAGTACGAGGGGGAGCGGCGCTTGCGGCGCTTCAGCCACCGCACGATCAAGTTGTGAAAGGCCATCCTGCCCGGATCGATCAAGCGCCAGCCCATAGTAGGCCCTTGCCTCCGTGTAGCCGGGGTCCAGCGCCAAGGCATTTTCGAACGCGGCCACCGCCATGGACCACCTTCCCGCGCGTGCCAGTGCCTGGCCCACCTGCGCCAGGGTGTAGGCCTGGTTGCCGTCGCTTCGGGCAGATTCTATGACTTGAATGAGCTCATCCGCGAAGCTCGTGGTACGCGGGTCCAGATCGACCGCAAGCCTCAGGCGGCTCAATGCGCTTTCGGGATCCTGCAAGGCAAGGAGTGTACCCAGTGTTTCACTAGCTTCGGGGGTCGCCGGAAGCGAAGTCAGCAGCGACTTGAGCATGTCGGCCGCAGCCTGGTAGTCGCCGGCCGCGACAAGGAGGTCCGCTTCCTGATAGAGCATCGCTGCTTGTTCAGGACAGCGGCTCCCCGGGAGCTGAGCAAGCGCCGCATCTATCCTTCCGGCCCGAAGAGCCGCATCCAATTGAAGACATTCTAGGTGAGCATCGCTGCCCAATTGATTCAGGAACTCTGTAGCTACGTCGGGTGCATCCGTCGTGAGCGCGCCCTGTGCGGCACGCAAGTGCAGCTCTGGAATATTGGGCTCCAGCGCAATCGCATCGTTGAGAGCTGGCAGGGCCAGATCAGGCCGGCCCGCGCGGATGGCGGTGGTTGCCGACTCGAGATTGTCCACTAGAGCAGCAGGATAGGCTGTGACCCCGAGCGCCACCAAGAGGATAAGCACGGCTCCAATATGGAGGCCGCGCCTTTTCAGGAACTCCATGACCGTCCGATAATACAACGCCCTCGGCAATCTGCCGAGGGCGTTTAGCTCCCTGATTTAGTCAAAGGAATCCAACCACATGTGACCGGTCGTCATGCGAACCTCGGGGCGTGCCGCCTTGAACTCGCGCAGACGCGGTGTATGGGGACCCAGCACAAAGTTGACCAACCGTTGCGGCGTGGACTCATCGAAGCCTATCGGGGCCGCGTCTGCGACATGAAATAGCCAGCCGCTTTCGCTTCGGATGGCAATCCCGCAGTGGCCACGCGAATGCCCGAACAGAGGCACCAGCCACATCTGTGTTTCAAATGGCAGGCGAATAGCCTCGAAATCTGACCAGCGTTCACCATTCTCACCGTAGAGCTCGAATTCCGGCCGATGAGCTATGTGACGGCGGACATAAGCCAAGTCGGTCCAGCGGCGAGGAGCTCCTGTGAAGGCTTCGTATTCGCGCTGGTGGACATGGACTGTGGCGTGCGGGAAATCCGGCAAGCCCCCGCAGTGATCAAAGTGCATGTGCGTCAGCACTATATGACGCACGTCTTCTGGTTTGTAACCGAGGCGCACAACCTGGCGCACCGCCGCCTCTTGAGGGTCCATAGGCACTTTCATGAGAATCTGAAATGCACGAACGATACCCGGCTTGTGGATGTAATCATCTTGGCCGGGACCGGTGTCGACAAGCACCAACCCGTGGCTGGTTTCGATCAGTAGGCAGAGCGTCCCGCTGCGCCAGTTCGAAGGCACGCGGGCGCTGCACGTAAAGCAGTTGAGGAAATGAATGGTCACGGCAAATCCCTTGATGGATGCCTGCTAGTTCCCGCTCTACATCGCCTATTCTCGCCTCGTCGGCTTTCTTGAGAGCAAGCTATGTAGCACACACTGTGGTTACCGAATCCCTGCACATGACCCGAGCCGCCTTACAGCCATTTGCCTACGCTCGGCCTGCGGGGCAACGGCTGCGTCCGGATGTCCCCGTTCTTTGGGGTTCCTGCGAGCCATCAGGCTGCTGAGTTGCAAGGCTCCCATGCATTGCTCGGCCTGCCACACGTTCTACGGGTAGGCGCGTCCTACGGTGAGCACTTCAACAAGCTCGGGCTCGAGCTCCTTGTACACTTCATCCGGTCTCGCGCCTAATGCATCAAGGGTCCTACTAAAGAAGCTGCGGGCCGCGGCCGTCAGGACCACATCCATGATTTCCTCGTCCGAAAGACCGTGCATGCGCAATTCCTCAATGTCATCTTGACTAACATCGTTCGCGCGAATCGAGACTTTCTGGGCGAGGGCCATCACCGCCACTTCATCCGCGGGAAGGCCGGCATTTCGAAAATCCTTGACAATGGCCACTAGCTGCTCGTGGCCGAAGACGTTCTTACGGAGCACCGCCCCGTGCGCGAGCATTCAATATGTACATTCGATTGCCATGGCCGCGGCAATGGTTACAAGCTCGTACCGACGAAGCCTCATATTGGACCGGATCGACCCGAGGAGTTTTCCCCAAGCGTCATAAACTTCAGGACGCAGGCTGAATGCCCTGGTGTAGTTGGCGATGTAGCCCTGGTTCTTTTGGTCAGCCTGGTATTGCTCAAGGACCAAACCCTCCGCCAGTTCCTCTGATATTGTCTCGATGAAAGTCACTGTTGCCCTCCTGTCTGAACGATCATCACTGCCTTCCTTGATCCGTTATCATCGTAGACAGCTGCCTCGAGCTCTCCGCAGCTTGCCTCGCCTCACTATCATCGGGGACGTATTCAAGCAAATCTCCCGGTTGGCAGTCGAGCGCTTGGCAAACGGCTTCAAGGGTCGAGAACCGGATCGCTTTGGCCTTATTCGTCTTGAGGATCGAGAGGTTGGCCAGAGTGATGTCGACTCTCTCGGAAAGTTCGGAAAGCTTCATCCCGCGTTTGACAAGCATCAGGTCCAAGTTCACTTTGATCGTCATGACGGCCTCAAATCGTCAGTGCACGCTCGCGCTCAAGGTCTAATCCGTAGCTCCATACGTGTGCCAGCAGTAGGACCAGCAGCGAACCGAGGATCACCTCGGCGTTGAATGTGGGTCCCGGGCTGAGGGCTGGGACTGTTGTCGGCAGCCGATTGAAGATCTCCCAGGCGGCAAAGAACTGCACAACCGGGGAGCCTATCCCGACCAACAGCACGGCGTACCCGAGGCGCTTGAGGTGGAGCCCCGCCTGCTCGGCGAAAGGTTTTCCATCGAGGATCAGCTTCACAAACGCTCTGAGCTGGTAGAGGACGTATGCCAGTCCCGCCGCGGTAACCACCTTGGCGACATTGGCGATCAGGATCAGCCGGTAGCTACTGGTTTCCAGCCACAGCGTGCCTTCAGCTTCGTCCACGAAGGCAGCTTCGATCCTGTCTCTGGTCGCGCCGCTGAAGGTTACCTCGAACTGGGGCTCCTCACCTGTCCCAATCCGTACTGGCAGGGAGGCAGTCCTAAGGAACCCCGATTGGCCCGAGATCAAGATCGAAAAGCCCATCCAGAGCACCAGACCGACGCCGACGATAACCAGAAGGCCAAAGATGATGTCGAGAAACCCCTTCAGGAAGCGTGCTAGCCGTAGATTCTTCGTTGCAGACATGTTCAATCCTCCATCATAGTTATCGATGTTCAATGTATGTTTATCGATAATCGATAAAATATTATCGTATTACGATGTGTTTGTCAAGAGGCACTTCAGGAGCAATCACTTGGCAACTGAGGCATGAACGGGGGTCCATCAAATTGAGGATCCGGCCATTGATGTGTTGGACGAGCCCGGGGTGGTGTTAGCTGCTGCCGGTCCCTACATAGGCAGCACTTTATTCTCAATCCCTTGCTGCACCCGCAGAAGTTCTTATTCCTCGATTTCGCGCATCTCTCGATAGAGGAACCAGGCTCCTTTGCGGTCATCCGCATTCTTTGGCATTCGATCATAGTACAGGTCGAATACTTGCCCGCTGAGTGTGCGCACTCGGAAATAAAACCGCCCCACACCCCATGAACCACGGCCCGCCGCTATCGCAGCGTGCTCAGCACGCATGTTATGCGCCATTCGACCGCGACGGTTGTAGTCTTGCCATTCCCCAATTTTCTCGACCACCTGGTACGCATCTTCCTTCCAGACAAAGCGGTCAGGACAGCCGGGTTTCTTCTCAAGGCTAGGTGGCTCATCGAATTGCACCTCTACGCGCTCGGCGATGAACCGCAGAGATTTATGCTCCATGCCAATCTGCTTTCGATGCTCCTCTGTGCTTCAGCCAAGCCCACAATTGCCGCCGCGCGGGCACTGCAAAGTAACCATCCTTCTGTGCAAGATGGGGCCGCCTTTTATGATGGGGCTGCCCCCCCCCCGATCAACAGCTACAGTTAACCCACCTTTTCTATCAACTCTGCAGCAATTTCAACAGCACTGGCAACCAGCTCGCCACATTTCTGCTGGCCACCAGCTGAGAGGTATTCGAGCGATTCCGATCGGTCCGCCAAGTCGAATCTGCGCCCGAGCTTAAGCTCAAGAAGTTCTGCGCATGCAGTGCTTCCATGCATCTCTTCAAAGCTCCGGCAAAACCTCCTGGCAGATGGAAGGGAAGAGATAAATCCTTTCCAGTCATCCAGCTCATCCCGCCCGTACACAAGCCCAAGAGCCATCAGGGATCCAATCACCGCGCCACATGTCTCGCCCCTCAGAGCAATGCCAGGAAATGGGGTGAGTGCCCTGAGTATTTGGCGACCATCAAGATCAAACTCCTCCTGGAGCACTGCAAATGAAGTCTGAGCACAGTTCCCAGAAGCACCGAGGGTGTCGGTGGCCATCTGAGATAGCCGGCGAACCCGCTCTTCTTGAGACTCTTTGGTTGCCATAACGTCTTCTCCTTGAGACTTAAAGTATGCTGCCGCATAACGGCTGCGAGCTATCGCAGATCCCACGTTCTTAGCGGGGAGCGGCCCAGCTCATCAGCCCACGAATTCGCGGCTCGCTGAGGCCGGGCCCGATCCAGCGAGTAGCATGCCAGATATTGGCGAAATGTGGCATCTCGATATCAACTCGCGCTTAGCAGATAGAGGGCCAGAGTGTCACCGCCCACAACCTTTTCCTGCTCAAGATACAACTGAGCATCTGCGATAAGTGCAGGCAATCCCCCTATGGACATGAAATGCCGGTAGTTTCGAAAGTGCCTGCGACCTGCGGCAATTTCAGAAAGCAGGATCACGAACTTCGTGAGCCAGCCCTTGACCGGACGCGACCTGCCGGCATGAAAATCTATGAAGAGAATGCGACCATCGGGCTTGAGAACCCGTTTGATTTCGCCGATCACCCTGCCACGAACCTCATGATCCATCTCATGCAATGCGAGCATAGAAAACACAAAATCGAATGCCTCGGCATCATAGGGCATGTAAGCTGCATCGGCGAGCCGGAGGTCCGCATCCTCGCTCAATCGGGACCTTGCCACTTCGAGCATTGACGGAGACGTATCAATCCCATGGATATTGCAGCCGTATCTGAGATACATCTCAAGGTGAATCCCCGTTCCGCATCCGACGTCAAGGATGGCCATACCTCGATCGGGCATAAACATTCGAATTCCAAGGATCCTCAAGCCTTGATTCATGGGCCCGAAGATCCTGTCGTAAAGGCCTGCTACGCGGCGATATGGATCCTTAGACTTCGTCAAATTTCAGTTGCCAGCTAACGGCTCTGAGTTCAGCCGCCCCGCTTATGCCTTCGCCTGCTTTTCAAGATTCTTAAATCCGAACCATCACTTGCATTTCACCCAGCCCGCGGGGTCGGCTGTCGCAGATCCCGTGCTCCTTGCGGGGCAGCGAATTGCCATGCGTAAATCTCAAACATTCGCAAGCACATACTCAAGATAAGTGAGTACATCCTTTGCGCTTGTCTTGCGAGCAGCCATGCCAGAGAGTTCACCATTATCAAAGAGCTTCCTTCCAAGGGAAACTGCTCGCGGTAAAACCTTCTCCCAGGCAAGTAAGACCCTTTCGGAACTAGGGCGGTTGGCGGCTGCGAGTTGAGCTGCGCCGCAAGCCATCCTTCACTTGATTTTCGCGCAG
>BTQZ01000043.1:0-21678 GCA_036986135.1 Anaerolineae bacterium | reverse complement strand
GGCTGCCGGCTAATTACCCCCCGAGAATGCCTCCCATAGGCGAAGCCAAGAGCAGCATTGCTGCAGGTCCCAACAGAATAATCATAATCGAGGGGAAAATCAGCAAGGCGATGGGAAATACCATCTTGATGGGAGCTTTGTGAGCCTCCTCCTCTGCCATTTGTCTCCGTCGCACGCGCATCTGATCCGACTGGATACGAAGCACCTTCGCCATGCTCACGCCGAGCTGTTCCGACTGGATCACGGCTGCCACAAAGCTGGTCATCTCGTTGACCCCCAATCGCTCTGCCATGTCCCTCAGCGCGTCCCGGCGTAATTTTCCGAGACGAATCTCCTGAATCACTCGCCCAAATTCCAGCGCGAGCTCATTTATCCACTTCTCATGCACCTTGGCCATCGCTGCGTCGAACCCTAAACCTGCTTCTACCGAAATCGTGAGCAGATCGAGTGCATCCGGCATGGCTCGGAACACGGCTTTTTTGCGAGCGGAGATCCGGCCGCTCAACCACAGGTTGGGAAATGCAAAGCCTATAAACATAAACAGAACCGTGATTCCCAGGCCCTGCAACCAATTCCCACCAGTCCTGGCGAAGATGAGAAACAGCAGGCCGCCAAACAGGATGGCAAATACGAAACGCAGCATCAGGAAGAAGGCCGGGTTCATCTGCATCGGGTTGCCGGCCATCTCCAGCCGTTGGCGGGCGTTCTCAAGCGTCGCCTGCGGCGTAAATCGCTGAGCCATCTCACCGACGCGATTGAAGAATGGTACGACGATGCGTTGGCCAAAATCCTGAGAGAGCTCCAGCTCCTCGAGCGACATCGGCTCATCGGGAACCGTAAGCTCCGAAAGTCGGTCTCGAATCGGATCGTCGTTCTGGGGCATGTTGATGCCCACAACAACCAAGATCACCGCCAGCAATACTACGATTCCAACAATGGCAAAAATCATCGCTGCATGTGCCTCATATGTCGATATCCACGATCTTCTGCGTAATGGTGAAACCACTGATAACCATCAGTCCAGCCAGGACTACCAGCGGGATGCCACAGGATCGGGTCTCCGGGTTGAAGAACTGCATAATGTAGGGTCGGTTTACGAGAAAGAGCAAAGCTATCAGCGCAATGGGCAGCGCAGAGATTACCCAGGCCGTCGCACGGCCCTGCGCTGTCAGCGCCGAGATCTCGCCCTTGATGCGCACCCGCTCGCGGATCGTAAAGGAGATAACGTCCAGGATTTCGGCCAGGTTGCCGCCCACTTCACGCTGCACATTTATCGCCGTGATTACTAGATCTAAGTCGTCACTATGAATTCGCCGCATCAAATGCTCCAGGGCTTCTTCCATGGGAATACCCAGCTGCATTTCCTGAACCACCCTGCGGAATTCATCCGAAATCGGAGTCGGCATTTCGTGGCTAACCGCCTCCAGGGCCTGCAAAGTTGAAAAACCCGCTCGAAGTCCGTTGACAACTAGGTTGAGCATGTCGCCGAGCTGACTGTCAAATGCTTTCAGTCGGCCCTTTTTGGCGCGACCGACGTAGATGGGCGGAATGAAAAAGCCGACTATCGCTCCAATTACTGCGAAAATCAGGCCGCTCAGTACGAAAGCAACGACGCCCACCCCAAACATAACTATCACTCTGGCAGCCAAGTACTCCGCTGGGCGCAGCTTAATATCCGCCTGCGCAAGGTTCGTTGAGATATTCGCAAAGAGATCCGTACCCTCACCGAGGTTGTTGAGGAAGTCTGAGAGTGGGGTGGGCTGATCCTCTCTATCTGCGGCGTCATCGCTGACCGTGGTGACCATCCCCCCCGTCTCGGCATAGCGACCCAGTCGTTCTTCAACAACCGACCCGCCACCCACGAATGAGAGCATGATGCCCACCACCAGCAAGAGGAGGGCGAGTCCGCCGCCAACGATGAGAACGATTGTAGGATCCATTGCTATCTGTAGGAGCCTCCCTGGCCAACCCCGAATATGGAGGCCGGCAATTGGATGCCTGACTGCTCGATCTTCTCCATAAACTTCGGGCGCAGCCCAGTTGGCCGCAAGCGACCGATGACCTTGCCGTCTTCCAAGCCGGTTTGCTCGAACACAAACAGGTCGGTCATCGTGATGACATCACCCTCCATACCCTGGATTTCAGAAATGTGGGTGAGTTTGCGCGTACCGTCCCGCATGCGCTCCAGGTGCACGACCAGCTCCAGCGCTGAAGCAATCTGCTCTCGAATCGCCCGCGTGGGCAGGTCCATGCCGGCCATCAGGGTCATGGTCTCAATACGCGAAAGGGTGTCGCGTGGACTGTTGGAGTGCGCGGTCGTCATCGATCCCTCGTGGCCGGTGTTCATGGCCTGGAGCATGTCCAGCGCGGCTTCATCGCGGATCTCTCCTACGATGATTCGATCCGGCCGCATACGCAGGGAGTTCACCACAAGGTCCTGGATTGTGACTTCGCCCCGCCCTTCGATGTTGGGTGGACGCGACTCGAGAGTGACGACGTGTTCCTGCCTGAGCTGCAGCTCGGCCGCGTTCTCAATCGTGAGAATGCGTTCGTCGGACGGAATGTACTGCGATATGACATTCAGCATGGTCGTCTTGCCGGAACCTGTACCGCCAGAAATCACCATATTGATGCGGGCGATCACCGCGGCCTTCAGGAATTCGATCGACTCGGGCGTAATGGTGCCGAACTCGATAAGCTGCTCTACAGTGATGGGATTCTTGGCGAACTTTCGGATGGTGAGCGTGGGGCCCCCCAGCGAAATGGGGGGGATGACCGCGTTGACACGCGATCCGTCTTGCAGGCGCGCGTCTACGTAGGGGCTTGACTCGTCGATGCGCCTTCCAAGGGGAGCGACGATGCGGTCGATGATCCGCATGAGGTGATCGTTGCTCTCAAAGGATGCGGGCTCTCGAACAATCTTGCCCGCGCGCTCGATGTAGATGTTCTTTGCGCCGTTGACCATGACCTCCGTGATGCTCTCATCCGACAACAGCGGCTCGATCGGTCCAAGCCCAAGGATCTCGGCAACGATTTGCTCAAACAAGCGCCTACGTTCCGGCCGCGAGAGAACGATGTTCATCTCAGCCAGAATACTCTCAAACAGCTCCTCGATTTGCCGCCGTACTTCGGCGGTTTGAGTGACATCCATCGACGGATCCAATTCCTGAAGCAAGCGATTCTGAACTTCGTTCTTGATATCGTGAATTCGCCCGCCGGGAGTCTGTCCGGGTGGAGCTGTACGTCGCGCGCTGAGCCCGCTCAACCGAGAGGTTGCGCCGCCGGCGCCGGGCGCGAATGGCTGTTCCTGCGCTTCCGGCGGGCTCGGGCTCCCATCGGTTTGACCCTGCTCGATCCTCTTAAGTAACGACACTGATTATTCCCCCGAGGCTCTCTCCAAGGAGTCAGCGACCCAGCATTCGCGGCCGCTCCTTCACTTCCTCCTCTTTCACTTGCTCATCCGCCTCCACGAGGCGCTGCTTGATGGTCCCCATCAATTGCATGATGGCTCTTGATTGTGGGCTGCTGCGATCGCTCAGAATGAGTGGAATTCCTTTGTTGATGGAGGCAGTAACCGTACGCTCATCCAACGGGATAACGGCCTCTACCTCGCGTTTTAGGTTCTCTCCAACCGCGTCTGAGGAGATCCCACCCTTGCGATCCATCTTGTTGAGCACGAAACACACATTCTTCGTTGGGAACTCCAGGATGTGAAGCAGATCAAACAAATGCCGCGCGTCCTTGATGGCGGGGATGTCGGGCGTGCATATCGCGATCAGCAAATCGGCCGTATCAAGGATGGCCAACGTGGTGTCGTCCATCGTAGAGGCTGTATCGACGACCACATAGGCAAAGTGCCGACGCAGAAATTGAATAATCGTCCGTATCTGATCTGCGCTGACCTCATCCGCCATTTCGGGCCTCGGCGGTGCTGCTAAGACACGCAGGCCGTTCTCATGAAGAAGCAGCACATCCTCTAGGATTTCCGGATCGATCTCATCCATGCGCGCGGTGAGATCGAGGATGGAGTATTTGGACTGGAGATTGAGAAAGACCGAGACATCGCCGAATTGCAGATTCCCATCCACAAGGACTGTGGGTGTTTCTTCGGTATCGAGTCCGAGTGCGATGTTGGTGGCGATTGTCGTGCAACCCACTCCACCTTTCGGGCTATAGAACGCGAGCACTGTGCCCGCCGGGCGACGGGAAGAATCGTAAGCCGCTGTACCCGACGCTAACTCGGCCGCAGCGGGAGCGGCCGGTCTCTCGAAATCCCTGCGTTTTTCGTGAGCGAATACCGAGAGACGTCGGATGGTCGCGATCAACTCCTCACTTGAAGGAGGCTTGACCATGAAGTCCCGCGCCCCGGCCATCATTGCCCGGCGCATGTAGTCCTGCTCACTCTGAACGGACAGGATGATGACTTGCGTGAACGGGACCTCGCTCAGGATCGCCTCGGTGGCGGTGATCCCATCCATGTCCTCCATATTGATGTCCATCAAGACGATGTCGGGTTTGGTCTCGGCGGCGACTTCGATCGCATCCTTCCCCGAGGGGGCCGCACCAACCACAACGATATCGGACTCAAATTGGAGAAGTTTGCGGATGTTTTCTCGCGTCTCCGCAAAGTCATCAACGATGAGTACGCGGATACTTTCTTCCGCGACTTCAGGCATTTAGTATCTCTCCAAAGGTAACACCAATGCTATGGAACGGGCGTCGGCGCCACCTCGAAATCAGGCGGGAATACGAAGTCCTCAGTTGTGAGTCTGGGTTCCGTGCCGTATGGCAGCTTGGAAGGCACGGCGATATCGTAATTGTCGATCAGGAACTGCAGGGTCACACTGTCTGTATCGATCTCCGGAGTCGGGTCATTGGGACTTCGCAGCGTGAGTGTCAAATCCAGGCCCGCATTTACGGCCCATTGGATCGCCAGGGCATCCTGAGGGGTCACAATCAAGGTAATGATATCAGGCGGCACGATCACGGGCGCCTCCTCTACACCTGCCTGCTGAACCTGCGCTTCCGGTGCGCCAACACCTTCTTCCTCAGCCACTGCGATTACCGTAACCACCTGCTCCTCGATTTCAAGCGGGAAATTCCCAACTCCTAGGACGGTTGCGCTGGTAATCATGCGCTGCGTAACCAGGCGCGGCCGCTGTGGGCCTGAGGGCCCGGCGTAGAAGTCCTGCCCAGAGGATTCATCGAACTGGAGCAGCCCGATATTCGGGGGACGCTCCTCTGAAGCGGAACAGACCAGTTCTCCCGTTTCCGTGGTCTCCACTAATCGGCAGCTGATCGCGCTGAGCAATTCGCCGGCCGAGGTGAAAAGGAACATGGCTTCATTCGGAAGCTCGGATTGGAAATCAGTATCCAGATCGACGATCAGCATGCTCACCAAGACGTCTACCTGATCTCCCTCTCGCAATGCGAATGCCACGCCCGAAAAGCGGTCCATCGGGATGGCGATGGCCGTGAAACCCTGGGGAATGGCGATTGATGCATCTGAACCCACAGTTAGCAGATCTCCGGCCTGATCGGTGATCATGTTTTCAGTAATGGGAACCCCGCGGCCGATGTCCATCCGTGCGCGTTTCCCCACCACCTGACCCAGGTCGTCCAGCATGGTCTCGACCTTGTAGTCTGCAGGATACGGAGAGACGATCACCGCTTCGGGTGGAATGAGAGAACCCCGGGAGATATGCTGAGCGGCGATAACAATCTCAGCTTCGCCAATCGGCGTTGGAGCCACTTCGACCTCCGGCTCTGCTGGCGGAGGTTGAAGCACAAAGAACGCTGCCACTGCGCCCACAAGCAGGATGAGTGCTAGCAATATAAAAACGCGACCACGGCGCATTTTGCCTCCTTATTGTGCAATGACACGCCCGGCCAGCCAGCGTGTGCGTATGATACCGCTAGGGGTTGAGTTGTCAAGTCGGCCGACTTTCGGAGCTAATTTTAGACATTTCTGCTATGTTTTCCCATACCAAGGTCGCCGAGGCAACCATGAAAGAAGCCCTATCAGAGATAGGGCTCCCTCGTCTCTGGCAGGTGGTCGAGCGACCACTCGAGACCTTTCCCATTGGGCGATCAGATGTTAACAACGATGTTGCTGAAGACGTTCCCAATGGCGGGTCCGAGCAGCGCCAATATAACGATCACAACGACGGCCACTAAAACAAGGATCAACGCATACTCGACCAAGCCCTGCCCTTTTTCCTTAGGTGCGTAAAGCAATGTTCTCACCACCTTTCCGTTTCAATTTTGCCCTGTTTTTGCTCCAAGGCTCCTAAATTATAGGAAGGGGCCCCTTTGCCCACAATAGGACGAATCTCCGATGGCGCTAGAGTTCCTCAATCGGAACCGCAAAACTGACTTTCGTGCCTTCCCCGGGCTGACTCTCGATCTCAAAGGAGCCGCCTACCTGCTCCAGGCGGTCTTTGTTCACTCCAAGACCGTGTGCTACGCCTTCTTCCTTCATGGCGGACTCGACATCAAAACCCTTCCCGTTATCTTCCACGGTTGCTCGCACTTGCGTGTCATCAAGATCCACCAGGACCTTTACTTGAGTTGCCTGGGCATAGTCGCGCACGTTCTGCAACAAGGCCTGCACGGTGCGGAAGATCAGGACTTCCCGGTGGGATTCGAGCCTGCGCTCCGTGCCAGTGACCACCACGTTGAGATCCAGTCCGGTCTTCTCTTTGTAGGCCTCGGCATAGCGCCGGATCGTCGGTACGATACCCAGGTCATCCAGCATCATGGGCCTGAGGTCGAATATATAGTCCCGGATCTGTGAAAACGTGGAATTGGCGGCGGCCTTGAGGTCGGCGAGTTCCTGCCGCGCCTTGTCCTGATCGGTATCGAACAGGCGCATGGCGATCTCGGCCTGCAGGATGAAGTTGGAAAGCGCCTGCGCGGGACCATCATGGATCTGCCGGGAGATCTTGCGGCGCTCCTCCTCCTGGGCATCGATGATTTGCTCGATGATGGACTCCCCTCCCGAATCGAGATCGGTGACCTCATCGTGTGAACGTCCTTCGAGCAGGTTCAAGGTGCTTTGAATGAATTCAGCGTATCGCTGCAATGTCTCTTGATCGCTCTCGAGTTTTTCCAGTTGGCCGCGCATGGTGAACAGCCGTTGCTGCGCATCCTGCGCCGCCTCATAGGTGTTTCTTATGTCTTCTCGGGGAATGGTGTCGAAATTTGAATGGATCTGCTTGAGAGTGGCGGCAATCGAGGCATTGCGCTGGGCTAGCTTCTCGACCTCCCCCTGGCTTTGTTCGACGAGCATCCCAATTTCCTTGTGTTCCCTGCGAACCTGCTCAAGCTCTTCTCGAGCGATCTCAAGGAATACATCGACTGGGCTGAGCTCTTCCTGGATTTCTGCCTCTGTCATTCGGTTACTTGCGGGTGTCCTGCAGTCGCACCCAGCCATGCCGCAATGCGTAGACCGCCGCCTGGGTGCGATCCTCGACATCCAGCTTGTGGAGTATGGCGGTCATGTGGTTCTTAACCGTCTGATGGCTGATCCCCAGCTGGACGGCAATCTCCTTGTTGCTGAGTCCACGCGTAACATACTGCAGGATCTCCATCTCGCGCGGGGACAGGGGCGTAAACGCTTCCACATCGCCGTCGAGATGGGGCCTACGGACGGTCTCAACGCCGCGCGACAGCCATTGCTCGAGTCCGGCTTGATCATAGACCTGATCACCCACGACGAAGAATCCCCGCGCGACATTTCGTATCACGTCTATCAGCTTACCCGGCTCGACGTCTTTGGAGCAGTAGGCCGCGGCGCCCGCCTTAAAGGCGTGCAGAACCTGCTCGACATCGTCATAAGCGGTTAGCAAGACGATTGAAGTGCTAATGCGTTCCGCCACGACCTGACGCGTCACCTGAATCCCATTCATGGTGGGAAGATTCACGTCGATCAAAGCCACCATGGGCTGCAGGTCGCGAACGAGTTCAAGCGCCTCGTCGCCGTTAGTTGTTTCTGCGACGACCTCGATGTCTTTTTCGGAGTCCAGGACATTCCGAATGCCCTCCCGAAAAAGCGGATGATCGTCCACGATGAGAACGCTGACCTCTTTCATGGACTACCCTTCCCTTGCGAGAATGGCGGCGAGTATAGCACAGCCAGCACAGGGGGCAAACGATCAGCGATTCCAGGCATACACGGCCATATTTTCACCGCCTGCCGCGGGGCTGTGCGGAGCCCCGGTCACGAACAACGGCGACCTTCCCGCGGTCAGTTCAGGATACCATCCAGGGAAGGTAACCAGGTAGTCGGCGCCCTCTTCGTCAAGGTGGCGCGCAAGGGCCGACTCGTCGCGGATGAAAGGAATGACTTCTGGCGAGACCAGACCCGCCATGTCAATCAATTCGCGGCCGGCGAAGTATCCGATCGCTCCGATGTCGTGCGCCGCCACAACCGCATCCGAGGGAGTGTTGTCCTCAATCCAGCGGGCGGTCGCCACCATCTCGCTCTCGATGATGGCCACATCGCGGCCATAGGCCCCCGCCCCGACCAACCAGAAAGTGAGGCTTGAAATGGCTACCACAAGCACCCAGGCCCGCGAGAGGATCCGGGCCTTCACTTCCTGTGATCGCGGTCGGATCCACCGCAGCATGCCCTCGAACGAAAGCACGAGCAGAACGGGGATAACCGGGATCGCGTATCGCCCGTGTTGGTAAGTGACCGGCAGACGAATGGCGTAGATCGCCAGGAAGAGGCCGGCCCACACGAGTGGAATCAATCGTTCCCACTGTCGAGCACGCGAGTAATAACGGATTGAAATAAAAACACCTGGCAAGAGCGCGATCAGCACACCAATGAGCGGCCCACCCGTTTGCAGGCTGGGCGCACCAAGCCAGTCTCCTGGGATCCCCGCCTGTGCGAGCAACCGGACGAGAACTGGAAGCTCGCGCAGCGCGGCGTACTCTGCTTGTTTGGCGAAGAAGGTATTCGGCCAGAGCTCGCCCGAAAGCCATCGCTGGAATGCCAGATATGGGATTAATGGAACCGCGATTCCGATTCCCAGGCGCAACCATTCCTGTAGTCTCTTTTCTCTGTCACGTATCGCCAGGTAGCCTATGGGTGCAATAATCAAGGTCAGCGCGTCGGGGCGGATCCATACTCCCAGCCCGATCACCAGCCCAACCTCGAGAATTCCTACGCGCCGGCCCTCGAGCCAATAGAAACAAAGCAATGCAATCGCCGCCAGGGCCAGAGTCTCCATTCCGGATAGGCTCGCCCACGCCAAATGCCATTCTAGCGGGATGAGTATTGCCATTAACCATGCTAGATGCCTACGTTCCAGAAACCGAACCGCATACCAGCGAGCAGCGAGCCATGCCAAAAGAGCCAGCATCGAAAGCCCCGCGATGTGGGTCCACACTAATGGGTTTAGCTGCGCGAAATAGCCCAGCGCAATCCATACCGACCAGATCGGGGCGGTGGATCCCGCGCTTGCGCTTCCGGGAATGAAAGCCCAGTCGCCCATTTCGCCTAGATTGCGAGCGTATGTCTGGTGGATCCAGGCGTCGTCCAGCGGAAATCCGATACCGGAAGTGCTATTTGAAGCCGCAAGATACAGGACGGCCGTCAGGAGCGTGGTCAAGACAGGCGCGACGAGCACCGAGCGCCTACGCATTATCGAATCACCTCCAGCACGTACACTGGCTGGCCTCCGGAGTCAGCGACTGTACCGCGCAGTTTGAGCCACTGCACGGAATCCGGCTGGGAGTATAGCGAGTCCAAGCCTTGCGGATGATTGGCCTCCAGCACGACCCAGCGCACAGCGTAGGAATCCACGATCTCCCGCAGCGTATTCTCCGAACCGTTAGGTATGACGACGGCCGGCATTTGGCTATTCGCAAAAAAGCCGGGGGGATTGTTCACGGCCACCACGGATTGACTCCCATCCGAAATGGTTGCCGCCACGGCCCGGTAGGTTTGCGCACTCGCATTCCAGGCATCGCTCTGCTGGAAGAAACGATTTGCATATAGCCCAACGGTCAGCAGCACGGCCAGTACGACCGCACTGGTTCCAAGCAGGCGCCAGGCCTCTTTGCGATCCCAGCTTCGCTTGGCGCCCAACCAGCTAATTCCGGCCCGGATTCCGATTGGCGCTAGCGCCCAGAGCATCGGCATCGCGGCCGTCATCGAGTGGAAGAGCGCTCCGCGTGGTCCCACGAAGGGAAAGATGAGGGTCATGACGACGACAAGCGCCACAAGGTACGTGATCCCCAGCCGAACGAAAGGCTGCTGCCACTTGCGAATTGCTCCAACGACCATGAAAGGGGCCAAAAAGATCATGCCCCCCTCGGCGACGAGCCGCTGAATGTTCGTCGAGAGCGCTGCAAGGCGAGCCTGTGCGGCCGCCTGGAGGCCGGCCTTCCACCAGCGCCCAAACGTTAGCTGTGAGGCCGGGAACGCAAACAAATCATCGTAACTCAGCATCCACAGTAATCGCTGGCTTCCCGGATTAATAGCTGTGCCGGTTGCCGCGAGATTGCGCGCCCACCAGGGCGCTAGCATGGCCAAGAATCCCAGCAATAGCAGCAGGCCGCCGGACACCCGCCTTCGCCCGGACCAGATCACAGCCAGCCCACCGATCGCGAGCAGGAGCAGACCATCTGCCCGCGCCAGGCTGCCGACGCCTATCAGCAAGCCGGTCAGGAACCAGCGCCCGAGCGTAGGATCCCTCACTGAGCGCGCCATCAGCCAAAGCGACAGGCTGCCCACAATGGCAAAAGCTGCGAAAGAATCGATCGTAACCAGAAATGGGAGGAAGAACCCGGGAAACGCCGCAAATAGACCGGCCATCCAGGCCACCCGCCCGTCCCCTGAGAGTCGCTGACCAAAGAACGCGGCCAGCGGCGGCAAGGCTGCCGCCAGCAGAATAAACGGAAGCTGGGCCGCCCGGAAGTCGGCTCCCAGGAATAGCATGCCTCCGGCCGCGAGCAAGGAGGGCAGCGGCATCCAGTACAGATGTGAGACATGGGGGAGGCCAGCCGGATCGTCGAGGTAGTTCCAAAGAAATGGTTCCGTCAGCCCCTGTCCGTCGACAAGTTGCAGCGCGGTGGCGTAGTAGTAATCGGCGTCCATGTATCCGGGACTCTGGATGCGGAGCGCGGCCGCACCGTATACGACCAGGCCGATCACGTACAGGGCCAGCCACCTCCTTCTCTCGCTCATTTGACGAAGTGGTAAGCCTCGAGTTCCCCGTATTGGGAGACCGATTCCAGAGTGAATTGCTCGGACAGTTTCTCGAGCGAGGGATGAGCTTGATAACCTTCCGCAAGGTATTCGAGCTCTTCGCGAGCGAAGATTATGAACCACACTCCGTTCGCACCGCTCACCGCTTTCTCGAGATTGGGCTCTGCGAGGAACCCAAGGACCTCTTGAGTGGCTGGTGCCAATGTGTCGGAACCCGAGCCTGGTGGGTCGGGCAGATATCGATGTTCAAGTTCGGGATTGCGGGTCCCATCTGCTACTTCCTCGGTTACAGCGCCTGAGCGAAAGCGCTCCGCGTAGTAGCGAGAAGGCAGGGCTGTAATCTTGTTGCTGTGCAGCACGACTTCCTGGTCCTGAAGCTTGGCTCTCAGATCTTCGTTCAACCGCGGCCAGGGTGCGTAGGGGAATCCCGCATAGCTAAAGTAACCGAAGAGCCCCAGAGCAAACGTCCCGAGCAGCGCCAAGCGCCCGGTCCAAGCAAACAGGTCGGATAATCTCGGGGTGCTGAGCGCCCAGGCCAGCCAGAGCAGGAAAACCGCGCCTGATGTCAGCAGCGCTCGCTCCAGGTAAACCGCCTGCCAGTACGAAAGCAGGAACATGAACAGAACTGGAAAAACCGCCAGATACAGCAGCCAGATCCCGTTCCGGAAGCTCGGATCCTGGGATCGCCATCCCCGGAGGGTTCCCCAGGCGCCCAGCGCAGTGGCCAAAACGGTGCCGAACAAAACCACCGCCAGCAAGGTTTGCGGAACTGGGAGGCCTGCGGTGAATACGAGCCAGGTGCGCACCAGCTCGGCCGGCCCCGGCTGAGGTATCCAGTACGCCCATCGGACTCTAGACATCTGGCTAGGCACGTAAATCAGCCACGGCAGGTACAACAGCATGGCCAATAATCCTGCAAGCACGGTCTTCCCGATGTTCGACCATTGCCTGCGCCAGAGCGGTGTGAGACCAAGCGGAATCAAATACAGTGCCGCGAGCGTGTGAGTGTATTGCGCGGCGGTTCCCAGAACGGCAAAGGCCAACCAGTATCGGAGCGAACCGCCCTCCAGAGCCCTCCAGAAGACGAGCGTGGCTCCCAGGAGTAGCACAGACAGAAGCGCATACATCCGAACTTCCTGTGAGTAGTGAACCTGGAATGGAGAGAATGCGAGCATCAGGGCGGCCATGATCGCGGTCCGTTCGTCGAAGAGCCTCCGGCTCAGGCGATACCCCATATAGACCACTACTAATCCCAAGATCACGGAAAGCGATCGCACCGCGACCGGGCCGGCACCAGCTACTGCCTGCCAGATCCAGAGCAATGTGTAATACCCCAAGGGATGAACGTCGGCCGCGATGCCTTGTTCGACAAGCAGTGTGCCGTAGGACATCGCTCGAGGACCCTCCGCCGAGAATAGGACGGCGAAAGCCTCGTCGTACCAAAGGGGTCGCGAAATGAGCGTGGGTAGCCGCACCAATAGAGCCAGAAGCAGGACCACCCAGAGAGCATGCGCTCTTAGCCATTCAACCGCGCTTCCAGCCGATCGGATTGGGGAATCGCTCACTGAACTCATAGGGTCTCTCGCCCGGCTAGCTTGCCCGGTGCTGCGCTCAAGGGCTCACACATGGACCTAACTTGCAGGCTGGATTGCTGCCCATTTGGCGTGCGCTGAGCGCCGTCGACCAACAGTCGCCCTGGCTCTACGCTGGGGCTGCGCCGCTCGTTCACATTGTTCTGCCCAGCTGGCGCTGATCCCCGGCGCGGCCGTTGCTGGCTTTCAGCTTCCGCCGCACTTCGCCGCTTGCCCGATGCGTATCGCTGGCTCGGCGTGTGTCGCGATGATGCGGCACCGCCCTTGGATTCGCTATGGCTATGCGCAGGAGGCGCCGTGGGAAATACACTTTTATCGCTGAATCTCATAGAGGACATATGCGTCGCCAAAAGCGCCAATGGGAACCATCTGCTGCTCGAGAAAGCGATCGAGAGCCGCCCAGTCTTCGGCGTCCAACGGATCAAACCCGGCAGCGCGCACCGCCTCCGCACCTGCTCGATAGAAGAGCACATGCGTCACACCCTCCTCCACCCACTGAGTCCTGACTTCCTCGACCGTCGAAAAGTGCTGTCGGTCGTGCCACCACCGATCCAGCAGCGCATCGGGCTCGCAAGCGACTCCTTCGCCACAGTAGTAGCTACGCGGCTCCCAAAGGAACCGAACTTTCGGCTTGCCATCCAGGCGGCTGATCTCCTGCATGGCCTCGTAGTGATAGCCCAGACGGCGCGCCAGGTAGGCCTGCTCCGATTCCGCTCCCAGCGTCACATCAAGGAAATCATCCTGCACAGTATCGAAGATCATGCCGGTCGCGGTCAGCGCCAGGACAAACGCCACCAGTCCTCCCAGCACGAAGCGGACCGACACTCCCCAGCGTCCGAGCTGCCCCACTGTGTCGAATCCAATGGCGGCGAGTGCTGCAAGGAAAGGCAGCGCCGGAAACAGCAGGCGCGATTGCGTGAGCAGAGACGAGAAGGAGAGCTGTGCCAGCCAACCCAGGTACGCGACGCCTGCCACAATCACAAGGTCTCTCACCCTTCCCAGCCTGGCCGATCGATCCAGCATGAGACGGAGTGTGGTCAGCGGGATCAACGCCAGGAGCAGCGGGCCTATCGTCGCCCCGTAGGAGGCGTGACCCTCGTAGAATCCTCCCTCAAGTCCCCATATGCTGGCCTCCCATGGGGCTGCAATCAGCTCGGGAAGGCTCAGGCCGGATCCATAGCGGCCATACCAGAACGCACGGTGGTCATCCCAGAAGACGCCATCGAAAAAGAACGGATAAACGGGGTTTCCCGTCAGCAGGAGGTTCGTGAGCAGGAAGGGAGCCACAAAGGCTGCGGTCCATAACAGAAATGCGACCCATCGCCGAAACGAACGTCCCTGCAGAAGCACGACCAAGCTGAGCCCGATCACGAGCCATACCGCCGTGTATTTGGTGTTCAAAGCAAGCGCTGCAAAGAATCCAGCCAGGATAAGGGCTCGATCGACTTTCTCTGAATTTGAGACTCGAATCAGCGTGTAACTGGCGAGAACGCCGAAGGCGGTAATCCATTCGAGGTAAGCCCAGCCTGCCAGCAGCGCCGCAGACGGTACCGCAACCATGACGGCGACCGCCAACCAGCCCCGTTCGGGGGCCGCGTTGCGGACCAGACCTGGAGTCAAGGCCACCGTCATCAGGAAGAAGGTTACGTGGAAGAGCTGTGCTAGATCCGGTCCTGCGAGCTGGAGCCCCAGCAGGAACAACATCGATCCGGCCTTAGGAAAACCGAGGTATGCAAGATCAATATCGTGCTGAATCCGACCCGCCTCCTGGTAGAGTTTCGGACCCGTCAGATGGTACACGAGTGAATCCCACGCGGTCGGGGGTGAGAAAGCGCGGATCAATATGAGGGCTGTGACGAGGCCGACGAAAATGACCAGCCATCGATTCGACGGGCGGTGCAGGTCTCGTGTGTCTTTCCGCAGGCGATAGAGCGAGATCGGGAGTGGGAGCAACACGAGCAACCACAGGAGCAGTTTCGAGTAAGCTCCCACCAGTCCGAGAGCTAGCAAGGAGAGGGAGATGAACCCGAAACCGAGGCCAATCTGCAGAGCCAGACGCTCGGAACTCCCGAAGTTCGAGAGCTTCCGAAAGACGGTCCACCCAAGTAGATTGGCCAGGGCAACCGCGCTCAGCCATCCAATCGCGGTCAATGCCAGGTCGCGAATTGCGTCAATTTGAGAAGCGCCCAGTGGCTTATGGACGGCAAAGTAAGCCAGGATCACCGCTACAAACCAGATCAACGCCAGGCCGACGATGGCCCTGCTCCAGATGCCGTTGGGTCTCAGCCTCATCGGATTCCCCTCAGAGCCGAACGGCGCGGATTGTCCACCATCGCGCCCACCAGAGCCCGAGCAGAGTCAAAATAGGAACCGGCAGATACATGACGGGACTCTCGGTGTTGCCTTCAATGGTAGCGAGAAAGAGCGCCCATAGGCCGAACAAGAGGGCCGCCATCGTAAGCAGCACAACTCCATCGCCTCTTCCTCTCCATCGCTCGGCCAGAACCGAGAAGACGAGAATTAGCGCCGGCAGCAGCACCACGTAGTTGGTCGTGGCAGTTCGAAGTGCTGCCAGGTTTGTGACCACGATAGTCAGCGCTGCGGTCCATTGGAACCAGCGGTCCGACTTGCCGGCGGCCTTGCCCCACTCCCAAAACAAGTACAACAGCAGGGCTCCGCCCATCACAACCGCTATCGCTCCTGACAAGCTCGGGAACGCATCGGCGAGGATTTCGACCGGCGGTCCCAGATCGGTATACGTTGGATACTCAAGCAATTGGCGCATCCACATGAGCGGCCAATCCGGCAAGAGCAGCACCGAAACCGCGAGAAGCCCCGCGATTGTGCCAACCCCCCAAACGACGATCGACCAGCGTCGAGCCCAGCCCGCCCACAGAAAGACGAAGGGCATGAGAAGCACCACCATCTGCGGCTTGGCGATGGAGAGGCCGAGCAGGACTCCGGCTAGCGGATCACTCCCGCGTTTGATCGCTAGAAGCGCACCGACCATAAGCAGAGCCTCGATGACCGCAAACTGCCCCACAATGACCGCCCGCGTTCCGTGATACCAGAGCACGGAGAAAAGCAACAAGGAGACCCATATCGCGCGGCGTGGCTTCCAGTCTGCGATGGCGATGCCCATCAGTGCCAGGATCGGAAGGCTGATTTCCAGGACCGTCATCCAGACCGCGCGCGCCAGAGTGTATGGAAGTGCTCCGAACGGAGCAAAGAAGACCATGGCCGGGAATGGATAGACGAAGTGCGAGATATCCTCGCCAGCTTCGACATCCGCCGCCCTCCCGTAGATCAACTCCTGAGTCGCAAGGCTCACCTGCGGATCGTAGGGACTGATGCCTTCCTGCACCCAGTAGCGTGCACCCATCCACCGAGCGAGGAAATCATTGCCCCCCGGGAGCTTCTCCGCAAATCGGAAATTGGCAATCGTCAGCGCGCCGAGCACCACGACCACGGCCAGGACTGTTGCTATCCGAATCCACAGCGGACGCTCCACCATCAGGCCCTCTCCCGCGCGACCTGCCAAAGCTCAAATGCGAGCAAAATAATGAGCAGCGTCAGCAGCAGGACTGGCAGGGCAAGCAGATCGAATTTCCACCAACCGAAAGCGCGTATGGCAAGAAAGCCCATGTACACCCACGCCATCAGATCCGGGATTCCAGGTGCAAGCAAAAGCGGCTCTCGGCGAATTGCAGTTCCCAATCCGAACTGCTCGCCTTCCCTAGACAATCGAAATCAATCCTTTAGTTTGGGCCTATGAATACACTGGCTTGATCGTCTTCATGCACTGCCGTCCATCCCTCGCGCAGCAGCTCGCGGGCGAGAGGCGCGTCGGTCTCGATTAGAACGGTCCGAATCCCCCACTGGTCCAGAGATTCCTGCCAGCCCTCATTCCCGCGCCAGACATCAAGGTACTCCTCGAGGATTGCATCATCAAAGAGGTCTGTCCTCCCATCAACAAAGCTGAGATACTCCGGGTACAAGTTCCAGAGTACGTAGCCGCCCCAATTGTAGGAATTGAAGAGCGGTCCCTCGGGCTGATTGATACGCAGAAACTCCACCGCTCTGGTCGGCATGCTCTCCGCGATCGTCTCTTCGTTGTACAGACTGGAAAGCGGCAACCCTCCCTTGACGAGAGCAGCGAGCGCGATCAGAACCAGCAGGACCACGTTAAGTGGTCGTGTTAGTCGGGGTGGCAGTTCTTGTACATCTCTGCGGCGCGGGAGCCAGCGCATCAAGATCGCGTCGAGATGGAGGCTGAGCACCGGAGCTGCCGCCAGCGCAAACAGCGCAATATTGCGTGCGGCCAAGAATCCCAGGTAAGCGAATACACCGATGTGAATGAGCTCGATCGTGGTGGGCCGCCTGGGAGAGATTGCCATGGCCGCGAGCACGAGAAGAAATAACCAGAGAAAAGGCTGGACCTCTAATTGGTGGAAATTCGGAGACTGCCACTCCTGGATGTAATCCTGCAGCACTCCGATGGCAACCGTGCGGAATGGATAGGCGAGCATGTCCACACCAAATGGGTTCACCATTATCGCGGCAATGCTGACCAGCCCCACTCCAACCAGCGTCTTCAACCTTCCTATAGTTGAAGCCCGCTGTTCTGTGGATGCATCTGCCATATGTCGGACATTCTCATGTCGGAGGCCGCCATGTTGGGCGCCGTCCTCCACTATCGCCTGATCAGATTCCGCCGTCTGCTGCAAAGGAGCCTCTACGCCCTCCGACCTTCCGCCGGCCACTGCCCCCGTCTGCCGCAAAGGAGCCCCATCAACCTCTTGCCCCGAAGTGTTCCCTTTACCTTGTGTGGCTATGCGCAGCCTAGGCAGCAGCAGATCGAGCAGCGTGGCGAGGATCTCGAGCCCGATCAGGAGAATGGGGATCACAAAACCCCCGTGCACATTCGCCCAAACTGCCGTCATCACGGGAAGCAACCAGATTACGCGAGAGCCCTTGTGCCGGAATCTGTCCAGTGCCCACAGCGTCACCGCGGCGAAGAAAAAGGTGAAGATGTGCGGGCGGGCCGACCAGTAGACGGCGGAAGCCGTGGCGGCAAGCAGCAGCACAAATGCGCGCAGCAATACCCGCCCTTGCATCGTCATCCAGATAAAGCCGAATGTGGCTGCCACGACGAGCGCCGTCATCAGGTTGAGACCTGGGAAGCCGAGCAGCCGATAAACCACAATCAATGCAATTTGAGCCAGCCACCCCGGGTAGATCCATTCGCTACCGAGTCGGGTCAGCGAAAAGGGATCTAACTTCGGAAGGCTCCCCTCCGAGAGAATCCAATCTCCTGCTCGCAGGTGCCAGTAGGTATCGGGTCCGATTGAAAAGCGAAGCGCCATCGTGAAGATTGCCAAAATGGCAACCAGGGGCACCAACCTTCGAAAGCTCACGGCGTTGAATACACTCCGAGTTGGTCTGGCCTCACCAGTTTTGAGAGGCGGTAGAAAATGGTATAGGGTCCAATGGTCGTTTCTTCGAACTTGATTGCGCGCTGAAGCAGGCTGTCCCGCAGTCTCTGATTCAACTCTGGAAATTGAGTCGTGATGAATCCCGTTGAGGGGCTTTGAGCCACGATCTCTCCATAGGGGGGATACCGGTCATCGCGGTCCGTATATCGAAAGTCTTGATGGTAAGGCAGTCTTGGCGCATAGATGATGCGCTCATCAGAGAGAAATGCCAGCGGGTATGCAACCCAATAATTCGAGTATCCCGTCCACTCTCCTTCTGATTCCAAGAACTCGATTAGCGCCGGGAGAAAGGAGTGGTCTACGCGGGCGACCGGATCGAATTGCGTGGTAATTCCCGGTGGATTTTCGCTCGCGGCCTGAATGTTTCCCCACAGATTGAAGATTAGCACCAGGCCAAGCACCGCGTAGGCCCATCTGCCGAAGCGAGGGATGAGCAACCCAGTGAACAGTTCTCCGGCCATGAGGGCTAGAGGGACTGCGAGTGGAAGAAAGTAGCGACCCGATGGATCTGCGCCAAAGGGCGTAAGAAGGAACCCTGCCACCAGCACCATCATGACGCCGACAAGCATCCAGCGCCCTGCGCGAGCTTCATCTGGCACCCTGAGTCTGGATATGCCGTACACGAGCACGGCCAGCCAGAAAATCAAGGCCACTGGAGCGAGCGGCGCAGCGATCAGATCAGCAGACCATGGCGCCCTCAACCCAAAGATGACCGTGGGACCGAACAGCAACAGGTTGACGACATGCTCCAATATGGAAGGGAGACCGCCTGATGAGGCCCCAGAGACCGCCTCACCCAGGAGTTCGCTCAAGAATGGATCGTATCCTCTTCTCACCCCTTCTATTATCCAGGGCAGCGCACCGAGCAAGAATGTCGCGATCGTTGCTACAAGCTTGACTCTGGAATGCCGGAGTTTGCGAAGCACCATGATGCCCGTCGGAAGCGCGTAAATGAGAGTCAGACCGAAGGCCCAGAATCCGAGCCCGCCGAGGTACCCCCAAAGGGCAAATCCCTTTTCCCGGCGCCAGACGCGCAGCGCCAGCAGCATGAGCAAATTTCCAATGAGCAGCGCTTCGCCGTAACCTCCCAAGGAGACCGTCGTGTAGAGCATCACATTGACCGCCGGAATCGCAAGGAGTGCGGCTGCCACCCATGCGACCCGCGCGCTACGAAAAATGGACCACCCGAGGGCGGCGGTGGTCAGAACGGTTGCTACATACAGGAGCGCTTGGAGCAGGCGGATCACCCACACCGCTTCGCCCAATAGCGCGAAACCGAGTGCCGTAAGAGTGGCATCGAGGCTTCCCATATAGGCCTGACCGTAGAAGAACGCAGGCCACTGCCCGTCCAGGATATGGCGGGCCATCAGCCCAACCACCGCCTCATCTGAATTGAAGGGAAATGCGCCCGCGGCCAATAGGATCAGCTTCAGGGCAAGCCCTGCCAAAGCGATCAGGGCTGCTCCGATCCAGTACCTTTCGGTCAGCTTTTGGGCTGGCCCTGGCAACTGTATAATCCGCCCGTGCTCCGCAATCCCCTGCGCTGGGCCGAGGTTCTCGTTCCGCTCCTCGCCTTTGGAGTCCGCCTGATTCCCGGCCCGCGCACCATTGACGACGCCTACATCACCTTCCGCTATGCCCGCAATCTGCTCGACGGTCATGGGCTTGTGTATAACCCGGGCGAGGCGGTCCTCGGAACTACGACGCCTCTGTTCGCCATCCTTTTGAGCGTGCTCGGAATTCCAACCGGAGGTGCGGAGGCACCGTTTCCAGTGATCGCGCTAATCGTTAGCGCGGCCGCCGACGCGGCCACCGCGTACCTCCTCATTCGCATAGGGGGCAGGCTTGGCTCGAATGCGGCGGGGGTCGCGACCGCGCTCATCTGGGCCGTCTACCCCTGGTCCGTGACGTTCGCCATTGGAGGAATGGAAACCAGTCTGTTCGTCGCCCTACTAAGCGCCACATTCTACTTACATTTGTCCGGGCAACCAATCATGGCCGCCGGAACAGGAGGCTTGGCGCTTTTGACTCGCCCAGACGCCTTGATTTTCTTGGCCCCGATCTTTGTCGATCGGGTACTGGTCACGCTCAGGAAAGAAGAGAACACGCGTAAGCTCGGCTGGCAGGAGGCAGCAGCCTTCGGTGCTCCGGTCGGATTGTGGATTGTAGTCAGCACGCTGGCTTATGACTCGCCCATTCCGCAATCCTTGTTCGCCAAGGCTGTCGCGTATGAGCTCCCAGCGAGCGCGGGACTTGTGCGACTGATGCAACACTACGCGACACCCTTCATGTGGCACAAGATCCTTGGCTCCGCGTGGATCGCAGTCGGTTTGATTCTCTATCCCACTCTCTTCGCATTGGGCTCTCTCCTGGCAGTTCGCTCCACCGCACGCGCCTGGCCGCTTTTCGTCTACCCATGGATCTATCTCATTGCCTATTCGATCGCCAATCCGCTCCTGTTTCGCTGGTACTTGGTCCCCCCATTGCCGCTCTATCTGCTGGGGATTTTTCTCGGCGGGGCTCGCCTCTCTCGAGACCTGAGACACTGGTTCCCGCTCGCGCTTCTTGCCATCCTGGGGTTAGTTGGAGCCTTATCCGCGTGGACCCTTCGCCCCGATCACGGACCGACCCGGCCGGCTCCCGAGATGGCCTTCATTCAGCTCGAACTCCTCTATGAGCAGGCTGCTCAATTGCTCTCAGACCGCATTCAGCCCGGAGACGTGCTCGCCGCTGCCGACATTGGCACCCTTGGCTACTATGCTCCAGGAGAGATGCTCGACCTCCTGGGTCTGGTTTCCCCGGTAGCCACCTCTTACTATCCTCTCCCGGCATCCGCCTATGCCATCAACTACGCCGTGCCCGCCGACCTGGTGGCTGATCTCAGCCCAGACTTCATCGTCATCCTCGAGGTGTATGGGCGGAATACGCTCCTTAAAGACCCGCGATTTCGGATGAACTATGAGCTGCAGGATGTGCTGAGTACCGATATTTATGGCAGTAACGGACTCTTGATCTTCAGTAGATCTGAATCAGGCTGATCTCCCGTATCTTCGCCGCCCTGGGTGCCCGGAAGGTGGGTGTAATTTGTACTGGACCCTCTGTGCGGAAATCAATGGGAGCTCAGATAGCCGCGCAGGAAACTAGCCCCTCGCGCTTAATTCATGACCCCAACAAAAGGAAAGAGGCTGTCTCAAGTTGCTTGTGAGACGGCCCCTATCTTGGTGAACGCTGTTAGCTACTAAGCAGCGGCGGAACGATCGATGCGCTATTCCCGCAAATAGTCCACCAGCACGCGCCGGTGGGAAGGGTGACGCAGACGACTCAGCGCTTGTGCTTCGATCTGTCGCACTCGCTCTCGAGTGACACCCAT
>BTQZ01000042.1:0-22147 GCA_036986135.1 Anaerolineae bacterium | reverse complement strand
AGGATCTTGCAGTACAGCATGTGCGGCAGGTGCAGATCGTCCGCATAGAGCGTTTCACCGGTCACCTTGCCCATGGCGTCGACCTTGGTCCAGGATTTGCCGATCAGGTTGAGCTCCCGAGACTCAGCCACCTGAATTTCCCGATCCTTCGGCCTGAAGGTTGTCCGATTGCATGCGCCCGGCGGCCAATTCCACGGCTTCGATGATCTTGCGGTAGCCCGTGCACCGGCACAGATTTCCGGCCAGCGCTTCGCGGATCGCTATCTCGTCGGGCTGAGGTTCAAGTTCCAGCAGCGCCTTGGCCGTGACGAGCATGCCCGGCGTGCAGTATCCGCACTGGGCGGCCCCCAGCTCGGCAAATGCGGTCTGGAGTGGATGGGGTCGTCCGTTCTTGGCCATGCCTTCCACGGTCAGGATTTCACTTCTCTGCACTTCGATGGGCAGCACCAGGCAGGAGAGAGTCGGCCGGCCGTCGATCAGGACGGTGCAGGTCCCGCACTCCCCAAGCTCGCAGCCGTGTTTTGTGCCGGTTAGGAACAAGTCCTCGCGCAGCACTTCCAGGAGAGTCTTATGGACGGAGGTCCAAAGCTCCCGGACTTGCCCGTTAACTTTCAGGCTGATCAGTTGCTTCATGAAATCCCGGTTTCAATCCCTACCGGATCCGCTCCGAGGGCGCGCCCATTCCACGTGAGATCTGGCGTGCGGCCCGGTTAGCGGCTTCGATGGCGCTGCTTTTGGCATCGTCCTCCATGCGGCCGGTGAAACCGACCACCGTGAGAACCGCGAGAATGCCCTCTTCATCATGAATCGGCGCCGAGACGGCCCACACGCCCTCCAGGTACTCCTCGGAATCATCGACCGCGTAACCTTCCCGCCTCACTTTTTCGAGGCTGGCCTCGTAGCGCGCAGGGTCGGTGAGGGTAGTATCCGTAAACCTTCGAAGACCGTAGGTTGCGATCAGCCGGTCGACCTGCTCTTCGCGCATCCAAGCCAGAAAGGCGCGGCCAAAGGAGCCGGCGGAGTAGGGCAGGCGCTGGCCGGGTGCGGCGGTGATCCTCAGCTCACGCGCGGGCTGCATCGCGTCGATGATCGTGATCCCATCGTCTTCGAATACACCCAGCAGGACCGTCTCGCGAGTCAGTTCCATCAGGTCGGTTGTGAAAGGATGCGCGACGTCCCGCACATCTCGGCGAGCTCGAGCCAGGCCGCCCAACTCGATCAAACCAGGCCCAAGCCGATACTTGCGGGTGCTGGGATCCTGCTCCAGCATGCGGTATTCGGAAAGCGTACGCACTATGCCATGCACCGTGCTCTTATTGATATCCAGGGTATGACTGAGTTCGGAAACGCCGTATTCCACCCGGCCGTCCTTGAAGGCGTTCAGGATGCGCATCGCCCGTTCGACGGCGGGCACCATTGGGGACATCGAAAGGTTATCCGGGCAGGCTGTTCTCTAGAGAGAACATCGGTCTGTAGGAAGAATTGTCGCGCCAAACCGCGCGCGAGTCAACCGAGGCGCGGGGTGGGTTTGACGGAGCCACACAGGCCCGAATGCTATAATCGCCCACAAGCCAAGGAGCTGCACTTATGTTCGATGAACGCGAGCTAGAAGAGATTCGGGAAGCGCTCGAGAAGTGGGAAGAAACCAGCCTCCAGCAGGCATTGGCCGCTATGCCGGAGCGCCAAGCGCGGTTCATCACCACTTCTTCTGAGCCCATTGATCGCCTCTACACACCGCTCGACATCTCCGAGATGGACTATGTCCGAGACCTGGGGATGCCCGGCCAGTTTCCCTATACCCGCGGCATCCACCCCACCATGTATCGCGCCCGCCCCTGGACCATGCGCATGTTCGCCGGGTTTGGTACGGCTGAAGAAACCAACGCGCGATTCAGCTATCTGCTCGACCAGGGGCAAACCGGGCTCTCGATTGCCTTCGACCTGGCCACGCTCATGGGATATGACACCGATGCCCCGGAGGCGGAGGGCGAGTTCGGCAAATGCGGCGTGGCGGTGTCCTCGCTCCAAGACATGGAAAACCTGCTGGATGGCATCCCATTAGACAAGGTCTCCACCAGCATGACCATCAATTCCCCCGCTCCGGTGATCTGGGCCATGTACATCGCAGCGGCCGAGAAGCAGGGAGTGCGTCCAGAACAACTGCGGGGGACGCTCCAGAACGACATTCTCAAGGAGTACATCGCCCAGAAGGAGTACATCTTCCCTCCCGAACCGTCGATGCGGCTGGTGACGGACACGATCGAGTACGGGATGCAGAATCTGCCGCTGTGGAACACGATATCGATCTCTGGCTACCACATCCGGGAGGCCGGCTCGACCGCCGCGCAGGAGCTGGCCTTTACCCTGGCGGACGGAATGGAATATGTTCGCTGGGCGCTTGAGCGGGGAATGGACATCGACGATTTTGCTCCCCGGCTTTCATTCTTCTTCAATGCCCACAATGACTTCTTCGAAGAGATCGCCAAGTATCGTGCCGCCCGGCGAATCTGGGCCCACGAGATGAGGGAGACCTTCAAGGCCAAGAATCCACGGTCGTGGCTCATGCGCTTCCATGCGCAAACCGCCGGCGTCAGCCTCACCGCTCAACAGCCGGACAACAACATCGTGCGAGTTGCCATTCAGGCGCTGGCGGCGGTTCTCGGTGGTACTCAATCGCTTCACACGAACTCGATGGACGAGGCGCTTGCCTTGCCCTCCGCGCATGCGGCGACCGTTGCGCTGCGCACGCAACAGATTCTGGCCGAGGAATCGGGCGTGGCGAATTCGATTGATCCGCTGGGCGGTTCCTATTACCTGGAGGCGATGACCAATCGCATCGAGCTGAACGCGCGGGATTATTTCCGACGCATCGATGAGCTCGGCGGCGTCCTGCCGGCCATCGAGGCCGGCTTTTTCCAACTCGAGATCGCGGATGCTGCGTTTCAATACCAGAAGGAAATCGATGCAGAGGAACGGTATATCGTGGGCGTGAACGCCTTCACCGACGATTCAGGATACGAGATCCCCCTTTTGGGGATGGATCCCGCAGGATACAGTCATCAGACGGCCCGGCTTACGGAGCTACGCGCATCGCGCGATGGCGGTGCGGTGGGTCAGGCCCTCGACCGCCTGCGCATCGCCTGTCAGGGTACAGAAAACACCATGCCGTACATCTTGGATGCGGTGCGGAGCTACGCGACGCTAGGCGAAATCATCGTGGTGATGAAAGAGGTTTTCGGCACTTACGAGGAGCCGGACTGGATCTAGGCACTCGCAAGCCTTAGGCGTCTTCGCTTTCCACGAGGACGCTTATCCCATCATTGGTGCTTGTGCACACCCTTCTCAAACTGTCGACTTTCGTAGCCGAAGTAGGTGCTGCAGCCATTGGCGTCAGTGACTGCTATACAATCGCCGCGACCATCCCGATCGCACACAACCCTCCCTCCAGCTGACCAGAGCCCTCCCCCGAGGACGTCACTTCACAAGATCGATTGTGGAGTCCGGCAAACTGCTCGACGTCGAATGCCTGGATCACCTCATCGTCGGCAGTGGGCTGTACATCTCCCTCAAGAGCCAAGGCTCGGCTTTGGATGGCACTCGCGTAGCAAATGGAGCTGCACAACCATCGCCTCCTTTTCGGTTGACAGCAGATATGCTATAATCTAGACAGTCTAGACAGGAGGAAATCGTGAGAGAGCCTGTTTGGCAACTTCAGGAAGCGAAGAATCGCTTTAGCCAGCTGGTAAACAGGGCCCTGGCCGAAGGGCCGCAGGTCGTCACGCGCCGCGGAGAAGAGGTCGTGGTCGTTCTCTCCAAAGACGACTACTCCAAGTTGCAGCAATCGCGGTCCAGCTTGCTCGAGTTCTTTCGGGAATCGCCTCTGGTCGGCGCCAAACTCGATCTAGCGCGTGATCGCAGCAGACCCAGGGACGTGGAACTATGACGTATCTGCTTGATACCAACGTCATTTCCGAACTGGTATCGCCCCAGCCCAACCCCAACGTCATCGACTGGATCGAAGGCGTTGCACCGGAGAGGGTCTTTCTCAGCGTGATTACCATGGGAGAACTGAGGAGAGGCATAGAGAAGCTCCGGGACTCCCGCCGCAAGAGCAAGCTGTCTGAATGGCTTACCGCTGAGCTGTTGGTTCGATTCGCGGACCAGATCTTGCCAATCGACGTGGACGTAGCGCTCACTTGGGGAGAACTCGTCGCCTCTGCGGCGAAGATAGGTAAACCCATCCCCGCTATAGACTCACTGATCGCAGCGACTGCAGTCAGCGGCGGGCTGAAGTTGGCTACTAGGAATATGCAGGATTTTCGGGCAGCAGGGGTCGCGCTCCTCAATCCGTGGGAGTCCCCAGATTGATATCTGCCATCGGGCAGCTCGCACGAGATCTAGGATAGAAACATCGGTACGCCGCCTACCTGTCGAACCTTCGGGCGGTATTGATCCACGTCGTAGAGCGCTTCGACGTCAACGTGCTTGACCCTTTCACGCGTCTCGGTGAGCGGCACATCGGTGTAGATGCCCTGGCGAAGCGCTACCATGCGGCCCGATTTTCCTTCGAGCGCCAGATCGGCGGCCATCACCGCGTAATTCATGGCCACCATTAAGTCGAGCGAGTCGGGATTGCCCGAACGCATCAAGTAGGCGAGTTGTTGATAGATAAACTTTTGGCCAGTCAGTTCGCGCAGCACATCCCCCGCGACGGCGCCGATCCCTCCAAGCTTTTTGTGACCGAACGCATCCTCTCTGCCACTCATTAAGGCTTCGCCGCCTTCCATCTGCGCGCCCTCGGAAATGGTCATCATGGCGTAGTTACTTGGATTGGCCATCTTGTCGGCGAGCAGCAGATCCGCCAGTTTCTGGGGATCGAAAGGCACCTCGGAAATGACGGCGCGATCCACTCCCGACAGATAGGCCGCGATCAGCGAAGTTTCGCCACTATGTCGACCAAACAGCTCAACTATGGCGATACGTTCATGCGAGCCGGCGTTGGTTCGCAGGTTCTGGATGAACTGAACACTGCGGGTTACAGCGGTTGAGAAACCAATGCAGTAGTCGGTTCCGTATACGTCATTGTCCATCGTCTTAGGTATAGCTACGACCGGGAATCCTTCGTCATGCAAGCGCAAGGCGTAGGAGAGCGTGTCGTCACCGCCAATCGGGATCAGGACATCCAGTTTGAGATGTTCGATCACTTTCAGGACATGCTCTGTGTAGTCTGCCGATCCGTCATCCTGCCGACCCTCTCGCAGGAATTCGGGTGCCTCCGCTACTGGAAACCTGGCAGGATTCGTGCGGGAGCTGTGGAGGAAAGTACCGCCGGTACGGTCAACCGTACGAACGGTGGGGCGGTCGAGTGGCAGTATATATTTCGCCTCTGTCTCAAGGTCGCCCACCTGCCAATGAAGCAGTCCGGCCCAGCCCCGTCGGATACCGACCACCTCGTGTTCCCCCTGCATGACACGGTTGACGACCGCCTTGATGGAGGCATTCAGGCCGGGAACATCCCCGCCGCCGGTTAGTATTCCAACTCTCATCGCGATCTGTTTTTCCTCAATGAACAGGGATATTGTAGTCCCATGAGCCCCTAGATTGTCCTGATAGGCTCGGACTTCTTCAGCGGGGGATTCTAAACGATTCTCTTAGTGAAGGTGCAGCGGCGCCACATGCACGCAGTTATCTCCAACCAGCCGCAAGAGCTTCGTGTGGAGCTCGGGCGTGTAGCGCGTGGACGAATTCGGAAACGCCAGATCGTATCGGCCGGCGTCCTCATAAGCAGTGAACGCGAAGCGGTCGCTGCCTGGATAAGATGCGAGCAGCGCATGGATGCGGCGCATGCGCCTGATATCTCGCTGGCGATCTCCCGAGGATCGAAGCAGGATGGTGACCAGCGAAGGCTCAGGTCCCTGCCAGACGGCGAGATATTCGGAAAGGAAGTCTTGGGAAAACTGGGGTTCATCACTGTGGGCGCCTAACACGGGCACGGGCGGGGCCCCGGCAGCCTGCAGGGGCGCCCCACCAACGGGAGCGTCGTCCGTCGGCTCTTTAAGAATGCTCGGCGTCTCGGAAGTTGGCGTGGTCCCGGGGGCGGAATCCGCCATCGCTAGCTCGTTGGGAATACTCGAGGCCGCGGCCGGCCCATGGGTCGGCTTATCTGCGTCGTGTGTTTCCCCGTTTCCCGCGCCGCGCGCATGAGTCGGCTGCTCTACATCGCGTATCTCCCCGTTCCCCGCGCCGCGCTCATGGGCCGGCTTGTCTGCGTCGGGTGTTTCCCCGTTCCCCGCGCCCCGCTCATGGGTCGGCTGCTCGGTATTGGAAATCTCCGCGCTCCCCCCAGCCGCACCGGCCCTCGCCAAACGCTCCCCCTGATTCGATTGCGGAGGCGCTGCTGGCGGAGAACGGTTGGAGCCGGAATGGACCGCACGCGCGGTGGGACCTTGCCCCTCGGGCCGTTTTGCCGCGTCGCCCTTAGCGCGCGAGGCCTTGGCGAGATCATGATCTATCGAGTCCACTAGCAGCTTCGGTTCGCCGCGGTTTCCATCGACGCGCCCATTCACGACCACGATTTGATTGAGTTCGATGTCACTGGAGATCTTCTCCCAGAGCCGTGGAAATACCACCAGCTCGATCGTGCCCTGCAAATCCTCCAGGGAAAGGAAGCCCATCTCCTTACCGGCGCGAGTGAGATACGGCCGGATGGCACAGATCTCGCCGGCGACGGTTACCTTCTCGCCTTCCATGGACTCGCCGATCTCACCACTGTAGTGAGTTACGACCCTTGAAAGCTCGTCCATCTTCGCCGCCAACGGATGATCCGAAACGTAGGATCCCAATAGCTCCTTTTCCCAGCCTAGCTGGCGGCGCCAGGAGACATCGACGGTGGCTGGTTTCAATACCAATTGCTCTGCAACGCCGGTCGACTCGCCAAAGATCGACAGCTGGCCGACCTCCGCCGCCCTGAAGTGCGTGGCGGAATAGCTCACAATGCGATCAAGCGATTCCAGCAGATCCAGCCGCGCTCCCAATTCATCCAGCGCTCCGACCCGAATCAAACTCTCCATAGCCCGCTTTCCGACCTGTCGCAAATCCACGCGACGAGCGAAGTCCACCAGGTCGACGAATCCCTCGTCAGGGCGGGCTTGTAGCATCGCTTCCACCGAGCCATATCCGACGTTCTTGATCGCTCCAAGGCCGTAGCGAATCCCCGGCGCTTGATCCTCGATCTCGAAGTCGAGCCCGCTTCCATTGACGTTGGGAGGAAGAACGGTCAGCCCCATACGCCTGCACTCGGCCACATAAAGCGCCACCCGATCGGTGACACCCATGTAGACAGACAGCAGCGCCGTCATGTACTCCATGGGATAGTTTGCCTTCAGATATGCGGTCTGCACGCAGATAACCGCATAATCGGCGGCATGACCCTTCGGAAAGCCGTATCGGGCGAACGCTTCCCAGTCGTCAAAGATCGTATCGGCCGTTTCCCGGGGAATCTCGTTGGCCACCGCCCCCTCAACGAATTTCTGTCGCTGCTCCCGCAGCGCTTTGGCCTTTTTCTTCGCCACCGCTTTGCGCAGGTTGTCCGCCTCGGAGGCCGTGTAGCCCGCCAGGCTCATCGCGGAGTACATGATCTGTTCCTGGTAGACCGTGATCCCGTAGGTCTCCTTCAGGATCGGTTCCAGGGAGGGATGGCGATACGTCACACCCTCCTGCCCGTGCATGCGGCGAATGTAGGCCGGTATGAATTCCATGGGGCCGGGTCGATAGAGCGCCACCATAGCCGTAACATGCGCCAAGTTTCTTGGTTTCATCTCCATCAAGTAGCGGCGCATTCCGGCTCCTTCGACCTGGAATACTCCTAAGACATTCCCGCTCCCCAGCAAATCGTACGTCTTGGGGTCGTCTCGCGGGATGGACTGGAGGTCCAACTCCACACCATGCCGCTGTCGGATGAGATCACAGGCGCGTGCCATCACGGTCAGAGTCGACAGGCCCAGATAGTCGATCTTCAACAGGCCCAGCGATTCCAGGACTCCCATTTCGAACTGGGTAACCGCGCGTATGGGGCTATCTTCCTGGCTGCCCTTGGTCGGCCTGTGAAGGGGAATGTATTCGGTGATGGGTTTATCGGTGATGATCACACCCGCGGCGTGCGTGCCCGCATTCCTGGCAACGCCTTCGAGCTTGGCGGCCGTCTCAATCAGCTCGCGGATGTACTCGCTGCTCTGATAGGCCTCCTGAAGGTTTGGAACCGTTTCGAGCGCTTCCGGTATCGTGACCGGCTTTCCAGGAATATTCGGGATGACCTTTGCAATCCTATCCACTTCCGGTAAGGGGATGTCCATCACCCGCCCAACATCGCGGATGGCGGCCCTGGCGCCGAGCGTGCCGAAGGTGATGATCTGGGCCACTTTGTCCCCGCCGTACTTCTTGGCTGTGTATTCAAGGAGCTCGGAGCGCCGGTCATCCTGGAAATCCATGTCGATATCCGGCATGGATACTCGGCCAGGATTTAAGAATCTCTCAAAGATTAGGCCGTGCTCGATGGGATCTACAAGTGTGATATCCAAGCAGTATGCCACGATGGATCCGGCGGCCGATCCGCGTGCGTTGTACCAGATGCCTTGCTCCGCCGCGAACCGGCACAGGTCCCACACGATCAGGAAGTAAGCGTCAAATCCCATCTCGTGGATCACGCCGAGCTCGTAGTCCAAGCGCTCTCTCCGCTCCCCGTCCTTGGCGTATGCTCCGTAGCGACGCTCGAGTCCCTCTTCGCACAGGACTCGAAGGTAACTCTCAGCGGTATGGCCTCTCGGAACCTCGAACGGCGGAAGGCGATATTGCTCAAAATCGAGTTCTACATTCGCGCGCTCGGCGATCCAGAGCGTATTCTCGATGGCTCCTTCCACTTCACCAAACAACTCGGTCATTTCCTGTGTTGAGCGGAGATAATAGGAATCATCCGTCATGCGCATGCGGTCCGGATCGCTCAGGACCGAGCCGGTCTGTATGCAGAGCAGCACGTCCTGCAGGTCGGCCTCCTCCGGCCGCACGTAATGCACGTCGTTCGTCGCCACAAAGCGCGCCTTGTACTTAGGCGCTAGATCGATCAGCGCTTGATTGACGCCCTCCAGCTCCGGGATATCGTGGCTCTGAAGCTCGAAGAAGAATCGGTCCCTGCCGAAGACATCGAAATACCAGTCCAGGCGCTCTTCGGCGTACTGATGACGGCCCTGGCCTAGGGCACGCGGGACTTCGCCGGACATGCACCCGGTGGTAGCAATGAGCCCGTCGCTATGAGATGCGAGGAACGCTTGATCGATGCGGGGACGGTAGTAAAAGCCCTCGAGTTGAGCGGCGGTAGCGATCTTCAACAGGTTCCGATAGCCCTGCTTATTTTCGGCCAGCAGCAGCAGATGGGCGGTACGGCTGTCCTGCTGGTGGTCGCGATCCTGCATGCCGCGCGGTGCAAGGTAGGCCTCCATCCCGATCAAGGGCTTGATGCCTTCTTGCTTGGCCGCATTATAGAAATGCACGGCACCAAACATGGTGCCGTGATCCGTCAACGCCACGGCAGGCATGTTCAATTCCTTGGCGCGTTGCACTAAAGCTGGGATTCGACTCAGTCCATCGAGCAGCGAATATTCGGAATGGACGTGCAGGTGAACGAAGGACATGCCCCCCCGAGAATTTGGACCCGAGCGATTATATCGGAGCGTCTTGTGGGATGCCACCTATTGCGCGTTTTGAGCTGGATTTTTAAGGCTTCCGAGGGATTGGAGTACAAATGACCGCGAGTATATTCCGATTGAATGGTCGCATCGAGTTGCCGGCCTCTCAACCCAAACGGGGCTGGCCGATGGGCCAGCCCCGTTCGCTCTATGCGTAATCTACTGTCGTCTACTTCTTGGAAGAGGCTTTCTTGGCCGGCGCCTTCTTGCTCCTAGGCGGCGGCAACTCATCGGTAGCAGCGGCCATTTCATATTGGCGCGAACCGAAGCGGGTCAGGATTACCGCTCCCAGACCGGCCGAGCCCACCAGCAGCGGCGCCAGCCAGCCGATGCATGGGATCAGCCCGATCCCGCCCACGACGAAGCTGACTGCCAGCGTTCCGATGCCTGCCGCGGCCGCTGGATGGAGTTCCCAATCGAAGGCCTCCGCCATGCGCCGGCCGACCTCCACTCCGATCGCGATCCAACCGAACACGACTGCAACCACCAACACGACCACCGTCAAGAAGCTCAACGGCAGGCCGATGATCGTAATCCCCAGGAGAACGGATAGGATCGGAACCACGATAAACGTCAGGCAGCCCAGCCCTCCCGAGACGATCGGCTGCGAAACCGCCGCTTCGCCTGTTCGCTCTGCCGGCTTCGGCCAGAACAGCACGACTAGAATGGCCAGCGCGGAAACCAGCAGGATCCGAAGAACGAACCACAGAATGCTCGTGACCGGCGAGAAGAAGGGCCCAAAGCTGCTGCGCCCGAAGGGTCGCACGCGGGCCGCGTCTCGGAAATCCGGTAGATTGGGGAGCTCGAAGTTGAATGGGAGATAGAATCCATCTGCGGAAACGAAATCGCCCTCCACTATCGCGCCATCGGCGCGATCAACGTTGCCTCCCATAGTGGCCACGCCGCCGGTAATTACGGCGGTTGGGCCGAGATCCGCGTTCCCTCCCAGCAGCGCCAAATCCCCATCGATTTCGCCATGGATCTCGGCATTGCCGCCAAACAAGAGGACATCACCGTCAACGATCGAGCCTTCCTCAAGCTCGACCGAGCCGCCGAATATCACCAGGTCCCCATTCAGCACCTCACCGCTCTTCAGCGTGAATGTTCCGCCAAATATGACCTGGCCTTGTTCGGCTTCGCCCGCGTAGGCTGCGCCTGGCAGCGCCAGGGCAGCAACGAACACCACTATTGGCACCAATATAAGTTTCTTCATCAACTCACTCCATTCTGAACTCGGCCAAAGCCATATCGAATCATTGCAGCGACCCACAACACGCTCAACCACGCCACGGCAGCGCCTAAAGCCAGGGCGCCCAGGAAAGCGGGCCAGCCATTCCCTATGATGGTCAAGAAGCGCGCGCCCGTCTCCAGGATCTGGCCGATCCGTATGACCGCCTCGATCCAGGCCGCGCCGAACTGAGCCGGCGAGGCCAAGACCTCCAGGCCAATGAGCAGCATCGCGGCAAACGCGCCCAAGAACAGCACCCCGAGCAGCCACTGGACGAGGCGCAGGCGCCGGCGTTCTTGACTCTCGGCCAGATTCGATCGCCATCGGCGGGCAAAACCCGGCCTCGGGCCAATAGCCGGTGATTCTCGGAGCGAAGCTTCAATCGCCTGCCAGGCGCCCAGTTCGCTCTGCAACTCTGGAGATTCCGCGAGCGCGCGCTCCAGTCGCTCCCTTTCAGCAGCGCTCAGATCGCGCTCATCGAGCGGCCATTGATCAAGCAGGCGAGGCTTCATTCTGACTTTCTCCTAGCGCCTTCTGCTCGGCATTCCAGACTCCCATCAGTTCGCGGCGCGCACGGTGCAGGCGACTCTTGACCGCACTGTTCGTCAACGACAGCGTACCTGCAATCTCGTCATAGGAATAGTCATACCAATAGCGCAGAACGACCACGGCTCGGTCCTTTACGCTCAAGGTTAAGAGTGCCTCTTGAACGCGCTCGGCTTCGCTTCTCGCTTCTGCGGCGAGTTCGGGCGACGGTGATTGCGGGTCGGACCTGTCAAACAGCGCTTCGAGGCCGATCCACGTGACGCGCCGACGTCGAAGCTGATCGATGCACTGGTTGTACGCGATAGCAAGCAACCAGGAAATGAAGGGGCGGCGCGGATCATACTTTTCGAGCCCTTTATAGGCTTTCATAAATGCTTCCTGGGAGGCGTCTTCCGCGTCTCCGTGATTTCCCAGCAATCGATAGCAGAGGTTGTAGACCGGCTTCTGATATCGCTCGACGATCTTGCTGAAAGAATCATCCTCGCCGTCCACGGCTGCAGCTATCAGAGCTCTTTCGTCGTTACCCGCCATTGGCAGCCGTTCTCGTTCTACTCCTATATACGCAGCGATCGGAGGAAGGTTGCATGCTTTTGCGTAGCGCAACCGCGCGAGCAAGCCCGCGGCCACACAAGCGAGCGCAAGGGTGGGCTAGGTTGATAAATACAGAGATGGAGGACTAGGGCTCTCGGTGGGTCTCCGGGGCCGTTTGCAGGCGATCCGTTGCCTCGCGTTCACGCAGGAGGCCTTCCTTGAACTGTGTTTCATAGAGCGTATGGTAGAGGCCCCCCCGCGCCAGTAGCTCCTGATGCCGCCCCTGCTCAACCAGACGCCCCTGATCCATGACCAGGATCCAGTCCGCTCCGATGATGGTGCTCAATCGGTGCGCGATCACCAGCGAGGTCCTGCCTTTCATCACTCGCTCCATTGCACTCTGGATCAAGGACTCGGATCGAGAATCAAGGTGGCTGGTGGCTTCGTCGAGAATCAACACCTTGGGGTCCTTGAGGATAACGCGTGCAATTGCCACCCGCTGCTTTTCCCCACCGGATAGCCGATACCCTCGTTCACCCACGAGCGTGTCATATCCATCGGACAACTGCTCGATGAATTCGTGGATGTGAGCCGCACGGCATGCCTCTTCGATCTGCTCCGGAGTGGCGTCATCCTTTGCATAGAGCAGATTATTGCGCACGGTATCGTGGAAGAGGAACGTCTCTTGCGTGACCATCCCCACCTGGCCGGCAAGCGATTCCAGCATGATATCGCGCAAATCGATTCCATCCAGCGTGACGCGTCCTTCGGTCGGATCGTAGAGACGAGGCAGGAGATAGGTGATCGTCGACTTGCCCGCTCCACTCGGTCCCACCAGAGCCGCAACCTGGCCAGCCTTCATTTCGAAACTCAAGTCTTTCAAGGCCCAGCGGCGCTCTTCGGGCTTCCGCCCTCTCCCATTCCCAGCTTTCTCCTCACCATCGGGCGACTTACCGTCTTTGGTCTTGGTTGGTGGCACATAAGCTCCGCGGCCTCCCCACGAGAAACGACTTACTTCCTCCAGCCCCGATCGGGCTTCGCCCTCCTCTATATAGCTAAAGCAGACCTGCTCAAATCGAACGTTTCCTTCCGCACGTACGATACTGACCGCATTTGGCCGATCCTGGATTTCGATTGGCAGGTCGAGTACTTCAAAGACGCGTTCGAAGCTCACCATGGAAGTGGCGAAATCGACGCGAGCGTTGGTCAGCGCCATGAGCGGTCCGTAGAGGTTGACTAAATAGGCCGTAAAGGCTATCAGCGTCCCCAGGGTAAATATGTCGACGATGACGAGGTAGCCTCCGAGCCAGAAAACCGTTGCGGTGCCGATTGCGGTAACGAGGCTGAGCGAAAGAAAGAACCAGCGACCGACGAAGGCCTGGCGGATCCCGATGTCGCGCACGTCTGCCGCGCGCTCCCGAAAGCGGCCGACCTCCGTGGCATACCGGCCAAAGATCTTGACCAGCAGCGCCCCGCTGATGTTGAGCGTTTCGTTCATCAGTGCATTCATACGCGCGTTCAGATTCATCTGCTCGCGCGCGATCTGTCGAAGGACCCGTCCGACACGCCGGGCGGGCAGGATGAACAGCGGAAGGATTGCCACGCTGAGCAAAGTCAGGCGCCAGTCGAGTGCGGTCATGATCGCCAAGGTAGCGATCAATGAAATCGAATCGCTCACGATCGTGACCAGCGTTCCGGTCACCGCGCGCTGAGCCCCGACGACGTCGTTGTTCAGACGCGACATCATCTCGCCGGTTTGGGTATGAGTGTAGAAGCGCAGACTCATTCGTTGCAGGTGGGCATAAACCTCGCTTCTAAGATCGAAAATGAGCCCCTCGCCTACCGTAGAGCTGGCGTAGCGCTGCGCCACGCCGAGCAGTCCGTTGATGATCGGGACCGCAATCATCCCCAGCGCGAGCAAGCTCAGGCGGGTAACGTCTTTTTCAGGAAGGGCGACATCGATCAGATTACGGATCAGAAGTGGGGGTACCAGGCTCAGGAGTGAGATTCCGATGATGGTCACAAGGGTGAGCGTGACCCAGCGCCAGTAGGATTTGGCGAAGCCCGCCACTCGACGAAGCATCCCCGCGCTGACCTGCGGCTGATCCTGGTCTTCGTCGTAGCGGATGAAGGAATACCAGTTACCGGAGTGAAACCCCATAGCGCCCTCGAGACCTGCTTGGCTAATTACGTTCTAGGCAAAGATCGAAATTATATCGCACGCCCTTTTCGGCTCCATACACAGCACGAATGTTCTCCCATATATGTGGGGGACGGATTTCCTATTTCCCCTAATTCTTCCGAAGAGTAGCATCAGGCTGGGATTGCTGGAGGGCACCTATCATGGCGGCGTTGAATACCGCGTTGCACCTGAATCACACCACGAAAACGGAGATCGATCACCTCGTAGGCCAGGTAGCGGAACGCGTCTCGCAGGCTGCAAACTTTCTGGACGTGCGCGCCACCCCCTCCAACTGGCCGGCAGGCCCCCCCGATGACATGCACGGCGTTCGACCGCATGTCTCCGCGCTGGAATGGAAGACGATGAAGTGGCGCGAGGCTTTTTGGTATGTGATCAATCGGGATGGGCTCGCTTCTAGCGTCTCTGAGAAATCGTGCAAGACGCTGGCACGCCGGGCTAAAGTGGGGGAAGGTTCTTTCTACGTCGTCGCGCCGGATTCTTTGGCGGCCAGCGTGAAAGATTGGGCGGATCGAAACCAGATCCGCGTGACGAGTTTCTGGATCTTCAGCGAATAGGTTAGCAGTTCGTCAGGCGACGGACTATTCATTGAAGGGACGTGCGGCGACTCAATTGACTCGCGCTCTATACTGAAATACAATCGAATCAACAGGCGGTCACCGGTCAAACTGACCGGTCGGGGCAGCTGATTATTCGGCTGCCCCTGATTGTTTAAGTCGGAACTTCAATTAGAGACCGACGACGAGAGTATTGCGAATGATGCTTATGCCGAGCACAATCGTTACGATGCCCAATCCCCTTTACGAATTTTCTAGGTCGAGCGATCGTCATTGACTCAAAGCCGCTTGACCATGTAGGTCTCGCCCAGCTCATAACCAAGCTTTCGATAGTAGCCCCGTGTGCCCAGTGCCGAGATCACTGCCAGCCTGCCGAAGCCGCTGCAACGTGCAATGGCCTCGGCCTCCAACATGAGGCGGGTGCCTAGCCCAATATGCTGGGCGGCTCCAGATTGATCCGCGCCGACCTCGAGCGACTGACCATAGACATGGACTTCACGCACGATCGCCGCTCGTCCGAGATCGCGCAGATCGACGCTGGGAGAGTCTGGGCCGGGAAGGCTGAGCCGTAAGAAGCCGGCCAGCCGATCGGCGCGCGAGATGAATGTAAGGAAATGTTCCTCCGCCCCACCGGCTTCGTAAGGGAAGTCCTCAAGCTGCAGTGAGCCCCAATCCACGATCTCACCGCGTATTTCGCGGCAACGAATGCAGCGGCAGCGCGTGCCGCGCAGCCTCATCTCGTCATGAATGTCCAGCCGCAAGCTGGTTCGCTTATTACCGTCCACAACATTGGTGGAAGGAATGTCCCGGACCACCCGGTTAACGCGGCAGTATTCGGGGATTGTGGGCTTGATGCCGGCGATCAGCGCGATCAACTCGTTGGTCGAGTAAGGCTTGTATTCGCCCCGCTCCCAATACTCATATAGCTCGGCATTCTCAAGCAGCTGGCAGGGGTAGATCTTGATCTCATCCGGTCGCAGGTCCCGATCGTCCCAGAGTTGCCCGAAGTCGCGGCGATCCGATTCGGGCGTAGAGCCCAGCAGGTTCGGCATCCAATGCAGCACGATCTTGAATCCCGCCGCGCGGAGCAAGCGCACGGCCTCACGGGTCTCTGCCACCGTGTGGCCGCGTGCGTTCAATTCAAGGACACGGTCGTCGAGGCTTTGGGCTCCAAGCTGAACCTTTGTGACGCCCAGCATCCGCAATCGGGCAACTTCGGTGAGAGACACATGATCTGGGCGGGTCTCGATGACCATTCCAACGTTCCTGTGTCCCGCGCCCTGGTTGGCCTCTTGAGCCTCGATGAAGGTGGATGACCCAAACCCATTCATGGCATCCAGGCAGCGCTGGATGAACCATTCCTGGTAATCCTCACGGTAGGAGCTCCAGGTCCCTCCCAGAATCAGCAGCTCGATTTTGTCTGTTGGATGCCCGATGGCTTCCAATGCCGCCAATCTAGCTGCCGTTTGGTCGAATGGGTCGAAGTCATGATGGAGGGCGCGCATCGCTCCAGGTTCGTCCGGTAAATACGACTTGGGCATGCGCACATCGGTGGGGCAGAAGATGCATTTTCCGGGACATGGATAGGGCTTCGTGAGCACTGTGACGGTCGTGACGCCGGACAGCGTCCGAGTGGGTTTCATGCGAATGCGGCGCAGCAGCTGCGCTTCGAACTCCCATGTGCCGGCTTCGGTCAGCTCCCGATAGGCGTGTACGAGCACATGCTTACCAACGTAGCCCCCCTCTGGGAGCGGGTGGGCGCGCACGGCCTTTGAGACCTTCTGACCGGCGCGTACATCCTCCAGAATCTCGCGCGCAAGTCTGAGCTTCGCGGGTGTGTACTTGCGGGCTTCGTACCAGTCCTGGGCCACCGCTATAATCCGCTGGTGCCGCGTGGGGTACTCGTGCGTAGAGAAGTCGTCGAACGTCTGCTGAACATCAACCGCGGATTCTATCAGAGCTTTGCCGAACCCTTCCGGGCTACCCGTGGGCGCCTGCAGCCGGGCGTCGTCCAAGTTCTCGAGTCAGTGCGCCTAGACGGGAACGTGCTCGATCTCGGCTGCGCACACGGTGTGCTGGCCGAGGAGCTCAGGGAGCGCGGTTTTTCGGGACGATATGTGGGATTGGACGCAAGCCGACCGCTCTTGGAGTCGATCTCCGATCCACTGCAGCCGCCGCGCTACCAGTTCGGGTTGGCCGACCTTAGCCATGAAGATTGGGCCGAGACCGCTCGAAATTTGCTTTCGGAAGGTACGGCTTACCGGCCAACGGATGCCGGAGACTCAACGCAGTTCGATTGGGCATTCGCCTTTGCGGTGTTGCACCACCTGCCGACCATAGAGTTGCGCAGATCGATCGCAGGAGCAATTAGAGCGCTCTTGAGCCCCGGAGGCCGCGTGGCGGTCTCCGTGTGGGACTTTCTGGCGAGCCCGCGTCTCCAAGATCGTATTGTGCCTTGGGAGACCGTGGATGTGATTGAAGGGGAACTTGACGGGGGAGACTACCTGGTCGATTGGCGTGAAGGTGGCCGCGGGGTGCGTTATGTCCACCACTTTACGGAGGACGAGCTCCATAAACTTGCGGAGGATGCCGGCTATCGGGTGGCCCAAGAATTCCGTTCGGATGGAGAGAACGGCCGATTGGGTCTCTATCAAATCTGGGAAGTCGCATGATTAGTTGCTCGCGATGGTGTACGATAGCGGCCAAGGGCAATAAAGGGCGCACATGGTAAAATCCGGGCGCTCTGGAAAGGGAGCCCGATTCCCGGAGGGATGGCCGAGTGGACGAAGGCGGCGGTCTTGAAAACCGCTGTAGGGCAACCTACCGGGGGTTCGAATCCCTCTCCCTCCGCCTGACATGGGGAGGTGCCGGAGTCTGGCTGATCGGGACCGCCTGCTAAGCGGTTATTGGGGCACAAACCTCAATCGAGGGTTCAAATCCCTCCCTCCCCGCCTAGGCTCACAGTTAGTTTGAAGAGTACTCCGCCAGGTTCATGCGCCTATAGCTCAGCTGGATAGAGCGTCGGCTTGCGAAGTTTATGGTCTCTAGCGCGAAAGTGAGCCTAGTCGCCATAATCGAGGCGCATTAGAATCGAATACACAATTGCGCCTATAGCTCAGTCTGGATAGAGCGCTTGGTTGCGGACTAAGAGGTCGTAGGTTCGAGTCCTACTAGGCGCGCTAAACCGCCCACCCCACTGCTAGGTGGGCGGATTGCATTTATTGCGGGAGCTCCCATTGCATTTGAAGTAAATGCGACAAAGAGAAGTGAAGAGTCGAAGCTAGGAGGATCGCCATCTCATGGGCGCGAACGCGTACATGGCTAGTTGCGGGAGTTTGGATTCCGCTGCAACTAGGGGAGGTAGTTGAGAGGGTTCACGCGCCCGAACGTGTCGCTGCGCATCTCGAAGTGCACGTGCGGGCCGGAGCAGTTGCCGCTGCAGCCCAAGCTGGCGATGACATTGCCTTGAAAAACGGCTTGACCGCACCCGACGTTCACCTGGCTATTGTGGGCGTAGAGTGTCTGCCACCCGTTCCCGTGGTCAAGCACGACGGTGTAGCCATAGCCCCAGTCGTTCCAGCCTGCATACACCACGACTCCGTCATCGGAAGCGAAGATGGCGCTGCCCGGACTCCCTCCGATATCGATCGCATCATGCACGCCTGGGATAAACGGGTTCCCTGTAACGGCCCTGTTCACGCTCGGCCACCCGAATGCGCCGTCTCCGATCGGTCCGTTTGAAACGGCACCGCAGGCCCCCGGCCCAAGGACGTTCGCCGCCGCGGGGTTTGATCGAGTAATGCGCACCTGCTGCCAGCTGGGTGGATCGCGTTTCCCTCCCGGCACAATCAGCAGGCTGCCTTCATCGATGGCCGGGTTCGTGAAATCCATGCCGGGATCGAGGTCGTTACCGGGCCAATCAAGGATGTCCTGCACCGCTACCCCATAAAAGCTTGCCACCCCGTTGAGCCCCTCACCCTTCGACCAAATGTGCAGCGCGCCGTCGACCGGCAGGATGTTGAGATCCTGTCCGGGCGCAATGTAATGAGGATCTCCGTCCAATTCGTACCAGTTGCCCCATAGGATCGACTCGGGCTTCAGTCCAAACTTGTCCGCAATGCCAAATAAGGTGTCGCCCGGCTGAACCTGGTACTTGAGCAAGCCCATCCTGGGGCGGGTCGGGATGATGGTATGGACATCCGATAGCCGCGTGATTCCCTGTTGCTGTGCTTCCGTAAACGGAGGCAGGTCCTCGATCCCCAGGACAGTGGGTGCGGAGGTTGGCGGGGGACTCTCATTGACCGCCGTACGCGCGGCGGGTGCCACCGCTCGAGCCCGTACGCCCGCGACCGCCACACCCAATACCCCCAGCGAGAGCACCGCGCTCCAGAACACGGCCGACCTTAAGAACGACAGCGCGCGTGCCCGATTCACCGATCAGCCTCTACGAATCGCTCTATGGAAGGAAGTTGAGCGGATTGACCTTCCCAAATTGATCATTTTGCATCTCAAAGTGTAAGTGATTGCCGGTGCTGTTTCCGGTGCTGCCCATAGCTCCAATTATGCTGCCCTGGAACAATCCGTCGCCGCATCCTACGGACACAGTGTTCATGTGGGCATAGAGGCTTTGCCAGCCGTTTCCATGATCGATGACTACTACGTTGCCGTACCCCCCATTGTGCCAGCCGGCATAGACCACCACCCCCGCGTCGGTAGCGTAAATAGCGTTGCCTGCACTGCCGCCGATGTCGATTGCCGGATGGATGTTGAGGCTGAACGAATAACCTGAGATTGAGCGCCCCGGTGTCGGCCACACGAAAAATCCTGCCCCGACCGGGCCATCATAAACAGAACCGCAATATCCGGGGCCCAGGATCCTAGCCGAGGCCGGATTGGCACGAGTAATGCGCGGCGCCCGCCAGTCGACTGTTTCTCGCTGCCCACCCGGTATCACAATCGACGTCCCCGGCACGATATCGGGATTAATCAAATCCAAGTCCTGCGGCAGCTGGTTGCCGGGCCAATCCAGGATGTCTTGTGGAGACACTCCGAAAAAATCAGCGACGCCGATCAACCCATCGCCCTGTTTCCACACGTAGAATGTGCCGTCCACCGGCAGGATGTTGAGATCCTGACCCGGCTTCAGGCTGTGCGGGTTGTCTTCCAACGTATCGAAATTGCCCCAAAGGACCGTCTCCGGTTGAAGTCCAAACCGATTGGAGATCCCAAAAAGCGTGTCGCCCGACTGAACGACATACTTCAGGATCGTAAGCCTGTCACGCGTCGGAATCAGCGTGTGAACATCGGCAGTTCGACGAAGAGATTGATCCGGGGGCTGGATGTAGTCAGGAAGTTCGAGAGCAACAGGTTCGGAAACCACGGCTTGCGCTTGAGGCCGCTCGGGCAGCGCCTCGAGCCCGGCCCTCGCGACGAGCAGGCTAGCTGCTGCAATAAGCAGGAAGCCCGCATGCTCTGCATATCGGGGCAACACAATTCGCTTTCGATCCGAGGGATCGTCGGGATTCAAGGCTTTTCCCTGAGGAGGGCTGGGCAAGCCCCCCATAATCCGTCTGCTGCGGCGCAGCTCAACATTTCCAGGACAGGCGCGGATGATAACACATCGATCGAGCCAATGGCTCACAGGCAGAATGGGGGTCTATTAGGGGTTGGTTTGTTCATGTCGACTCGCAACCGACAACAGTGCATTGGATGCGATGCGCTGCGAGCCCTTTGAAGAGTTCGGCTTCAGTACTTGCGCCTAGGCGGAGTCATCGGTCAGCGTTTCGAGGAACTCCACGTTGTTCTCTGTACGCCGAACCCGGTCGATGATGGCTTCCGTTGCGTTAACCATCTCCATGCCGGCCCCATTCGGCGGCGCCGTGACCAGCTGAGAGTACATCCGCCGCATGAGCCATACCCTCTGGGTGATGTCCGGCCCAAGCAGCAGCTCTTCACGTCGAGTCGACGATCGGTCGATGTCGAATGCGGGGAACACTCGGCGCTCCTGCAGACGGCGCGAGAGATGCAGCTCCATGTTGCCGGTGCCCTTGAACTCCTCGTAAACCACGTCGTCCATTCGCGAGCCAGTATCCACCAGGCAGGTGGCGATGATGGTGAGCGATGCGCCTTCCTCCAAGTTGCGCGCCGCGCCAAAGAATCGCTTCGGCGGATAGAGCGCAGCCGGATCCAGCCCACCCGATAGCGTCCTGCCGGAAGGCGTGACCATCAAGTTGTAGGCCCGCGCCAGGCGCGTGATGGAGTCGAGCAAGATCACCACGTCACGATCACACTCCACCAACCGCTTCGCGCGCTCGAGAGCCATTTCGGCCACACGTACATGTGAGGTACCAGGATCGTCGAAGGTAGAGGATATGACCTCCGCATCCACGGAGCGATCCATATCGGTCACCTCTTCTGGACGCTCGCCTATAAGCGCCACCATGAGGTGCACATGTGGGTAGTTCTGCGATATGGCATTCGCAATACCCTTCAGCACGGTGGTCTTGCCTGCTTTAGGGGGCGAAACGATCAAACCACGCTGCCCCCTTCCAATCGGGGCAACCAGATTCAACAACCGGTTCGCCAGCGCGTGTCGATCCGTCTCGAGATTGAAGCGCTGCTCCGGAAAGATCGGCGTCAGGCTCCCAAACTTGGGACGATCCTTGATTTCATCTGGATTCATGCCGTTGATGGACTCGACCCGCAGCAAACCGTAGTATTTCTCCGTATCCTTTGGCGGCCGGATCTGGCCGATAACCATATCCCCGGTGCGGAGACCAAAGCGGCGGATTTGCGATTGCGAAACGTAGATGTCGTTCGGCCCAGGCAGGTAATGCTCGGCGCGCAGGAAACCCATGCCTTCGTTCATGACCTCAAGCACACCGCCACGAAGCTCAAGGCCTTTGCGTTCGGCCTCGGCCTGCATCAGACGAAGGATGAGATCCTCCTTCTTCAGGCGTGTGGCGCCCTGAATCTCCAATTCCTTGGATTTAGCGCGCAAATCGGGAAGGGATAGGGCTTCCAGTTCCCCAATGTTCATAGGTTTTCTCCCTGCGGGAAGTGAGGCCAGCCGCGGACTTCAAGCGCTACGGTGTACTAAATAGGAATCACTTGGTGGGTGCTAGATAACAGCCAGGCTTATTTGCGTGGTTGGGGATGTCTTGAAAAGGCTCTGACTCGTCGATTATAGCATTCGGTTAGTGGCCGCGCAAGCAGACCTTCGGCCTACAAGCAGACCTTCGGCCTACAAGCAGACCTTCGGCCTACAAGCAGACCTTCGGCCTACAGGCAGACCTAGGAGCTGTGGTGGCGCTGGCCGCCATCGTATTGAATCTGGCTATAGCGCATG
>BTQZ01000041.1:0-22160 GCA_036986135.1 Anaerolineae bacterium | reverse complement strand
CTGCAGTGGTTCGTATCCGTATGGGACGAACCGTCGGTCGATTTCATGGAGCCCTTCGATCCGGTTTGTTACAAGATCCCCTCCGCTTCGCTGACCGACCACGATCTCCTGCGTCGGGTGCGCGCCACCGGCAAGCCGATTCTCATATCCACTGGAATGTCCACCATGGAGCAAATCGAAGCCGCGGTAGAGGTGCTGGGTACGGATGATCTGCTCATCAATCATGCCACGAGCACTTATCCGTGCGATCCCGAAGAGCTTAATCTTGCGGCAATCAAGACCCTGCGGGAGAAGTTCCCATGCCCAATCGGCTACTCGGGACATGAGGTCGGTTTGATTCCCACCGTCGTTGCGGTCTCGCTCGGTGCTTGTTCGGTCGAGCGTCACATCACGCTGGATAGAGCCAATTGGGGCAGCGATCAGGCTGCTTCTGTGGAGCCGGGCGGGTTTCAGCGGCTGGTCAAGTACATTCGGGTGACGGAGACGGCGCTCGGTGACGGCGTCAAGCGGGTCTATGAGAGCGAACAGGAATCTCTCTCGAAGCTTCGCCGAGTCAACACATAGGTCACTCACCCATACCCTCAATGCTGAACGGAATGGTACAGCGGGCCGAGCGCGCAAGGGCGGATCGCCTGATCCGCGGTCAGGTCGAACGGATCGAGGCCTACCTCGATTCTATTACTCCTACTCCCGAGTTGCCGGGCGCTCCGGTGCTGGTCTTCAATGCCTCTACCCGTATCCAGTCGCTCAGTCTGAATGCCGCCTTCTCATTGCTGGCCTCGTGGAGCATGCGCTCAGCCGGAGTCCCGGTGCGGTACTTGGTCTGCCGCGAAGGCATGCTGCAGTGCATGCTTGGAACCCAGTGGAGCAACTTGGATCAACCGCCGCCGTGCAAGGAGTGCATTCGGTTCGGCGAGAAGATCCTGCCCTCCAGGCTGAGCACCTCCATGCGGCTCAATCGGGGACTGATTAGGCGGCTTGAGTTGGAGCTCGAGGCTCGATCGCTCGATGAGCTGTCGGACTGGCGCTTCGAGGACCTCCCAATCGGGGAACTCTGCTTGCCGACCGTTCGCTGGGCGCTTCGCCGACACGACCTGTATGACGACCGTGCCGCCAGGGGCTTGTTCCGCCAATACTTACTTTCGGCCGCCAGCCTGGCCGAGTGGTTCCGTTCGACCTTTGCGGAGCTCGAGCCGCGGGCCTTGGTCGTATTCAACGGGATCACCTATCCGGAAGCGGTCGCCCGCGCCATGGCATTGAGGCTGGGGATCCCGGTCACGACCCATGAGGTGGGCTTACGGGCACTGTCGGCCTTTTTTTCTCACGAACACGCCACCTTTCGGGAGGTGGACCTGCCGGAGGAGTCGAGTCTGGAACCGGACTGGTCGCAGGTACTCGATGCCTACCTGGAGGATCGAGGCCAAGGCCGCTTTTCGATGGCCGGGGTACGCTTTTGGCCCGAGATCGAGCCGATCCCTGCCAAACTGAAGGTCAGCATGCAGGCCTACCGCCAAGAAATCCCTATCTTTACCAACGTCATTTTCGATACCAGTCAGGTGCATGCCAATTCGATCTTCGAGCACATGTTCGAATGGCTTGATGCTGTGGGAGAGCTAACAGCCGATTACCCTGAGACCCTTTTTGTGATCCGGGCGCATCCGGACGAGAATCGCCCGGGAAAAGAATCGCGCCAAACCGTTGCCGATTGGTTCGAGAGCAGCGGACTGTTGGACCAGCCGAACGTCACGTTCATCGGACCGGACGAGCGCGTGAGCTCCTATGAGCTGATCGAACGGAGCAGTTTCGTGTTGGTATACAACTCATCGGTGGGGCTAGAAGCCTCGATACAGGGTAAGGCTGTGTTGTGCGCCGGGCGAGCCCGGTACACGCAGGCAAACACGGTCTTCATGCCATCGGACAAGGCAGAGTACTTTCGCCAACTCGAGAGCATGCTTGAATCGAGTTCAATCGAGGCGCCGCCAGAGTTCGCCGAGAACGGACGTCGCTTTCTGTATCAAGAGCTTTTTAGAAGCTCGATCGATCTGTCAGATTTCCTCATTCCCTATCCATCGCTCCCCGGCATGGTCCTGCTGCGGGACTTCGAGCCGCAGGCCCTAAAGGAGCATCCCGCGCTCGAAGCGATCCGGCGCGGAGTCCTGGACGGTGCGACGTTCGCTACCGAACCACGGGTGTCGACCTCATGACTGCGGGGATGGCACGATGAGCGACCCGGCGCCGCGCTGCTCGGTCGTCTTACGAGTCTTCAACGAGGAGCATCACATCCGGAGGCTGTTGACCGGCATCTACCAACAGACCATCCGAGAGCTCGAAGTGATCGTCGTGGATTCGGGCTCGACCGATTCGACGCTTGCCATAGTAGGCGAGTATCCGGTGAAGCTGCTCTCGATAGCCCCACAAGACTTCACCTTTGGCCGATCACTCAACTTAGGATGTGAGAACGCGACCGGAGAATTGATCGTGATCGCCAGCGCGCACGTCTACCCGGTGTTCCCGGACTGGATCGAGCGCTTGATCGAGCCGCTGGCGGACCCGAATGTGGCGCTCGCCTACGGGAAGCAGCGCGGGACCGCCGATACGCACTTCAGCGAGGCGCAGCATTTTGCCAAGCTCTATCCGGAGAACTCCCGCGGGGACCAGGACGGCCCATTCTGCAATAACGCCAACGCGGCCGTTCACCGCGCGCTTTGGCTGAAGCACCCGTATGACGAGCGGCTCCCCGGTCTCGAGGACCTCGAATGGGCCATGTGGGCAAAGGCTCAAGGCTATGGAGTGAGCTATGTGGCGGAAGCGGAGGTCGTACACGTTCACGATGAGACGCCCAGGCAGGTGTTCAATCGCTATCGTCGAGAAGCCATTGCGCTCAAGCGACTGCGACCCCAAGAACACATCGGGTTGCTCGATTTCCTACGTCTCTTTGCCTCCAACGTCGGCAGCGATGCTCAACATGCGGTGAGAGAGGGAGCGCCCCTCGATGCGTGGCCTGAGATCCTGTGGTTCCGTTTCATGCAGTTCTGGGGCACCTACCGCGGCTTTGGGCACAGGGGTCCGCTCGGGGACGACTTGAAGCAGGTCTTTTACTATCCACGCGGCTACCGGGCCGATGCGCCCGCGCCGGTCCGCACGGTCGAGCCGATCGACTATTCCAGTGAGAGGTCCGATGGTTGAGGGCCCATCGGCGGGGAATGTTCAACCAAGGGTCGTTGCTCTGGTGCCGATGCGGCACGCGTCAGAACGCGTGCCCCAGAAGAACTTCCGTTTGCTCGCGGGAAAGCCGCTCTACGCACACATCCTTGAGACCTTGCAGGCGTGTGCGCAAGTGGCGCAGATTGTGGTGGATACCGACAGCCCCACCATTTGGGACGGAATCGAAGCCGGCTTTCCGGAGATCGTGCTGCTCGATCGGCCGGAGCGCTTGCGCGGCGGTCACGTGCCGATGAATGAGGTGCTGCAGCACGATGTCTCGCAGGTGCCGGCGCAGTATTATCTGCAAACGCACAGCACCAACCCGTTGCTGAAGGCGGCGACCATTGGTCGGGCTCTCGAAGAGTTTTTTGCTGCCTACCCAGGGAACGACAGCCTGTTTTCGGTGACCCGGCTCCAGGCGCGGCTGTGGAATGCGGAAACTAAGCCTCTCAATCACGATCCGGCTGAATTGATCCGTACCCAAGACCTGGCGCCGGTGTTTTTGGAGAACTCCTGCCTGTATATCTTCGAGCGGGAGTCGTTCCTGCAGCGCGGGAACCGGATCGGCAACAGCCCCATTCGGTTTGAGATCGAGGCGGAGGAGGCGATCGACATCGATCGGGAATCCGATTTTGCCCTGGTGGAATGCCTTACAGGGACTCGTGGCAACCAGTCCGCGCTCAGCAAGGACCCAGGGAGAGGATAGGCGTGGATGGAATTGACTGGTTATCCCGCTTGATTCCAGGCATCCTAGCTCGCCCCGCGCGCTACTTGGATCCGGGATCCGGCAGCTATCTGCTGCAACTGCTCATCGCCAGCGCCTTGGGGGCAGCCTTTGCGGTTCGTCTGTACTGGACGCGGATCAAGAGGTACTTCTCGGGAATCTTCGGCAAGTCAACGGATGAGGATGAAGAAAACGGCGACGCCTGAATCCCATCCGGCCTCCTTTCGCGATCCAAGCGGGTTTCTTTTTATCCGAGACGGCCGGCTGTTCAGGCAGGTCAATCAGCGCTATGCCAGGGACTACGAGCATCTGCTTGAATCCGGCCTATATGACGATCTCGTTGAGGGTGGCCTGCTCGTGGCTCACGACGAGAGTGAGGAATCTGCGGCGGTTCCTGAGATTGCCTTCAAGGTCATCGAACCAGAGCGCGTTCCGTTCGTTTCCTACCCGTACGAGTGGTGCTTCAGCCAATTGAAGGACGCCGCGCTTATCACGCTCGCAGTCCAGCGTAAGGCGATCGACCACGGCATGTCGCTGAAGGACGCGAGTGCCTACAACGTGCAGTTTCACTCAGGCCGTCCGCTATTGGTCGATACGCTCTCCTTCGAAGTCTTGCGTGAGGGAGAGCCGTGGGTCGCCTATCGACAGTTCTGCCAGCACTTCCTGGGACCGCTCGCGCTGATGTCGTACGTGAACATCGAGCTTGGGACCCTCTTACGCACGCACATCGATGGCGTCCCCCTTGACCTTGCCAGCCGGCTGCTGCCGCGCCGAACCCGGCTGAAGCTCTCGCTGCTCGTTCACGTACACTGGCATGCCTCCGCGCAACGCCGATTCGCTGGAAAGTCCACCCGCCGGCCGAGACAGGGCCGGCGCATGGATCTCAATGCCCTGCGGGGCCTGGTGGACAACCTGGAATCCGCCATACGAAAGCTGGAATGGGAGCCCGGGCAGTCCGCATGGGCGGACTACGAGCAGACGCATGCCTACACGGACTCCGCTTGGAGTGATAAGCGCCGCCTGACCGAGGAATTCCTCGAAGAAGTACGGCCAGATTCCGTCTGGGACCTTGGGGCAAACGTCGGATCCTTCAGCCGGCTTGCGAGCCAGCGAGGAATTCGCACCCTGGCGTTCGATTTTGATCCCGGGGCGGTCGAACTGAACTATCGCAAGGTTCGTGATGAAGGGGAGACCCACCTGCTTCCATTGGTCATGGACCTCACGAATCCCAGCCCAGCCTTGGGGTGGGAACACCGCGAGCGGGCTTCTCTGGAGCAGCGCGGCCCCGCTTCGGCCATCTTCGCCCTGGCCCTGGAGCATCACCTCGCAATCTCAAACAACGTTCCGCTGGATAGGCTGGCCCGCTACCTGGCGCGCCTCGGCGATTCTTTGCTCATCGAGTTCATTCCCAAGGAAGACCCCCAAGTTCAGCGCCTGCTGGCCAGCAGAGAGGATATTTTTCACAATTACCATCGCCAGGGATTCGAGTCGGCCTTTGGAACTTACTTTGCGATCGAACGATCCGATCCAATAGGCGATAGCGGCAGGTTGCTCTACCGGATGGCGACCCTCGCGTGACGCGCCTGATCGAGCGAGTACCGGTCTATGTACTTTGGCTGGCGCTGCTTCCGGTGGTGACGCTGCTGGCGAGCAATCTGGGGCAAGTGCGACCGACGATTGGGTACCGGGCGCTGGCTCTGTCAGCCCTGTTGGCGCTCATCCTGCTGGTGCTATTCAGGCTGATACTGGGAGATTGGTCGAGAGCGGGGTTGCTGACCTCTTTGGGTTTGCTGCTTTTCTTTTCATACGGACATGTGTACAACGCGCTGCGATCGGTGGAGCTTGCGGGAACCACCTTGGGACGCCACCGGTTTTTGCTTCCGGCGTGGATGGTACTTGGTGCGGTTGGCGCCTGGCTTATCTGGAAACGCGCGGCCGACGCTCCGGGGTTAACGACCGCATTGACCCTCGGGCTCGGTGCGGCGCTTCTAATTCCGGTAGTTCAGATTGTCACCTTCCAGATCGGCCGGAACTCCGCTCAAGCGGCCGACCTTCCTGCTCTGGAACTGCAGGCAGGGGAGCCGCTTCCGGATATCTACTACATCGTGCTCGACGCCTACACCTCCGGATCGGTGCTGAGGGATACCTATGAGCTGGACAACGAGCCTTTTCTCGCTAGGTTGCGAGCGTTGGGATTCTACGTCGCTGACTGCAGCCAATCCAACTATGCGCAGACCGAACTCTCCATGGTCTCAACGCTGAACATGGTGTACCTGAGTGAGCTTATCGATGAGTCGAATCCGGATCGATCCCAGCTCTGGCCATTGCTGCGCCACAACGCGGTTCGACTGCTGCTCGAGGACCTGGGCTATGAGACGGTTGGGTTTGAGACCGGCTACTACTGGAGCGAGTGGGAGGACGCCGACCTTTACCTGGCCCCGGACCGCGGCCCCCTGGAAGGGATGAGCGCCTTCGAAGCCACGCTGTTGCGCTCGACCGCGGCTTGGGCGTTGATCGATGCGCTGCCTGAGCTGCCCGCATTTCTGGGTCGGGATCTGGATCGCTCGGCCGATGCGCACAGCGCACGCCTGCTTTACGTATTCGAGCAATTGGGGCAACTAACGTCAGGCGCCGGTCCCAAATTCGTCTTTGCGCATATCGTCTCTCCGCACCGGCCCTTCGTATTCGACGCGCAGGGCAACCCGACCGACGACGACTACGATTGGGCGCCTTCCGACATTGGGTTAGACCGGTACAAGGCAGGCTACAGGGAACAGGTTCAGTTCCTAAACGGCCGGATGGAACAAATCCTGGGGTACATCATCGAGAATAGCGCCGTCCCTCCGATCATAGTGATCCAGGGCGACCACGGGCCGGAAGAGGGTTCGGGCTCGGACCGCATGAGCATTCTGAACGCCTTCTACTTGGGAGGCGCCGAGCCAAAGGAAAGTTATCCGACGATTACGCCGGTGAACACATTCAGGATGGTGCTAGGTGATCGGTTTGATGCAGACCTGCCGCTGATCGAGGACGCCAGCTATTTCTCTAGTTACAATAATCCGTTTGACTACAGCACAGTGACCACCGAGTGTTTTGGTGAGACAAACTAATTCTGGGATCGAACGGACCAGGCTGCGATCCGGATCGACACGTCGGGGGGAGAGATAAGCACTTGCAATCGAGAATAAGGCGGTGGTCAAAGTCCTTCAGTCGCGCCACGGGCGCGCGAGTAATCGCGGCCTCGAAAGCGCGGCTTCAAGCACCCTCCGCTGTGCGTCCCGAACAGGCGATCGTCGTTGGGTTTGTCTCTCTCTACTTGATCGTGCTGATCAGAACCGCCTGGGTGAGCGACGACGCGTACATCACGTACCGCACCATCAGCAATCTTGCCGCGGACAAGGGTCTGGTTTGGAACGTTGGAGAAAGGGTGCAGGCATATACCCATCCCCTATGGATGTTCCTGATTGCGGCTGGAGTGTTCTTCACTCGCGAGTTCTATTTCACCAGCTTGGCGATATCAATCGCGGTATCGATTGCGGCGGCGCTAGCTTTTTGGCGTTGGATCGCAAGTACACCCATGATGGCGGTATTCGGGCTGAGCGTGCTGGTCCTATCAAAGGCCTACGTTGATTACTCCACTTCGGGTCTAGAGAACGCGCTCTCGCACCTGCTCCTCGTTGCATTTCTGGCCATTTATTTTGGCGCGCAGCGAGGAAAGTGGAAGCTGGCCAGTCTGGCGTTCGTGACCGCCTTGCTGGGAGCGAATCGTCTCGACCTTTTGCTGCTGGTTCTGCCCGCGCTGGCCTATGAGACCTGGAGATCAAGGAACGACAAGCCGCTCCGCTATGTTGCTCTTGGACTTACGCCGCTGATCGCCTGGGAAGTGTTCTCGATTGTCTATTATGGGTTCCCATTTCCCAACACTGCCTACGCAAAACTGACGACAGGGCTTCAAGTTGGGGACTTGGTCGAGCAGGGCCTGTTTTACCTTTTAAACTCAGCAGCTGCGGATCCCCTGACCCTGGTCTTCATAGTTGCGGGAGTCGGGATGGCGATCTACCTTCGTCGACCCGCGACGATCGCTCTTGCCGGCGGAGTGCTGCTCTATTTGTTCTATATCGTGCGAATCGGCGGCGGCTTCATGAGCGGGCGCTTCTTGACCGCACCGCTCGTCCTCAGTGTCGGGATGATCAGCCAAATCCGTCTTCCTGACCGATGGGCACTGGTTGGCGTCGTGCTGGTAGTGGCGGCCGGGTTGGCCGCTCCATCCCCCGTTTTGACGAGCGGCGAGAGTTTCGGAGAAGGGCTGGGTCAGTTCACGGATGTGCGGGGGATCGCGGACAACCGCGCATACCTCTATCAGGAAACCGGCTTGCTGCAGGCCAGTCGCTATACCGAGCTGCCCAATCATCCCTGGGTTACGGAAGGCATCGCCGCCCGGGAGGGCGGACCATCGGTTCTGATCCGCAAGGTGATCGGGTTCTTCGGGTTCTACGCCGGCCGAGAGGTGCACATCGTGGACCCGTGGGGATTGAGCGATGCCCTGCTGGCGCGTCTGCCGCCCGTCCCAGATCCCTTCTGGCGAATCGGTCACTTTGAGCGGCGAGTGCCAGATGGTTACATAGAAAGCCTGGAGACGGGTGAGAACCGGATCGAAAACCCAGATTTGGCAGAGTTCTATGAGGCGCTGACCAAAGTGATCCGCGGGCCGCTCTTTGCCAAAGATCGCTGGGTCGAGATCTGGAGACTGAACACCGGCGCATACGATGCCAATTTGCAGGCCTATGTGGACTCACTTCCCTTAAGCGTGCCGCTGGCCCGCGTGACCCCTGGCGAGCCATCGAACCCAGTGAGATATCCGCCCGACGGCCTGCGGGTACAAATGGATGAGGCAAGACATTCCAGACGGATCAAGCTGCGCCTCGAGCGACCGACAGCATTTCAGGTCTTGTTTACCCTTGAGGGGCGCGAGATCGCAAGGAAACTGATCTCAGCCGAGAACCCCTATTCAGGCGGCATGTCGGAGGTCACCTTAGGTCTCTCAGCCGCGGCCGCCCGGAAGGGCTACGATACGTTGACTATATATCCGGCCCGCGCGGACTCGCCGCTGGAGCTCGAGATCGTTGAGATCATCGATGAGTAATCTGTCGGCTCTCATATCCGCGCCTTATATGGTCATCGAGTTCACTCGATTCCGGCCCATCTTCGAAACGGCTGGTATCGCGACCATCGTGGCGGACGTCGAAGAGCGGCTTTCAGAAGACGACTTATTGGAATACGCGGGCGGGATCGACGGCGTGTTGTGCGGCGACGACCAGTTTACGGCGCGGGTGCTCGAGGCGGCTGCGCCCCGCCTCAAAATCATCTCCAAATGGGGAACGGGGATCGATTCGATCGATTTAGAGACGGCAAAGAGACTGGGAATTCGGGTCACAAACACCCCGGATGCTTTCACGGACGCAGTGGCCGATAGTGTAATGGGCTATCTCTTGGCGTTTGCGCGCCAAATCCCGTGGATGGATCAGGACATGAAGGCTGGGTTCTGGAAAAAGCGGCGGGCCAGGGCGCTTCACGAATGTACGCTTGGTGTGGTTGGCGTGGGTCGCATTGGGAAAGCCGTCATTCGGCGGGGTAGGGCATTCGGAATGCGACTGCTCGGAAATGACATCGTTGAGATCGATGGCTCTTTCCTGGAGTCGACCGGGCTAGAGATGCTATCGCTTCCGGTGCTCTTAGCGGAGAGCGATTATGTGAGCTTGAATTGTGACTTGAATCCCAGCTCCGAGCGGCTTATGGATGTGAAGTCGTTGAGCATGATGAAACCAGGCGCCGTGCTCATCAATACCTCACGCGGAGCGGTGGTCGATCAAGCGGCACTGGTGGATTCGCTTCAGCAGAAACGTATCGCCGGCGCTGCCCTGGACGTCTTCGAAGAAGAGCCGCTGCCGCCCGACAGCCCATTGCGCAAGATGGAGAACGTCTTGCTGGCGCCTCACATCGCCAACAGCAGCCCACGCGCCTGGGAACGGGTGCACTGGAACAGTCTGGCCCATCTGTTTAAAGGGTTGGGTTTGGAGGTTCCCCAGGAGGTATCGGCGGGTCTTTCGGATGGGAGCATAGGAACATGAAGAGGATTGCGCTGATCACGGGCGCCGCGCGTGGAATCGGATTGGCCACCGCCATAGGATTTTCCCAACACGATTGGGAAGTCTGGGCCGTCGATAGGGATGAGACGCCGGATCTCCCAGTCGGCGCTGAATTCCGCAAGGTGGACCTTACCGACGGCACAGCAGTCGAAGATCTGTTTGATGAGCTTAGCAAGGAGCGCGGGCGGCTGGATGCCTTGGTGAACAACGCGGCTATCCTGACCGCGAAGCCGATCCTGGAGACCACCGATTCGGATTGGAACATGATCCAGCGCACCAACTTGGAGGCCGTATTCCGAGCATGCAAGGTCGCCTATCCGCTGCTTGAAAAGGCTGCTGGGGCGATCGTAAATGTCAGCTCGGTTCATGCAATGGCGACCTCCCCCAATATCGGAGCCTACGCCGCCAGTAAGGGAGGCGTGCTGGCGCTGACGCGCGCGCTGGCGCTCGAGTACGGGCCGGGAGGGGTGCGGGTCAATGCCGTTTTACCCGGGGCGGTTGACACGGATATGCTCCTGCGGGGCCTTGAGCGTGGCCTCATGTCCGGCGCTTCGATCGAAGCGCAGATTGAAGCATTGGGCAAACGGACCGCCCTAGGCCGGGTCGGCAAGCCGCAGGAGATCGCCAGCGCCATACGGTTCCTTGCAGATGCGCAGCAGTCGTCCTACATCACAGGCCAGTCGCTCGTCATCGACGGGGGGGCGCTGGCCCGGCTCAGTATAGAATGAACCACTGAGATCGTGAGCCAGCCTCTTCCGGCAATTTCTCATATTCCGTCTCGTCGCACTCCATCGCCGCCCCTATGATCCTCCTACCTCTCCTGGCTTACCTCGCACTGGTTCTTCTCCTCGCCAATCTCCGGAAGCAGTGGGGTTGGGGCACGGCCGCGCTCCGAGCCGCCATGCTCTGGGGCAGCTACGTGGTCCTGATGACCGAGCTCCTGAGTATTGGGGCCTGGCTGACACCACGGGCGGCTGCCGCAGGTTGGTTGCTCTTGCTGCTTGGCTCAGTGGGCTGGCTGATTGCTCGCTCGGTGAGAGGCGAACGGTTCCGGGTTCCAACTCCGCCAACCGCGCTCAGCCGGCATGAAATCGGCCTGCTGGTCGCGATACTCATCGTGGCCGGCGTTACCGCGATCGTCGCCTGGTTCTCGCCGCCTCAAACCTGGGATTCGCTGAACTATCACATGCCCAGGGTGGCCCATTGGGCGCAGCAACGATCGGTCCAGCACTTCGCCACAGGCATCGAAGTTCAAAACAGCCGCACTCCGGGCGCCGAGTACCTCGTGCTCCAGACCTATCTCCTCGGATCAGGAGATCGCTACGCAGCTTTCGTCGAATGGAGCGCCATGGTCCTCAGCCTGGTCGGTGTTGGCGTGATTGCGGGACAAATGGGAGCGCGAAGAGGCGGCAAGCTCGCCGGTGTCCTGTTCGCAGCCACCCTGCCCATGGGCATCATTCAAGCCTCCAGCACAATCACCGACTACGTGGTCGCATTCTGGCTGGTGGCCGCAGTCTCGGAGGTATTGAGGATTCGCAACGGGGACGCCGGCCTTACGACGTTTTCATTCCTGGCCATATCCTCAGGGCTGGCATTGGCGACCAAGGCCACCGCGGCGGCGTTCCTGGCTCCGTTCCTGGCATATGCGGCCTACCTGCTGCTGGGCTCACGCGACTGGCAGCAGATTCTCAAGACCGCAGCAATCGCGATGCTCCTGGTGGCGGTGCTCAATGCGGGTCACCTGTCGCGAAACATACGTACCTATGGCAGCCCGTTTAACCCGGGGCAGGTGGCCGTACACTCAAACGAGATGCGTGGCATAAGTGGCACGGCATCAAATCTGTTGAAACATCTGGGCTTGCAGGCAGGAACGCCTTCCCCCCATGTAAACAAGGCGATTGCATTGAGCGTACAGTGGGTCCACGGAGTCCTGGGGATCGACGTCAACGATGCGCGAACGACCGTGCACGGAGTATTCAAGGTCCGTGAACCGACCACCAACGAAGACCGGGCCGGAAACCCCCTGCACTTCTATCTGCTCGTGTTTCTAGCAGGCTCGATGCTGTGGCGGCGGCATGATGTACCCCGAATCATATGGCTCTACCTGTTGCTTTTGACACTCGGCTTGCTCGCCTTGAGTTACCTGTTCAAATGGCAGATCTTTGCCACCCGCTATCATCTTCCCTTGTTTGTGCTTGCCGCGCCCGCAGCCGGCTATCTGATGGAGCGCATCGCACCTGGCGCTAGGATCCTGACCTTCGGATCGATCTTGATGCTGGGGGCCTTACCCTGGCTCTTTCAGGTACAGTCTCGGCCGCTCGTTCCCAGAGAGGGGGATTCCTACGTCGGCAGCGTGCTGACGGAGCCGCGGGAGGTCCTGATGCTGGCCAACGGCCCAAACCTCCTGGATCCTTATCAGGAGATCACCCGCAGCATCAGGGAGTCGGGATGCAAGGAGGTCGGCATATCTCTCTCCGGCAACGCAGCAGAGTATCCGTTCTGGGCCTTGCTGGGCGCACCGGCATCGGGTGTGGAGATACAGTGGATCGTCGCCGGTACTCCCTCGGCGCAGTACATACAAACGGACTTTGCGCCCTGCGCAATCGTTTGCGAGGCTTGTGCGCGCGGCGAGGAAACACGACGCGGACTCCCACGAGTCGGCCACTGGGGGGACTTTAGCCTGTTTCTCGGGGAATCGGAGCGATAGCCATGGGGCAATCTCCAGGCACGACCCCGCGTCCAAGTCGAGCCCGCCTGAAGAGCTTCATCCCGAATGCCGTTTGGCGCAGAGGCTCAGACCTCTACTGGTGGTGGCGAAACCGGGGAAACCATCGAATAGCCGCCATGTTCAGCGCCCGCATGAGGAGTGACCGCGAGCGATTGAGAGCATTCCGCAATTGTCACGAAGGAGAGCGATGTTTCATCATCGGCAATGGGCCCAGCCTGAAGAAGACCGATCTGTCTCTGCTAGAGGACGAAATCTCGTTTGGCATGAACCGGATTTACCTGATGTTTGAGGAGCTGGGCTTTCCAACCACCTACTTCTTTGCCATCAACACGCTGGTGATCGAGCAGTGCGCCTCGGAGATTCGCGCCCTGCCCATGCCCAAGTTCCTGACCTGGCGGAGCCGGCGGTGGGTGACCGAGGACCCGGGCGCCATTCTTGTGGACACGGATTATCGCGGACCGGAGTCGTTCTCGACCGATCTGACAGGCAGAGTCTTTGAGGGCGGTACCGTAACCTATGTCGCGCTGCAGGCCGCCTATTGGATGGGGTTCCAGGAAGTGATTCTAGTGGGCGTCGATCATCGGTATTCGACCGCAGGACCCGCCAACGCGACGGTGGTCTCGGAGGGCCAGGATCCGAACCATTTCCATCCGGAGTACTTCGGCCGCGGCTTTCGCTGGCAGCTCCCCGACCTCGAGGCTTCGGAGCGATCCTACCGGCTGGCGCGCGCGGCTTTCGAGGCAGATGGCAGGAAGATCATCGACGCCACCGTTGGGGGTCAACTGAGAGTCTTTCCAAAGGTCGATTACCTGTCGCTGTTTTCCGGTCGAGGCAAGCCTTGATGCCTTGTGCGGCGCTTGTGTCGACCTCGAGCTCAGATCGAAAGGGGCCCCCGCCCAAATGAGCCGCGATCGACTCAAGGAACTTGCACTGGTCTACTGGCCGGTAGGTCTGGTGGCCCTAATCATGATTCCGAGAGTGCTGTCGGCGGAGTTTGGACTCTTCGACGATGCTGAGACGTTGCGAGTAGCCGAAGACATTCAAAATGGGGATTGGGGCGTGCTCGCAAAGGAAGCCGCCCGCGGTCGCTTCCGGCCAATCTACTGGATCCAATACGCGCATGTTTACACGCTGGTCGGCGCTCAGCCCACGTGGTTTTTCCTTTGGAACACGCTGTTGTCTATGGCGGTCATCGCCCTGACCATTCACCTTGTTCGGAGAATGGGGGGCAGCAACCTGCAAGCAGCTACAACAGGCGTGCTTCTCGCTCTAGCTGGACCGTTGGTCGAGAACACATATACGCTCTCCAAACCAGAGCTGCTGAAGATGCTGCTGCTCTTGGCAGCGCTGACGCCATTCACCCGCACCATCGATGGCAGACGCCGTCGGATGCTTGCAGCGGTTTGGGCGGCCCTGCTCATCTTGCTCGCCGCGTCGACAAAGGAAACCGCGGTCATCATGGTCCCTATCTCTGCGGCTTGGCTGCTCGTGGCTGTCGCAGGTGGGCGCCGGGAGGACAGGCGCAGGGAGGCAACGCAATGGGGAACGCTGCTCCTGGCCTCCTCAGTCGCCGCCCTGGTCTATCTCGCCCTTCGCAGCCAGATCGTAGAGGTTTCCCTCTCGGAGGGCACCTACACCAACAATCTCGAGTTTAGCGTGCAGCGGATGATTGATTCGACTGTGCGATGGTCCGGCTGGCTGGTTCGGGATTTCGCCTGGCTAGCTGCTCTGCTCCTGGTCCCGTTCCTGGATCTCATTGATCGCAGGCTGCAGCACGGCCGCCTCTTGGTCGGGGCTGCAATTTGGACGGTGGCTTGGATACTCATTTACATGCCGTGGGAATTTACGGTGGAGTACTACATGCTGCCGGTGGCGATCGGCGTGAGCATCATCGGCGGAATCGCGCTGGACTCCACGGTGACAAGGATCCGCGAGAAGCGCCGAGCCGCGCTCGGTTGGCTGGCTCTCGGCCTCGCCTCAATTCTGTGGCTGACCACGCTCCCGAACAACTACAGCAACGCGCGCCAGCAACTGGCTGTGGACACCTCCAATGCACGCATGCTTGAGTATCTCGTTCTGCAAGTAGACGGCGTTCAGGATGTCATCGTCAACATCCAATATGAGAACGAATATGTCTACGAGGTCCGTACGTACCTTCAGAATGTCTGGGGTCTAGACGGAACCTCGGTCGAGGTCTTTGATCCGGGAGAAGGACTGACCCCCGGCCCATTGCTGGTTGCCTCCCCGTTTGTTCTCCATCAGCCTCTGCTGGCGGTTCGAATGGGTGTGGTGGAAACCACACAGAGTGAGTGGAATCAATCCCTGGCAGAGGCACTGGGATCACAGGCCGAGGCAGTTTTCAATTGGGAGGAGAGTTTCGGTTTGGTTCTGATCGACCTTCCGCGCCTGCTGTGCGCCGCGCTGCCGGAGCGCGGCTACTGTATCTCCGAGCGGCCCTTCATCGATACGCGCGAGTTTAGCTATGGCTGGCAGATCTACGAGCTGCCCGCAAGCCGGGGCGGCTGAGAGCTAGGCATGGCCAGACGTTGGCGGCGCATGCTCGTATTCGGAATTATGGCACTGGTGCTCGTAGGCGCCGTGTTCCTGGTGAAGATCCAGGTCAGCCCGTGGTACGTGGGGATGGGGGATGATAGCGGACTCTTTGCCTACGCGGGCGAGCTCATTTCTGAAGGGGCGCTCCTTTATCAGGACATCTGGGATACCAAGCCGCCCGGAATCTTCTATTTGAACGCCCTGGCGGTAATCCTTGGGGGCGACACACCATGGGCCATCTGGTGGTTTGAACTCATCTGGACCTCGCTCACGGGGGTCGTGTTGCTATGGGTCCTGGTAAGCCTAACAGGCACACTGGCGGGATTCGCAGCGACGTTTCTCGTTATGATGACGGCCCTCCATCCCGCTTATGTATCGGGGGGAAACTACACGGAGAGCTACGCGTTGCTGCCTCAAGTGCTCACACTGGCGGCGGCGACAGCGTACTTCAGGACCACTAAATCCATCTGGATATTTATCATGGGCCTGCTGACCGCCGCTGCCTTCTTGCTAAAGCCGACCTACATCGCTCTCGGCGTAGCCAGCCTCGGAACTGCGTTGGTTGCCGTGCGGGGGAGTGTTCGACGTCCGAGCGCACTCCGGCACCTTGCCTTGTTTGGTGCTGGATTCCTGCTGCCTGTGCTGCTTGCTGCGGCGTATTGGTCATTTCAAGGTGGGCTTGATGAGCTCTGGGAGGCGGTTTTTCGGCAGAATGTGATCTACGTTCGAGAGGGCTTCTCAATCCGCAGTCTCTATGGGACAGGCCGGAAACTGGTGCTCGAGCAGCCGTTGGCCTCCCTCGTAGTTCTGACGCTGGCCTCCTTCGTGATGTTTGCGGGTCGATCCTTAGCGGGCGGACTATCAGCTTGGCCGCCGCCCGAACCCAAGCGAGCCACCTATCGTCGCTGGCTTCTCTTTGTCGCATTCGCTGCTTTGCCGCTAGAGATCGCATTCGTTGCGGTTTCGGGCCGCAACTTCGGGCATTATTTCCTGACTCCACTCCCTGCGATGTCGGTCGCCATCGCCTATCTCTTCCTGGAGATTCAGCGCGGATTTCAGCGTCGTTCCGAGGCGGGTGCATGGTTTCCCGTCGCCATCGCCGTCTTGGCGGGTTTGCTTTTCGCCTGGGGGATCGAAGTGTTTGCCAAAGAGGCGCCCGAGCCGGCGCATATCGGGGATTTGTTCCAGCGATCGCTGGGCGGCGAGTATTGGACGGACGAGCTCGAACAATACGTGATGGAAAACTCGGATGCGGATGACCTGGTCCTCGCATGGGGATACAATCCGGGCCTTTACTTCCTTGCGGATCGCCGTGCACCGACTCGCTACCTGTTCCATGCTCAGCTGCTGACACCCGGTCCGGCGGGGCGGCAGCGCTTTGAGCAATTCATGGCCGACATCGAGCATAATCCGCCGATTTTGATCGTGGCTCAGACCGATTCGCCACACGCCATTCCGTACTTCGCCGGCGATCTTGAGACTCAGTGTCCGGATTGCACGGAGGATGTGATCCAGCGCCTTCAGGCGCTTGCGACCTACGTGGGCAATGCCTACGAGTTGGTCACAGAAGTCAATGGATGGTTAATCCATCAATACAAAGGTTGAGCGCTTGAAGTGACGTACCGGCCGCTTGTAAGCGTTGTGACGCCCTCATATAACCAGGCCCGCTACCTGGAGCAGACGATGCTCTCCGTGCTCGCCCAGGATTATTCTCCGCTTGAATACATCGTCGTGGATGGAGGCTCAACAGACGGGAGCCAGGAAATCATCGAACGCTATCAAGCTGACCTCGCCTGGTGGGTGTCCGAGCCCGATTCGGGACAGGCCGACGCAATCAACAAGGGGCTGCGCAAATCCAGAGGTGAGATCGTAGCCTGGCTGAATTCGGATGACCTTTACTATCGCGGTGACACGGTCTCGCAAGCGGTGGCAGCTTTAGGCGTGCACGCAAGCGCCGGCATGGTCTATGCCGATGGCGTCATGGTGGATGCCGAAGGCAATCTGCTGGATTGGCACACTTATCCTCATTACGAGCTCCCTGACCTCATGCAGTTTAAGGTTTTGTTGCAGCCCACGGTGTTCATGCGGAAAAGTGCTCTGGAGCAGGTCGGATTCTTGAGCGATCAGTTTGATCTCATCTTCGATCACGAGCTATGGATTCGCATGGCGGCTCAATTCCCAATGCTCCATGTGAATAGTTTTTGGGCGGTGGAGAGGACCCACAGCATCGCGAAGACTGTTGCGCAGTCCTCCGAATTTGTAGATGAAGCATTTGAACTAATAACCGAGCTGGAGGCCAAGGATCCGTACTCATCCGTGTTCAAGTCGAGCGGTGCGAAGATATTGGCGGGCGTGCATATTTTTGCCGCCAGGCGGCTGATCGATTCTGGGGATCATCGAGCGGCGGTCAGGCATTTCGGCCAGGCGATGCGTCTATCGCCCGGAACTGAGCTCAGAGTCTGGTACAAGGTTGTTCAGGCTATTGGCGGAGCGCTCGGATTGGGAAGGGTTTTTCTTGCTTATCGACGGGCGAGGCGAGCTATTCGTCACAGAGGTCGAACCCTCATGGTGGACGGCTCTGGTGTGAGATGGATCCAATAAGATGACGCGGGATCACACGATCATGCAACGGCGTGCGGTAGAGTGGCCGCCAGATGAAACCGAGGCTGATACGGCGGGTAAGTGCACGGGGTGGATGAAGAGCGATCCTGTATGAAGCGGATTCAGATATCCCAATGGCTGTCGGTCAGGAATCTCTTTGTAGCCTTGGCATTGCTTATTGTTTTCTTGGGCGCAGGGATTCGACTACTTCCTGGTGACCCTGTTCAACGAGCTAGACGACCAGCCGGTTTTAAGCGATGTGCTCTATAGCAACTACCCCTATCAAGAGGGCGATGATGGATACGTATTGTTTGATCTGAAGGCAGGTAGGTAGCAATGGAAGCTATGATCGGCATTGGCGAAGCCTATCGTGGGAACTGATAGTGAATTGACCCGGGCCTCATCAGCATCTGTGGCAGGGAGAATTGGGACGAGACTGGCTGAGCTAGCTGCTGACAGGACGCATGTAGCAGCGCTGCTCGCGTTTCTGATCAGTATGTTTTTGGTATCCGCCGGGTTCTTTCCTAATCTGGCCCAGATCAACGCCTGGGATGAGGCGGTGTGGGTAAACAGCGGGCGAGTTCTCCTGGAGGGACAGCTGCCGAGTTACGGCGGCAATCCTCTGGTTGCACTCTTTTATGCACTTACGTACCTGCCATACATGGAATCTCCACTCTGGTTGATCCACAGCACTTCATTGGGAAGAGTGCTGCTTTTCGGAATGGTGTGGATCGGCGCCTATTCGGTGGCCTGGCAACTACGAAGGCTTGCCCACCCTCTCCTCATTGTGGGACTCCTATTCGTCAGCGGGATTTCGGTATCGCTGCTCGTCTTTCCAAGCGATCCCCTTTTTGTCAGCTTTGCCGCTTTGAGCCTGGCTCAGGTCCTGGCGTATATCAACTCCGGACGCCTCGGGCACATATGGCTATCAGCCGTGTTGATAGCCATGGCAGCTCTTGCTCGAAACGATGGGTTGATATTGGGTGTGCTGCTAATCCCTGCCGCCTTCATCATTGCCAGGCCTCGGGGCAATAGGTGGAAAGCGGCTCTCGGGGCAGCGGTCCCACTTGCGGCAATCGTGGGTGGCTACATTCTGCTCTACGGAGCGATCACAGGCAACCTGGAGTTGGGTACGCTTGAGCGTACATACGAAAATTTTGAAGCCGGACACCAGGCAATTTATGCTGGCGAAGGTGAGCTAAACGCTGTGATTGAAGCCAAACGCGAAGCCAGGCGGATTTTTGGAACGCCTGAGGAGAACAACTATTCAGTATTTCGTGCCATCGGTCGAAATCCTCAGGTATACCTGCAAAGAGTTAGTGTCGTTATCAGGGGACTCCCGGACCAGCTGGTCGATGCCTACGGCAAGCGGCTGGCTGTTCCATTGTTCTTATTTGCGGTGCGCGGAATATGGTCGCTGATTACGCAGAAGCACTACCGCAGGCTGTTCATCTTCGGCGTGTGGGCAGTGCCCCTGGCTTCAGGATTGGTTATCACTCTTTTCAGGCTCGGTCATCTCCGTTTCTATTTCTACGCTCTATTTGCCTTGACTGCAATTGGAATATCGACCGCGCTCAAGAATATTGAGAGCCGGCGTGAGCAAGCTTTTTGGCTGATCGCGCTCCTTGCTTTCGCTCTGTATGGGGTGTTCGACAGCAAACTTGCATTCACGTACGGCGCGGTTGCCGTGCTTGCAGCTCTGGCCCTAGGCCTACTGTGGGTAGGGGAATCAAAGGGCCGCGCCTTTTCCATTGGCGTACCGGCTCTCCTGTTGTTCTCCGCAGGCCTCCTTTTGCATGGCGACTATCCAGGCCCGAAAATCCGCAAGCTCGGGGAAGCGGCTGACGAAGCCGCGGTCCTGTTCCTCCAAGAAACGTATGACCGCGGCACACCTATCGCCGCCGGATCACCCGGACCGATCTACACCGCCAGAATGACCTATATGGGTCTAACTGCATTGGATGTCCCTCAAACGGAAACCCCCCGGCAGTTCCTCGAATGGATGAATAGTCAGGGGATTGAAGCCGTTTATGTTGATCAAAGCCTTTCATTCGCGAGTCCCTACCTTTGGGAGCAAATCTCAGCACTCATCGGAGATGGACTGGAGCGAGTCTACATTGCAGACGAGGGAGATATTCAGGTCTTATCTCTGACCCGGCCATGAACACTGCCGTAACCCAGCAAGGAAGACATCCCTGAGCGTGCAGCCAAACCACATCCATGCTGGAACACTTTGGATTCGTGTCCCATTGCGGAGATAGATGGCAAACGCATTCGGTAATTCAACCTCATCCATGCACTCAAATCCCATGGGTAGCCAGCTCGAGATCTTGAGCGTAGTTCTCTTGGAAAAGCACAAGCATCTCGTCAACCAAATCCGTCACAGGGCTCACGAACTCGGAATTGAGCTTGGCTGGCACTACGATCTCGATCTGGCTTGGATCGCCTCCCAAATCGAGGATCCCACCGGCATGCGAATCTTGGATGCCGGCGGCGGGACCGGCGCTCTGCAGTGGTGGTTAGCGGACCACGGAGCAGAGATCGTGAGCGTCGATCGACTCGATCGGTCGGATCTCTCCGGACGCTATCGTCTCTCATATCGTGTCGATGGTCTGCGACCAGGCGATCTCGATCCGGCCTGGCGTGTAGTCTGGCGCCGTCTTCGGCAGCCCTACAAATCGGTCGGATATCGTTTGGGAGGGGCGCTGCGGGCCGGCTTGACTGGGATCTTCGGACCGTTCGTCCCCAAGGCCGCGGGGCGCGTCATACTCTATCGGCATAGCCTAGAGACCATGCCCGAGCTTGAGGATGAAAGCTTCGACGCGGTGGTGTCGGTCTCGGCCCTGGAACACAACGACCCGTCAGTGCTTCCGCTCGTTGTCGACGAGCTCATGCGCCTCCTGCGGCCAGGCGGCATGCTGCTGGCTACTTTGGCCGCCGCCCGCGATCAAGACTGGTACCACGAACCATCAAAAGGGTGGTGCCTGACGGAGGCTACGCTTCTGAGCGCCTTCGGCATGCCTCCGGACGCCACAACCAACTTCTCCGAGTATGATTCGCTCTTTGCCGGGATTCGGGAGTGCGATGTCTTGCGCGAGCGCCTGGCGCCCGTGTTCTTCGAATCGGGAGAGAGCGGGATGCCGTGGGGAATCTGGGATCCGCAGTACCAACCAGTTGGTGTTCGAAAGCGAAAGCCTGATGCCTGAGAGTTTGCCGCTCGTTTCCATCGTTACTCCATCCTTCAACCAAGCCGAGTACTTCGAGCAGGCGATGCTCTCGGTCCTGGAGCAAGACTATCCCGCGATCGAATATATCGTCGTGGATGGAGGCTCGTCCGACGGGAGCCCTGAGATTATCCTCCGCCATGCAGATCGGTTGGCATGGTGGATATCAGAGCCCGATGAAGGACAAACGGACGCAATCAACAAAGGATTTGCACAGGCGACCGGCGACATCATGGCGTACCTCAATTCGGACGACCTCTATAGGCCCGGCGCAGTTCGGGAGGCCGTAGAATACCTGCTCAATCACCCGGAGATCGGAATGGTCTATGGGGATGCAGATTACATTGACGAGGATGGCCGGGTGATCGGCAGATTTCCGGCTGCGCAGACCGACTACCGCCGTTTGCGGCGCGGCTATGTTCACATTCCGCAGCAGGCCGCCTTCTTCCGTGGGGATCTCTGGCGGGAGGTCGGCCCGCTTGATCCAACATTTCAATTCGCAATGGACTACGATTTGTGGGTTCGGATCTCGGCCCTGGCTCCGATTGAATACCAACCTCGCACATGGGCCGCATTCAGGCTGCACGACCAGGCAAAGACCCGCGCAGCAATTGAGCTGTGCTGGCCGGAGATGATCCGGGTTCATCGCCGGCTTGGTGGGAGCAACTTCTCAATCATCTACGCCAAATATCTGCTGCGACGTCTGCTCGAGCCGATCCTGCCCTTCCGACTGCGGGCCCGACTTTGGCTGCAGCAGGGGAACCTCGATCAGAAAGCGACCGCCGGCAAGTGAGACCGCGCGAATCCGCCTGCGGCACGGATGTAGATTCTCCGGCGCGTTAGACCACCCAGACTCATGAGCGCAAGAACCAATCGCATAAGGACCTGGCTGGACCACGAGTGGTTTCACCCGCTCGTGTTGCTGGGCGTGGCGATCCTGGCCTTCGGCCTCTTGATCCCCTGGCTGGGCTTCTACTGGG
>BTQZ01000040.1:0-22583 GCA_036986135.1 Anaerolineae bacterium | reverse complement strand
AGCGCAAGAACCAATCGCATAAGGACCTGGCTGGACCACGAGTGGTTTCACCCGCTCGTGTTGCTGGGCGTGGCGATCCTGGCCTTCGGCCTCTTGATCCCCTGGCTGGGCTTCTACTGGGCCTCATGGTGCGGGCGATTCGGCATCCGAAGCATCGCGTGCTTTGGACGGTCCTTTCTATCGCGGGCGCGCTCTACAGTTTGCTCAGCATCGAGTACTACTTTGGGTTGGAATTGCTGCGGCCGCTGCTGATCTACTGGACCGTGGCGGAGGCAGCCGCGACAAGGGGCGCGCGGCTCAGGCTCACCTTGAGGCACTGGCTTCCATACATCCCGATCTTGCCCATCTTCTTGCTCTGGAGGACTCAGATCATCGGCTATCCGACCTATGAGCCGACGCTGCTGGATCGCGCTGGGCGCCGGCCAGCAAGTTCGATACGCTACGGAATACCGTCGCGAACGCGATTCCCAAAGCAATCTCCTGTGGCAATTCATGTGGCGCGTTCCTGACTTGGCGCCGGGGACCACAATTCTGATAAACGAGCTTCCACTCAAGTTTGATGACGATGAAGCTCTGACGGGCGCCGTCAATTGGATCTACGGTGAAGACGAACGGCCGGGAGAGATGCAGTACCTTGTCGCGGATCTAAAGCTGCGGTTGGGCAAGTCATTCGCGTCGTTGGAGGTAGATGAGCCGATCCACAAGGACTACCGGGCCGCCACGTTTGATGGGACGACCTCGCAGGTGCTCGTCATGTCCTATGACCCTCCAAAATGCCTGCGGGTTTATGATGTCGTCCTGCATGATTCGCTTCCCGGGATTCCCGCCCCGCTTCCGAGCGCCATTCCGCTATCCGACCTCGATTTGATCCTGAAGGATTCGGAGCGTGTGCTCGAACCTCCGCTCCATGTTCTCGGACCCGAACCACCGCGCCGCTGGTGCTACTATTTTCAGCAGGCCGATCTGGCGCTGCAGCGGGAAGATTGGGAACGCATCGCCGAACTGGGCGACATCGCATTTGGGCTTGGTGACAGGCCAAACGATGCTTCCGAACGCCTTCCATTCGTAGAGGGGTATGCGCACGTGGGGCGGTGGGAGGACGCGACACGGCTTAGTTTGGAGATCGTAGAAGAGCAGCCTGCAATGGGACTGACGGTCTGCAGAACCTGGACCCGGCTTGAACATTCGGTGGAAGGTGGGCAAGGCAAGGGGGAGGCTCTTGGTCGGGTCTACGATTCCCTGCCTTGCGATCAGCTGGGGCGAGACGATGGATAGGAAGCAGGCCGGACTCGAGTACTGCCGGCCCGTCTGCTTCGCTTGATATGCGATAACTTGATGGCCGAACCTGAGTAGTAGCGTCGATGGAGGACACACATGCAAAACAGCAGCCATAACCTGCCGCAGGACCCACGCCGAGCCCCAAGTTCTTCAGGAAGAGCCCTGACTTACGTCATCATCCTAGGCGTTGCCGCAGGCGTGCTCTTGCTGGGGGGGTTGGGTGTTTACGGATTCATCACCTACTTCAATGGCGATGATTCGGACACGGCCGATGCACTTTCAAGAGAAGAAACGGAGGATCTCGCCGCAAGTCCCACGGCTCTCGCGACCGGGACCCCCGAGGCAGTTGGTCAGCAGTCTTCCACGGACTCCATCGCTGCCACGGCCACTGCGGCATGCGCGCTTTTCCTTTCTCAATTTCCAGGTACTCCGTGTCCTCCTGCCGGGGTTCAAGAGGTTGAGATGACTGCGACTGCGGCCTGCGAACGATTCATATCAGAATTTCCCGGTACGCCCTGTCCTAGCCCGAAAGACTAGGAGGAAATTGCGTTTGCACTCTGAGCGGATTGGCTCTCACCCCAACCGCGTACCCTCCCCATCCAACCGGGGCCGAGATGCCTCTGCAGCTCTGGTTATTTTTGCCATTCTGACCTCGATCTATGCTCTAACTTACAGCGGCAGCTTTCGAGTGGACGACGAGCACGTCTTGGCTGCCCGCGCGCAAAGTCTCGCACTATGGGGCCAGCTGACCTATCCCCAGGTTTATGGCAATAGCCGAGTACAAGAGCTTTCGATCACGCCGACCGGTAGTTCAGTCCCACACACTGTGTTGGAGCCCGCGCAAGCGGCCATAGGTTCACTTATGTACCGAGCCGCGAGCATTCTTGGGCTCGGGGGAGCACAAGCTGCCTTCACCTTGAACCTCTATGTGACCGCGCTTACTGGCCTTATTGTCTTCTACACCGTGCTTCAACTGGGATTGCGGCGAAACACCGCGATATTGAGCGCGCTTACCTTTGGTCTTGCCTCAATGGCGTGGCCCTATGCAAAGACCTTTTATCGCGATCCCTTGGCTGCCCTCATGGTCGCAATAGCTTTCTTGGGGTGGGTTATGCTGGCCTCCCAGCATTCATCAAAACGGCGATTGGCAGTTCTGCTCATAATTGTCGGAGTTGTAGGGGGCATGCTGACAAAGCATACTGCCACGGTGTTCGTGCTCGCTCTTGGTTTGAGCTCGGCCCTCTTATTCCTGAAGGGATCTGTCAGTTTTCCACTGGGTAGAAGGGCCGCTGTGGTATGCCTGCTCACGCTGGGAGCGGCCCTGCTTCTTATACTGGCGCTCCCCGATCAGGGCTCCTTTGCCCGCTATTCGATGACTTACATCAATTGGATAGCCAATCGGTTCGCTGGAAACATTCGCCCTGCCCTCATTGCTGCCTTCCTTGGCCCATTTATCAGTCCCGCCAAGAGCATCTTCATCTTCGCACCGGTTTTAATTCTTGCGCCTGTGGCGGTGGTTCGATTCCGCAAGGCCCGTTCCCAACTTCTACTCCCCGCCATACTTGCGGTCATACTGCTGCCACTTGCGCAAGCCCTCTTTCATGCAGAGCAGTGGGCCGGAACGCTCACCTGGGGACTGAGATTTATGCTCCCGGCCATCCCGCTTATGATAGTGATGAGCGCTGCGCTAATCGATGAGCTGCTGTATTCACATTCAATCGGGGGAAGGCTGGTGCTGGGTGTGTTACTGGCATCCAGCATTCTCATCCAATTATCAGGCTCGATTGTCGCGTGGTATCGGCCTTATCCCGTATGGTTGGAACGTGGCTTGGATCCCTATCTGCTGGGAGCGGAGTGGGACGTTCGTTTCTCCGCGGTTGCAGTCCACCTTGCCGAGCTTCTCAACCCAGCAAGCTGGGACCTTGCTTGGCTGCGTACCCTTCCAATAGTGAAAGCGTCATTCATCATTCCCGCCGCAATCGTCGCCTTCATTTCTGCCTGCGCGATCATTCTATTCCGCTTCAGCAGGGATACTGCGTCTAGCCGGATTGGGCTGAGGGCGGCTCTGATCGTAAGCGCAATGGCCGCCGTGGCGCCGATTTTTCCTGGGCTTGTGCAGTTTCGGGAAGATCCCTCTGCGGGCGGTAACCGGCCAGAATTTGCGGCCGCGTACCGCTTGCTGAGTGAGCAAGTGAGGGTGGGCGACCTAGTTACAATTGATGCCTATGGAACACCGCTTTGGCATTTCATGATGAATCATTGGACACGGGAAGTTCCATGGTACTCTCTTCCATTCGAGATTCCGGGAAGTAGTGCTATAGGTGATGCTGGGAGCGGTATGCCGTCTCCTACGGTACTTGGTTTGTTTGGAAAAATGGAGACTGAGTTCACGCGTCTCTGGTATGTTTCCAGCACCGATGCTCCAGATAGTGGCCTGCGCCGCGAGGTTAGTTGGTTGGATAACGAACTCGAACTGCAAGCAAGGAGCGTATTCAAGGGGCAATCGGCAGTGGAGGTTAGCTTGTACGCACAGATTGGATCTGTCGGCACGAACGCCGCCTCCGTTAAGGGTTTGGATCACCGGCTAGATCAAGTGGATGGGGCTTGGCGCTCAGCCGGAATATCCATCCTGCCCTCCGATTTGCCCGGACCGAGGTCTCCATGACAGTTTCTGCGCCTGAGCACATGCCAGTATATGACTCCGCCGCTTCGCGTTGGAAGGCATTGGAAGAGCTCGAACAAGCCATCAAGTACAGGACCCTAATCGTGCAGCTCGTGCGACGCGACATACTATCCCGGTATAAGCGCTCGGTCCTGGGTGTTGCCTGGACCATGCTCAGCCCCCTGGGTATGATGCTGATCCTCACGATTGTGTTTTCCCAGCTATTCAGGGGAGTGCCGGCCTATCCGGTCTATGTACTGAGCGGCTTGATCGCCTGGGCCTTCTTTGCTCAAACCACGACCATAGCGATGAACCAGCTGGTCTGGGGGGGCGCGCTCTTGAGTCGCATCTATATTCCCCGTACCTCATTCAGCCTCTCATCCATCGGAACCGGCCTGGTGAATATCACGCTATCGCTGATTCCCCTGTTTGCCATCATGTTGATCACCGGCAGGCCGCTGAGGCCATCGGCCCTGTTTCTTCCGATAGCGATACTGCTCCTGGCGCTTTTCTCCCTGGGCGTCGGCCTGCTGCTGTCGACTATGGCGGTCTATTTTCCGGATGTCAGTGAGATGTATCAGATCGTGCTCGTGGCCTGGATGTATCTCACGCCGATCATCTACCCGCCGGAAATCATCCCAGAGGCCTACCGTTCGATCTTGCTGAACCTGAACCCGATGTACTACCTGGTCGAGCTCATCCGCAAACCGCTGTACGAAGGCGTCCTTCCCACCACTGAGCAAGTAGCGGTAGGCGTGGCCATCGCATTACTGGCTTCTGTCGGTGGATGGCTGGTCTTCTCGAACAAATCGGATGACTTCGCTTACCGTGTCTGAGGATCACATAGCGACCGACCTACGGTCGGATCCTGTCATCCGTATCGAAGACGTGTCGGTTCGGTATCGTGTCCCGCAGGAGCGGATCGGAACCTTCAAGGAATACGTGATCCGGCGGCTGAAGGGCCAGATCCGGCACCACGAGTTCTGGGCACTGCAGGGCATCAATCTGGAAGTTCATCGCGGCGAAGTCTTCGGCATCATCGGTCGCAATGGGGCGGGCAAGAGCACGCTGCTCAAGGTGGTCTCACGCGTCTTGAGGCCGACAGAAGGCCGCGTGGTAGTGAAGGGACAGGTGGCGCCGCTGCTGGAGTTGGGGGCAGGATTCCACCCCGAACTCACAGGACGAGAGAACGTCTTCCTCAATGGAGCACTGCTGGGACACACACAAGCCGAGATCGAAGAGCGGCTGGATCGCATCATCGAATTCGCGGATATTGGCGATTTCATCATTTCCCCGCTTCGAACCTATTCGACCGGGATGATGCTCAGGTTGGGCTTCGCAGTTGCAACGGCCTGGGAACCGGATCTGCTGGTGCTCGATGAGGTGATGGCTGTGGGGGACGAAGCCTTTCAGCAGAAGTGCAACGGGCGCATCGAGTCGTTTCGCTCAACCGGTGCGACCGTATTGCTCGTGTCACATAACGCGGATCAGGTTCGTTCGATGTGTCAGCGCGTGGCGTGGATCGATGCGGGAACGATCCGGGCATTGGGGTCGGCCGAGGAAGTGGTGCGGCTCTATCAAGACGGTCAAGAATCCGACGGATGGGGAAAGGCGTGAAGGTCTCCGCAACATCCCTCCCTGAGGTACTTGTCATTGAACCCGAAGTCCACTCCGACGAGCGCGGCTTCTTTGTGGAAACGTATCAGCGGCGCCGTTACGAAGAAGCCGGGATCCCGCAGCGCTTCGTTCAGGACAATCACTCCGGGTCGCGTCAGGGCGCCCTGCGGGGCCTTCATTACCAGATTCGTCACGCGCAGGGAAAATTGGTCCATGTCGTAGCAGGGGAGGTTTATGATGTAGCGGTTGACCTCCGGAAGAGCTCGCCGACCTTTGGGCGATGGGTGGGGCTGCAGATCTCGGCAGAGGATCGAACGCAAATATGGGTCCCCACGGGTTTTGCCCACGGTTTCTATGTCCTGAGCGAGTGGGCGGAGGTGGTGTACAAGGTGACGGACTACTATTCGCCGGAGTGGGATCGGACGCTGATCTGGAACGATTCGCAGGTGGGCATCGCTTGGCCGCTAATCAACGGCAGGCCTCCCTCGCTATCCGCCAAGGACGCTCAAGGAAAGCGCTTGGAGCAATTGGAGCTGTTTGAATGAACGCTCGCGCGATTGAGAGAGGTAGCTGATGCGTTCGGTTCTGGTAACGGGTGGGGCAGGATTCATAGGCTCAAACTTCATCCGCTACGTGATGCGCGCCGATCCGGAGGCCACCATTGTCAACCTGGACGCGCTCACCTATGCTGGAAGTCTAGACAATCTGCAAGACTTGCCGGACTCGGGGAAACATATCTTTCTCGAGGGCGATATCCGCGATCCTGTGCTGGTGGAGGGAGTGCTGCGTGAGCATCGGATCGACACCATCGTCCATCTTGCCGCCGAATCCCATGTCGACCGGTCCATATTGGGGCCGGCTCCCTTCATCCAGACCAACATTATGGGCACCTTCTCGTTGCTTGAAGCCGCGCGCCGAGTGTGGATCGAAGACAAAACCGTGCCGGTCGACCGCGCCCGATTTCACCACGTTTCCACGGACGAGGTGTTTGGATCGCTTGGTCCCGATGATCCGGCCTTCTCGGAGTCGACCCCTTACGCGCCCAATTCCCCTTACGCGGCCTCAAAAGCCTCCAGCGATCACCTGGTGCGAGCTTATGTGCACACCTATGGATTGCCTATCACCATCTCGAACTGCTCAAACAACTATGGCCCGTATCAATTTCCGGAGAAATTCATCCCGCTCATGATCCTCAATGCCATGGAGGGCAAGCCGCTGCCGATATACGGTGACGGCCGGCAGATCAGGGATTGGCTGTACGTCGAAGACCATTGTGAGGCGATCTGGAAGGTGCTGAGAGAAGGGCGGCCGGGCGAAACGTACAATATGGGTGGCGATTCCCAGCCCACAAACCTGGATCTCGCTCGCCGCCTCTGTGCCCTGCTCGATGAAATGCTCCCCGAATCGGCCCATGTGCCTCACGCCTCGCTGATTGAGTACGTGGCGGATCGGCCGGGGCATGATCGGCGTTATGCCATGGACAATACCAAGATCAAAGGCGAGTTGGACTGGGCGCCGCACGAGACTCTAGAGAGCGGACTGCACAAAACAGTGGAGTGGTATCTGGCTAATCCGGATTGGGTTCGCTCTATCCGTGAGCGTCCAAACTTCAAGGAATGGTACGAGCAGAACTACATTGAAAGGGATGCGGCGCTGTGAAGGGCATCATACTGGCAGGCGGGAAAGGGACGCGGCTGAATCCGTTGACGATCGGCGTCTCCAAGCAGCTATTGCCGGTATATGACAAACCCATGGTGTACTACCCGCTCTCGATGCTGATGTTGGCCGGCATACGGGAAATCCTGGTCATCAGCGCACCGGAGCATTTACCCTTATTTCAGCGACTTCTGGGAGACGGTGAGAAGTGGGGACTGAGCTTTTCCTACGCGGCTCAGGACGAGCCGCGCGGCCTGGCGGACGCCTTCATCGTTGGCAGGGAGTTCGTTGCAGGAGAGCCGGTCTGCATGATTCTCGGCGACAACATGTTCTTCGGGCACGGCCTGCCGGAGACTCTGCGTTCCTCGGCCGAGCTCACGCAAGGGGCCGTGATCTTCGCCTACGCAGTGAAGGATCCCCGCCGCTACGGCGTGGTTGAATTCGACGCGGAGGGGCGGGCGCTGAGCATCGAAGAAAAGCCGGAGCAGCCGCGCTCGCAATACGTGATCCCGGGGATCTATTTCTACGATGACCAGGTGGCGGAGCTCGCCGGCAGCCTTCAGCCTTCCGCTAGAGGCGAGCTGGAGATCACGGACCTCAACAGGCTCTACTTGGAGGCCGGGCAGCTCCGGGTCGAGGTCCTGGGACGAGGGGTCGCATGGCTGGATGCGGGCACGCATGAATCCCTGCTGCAAGCGGCGAACTTTGTGCAGACGGTGGAAGAGCGTCAGGGAATGATGATCTCCTGCCCGGAGGAGATTGCCTATCGCATGGGATTCATCGATGCGGCAAAGTTACGTGCGCTGGCCGAGAAGATGGCGGACAATGGGTATGGAGACTATCTGCTGAGGTTGGCTGCCGATGAGGAGCCATGGCTCGAAGCCGAAGCCCGCTAGCGCCCTGAGGGTGAGCCCTCAGCGCGCAGCAGAATCCCAATGAAGATCCTGCTATTTGGGAAGAATGGTCAGATTGGCTGGGAACTGCAGCGCACGCTAGCGCCCCTGGGCGAGGTGGTTGCTCTCGGTTCGGACGAGCTTGATCTCGCGCACACACAGCAGATCCGCGATGTGCTGCGCCGCAAGCAGCCGGAAATTATCGTAAACGCAGCTGCCTATACTGCGGTTGACCGAGCAGAGGAAGAGTCAGAGCTTGCTATGGCCGTAAACGCGCGCGCACCTGCGATGATGGCAGAACAGGCGCTGAAGCAGGGCGCGGCGCTCATCCACTACTCGACGGATTATGTGTTCGATGGGACGAAAGGCGCGCCTTACGTGGAAACCGATGCCCCAAATCCGCTTAGCCAATACGGAAAGAGCAAGCTGGAAGGCGAGCAGGCGATAGAGCAAGTAGGCGGCAACTACCTGATCCTGCGCACGAGCTGGGTGTATGGCCTTCGTCGGGATAACTTTGTAATGAAGGCGCTGAGGTGGGCAGGTACCCAGAAAACTCTTCGCATCGTCTCAGATCAGGTGGGGAGCCCAACCTGGAGTCGTGTGCTGGCTGAAATCACGGCACTTGTGTTGGCAAAAGGAAGAGACGACGTGCTCGGGTGGCTGCAGGAGCGATCAGGCATTTATCATCTTGCGGGGAAAGGAGCGGCGAGTCGGTTCGACTGGGCGAAGTCCATTCTGGATCTCGATCCTGGCAACGATCACCACTCAGTGGAAGAGATACGCCCGGCCCAAGCCGAGGAGTTTCCAACGTTGGCACGACGCCCCGCCTACTCCGCCCTGTCCTGCGATCGTTTCGAAGAGGCTTTCGGATTGCAAATTCCGGATTGGCAAGCCGCCCTGGCGCTGGCGATGGGTGGCGATTGATGTCCGGCGACCGGACGGACACCGAGCTCTTTGACGCCTACTATTTTTCCCATGGATGCGGTCGTCCCTACCGGCGCGATAAGGAATGGTTGGAGTTCTTCGGGTCAATTGCCGATCGGATCGTCAGCGACATTCAGCCAAAGACCGTGCTCGATGCTGGATGCGCTATGGGTTTTCTTGTGGAGGCCTTGAGGGAGCGCGGCGTCGAAGCATATGGGATAGACATCTCGGAATACGCGATTGATCGAGTGCACGAGGACGTCAAGGAGTACTGCTGGGTTGGATCAGTCACGGATCCACTGCCTCAATCATATGACCTCATAGTCTGCATTGAGGTTCTGGAACATCTGCAACCTGGCGAATCCCAACAGGCCATTGCCAATCTCTGCGGACACACCGATGACATCCTCTTTTCCTCTACGCCCTACGACTATGGAGAAGCGACGCACTTTAACGTACAGCCTCCAGAATACTGGGCAGAATCGTTGGCGCGCTTGAGCTACTATCGCGACGTGGATTTCGATGCATCGTTCATCACTCCGTGGGCCGCCAGATTTCGCAAAAGGAAAGAATCGCTATCTCGGCTGATACGCGAATATGAGCGTAGGTATTGGGAGCTCTGGAAAGAAAACTCGGATCTGAGAGTTGCGACAGTTGAAATGCGGAATCAGTTGGCATCTCATGAGGAGACCATTAAGGATCGATCTGCGCTCGCAGAGGAGAATCGCCAGAGGGCTGAGGACTTAAGCGCCCACCTCAACTCGGTCTTGAGCAGCCCGAGCTGGCGTCTCATGGAGAAAGTACAGCAAATGCGTTTATTCGTGCTCCCTCAGGGAAGTAGGCGAGAGCGGCTATTCCTCCCGGGACTCAATAGGAAGCCTCCTCGTTAGTGATGGATCGACTCGCGAATTGAATCTGGCTCCCTTAAGGGCACCGATCCTGAGTCTCACGCATGACTCTCCAGCCTCTCCGCGACGCTTCAGATTGATTCCTAGCCTTGAGCGGCAGAGATTACAAGCTCTGTTCCCATATCGACTCTGTGAAATCCTAGGATCTTTATATCGGTCGATATGATTTCCTACTCGATCCCATCAGATGTAAGGGAAGATGATGAGCTCGGTCGCCCCGCTCTTGTCACGTCGCAGGGCGGCAAGGTCGCAGTTGATCAGGCGCTGCTCGAGCTATGGAGATATGCTGATGGACGGAGCCTCGAGGCTTGCCTAGCCGCACCAGATCTCGAGGCGCAACCGGCCGACACTATCCGAGCGGCACTCGCATGCCTAGCGCAAGCTGGGCTTTTGCGGCGTCACGACAAGGTCCTCAGCCGAAAGATTCCGGACCCGACACGCGGGGATCTGGTCTCGGCCGTGATCGTCGCCCACAATGGCAAGGGCTGGTTGGAAGAATGCATCCCGTCGCTTCTTGCACAAACGCACTCGCCACTCGAAGTGATCGTCGTCGATAACGGCTCCTCGGACGACACGATGCAATGGTTAAGGCGAGATTATCCTCAAGTGAATGCGCTGCGGCTGGCGAAGACGCAGTCGTTGGCTGCCGCAATTAACCAAGGCATATCTAATGCGGAGGGGGTATACATCCTGCTTTTGAACCAGGATGTCCGTCTCGAGCCAGATGCATTGGCACACATGCTCGATGCAGCGAAGGCTTCTGTCACCTGTGCTGCGGTCGCGGCGAAACTTAAGCTTTGGTGGGCGCCGAGCTTCCTTAATGGCTTGGGAAACCGAGTGGATTCCACATCCTGGGGATCAGATGTTGGCATCGGCCATCTTGACTTAGGGCAGTTTGCTAGCATGCGGGAAGTACCTTCAGCATGCTTCGCAGCTGCCCTCATCGTGCGATCTGCTTGGGAGGAAGTAGGTCCAGTTGATGAGGGATTTCCGATGTACTACGAGGACAGCGAATGGTGCTATCGCGCCAGACTGCTTGGATACTCCATCGCCGCGGCGCCCCATGCTGTCGTTTACCATGCCTTTGGTGGGCGGGAGGGAGGCGACGATAAAGGCCTCACGCCATTCAAGCTGCGTAACGTGGCATATGGGCGCTTGCGATTTGCAGTTAAGCTATTGCAACCTCGGTTCGCGGCAAGATTCCTTTGGAATTACCTGAACGAAGATGTGCGGAATCTTATCGTAGCGGTAGCAAAGAGGGACTTGGGGATTGGAAGGGCTTATGTGCACGCATGGCTCAAGCTCATCCGTGATCTCCCAGATATCATCCCTCAGCGACGAGGCCTGCAGGCACGACGCGTTCGCCCGGAGACGGAGGTTTATGAATTGCAGAATCAACTTCCCGGTCGCAGGCTGTGGAGAAGCTACCCTGAATTGACTTGGTCCCGTGTGCAATCCGAGTATCTTTCCTTGATTCTCTCTCAAAGGACGAGTGCCATGCCTGAGTTTGCGGTCTCCGAGCGACGCCCGCATTTTTTAATCGTCAGCAACGATGTCGTGGACACCAAGATGGCCGGACCCGGCGTTCGGTACCTGGAAATGGCGCGCGCGCTGAAAGAGGAGCTGGAGGTAACACTTGCAATACCATCGGCGACATCCCTTCAATTACCCGGCCTCCGAATGGTCCAGTACTGGGAAGATCGGCCCGAGTCGCTAAAGCTCTTAGTGGAAAATGCTGACATCGCGCTGATATCAGGATATATGGTGGAAAAGTTTCCATTCTTGGAAGAGACCAAAAGACGACTCGTCGTGGACTTGTATGATCCTTTCTTTTTGGAGAATCTTCACTATTACGCGACGGAACCGACCGACACTCAAGATAATCTCAACCGTCACGCAGTTGAAGTCACTAACCGATTGGCTATGCTGGGCGATTACTTCATTTGTGGCAGCGAGCGTCAGCGTGACTTTTGGTTGGGCGTGCTTGGCGCGAATCGGCGGATCAATCCGAGCACCTTTGGCGATGATGCTAGCCTACGCAGCTTAATCGATGTTGTTGGCATCGGATTTCCGAAGCGGGAACCGAAACGAACGCCATTCCTGCGCGGAATACACCCCGCATTCACCGATAAGACCCCGATCGTACTTTGGGGTGGAGGCATTTGGAACTGGCTTGATCCATTGACGCTCGTCGAGGCCTGGCCGAAGGTTCTGGAGCAATACTCCCAGGCTCGGCTGGTTTTCTTGGGAACCAGGCATCCTAATCCAAGTGTGCCGGAGCATGAAATGGCTGCCAAGACGGTTGCGCTGGCAGAGGAGATTTCCGAGAAAGATGAGACCGTTTTCTTCTACGAGTGGCTTCCCTACGAGGAGCGAGAGTCCCTTTTGACCGAGGCAAATGTTGGAGTGACGCTTCACCCGGTGCACATTGAGACACGTTTCTCTATTCGCACTCGTGTGATGGACTACTTCTGGGCAAGGTTACCGGTGCTGATTACTTCAGGCGATGTGGTAAGTGAATGGGTGAGCGAGTATGCCGTGGGGAAGGTGGTCCCGCCTCACGATACGTCCGCAGTTGCAGAAGCTCTCTGCGAGATGCTTGAGTCACCTCTCGCTTCATCGGAGCCGGGATTCGATGCGCTACGCGAAACTTTCAATTGGCAGCGCGTCGTCAGGCCATTATTGGAATATTGTTTGCACGGTCAGCATGCGCCGGACTGGGATAGGCCTGGAGAGTTAGGGGCCGTGCGGTTGGAGTATCCTGAGCGATCCGGGACGATTGGGCGCGTTATGGCTGTATGGCGCGCCGAGGGCTTCATTCACATGCTGCTGCGTATCCCGAGCCACCTTCGCTGGCGTCTCCGGCATTGGTACCATCGGCTTAGGCGGAATCGCATACCGCAAAGGCGCCTGTAGCGAAGGTCAACAATCCCCAAAATGCGGATCCTGCATGTAACTCAGGGCTACTATCCCGCGATCGGGGGTACTGAGCTCCTGATCCAGCGCGTGTCTGAAGAGCTTGTCGCGCAATTTGGCGACGAGGTCACGGTCTTCACTACCGATTGCTATAACGGCGAGGGATTCCACAATCCTGGTGCTCCTCGCATGACGCGCGGGTGGGAAGAGAGGGACGGTGTGCGAATTCAGCGCTTCCCCGTACTTAGCAGGGTTAGTAGCCTAGTTTGGTTCCCGCAGGTTGTGGCGTACCGTCTCAATCTGCCGCTCAATCAATACCTCAGAGCGCTTTATGGGGGGCCGGTTATCCCCGGCCTCGCCAAAGCCATCCGGCGGTTCCCTGCGGATGTCGTTTCTGCCTCCTCGTTTCCGCTTCTTCACATGTTCGCAGCCGCTCGCGGGGCCAGGCAATCCGATAGACCATTGGTTCTGCACGGCGGTCTCCATCCTGAAGATGACTGGGGCTTTCAACGCCCCATGATTTACCGCATGATCCCCAGGGCTTCCCGCTACATCGCCAATACGTCTTATGAGGCGCAGTATGTGCTTGAGCGTGGTGCCTCGGAGCAGCGAGTGCGTACTATAGGCGTGGGAGTTGATCCCGATTCCTATGGGCGCACTAGCGCGGCAGAGGCGAAGCGCCGCCTGGGGGTGGATCCGGGCCCTACTGTAGGGTTCATTGGCCAAATTGGAGGGCATAAAGGGGTCGACACGCTCTTGCGGGCAATGCCACGAGTATGGATCGAGATCCCTGAGGCTCGGCTTCTGATAGCGGGATCTAGGACGGACTATGCAATAAGGATCGATCGGTGGATCGATAGCTGGCCAGAGCACCATCAACAGCAGACTACACGGCGATACAGCTTCCCACAAGGAGAGAAGCCTTGGTTATTCGGCTCTCTGGATGTATTTGCCTACCCGTCGGGTTTTGAGTCCTTTGGGATCGCCTACCTGGAAGCTTGGGCAAGTGGTAAGCCAGTGATTGGCTGTCGACGCGGCGCTGTGCCATCGGTAATTGAAGCTGGTCGTGACGGCCTATTGATCGATTATCAGGACGAGGATATGTTGGCAGAAGCAATCATCATGCTACTCAAGAATCCGGATTGGGCTTGCGATCTGGGAGAGGCTGGCAAACGCAAGGTCCTGATGCACTTTACGTGGCCAAAAGTGGCGAGCCGGTTCAGAGAGGTGTACCAGGAAGCGTTAAGGGAGCGCAATCGGCCCGAATGAGAGAATCGACGCCTACAGCAATCAGATGGGCAGTCTTGAGCGCTGTAGCCATGTCGTTACTGCTCCTTACCGGTTCGGTATTGGCGGCACCTCCGGCAGCAAACGGCGCCCTGACGGTGGCTGAATCCCCCGACTTTGCAACTGTAGAACTCCGAGATCCGTGGGATATGTCCGAATTCACAGATGTTTCTCAGTACCTGAACCGATCGGGCCAAGCTTCCTACCTTCAAAACATTCAGGTGCAGAGTGGAATCTTCTCAGCAACTTCAACGGGTACCAAAGATGCGCAGTTCTTCCCGCTCTTTCCAGGCTATGAGACCGCGATGCTGATCGGGAAGGTGGGCGAGCTATTCCCGATCGATCCATCCGGCTATCGGTGCCTGTTCATCGCTATGCGGGTAGAATCCGGACCCGCCGAAATCCCCGGCGGTCCGGATCAGTTCCAAGTCCTGTGGTTCTCGGATGAGCGTCTCCAAAGTGGACCTTGGGGTCAATCGGTCGGCATTCAGCTCTATCCAGAAGCCGGCGGGGGCCAGCCGACGCATTCGTGGAGGCTGTATCAAGCGGATCTGGTTGGGGACTTCCTTGCGGGCGACGGCTGGAATTCGCAGCCCGCTTGGCGCGGCTTACGCGTCGACCCCACGCTCCAGGCAGGCATCGACTTTCAGATCGACTGGGTGCGCTTCACCGATTGCTCTGCGAACAGCGAACCCGTAACGTGGTCTCCACCTGCGGGATCCTACTATGTATGGCTTCAACCGGAAGGCGAAAGCCGCCAGATTCGAATCACGGATTCGGCGATTTCCTCTCCTGGGTCAATCGACACGCAAGGTTTAGCTCCGGGAACGTACACGGTGCAGCTGGGAGGACCGACAGGCTGCTGCGCCGGACCGGCTCCGAGCCCCTCGACTCTGGTAGTCAACCAGACTCCGATCGCAAACTTCGTGAGACCTTCGCCGTCGAGCGGTGAGGACTACGCGACACAAGCCGGGAATTCCTGGGATTTCGAGGACGGAACCGACGTGACCCAGCTTGTGAATGTAAGCGCTGGCTTCTCGAACGGAGTCATCAATCTGCAAACGAATTCCGCGCCTCTACCTAATGGATCCGATCCGCAAATCCACCTCAACCTGCCCCAGCAGATCGCAGCCGGAAGCGCCTATCGATACCTGAGTTTCCGCCTCTCCACCGCGGGCAGTCTTCAGAACGTACCGGAGGGCATGATCACCCGCTGGATCTGGACCATACCGGGCAGCGGTGGGGGAGAGTGTCACCTGGTGAGTCAGGACATGCCCTTTGATGTTGATTGGCAAACCTACTGGGTCGACCTAATTGACGCCTTCAATGGTTCTGTGGAGCAGAACAGTGGCAATTGCGCCGGCGCACCGAATTCATGGTCAGCCTCGAATTCGATCCTGCGCCTGCGATTTGATCCGAACGAGAATGCCCTTGGGACCACAATGAGCCAGCAGTTGGACTGGGTCAAACTCTCCAAGGTAGACCGCGTCTCAAGTGGTGTCCCCTACATGTTCCAAATATCGTTGAATAAGCCGCCTCAAGATATCCAGTCTTTCTCATACTTCTATACGCTGGATCCTCAAAGCGATCCCGGTACCTGGACTCCGGCTTCGCAGTACGCGCCAGCTCCGCCTCCAACCCCAACGGGAGGAAGCACCATCTTCCTGCCGGCCGTCTTCCGGGGTTTTCAGGGACTCGGTGATGGCGCAACCTTCCAGTGGGACACCAATTCTGTTGCCCTCGGCGAATATTACATCTGTGTCACACTCGACGACGGCCTGAATCGGGCCAGTTTCTGCAGCGATGCGCCACTTAAAGTTGAATAAGTTGAGCTGAGAGAAGGCTGTCTGTGGTATTCTCAGCCTGGTCGAGAATCCAACGGATGCCCTGAACTCACTCCTCCTCTTCAACTCCAATACCACAGTAAATCTCCATCGAAAACTGAAGCGCCTCCGCAATACGATGGCTCGTCGTTCCTTTCAACGCTCCTACATGCGTTGGATCCGAGATGTGGAGCCCAAGCAATCTGAGCTCGACCGGAAGCGTTCCGACGCGAAACCATTCCCAAATTGCCCGCGAGTCGCCACTGTTGTGCCAGTCTCGCGCTCTAATATGGACGGCAATTTGGCATCTATCCGGTCCGTTCTAGATCAGACATACAGGCGGTGGCAACTAAGGCTGGTAGTCGACCAAGGACAAGAGACCGAAATCCTAGACTTAGCCGCGCAATTCGAGGAAGACGATCGCGTCAAGGTCGTTCTCATGCCTGAATCAAACCAGCCTGAGCTAGAATTCGCCGATGTGTTGAGCTTGGAGGATGTTGAGCACGCGGCAGTGCTCTACCCAGGTGATTTGCTGGCCCCTAATGCGCTTTGGGAGGTCGCAAAGGTCCTGAACGAGCGCCCTGAAGTGGACCTGATTTACTCCGACCAAGATCGGATGGATCCGCGTGGGTCCCGCAGAAAGAACCCGTGGTTTAAGCCCGATTGGTCGCCAGAGCTCCTGCTGTCCGTTAACTATCTGTATCCTGCGTTCATCCGAATGTCTTTGATCGAGGCTACTCCAGACATGACGGCCCTCCTGGATTACGAAACCGCGTGGGGATTCCTTTTGACGTGGACGCGAGAGGCGTCGAATATCGTCCATATTCCTAGGGTGCTATGCCACGTGGGATCGGGCACCGAGGATTGGAAGCCTCTGCCCGCAGGGGACGACCGTGCTCCTGCCAGCGGTGCGGAAACTGTGGGTAAGTATGTACAGAATCTCGGCGTAGTTGGGGCAGACGCACAAATGATGGCCTTAAACTCCGTTCGCGTAGTCTGGCCAAGCAGGACAGCCTTGGTCTCGATCATCATCCCTAGCAGGGACAATTCGAGATGGCTCAAGAGATGCATCGACTCGCTGCAGAACCTCACGATGAGGCCTCCCTTTGAAGTAATCTTAGTGGACAATCAAAGTCAGGAAGCCGAGACTAGGCGCCTATATGAGCGTATCGAACTGGACAGTCGAATCCGCGTTGTTCCATTCGAACAGCCCTTTAACTTCTCTGCGGCTAACAACATTGGCGCAAGCCAGTCGCAGGGCGAACTATTGCTGTTCCTCAACGATGATGTGGAGATCATAGATGACGGATGGCTTGAGGAGATGGCTCGCTGGGCAGAGTGGCCGGAAATCGGAGTAGTTGGAGCGAAGCTGCTTTACCCAGATTTCACGATTCAGCATGCAGGTATCGTCCTGGGTATGGGAGGTCACGCGGGGCATATTTTCTGGGGTGTGAGGGAGGGGGAGAGTGGGCCGCTGGGGTCAACTGAATGGTACAGGAACTACATGGCGGTGACCGGTGCCTGCATGATGATCCCTCGCAGGATCTTCAATCAAGTTGGGGGCTTCGATGAGCGATACCGGATCGCGTTTGGCGATGTGGACATCTGTCTGCGTATTCACGAGCGAGGATACCGAGTGTTATATACGCCGTTTGCCAGGCTTCTCCACCGGGAAGGGGCCACGCGGGGTCGTTTCGTGCCTGCAGATGACATGTGGCTCGCGTACCGGGAGTTCTCGCCATATCTGCGCTCGGGTGATCCATACTTCAACCCTAATCTCTCATACAAGACGTCGTATCCGCGTTTATCCTCCGAACCGGAGGACCGGGTGGAGCAACTCAGGCGGATCATGGCCAAATCATCGAAGGATGTGACTATGAAGTACAAATAACTAAGGTGGGTTGAGTTTGGACTCCGAGCTTGCCGACGCGCAATTTACAATCCGCCTATTGAATATACCTATACACTGCGCGTAGAAACGCTCGCAGACCTTCGCTGCGAAGAATCCTCAACCCTTGAACGGGAAATTCAAGGAAGCGCCAGGGTCCTCCTTTTCTTGGTTCTTGAATTTGATCGCCTAGAGCCTTTGCATGTACCTTCATCGATACTTCCGGATCAAGGCCAATCGCACCGTATCTCGGTTCTATGAATGGCATCGACCGAATCTCCGGGCGATCCCATTCCTCTCCCGTCGCCCACTTATCGAACGGCTTGATCCCGTCCATCCACTCCGCGATTTCCTGGAATTGGCTTCGCCCTTCTTGTTTGGCCCAAATCATGATGTTCTCAATTGTGGTGAGTTGATTGATGTTCGGATATCTCTCTTGGAGATCCGTGTGCTTCTCCCACAATTCGTGGAGCAGTCGAGGGATGACAGAAGCCCCTGGCCTCGCTCGCTTCATCCCCGCAAAATATGTGCCAGCTGCCACATTCAGTGAACTCTCTTCCGAAAAATATGCGTCATACTCTGTCAGGTTTCGACCGAGTAGCTGGTGAATAATAGACGTGAGCCCTCTTCCATGTTCGAACTCCTCTGCCCGTGAGTGGCTGAGATAAGAGCGTAAAACCATGTCCAGCGCGAAGGAGGGCATTTGGTAGGGGGCCACCCCTTGACGGAGTGGGACGAAACGCGCAAAGATTTGCTCCATCCCCTGCATCGAGGCATTGAAGTAGTGGTGAGGATATCCATGATACGCGAACACGAAATTACATTCATGATAGATATACCCTCCATCCTTTAGCACTTCATACATCGCATCCGCCGCCTGGAAGGGATTCCGTAGGTGCTCGATGACCGCAAGCGAGAGAATATAGTCTAAGCTCTCTGACAGGAATGGGAGATAGTGGGCATCAGCCACCAAATCCACATGAGGGCTCTGCATCACATCCATACGAATTATGCATGGATCATCCAGTGCCATGTTACCGGCCCCGATATCTAGTACGATCTGATCATCCTGCAAAGATTGCAGAATGACGCGATGTACCCACGGATCGTATGACTCCCGTACGTGCAGGTTTGCCTCATGCCGGATTTCGGGAACGCGACCGTCGGGGAACATGACCGGCACGCCATTATTTATTGGAAATGTTGTCCCGCACTGATCACATTCGAGCAGGTCTCCGCGTCTCGAGACAGGAACCTTGCAGGAAGGACAAGCGAGAATATCGAATAGATTCATCGAGGGAAAAATCGCAACAAGTGAACCGCCAGTCAACAGTAATGAGCTGTCTGTTCGGAGTTTACCTCTCAAGCAGCCCAGTCACAGAATCCAACCGAGCTACTGCACGTGCGTACGATCGCGGGCTTGTGTGCAGTGGGAACCGACTATCGCCAGGCCAGTGTAACGATCAATGTGGGCGATACGGTGGAGTGGCAGGGTGACTTCAGTGTTCATCCATTGGTGAGTGACGATGGCCTCTGGCGCACAGTCAGGCGTGGCTCAACATTCAGCTTTACATTCAACTCGGCCGGCACGTACGGATATCACTGCCAACTCCACCGGGCGCTCGGCATGACGGGCGAGGTGATCGTCAAAAGCCCCTAGAGCGCCGAGTCATCCCACACACCGGTTGCCCAGAGCCGACCGAAGTAAGCCTGGCTCCGATACAAGTGCTTTTCGAACGCAATCTAGTTCTCGTACCGCAAGCGCTTACGCGCTAGGCCCGCTTCGGATGCCTCGTTCGCCGTATGCAGCAGCAACTTTCCTCATTTTCACTCGCGGATAATAATCGGAAGGAAAATCCGAAATAAATCTGATCCGCACGTGAAGCTGCGCCATGGGACGTAATTCACACCATCGCTGACGGCATTGCCAGGTCCATCGGGGTTTGTGTCGGGATGGAAAGGACCGGTCGGGGAGCCCCACCACTGACCCTCGGCGGCGACCAACGTTTCGGGGGTCTGGTTGAAGAGCCCATATGTTTGGTTCGAGTGAATATCATTGCAGCCCAGGTTTGGCGTAGCCAACTGGGTCAGGATGCCAGAGAATTCATTCTGCGTGATGACCGAGTTCTGAATTGTGGGCGACGCGCTGACGATTGTGACCGCGCCGTAGTCGGTGCCATGCACCTCGCCTCCAAAGCGGATGACGGCATGGTCGATCAGCGACGCCGCATCGTCGCTGTCGGCGGTGAATTCGATGCGCTTCCAGTCGCCTTGCGATCCGGTACTTGCCCCGCCTCCATTCGTATCCCCACCGATGGTGTCGTCCCGGTAGGAGGTAATGTACACCGGATCTGCCCCCGTCCCCAGCACACGCAGCGCTCCCTCTACAAAGAGTGACTGCCCGGCTCCCATCTTAATCACCACGTCCGGATCCACCGTCAGCGTCGCGCCAAAGGCCACGGTAAAAGTGTCCCGCACGTAGTAGCTGGTGTCGGTCACGCCCCAGGTCGCACTGCCCCCGATGGTGCTGTTGCCGTCCTCGTTGTCCAGACACAACCCGTTGGCGTCGTTGTCTGTGAGGGTGTTGTTGCTCAAGGTCGGGAAAGAGCCCAGGTTGGCGCGGATCGCACAGTATTCGCTCTCGGTGATCGTGCTGTTTTGTATGGTCGGGGAGGCATCCAGCAGCGTGATAGCCCCCCGATCGGTGCCATGCTTTTCGCCCCCAAAGCGGATCACGGCATGGTCGATCAGCGACGCCGCATCGTCGCTGTCGGCGGCAAATTCGATGCGCTCCCAATCCCCTGGCAAGCCAGTGCTCGCTCCGCCTCCGTTCGTGTCCCCAGGCTTACCGATCGTGTCGTCCCGGTAGGAGGTGATGTACACCGGATCTGGCCCCGTACCCAGTGTCCGCAGCGCTCCCTCTACAAAGAGTGACTGCCCAAACGCCATCTTGATCACCACGTCCGGATCCACCGTCAGCGTCGCGCCAAACGCCACGGTAAGGGTATCGCGCACGTAGTAGCTGGTGTCGGTCACGTCCCAGGTCGCATCGCTCCCGATGGTGCTGTTCCCGTCCTCGTTGTCCAGACACAGCCCGTTGGCGTCGTTATCTGTGAGCGTGGTGTTGTTCAAGGTCGGGAATGAGCCAAGGTTGGCCCGGATCGCACAGTATTCGCTCTCGGTGATGGTCGTGTTTTGTATGGTCGGGGAGGCATCCAGCAGCGTGATGGCCCCTCGGTCGGTGCCAAACGTCTCGCCCCCAAAGCGGATCACGGCATGGTCGATCAGCGACGCCGCATCGTCGCTGTCGGCGGTGAATTCGATCCGCTTCCAGTCGCCTCGCAAGCCAGTACTTGCGCCGCCTCCGTTCGTATCCCCAGGCTTGCCGATCGTGTCGTCCCGGTAGGAGGTGATGTACACCGGGTCTGCCCCCGTCCCCAGTATCCGCAACGCTCCCTCGACAAACAGCGATTTCCCGGCGGCGATCTTGATCACCACGTCTGGATCCACGGTGAGCGTGGCGCCAAACGCCACCGTAATCGAGTCCCGCAGGTAGTAGCTGGTGTCGGTCACATCCCAGGACGCATCGCTCGCGATGGTGCTGTTTCCATCTTCGCTGTCCAGACACAGCCCGTTGGCGTCGTTATCTGTCAGCGTGTTATTGCTCAAGGTCGGGAAGGAGCCCAGGTTGGCGCGGATCGCACAGTATTCACTTGCTGTGATAGTCGTGTTTTGTATGGTCGGGGAGGCATCCAGCAGCGTGATGACCCCTCTGTCGGTGCCGAATATTTCGCCCCCAAAGCGGATCACGGCATAGTCGATCAGCGACGTCGCATCGTCGCTGTCGGCCCTGAATTCGATACGCTTCCAATCCCCTGGCAAGCCGGTGCTCGCTCCATCTCCGTCCGTGTTGCCGCCGATGGTGTCATCCCGATAGGAGGTGAGATATACCGGATTCCCGGAAGTTCCCAGGATTTTCAATGAACCGTCCACGATGAGTGACTTTCCTCTGTCGAACTTAACGATCGTGCCTTCAGCAATTGTCAATGTGACACCCGATGCCACAGTGACATCACATGTCAATATGTGCACGTTTGCATCACTCGACCAGGTTTCGTCGGTGCCGATGGTCCCGCAGTGCGATGTGTTTGCATAGGCGGGGAAGGATGTAATTCCCAACATGACAACCACGGGCGTTAATAAAAAAGCCGCGCACAGTTGGGGCAAGATTCTCATTGTCTGCTCCTTCAAATATAGGTCTACAAAGATTGGAATCCCCGGGATAAGATTGGACCAGTAGGCCGAGGTTCCAGGATTGCTTGCCCGGGCCAGATCTGAAGATCGGTTGTCATGCTTCTCAGCGGACAATCAGCGGTAAGAAAATATCCTGATCCATCAGAATCCAATCCTCGATATAACCGCCATTGCCTCCCAGACTGTAGCTGCGGATCAGGCGCCGATCGGTGGCCATACCATTCGCATAGGTATACAGCGGCGCCATGATGGCATCGGTCTCTACCAGGATCTTCTCGATCGCCTCGTAGTAGCTCACTCTCGTGCTCTCGTCTGGAGCCTGCGCTGCGGTGGCAATTAGAGTGTTATAGCTAACATTCGACCAACCCCCAAAGAATGTCGGATTCACACCATCCCCTATGAAGTTGACTGCATCATAATGATCCGCGCACCAGCCTAGACGCCAGATATGGGATGGATCAGCGTTCAACCGATTCC